>NZ_KB911559.1:0-145796 GCF_000383555.1 Rhodococcus sp. 114MFTsu3.1 | reverse complement strand
AAGGCCTTACCGCTCGACTTGCATGTGTTAAGCACGCCGCCAGCGTTCGTCCTGAGCCAGGATCAAACTCTCCGTAAAAGACTCTAGAAACAACAATCCGAAGATCGTGAATCAGTCAAATGACATCAAGTCCACATCACTAGCAAAAAAACTCAACTAGCATTACAAAAAATCTTCTCACCCCAGACGGGAAGAATGAAGCAAGAAGATGTCACACCCACACCCCAAAAGGCATGAGCACCAAAAACATTCGGCACTGACATTCATCGACACACTGTTGAGTTCTCAAAGAACACGCACACACCGTTGCGTCAGCTTTCGCTTCGACTTCGGGGCTTACACGCTCATGTCCCTCACGATGTAAACTCTTACCTCGTAAGGGGCTGCCAGTTCGATCTGCGTCCAACCTCGTGTCCCGCACCTTTCGGTCCGGGTCGGTGTCCGTGTCGCTCTGACTGGACAAAAGTTACGCCAAGAAGAACTCCTTCGCAAATCGCCTGGTCAGGCGCTTGTACGAGTTAACAACAGAGGCTGCGCGGTGCCGGCGCGGCGCATACGGTTGCGTCATGCTGCTTTCACCGCGCTATGGAACGGGGTCCCTGTCCGATGTAGTGCCGTCCGTGGTCGCGCATCTGACGGGCAGTTCGTCTGCCGACAGACTCGGTCTCGATCTCCACGGTGTCCGACGAGCGTGTGTCCTGATGGTCGATGGACTCGGCAGCGAACAACTTGCCGATCATTCGGACGACGCGCCCTTCCTCACTGCACACACCACCCGATCGATCACCGCAGGATTTCCGAGCACGACGGCGACGAGCCTCAGCTCACTTGGCACGGGGCTCACTCCCGGAGAGCACGGTGTCGTCGGATATCTCGTCGCGCTTCCGGGCCACAAACGCCTCATGAACAGTCTTCAGTGGAAACTCCACGGGACGTCCGCGTCCGAGGGGCTACCGGCCGATGTGGTTCCGGAGCACTTCCAACCGCTACCGACCGCGTTCGAACGTGCGCGTGACGACGGTGTCCGCGTCGTTCACGTCGGTCCGTCGATGCAGGCGAGCTCAGGACTGACTCGTGCTTCTCTTCGCGGCGCGCAGTTCCGCAACTCGGTTTCCCTTGCCGATCTCGCGGCCGGAACACTCGACGCACTCGATGCTCCCGGCCCGACGCTGGTCTACGCCTATCACGGTGACCTCGACCTGGTGGGCCACGTCCGAGGACCGAAGTCGCACGCATGGCGCCTGCATCTTCGCCATGTCGACCTACTCGCCGAGTCGATCGCCGACGGTCTTCCACCCGACGGCGCGCTGATCGTCGTCGCCGACCACGGAATGGTTGGCATCGACCGGAGGTTCGACTACGACTCGACCCCGGAGCTGAGGGACGGCGTCAGGCTCCTGGGCGGAGAACCCCGGATGCGCTACCTCTACACACGGACCGGAAGTAGTAGTGACGTGCAGGTGACCTGGCAGGAGTCACTCGGGGAGCACTTCCTCGTCGTCACCCGCGAGGACGCACTGTCGCGAGGGTGGTTCGGCCCGGCGGTGTCCACTGCGTCCGCCGAACGAATCGGAGACCTGCTGGCCCTCGCGCAGGACGAATCGGCCGTGGTGAGAACGCAGGCGGAAGCGAACGCGTCGGCACTCGAGGGGCACCACGGGTCGCTGACGCCTGCCGAGCTACTCGTTCCAGCGACGGTCGTCCGAGCGGACAGTCGCCGCTGACCGGTTCTTGTCGGTACCCCGCGATAGCTTCTGTTCGATCGAATGTTCGAAGTTTGGTGGAACGGGGAGAAACATGCCGAAGCACAACTGTCCAGACCTTGACGCTGCAACGCAGTCCGACTGGACGAGGTTCACGACCGAACTGGCTGATCATCTGGCGTCGCTGGAACCAGGTGCGGAGCTGTCGATATCTCCCGACTTCGAGCCCGAGGGCTCACCGCGGCGAGCAATGCTTCTTCGCCTGACAGCGGAGGGGACGCTCGTGTGTGCATCGTCGGGGCTCGGTTCTCCCCCGCCTCCCTGGCAACCGGCCGAGGCCGACGGAATTTTCGTCGTCGAGGACGGCGCCGCGTGGGTCGACCGGTTGTGTTCGACGGTCGTCGAGCAGATCCGATGCGCGTGGAACATCCCGCATCCCTCGTTCCTCTTCCGGCCTGGGGCGAAGGCACCGACCGCACCGACACCCGACGAGTCGGCTTGTCCCCCGGATGTGGCGGGTCCGTTGCTGGAGACCTTCGGGGATCGGGTGTCGGTCACGCCCGACGGAGTCGTCAGCATCGCCATCGGGCCGGTCATCGCATACGTCACTGCTGCGGGCGTAGACGAGATCCGCATTCATGCGCTCGTCGTCGAGCGTATTGCCGGGCGAACACGGGCTGCGGAGGTCGTCGCGGATCTCAATCGCCGGCATCCGCGGCTGAAGTTCTTGTTGGTCGAGGACCGTGTCCATGTCGCGTGCACGATCGACGCCGATCCGTTCGTCCCACAGCACGTGGTGAATGCCGCAGGCCGCCTGGCGAAGTTCGCGGCGACGGTCGACGAGGAGTTCGCCGATCACGTCGGGGGTGTTGTTCCCACCCACGACGCGACAACAGGTCGACGGGTCCGCGGACCCCAGCGACGAGGAGCTTCCGCCGCAACTGATGACGTTGCTGGAGATGGATGCGGAGTCCGGTGGGAAGGTCGACGCCGACGACATCGTGTCGGTCTGCGGACCTGACCGCGCGAAGATCGGACGTTTCGAGGCGTTCTGCACCGAACAGGCAGAGTCTTGGCGCGAGTACGCGCAGGAAGCCATGCTCCGTGGAGAATCCGCGGCGGCCGAGGAGTGTGCGCTGGAGGCGGTTCCGTGGGACCGAGTTGTCCGAGCACTGCGCAGCGCGCTGGTGGCGATCAAGAATCTCGACAACGTCTGAGCTCGCCGGTTGGCGTGCATCCGTCGCCCGGCCGTGCTCCCCACGGCGAATGCCGCCATGACACGAGAGGAGCCCGGCCGGTTGTCGGACCCGGCGTCAGACGATCGCGACGGCGTCGATCTCGACGAGCATCTCTTCGCGAGGTAAACCGGTGAATACCGTTGTCCGACTGGGCAGGACATCTCCGGTGGTGTACTTCTGGACGAACTCGCCGTATGCGTCGTTCATGATGGCGAAGTCCTCGCGCTTGGTGAGGTAGACGCGAAGCATGACGACGTCGTCGAACGTTGCGCCGCTCGCTTCGACGATCGCGCGCACGTTCTCGAGCGTTCTCGTGGTCTGGGCGGCGACGTCGCCCGGGTACAGGTACTCGCTGGTCTTCGGATCGACCGGTCCCTGCCCGGAGACCTGCACGAACGGGCCCTTGCGCACCCCTTGGGAGAACGTGTGTGCGGGTGCCGGTGCCCCATCGGTTCGAACTGCGATCTTCTCGCTCATTACTTTCCTTTCTTACGAGGTCTTCTCGGTCGGCTTCCAGCCGAGATCGGCCGAAATGGCTTCGGCGACAGCCAGAATTTCGGGTAGTTTCCCGAGGACTTGTCCGTGGTCGAGGAGCATGTCCGGTACCGACATCGACACTGCCGCAACGGTTCGTCCGGTGCCGTCGAGGATCGGTACACCCACGCAGTTGACGAACGTCTCGTGTTCCTCGTGGTCCTCGGCGTAGCCCTGCTCGGCTACGAGGTCCAGTTCAGCGAGGTACCGCTCGGCGGAATCTATGGTCCGGTCGGTGAACCGCGCGTATTCGATGCGTTGCGCGATCTGCCGCTGCTCGGCACGTGGGAGTGCGGAGACCAGCACCTTTCCCACGGCCGTGCAGTGCAACGGGGCGGGTCTTCCGATACGCGAGTACATCCGGACGCTCTGCGTCGCATCGAATTTGTCGATGTACACCGCCTCGCCACCCTCGAGGGTTGCCAGGTGGATCGTCTGTCCGGTTGCGGCGTTGAGCGCAGCGAGGTGCGGCCTCGCTACCGTGCGCACATCCCTCTGTTCGAGTGCGCGGTTGGCGAGTTCGAAGAATCGTGACCCGAGCACGTATCGGTGGTCGGCGTCGTGCTGGACGAAGCGGTCCGACTCCATCGTGCGCAGCAGTCGCAGCACGGTTGTCTTGTGCACGTCCAGTTCTCGGGCTAGTTGGTCGAGCGACCTCGTCTCCTCCCCCAGGAGGCCGAGGATGGTCAATGCTCGGGACAGGCTTTGGCTCATTGCGCCACCAGATCAGCGAATCGTGCCGAGTTCCACTCCGCGTCGGGGAGGGCCAGCGCCGCGGCGAGCCGAGAGGGATCAGCGACTTCGGCCGCGTCACCGTGTGCGGTCAAGGCTCCTGCCGCGCAGAGGTGGCCGAGCCGGACCCTGTCCACAGCCGAGCGCCCGGTCAGCAAACCGGCAAGAAATCCGCCTGCGAACGCGTCGCCCGCGCCGATTTTTTCCACGACGTCGAGTGTGAGGGCAGGAACGTCGACGCGCGACGATCCGTCGAACGCGGTCACGACGTGCGCGTCGTTCTTGACCACCAGGTGACGCGGTTCCGGGAACTCCGCGCGCAACGCTGCGGGATCGTCGATCCCGAAGACCTCGTGCGCCTCGTCGGCACCCATCAGCACCACGTCGCTGCCGCGGACATGGTCAGCCAGCACGGAGGATGCGTCGGAGATTCTCGAGCCCCACAGCGCGGGCCGAAAGTTCAGGTCGAAGCTGACGGTCGCCGCGGACGCCAGCAGTGCCCTCGACATCGACTCGGCCGAGGCCGACAACGCGACGGTGATTCCGGAGAGGTGGACGATGGCGGCCCCCTCGATCACGGTGGGAACCAGGTCTTCGGCAGACAGAGCGCTGGCAGCCGATCCTGTCCGGAAGTACGTCATGCGACTCTCGCCGCGCGGCAGATCGTGTCCGACGCCGGTGCCGGCTCCGCGTTCCTTGACGTAGATCCCCGTCGGACGTGCAGGGTCGACCGACACGGCAGATACGTCGACACCTGATTCGCTGAGTTGGCGTAGCAGGTATCGGCCGAATCCATCGTCTCCGACCCGTGACAACCAGGACGTGGACACACCCAGCTGGACGAGGACGCGTGCCACGTTGGCTTCGGCCCCACCTGCCGAACGTCGAAACGAATCCGAGTCTTCGAGGGCACCGGGCTCGGCAACGAGAACCACGAGTCCTTCTCCGACGCATACCGCGCGAGGCGATGAAAGCAAGAGATCTCCTTCGAATGCTTGCGGGCCGGCCCCTGTTGGATGCACACTACTAATCACAAACATTTTGCGCAACAATCGTTGCAAATTACGCAACGGCACCGGCTTGGAGGTCTCCACCTTGATCGACACGCACGCCGTCAACGCCCTACGAGCGCGAAAGATCGGACCCGAACACAAATCGGTTCCACCCCACGCCTGGGGACGTTCGATCGAGGAGTTCGTCCGGGAAGGACCATCGGCGACGTCCTTCCAGACGCCGCTGTTGACGCTCGACGACAAACGAATCACTCACAACATCGAGGTCATGGCCGCCTGGGCTGCCGAGGCGGGTGTGAAACTCGCGCCGCACGGCAAGACGACGATGGCTCCGGCTCTCTGGAAACGCCAGCTCGATTCCGGTTCGTGGGCAATCACATTGGCGACCATCTGGCAGGTGCAGTTGGCGAGGACGTTCGGCGTCCAACGCATCATGCTGGCCAACGCCCTCGTCGACCCCGTCGGTCTCGCCTGGCTGGCACGGGAACTCGTCGAACATCCCGAGTTCGAATTCTACTGCTGGGCAGACGGACTCGGCACCGTCGAGGCAATGAACGCAGCCCTGTCCGACGCAGGCGCAACCAGGCCGGTGCACGTCGTCGTCGAGCTGGGCGGCGAGCACGGCAGAACCGGTGCGCGCACGATCGACGAAGCTCGTGCGGTCGCCGACGCCGTCGCCGCGTCGCCTCGTCTGGCACTCGCGGGTGTCGGAGGATACGAGGGCGCACTCAGCCACGATCGGTCCGAGGCCGGCCTGAAGGCCGTCGCCGACTACCTCGATGCCGTCGCAACTCTCCATCGAGAACTCGACGCAGCAGGTCTCTACGCCGAGCACGCCGTGGTCACCGCGGGCGGAAGCGCGTATCAGGACATCGTGGCCGCGCACCTGGCGCCACTGGCCGACGAGGACGGCGCACGCGGCGTCGCGACCACGGTGGTGCTCCGGTCGGGGGCATACATCATCCACGACGACGGGTTCTACTCACAGATCTCACCGATGATCCCGAGCCGTTCGGACCATCCACTCGAAGCTGCGATGCACGGCTGGGCGCGCGTCGTGTCGCGCCCGGAGCCGGGCCTCGCGCTGCTCGATGCCGGCAAGCGGGACCTCCCCTACGACGAGGGTTTGCCCACTCCGCAGTCGGTCGACGGCGAGATCACCGCCCTCAACGATCAGCACGCCTTCCTTCGGTTCGCCCCGGACGCCAGCGCGGCTCCGATCGGAAGCGTTGTTCGCCTGGGTCTTTCGCATCCGTGCACAGCCTTCGACAAATGGCGGCTGATCCCTCTCGTCGACGATGCAGGCAGCGACGATCCGCGCGTCGTCGACCTAGTCCACACCTTCTTCTAGGAGCCACGAATGACATTGCTGATTCGCGGAGCCGACGTCGTCGACGGAACCGGATCACCGCGCGTGCGTCGTGACGTCCTCGTCGACGGGGGCATCATCGCGGCCATCACCGAACCCGGCGTCACGACCGGCGCGGACAGGGTCATCGAGGCCGAAGCAGGGCATGTGCTCGCCCCCGGCTTCATCGACATGCACGCACATTCCGATCTTCGGTTGCTGACCGATCCAGGGCATTTCCCGAAAATCAGTCAGGGCGTGACCACCGAGGTCATCGGCCAGGACGGTATCGCCTACGCCCCGATCGACGACGCCACCCTCGACGTCGTACGTCGTCAGATCGCCGGCTGGAACGGCAACCCGTCGGACCTCGATTTTTCCTGGCGGTCGGTGGCCGAGTACCTGACGCGGCTCGATCAGGGCATCACACCGAACGCGGCGTACCTCGTACCTCAGGGCACGCTCCGGTATCTGGCCGTCGGCGGCGATCAGCGTCCGGCGACGCCTCGCGAGATCTCCCACATGCAGGAACTGCTTGCCCAGGGCCTGAGCGAGGGTGCCGTCGGGATGTCGAGCGGGTTGACGTACACACCCGGGATGTACGCCGATACAAGCGAACTCCGCGCATTGTGCGAGGTCGTCGCCGATTTCGGAGGCTTCTACGCTCCGCACACGCGATCGTACGGCGCAGGTGCGCTGGAGGCGTATCAGGAGATGCTGGATCTTGCGCGGGCGACCGGATGCGCGCTGCACCTCACCCACGCGACCATGAACTTCGGCGTGAACCGCGGCCGGGCGGGCGAATTCCTCGACAAGGTGGATTCTGCCATCGCCGACGGCTGCGACGTCACGCTGGACACCTACCCGTACCTGCCCGGAGCCACGACGCTGTCCGCATTGCTTCCGAGCTGGGCCATGTCCGGTGGGCCGGATCAGGCGCTTGCCCGTTTCGGCGACCCGGAGATGCGCGCTCGCATCACCGAGGACGTGAACGTGAACGGATCCGACGGCTGCCACGGTGTGACGGTCGAGTGGGAGACCATTCAGATCAGTGGTGTCGCGAATTCGGAACTGGACTCGCTGGTGGGCAAGACGATGGTGGACATCGCCGCCGAACGGGGCGAATCGCCGGTGGACTCGTTCTTCGACATCCTTGTACGCGACCAACTGGCGACGACGATTCTGCAGCATGTCGGGCACGAGGAGAACGTGCGCGCGATCATGGCGCATCCTCGGCACATGGGCGGAAGCGACGCCATTCTCGTCGGCGAACGCCCGCATCCACGGGCGTGGGGAACATTTCCGCGCTACCTGGGCCACTACGTGCGCGAGGAGAAGCTCCTCGACCTGGAGGACTGCGTCAACCACTTGACCGGACGACCGGCGGAGCGGCTCGGACTCACCGACCGAGGAACCATCGCAGTCGGCAACGCTGCGGACCTGGTCCTCTTCGATCCCGATACAGTCCGCGACACTGCGACTTTCGAGCAACCGAAGCAACAAGCCGTCGGTATCGGCCATGTGATCGTGAACGGCCGCCTCGCCATCGACGACGGACAACCCACTGGCATTCTTGCCGGACATTCTCTGAGAGCGGAACGATGAACGCACTGCAGACCATTCTCGACGACCGTGCCCTCGCCGTGGTGCGAGCACCCTCGATCTCCGATCCGCAGGCACTCGCCGAGGCATTGGCCAGGGGCGGTATCCGCGCCGTCGAGCTGACGTTCACGACGCCTGGCGTGCTCGACCTGCTGCGTGTGGCCGCCGACGCGGGTGCGGTGATCGGGGCCGGCACGGTTCTGACGTCCGAACAGACCCGGGCAGCGATCGACTCCGGCGCGCAATTCCTCGTCACCCCCGGGCTCCGACCGGCCGTCGCCGAAGTCGCCTCGGCACGCGGTGTTCCGCTGATGATGGGTGCTCTGACTCCCAGCGAGGTGATGGACGCGATCGACATGGGTGCTGCGGCCGTGAAGATCTTCCCGGCACGAGCCCTCGGTCCCGCGCACTTCAAAGACCTGCTCGGGCCGTTGCCGGACGCCAAGCTCGTCCCGTCCGGCGGCGTCAACGCCTCCAATGCCGCGGACTTCCTCGCCGTCGGCGCAGTCGCCGTCACCGCGGGAACCGACGTCGTCTCGCCCGCCGCCGTCGCATCCGACGACTGGGACGGTATCGCCGAACGCGCACAACGTTTCGTCACTTCTCTTTCACCGAAAGGCACTTCATGAGTACCGCCGTCGACTGGCTCAGGACATCCACCCCTGGCCTTCTCGTACTGTGTGGCCTGGCCATCGCCGTACTTCTCTTCGTCATCATCAGGGTCAAGCTCGAACCGTTCGTTGCCCTGCTGATCGTCGGACTCGGTCTCGCGCTGGCCGCAGGCCTGCCGGTGTCGGAGATCGTGGGTACAGCGATCAAGAGCAACGAGTCACTGCTGGAAACCGGGTTCGGTGGCATTCTCGGGCACATCGCGGTCATCATCGGACTCGGCACCGTACTGGGCGCCATCCTCGAACGATCCGGTGGAGCACAGGCTTTGACCTCCAAGCTCCTCGGGGTGTTCGGGGACCGCGGTGCGCCGATCGCGATGGGCCTACTGGGTCTCATCTTCGGCATCCCGGTGTTCTTCGACATCGGCATCTTCGTTCTCGCGCCGTTGGTCTACGTGGCAGCTCGCCAGGGCGGTAAATCGTTGGTGCTGTATGCACTTCCGATGCTCGCTGGCCTCTCGATGACCCACGCATTCCTACCGCCTCACCCCGGACCGGTCGCTCTCGGCGGACTGCTCGAGGTCAACCTCGGCTGGCTCATCCTCATGGGATTCGTCTGCGGTATACCGGGATTCATCGCTGCAGGCCTCGTCTGGGGCAACTGGATCGGCAAACGCGTCATCGTCGATGTGCCCGAGGACTTCGTGAACGAAGGCGACGACGCCGAGCCGACGGGCGGCATCGGCGTCGCGACCAAGCGTCCCGTCGTCACCACTCCCCCGTCGGTCGGACTCATCGGTGCGATCATCGCGGTCCCGCTCGTCCTCATCCTCGGCGCCACGTTCGGCAGCATCCTCCTCGACCCGGGCAATCTGCTCGAGGTGCTGACTTTCCTCGGCACACCGGCCGTCGCACTGCTCATCGCCGTGTTGATCGCGTTCTACGTTCTGGGGATCCGACGCGGTTCGACGGTTCAGGAACTGAGCACGTTGACCGGAGAATCCCTGCGTCCGGTCGGCATGTTGCTTCTGGTGGTCGGTGCAGGCGCCTTCTTCGGAAAGGTCATCTCGGCCACGGGAATCGGCACCGCCCTCGCCGACGCCATGGCCGCCGCCGGGTTGCCGATCATCGTCCTCGCGTACGTCATCAGCTGCGCGCTGCGTATCGCTCAGGGCTCGGCCACCGTCGCGATCGTGACGACCGGCGGAATCGTCGGACCTCTCGTTGCGGCGCAGGACTACTCACCGATGGCCACCGCGCTCGTCGCGATGTCGATCGCAGCGGGCTCCATCATTCTCAGTCACGTCAACGACGGTGGCTTCTGGATCATCGCGAAGTTCTTCAACATGACGGTCAAGCAGACACTGCAGACATGGACAGTGTTGGAAACGATTCTGTCGGTGGTCAGTTTCGCGGTGGCGGCAGTGCTCTTCGCCATCATCGCCTGACCCGTCGCGGCGCTAGAACTGGTCGCCGACGAAGTGAGTGTTGTCGGCGGACAGTTCGCGCTGGCCCGCGCGAGCCACGAGTGCATCGATTCTGCTGTCGAGGCTCTGCGCTTTCTGCATCACGTCCATGGTCCGCAGGTTGCCCTCCGCGTGGGTCACGAGATCCGCGACGCGCACCAGCGCTGCGACACGGTCGATGAGCTGAGACCACACGGTGCCGAGGGCAGTACGCCTGGTAGACACTTGGGCGCGGGTGGCGTCGTCGAACATCATCGCGGCGATGCCGTCGAGTTCGTCACCGATCCCCCGCAACGAATGCACGTCGACGGAAATCTGGGTCAGCTCGTCGATCAGGTCGAGTTGCGTG
Organism: Rhodococcus sp. 114MFTsu3.1; assembly: GCF_000383555.1. Taxonomy (NCBI): domain Bacteria; kingdom Bacillati; phylum Actinomycetota; class Actinomycetes; order Mycobacteriales; family Nocardiaceae; genus Rhodococcus; species Rhodococcus sp. 114MFTsu3.1. The sequence continues at coordinate 135,200 of NZ_KB911559.1, read as the reverse complement.
CGCTGGACGAGAAAATGATCGGACCGCCACGCCGGTGAGGTGTGGATTCGGTCCACCGAGTGACCGGCGAGGAACAACAGGGCTTCGAATTTGTCCAGGAACGCGTCGTCCCGTCGGTCCGCGTAGTCGACGACCACGCTCGCTGCCTTGTCCCCGAGCTCAGCGAACCGCGTGTTCCTGGCCGCCTCGGACATTCGTTCCGCCGCGGTCTCGAGCAAAGCCAACCCGGTGCGTTCCAGCGTCGTTCCCTGTTCGCGTCGAGGAACAGGGGTGTGCATCGTCGCGTCGAACAGCAGGTCACGCTGGTCGAGATCGAGGTGCAGACCGTCACGTCGATCCCGACGGACCGCCCGCACGCCGTGCGCGTAGTGCGTGCTGGAGAGCGTGAACTCCGCCCGCAGGTGGTCCAGTCGTTTCGCCAGTTCTGCGGCGCGCAGGCGGTACACCATCGCCGACCCAGGCTTGTTCTTCGTGTCCTTCGACAACCAGCGATCACGCTCGTCCGCCAGCACACGCACCGCACCGAACCCGCCGACGCTCGGCATCGACCTACCTGCTCGACGCCTGGCCGACAGCACCTCGCGCGTCGCCTCGTCGAGCCTTCCGGACGCTATCGCCAGGGCGGAGGCGTCGGACAACAACGGACGGCGGCCCTCGAGCCGTGCGTTCTCGCACCAGCGCCGCACTCGTTCCTCGACGCGTTCGCGCTCGGTTCCGATCTCCGGGTGTGCGGGCATTCTGGACTCCTCTGCCGTGTGTCGATATCCACTGTTCCAGAATTCTTCGATCGATGCGGCGGGAGCCCCGTCACACCGAGGCCGTCGGTACAGTTTCTCGGCGAGGGCCTTACCAGGCGTTCTCGATGACCTAGGTGCCCACAAGGCACGGACAAGGACGTGAAAATTCCATGAGCGAGACCTATACCGTCGGCGACTATCTACTGGATCGACTGGCCGAGCTGGGCGTCACCGAAGTGTTCGGTGTACCGGGCGACTTCAACCTCGAATTTCTCGACCACGTCGAGTCTCACGAGACCCTGAGATGGGTGGGCAACGCCAACGAGTTGAACGCAGGTTATGCGGCGGACGGGTACGGACGACTCCGCGGAATGTCCGCGCTGGTCACCACTTTCGGTGTCGGTGAGCTCTCCGCTCTGAACGCAGTGGCCGGCAGCTATGCCGAGCATGTTCCCGTCGTCCACATCGTCGGTGCGCCGTCCAAGGACGCTCAGGCTGCACGACGCCTGGTTCACCATTCGCTCGGCGACGGAGATTTCGAGCACTTTCTGCGCATGAGCCGCGAAATCACGTGTGCACAAGCGAATCTGACTCCGGCGACAGCCACACTGGAAATCGACCGTGTGCTGATGGAGGTTCGTCAGCAACGGCGGCCCGGCTAAATCCTGCTCTCGACCGACGTCGCGCGCGTGCCCACTTTCCCGCCGTCGGCGCCGCTGCGCTCCTACGACGACGCGACCAGTCCTGCCGCGCTCGAGGCGTTCACCGCCGCCGCCGCAGCAGTGATCGACGACCGGCAGGTGACGGTCCTGGCCGACTTGCAGGTCCATCGGCTCGGAGCGGTACCCCAGCTCGACGCGCTGCTCGCGGCCGACGACATCCCCTACGCGACGCTGATGTGGGGCAAGAGCCTCGTCGACGAGAGCTCGTCCAACTTCCTCGGCATCTATGCCGGTGCGGCCAGCGATGAATCCGTTCGCGCAGGGGTCGAGGATGCCGACGTGCTGGTCACGGCGGGCGTCCAGTTCACCGACATGGTGAGCGGATTCTTCAGTCAGCAGATCGACCCGAAACGCAACATCGATGTGGCGGTTCATCAGTCCTCGGTCGGCGGGCAGGTGTATGCACCGATGGAACTGCACGCGGCGCTCGGAGCCCTGACCGACATCCTTCGGTCTCGCGCGCACTCGGCACCGACGAAGGCACGGACACAGCACAACTCGGCACCCGAAGTGCACGATACCTCGACGGCGCTGACTCAGCACACATTGTGGAACACGGTCTCCGGCGCGCTCGAGGACGGAAACATCGTTCTCGCCGACCAGGGGACGTCGTTCTACGGCATGGCGTCGCACCGACTGCCGGCTGGAGTGACGTTCATCGGACAGCCGCTGTGGGCATCGATCGGATACACGCTCCCGGCTACGCTCGGCGCCGCTCTGGCAGAACCGAACCGCCGCACGGTTCTGTTGATCGGCGACGGCGCCGCGCAGCTGACGGTCCAGGAAATCGGCACACTCGCACGCGAGAAGCTCGCCCCCGTCATCATCGTGGTCAACAACGACGGCCACACCGTCGAGCGCGCCATTCACGGTGAGACGGCCGAGTACAACGACATCGTGTCCTGGGATTGGACAGCGATCCCCGCCGCGCTCGGCGTCGGTACCGAGCCCATCGTTCGGCGGGTCACGACAGTCGGCGAACTCCGCGATGCACTGAACGACGCAGCGGCACAACGAGACCGGATGGTCGTGATCGAGGCCGTCGTACCGCGGATGGACGTGCCTCCACTGTTGACTCAGCTGGCGACGGCAGCGAGCGCGGCGAACAAGTCCTGATTCACACGGGCGGGGCCGACGCGTCGGCGATGAGCTGTTTCCCGTCGTCCAGGCCTTCCCAGACGTTCCAGAACAGCACACCTTTCACTGCATCGGACTCGTCGACGTAATAGACGATGCCCTCGCTGGGCTTCGTCTTCCAGTCCTCCACCGTCTTCAACGACGTCGACACCGTGCCGACGGCCTGATATCCGTCGTCGAACACGTCGGAGTAGAAGTACGGGGTGTAGGTGTACGGGTCGGTGCCGCCCGCCATGATTCGACCGACCGCCTTACCCATCTCGTTGGCGTTGTCGACGTGCTCGATGCGTCGACGACCCAGGATCGCGTCGGGGTAGTTCGCAACGTCTCCCGCCGCGTGGATGTGCTCGTCGTCGGTCCGCAAGAACTCGTCGACGACGATGCCGTTGTCGGTTTTCAGCCCCGCTGCCTCGGCGAGGTCGGAGTTCGGGGTGACTCCGAGCCCGAACACCACTGCATCGGCTTCGAGAGCGGACCCGTCGTCGAGTTGTAGCTGAACCCGCGCCGACGCCTCGGCGCCCGACGTCACCTTCACTCCTCGGCGCACCGTCACACCGTGGTCGACGAAGCCCTGATCGAACGCCGTCGCCAGGGCGTCCGGGAACATGTGCGCACCGACCTTGGCGTCGGACGTGACCAACGTGACCTCGACGCCGTTCTGAACCAGGGCCGACGCGATCTCGGCGCCGATGTACCCACCGCCGACCACGGCGATGTGTGTCGCCGTCTGCAACTGCTCACGGAGCGCCCGGTAATCGGCGAACGTCCGGAAGTAGATCACCCGAGGACTCGGCGCGAGGTCGATCTGTCGGGGCGAGCCTCCCGTGGCCAGCAGCAGTTCGCCGTACTCGAATTCGTCACCCGAATCGGTGGCGACGGTCCGCTTCGCACGGTCGACGGACACCACCCGAGTGGTGGTATGTATCTCCGCGCCGGTCTCCGACGCCGTGTTCAGCGGGACCTGGTCACGTCCGAAATCCTTGTCGGTCCACAGTTTTTTCGACAGCGCGGGCCTGGTGTAGGGCTCGTCGCTGTCGGCGCCCAGAATTCCGATGGAACCCGTCTTGTCCAGCTCTCGAATTCCACGTGCAGCGTTGTCGGCGACCATTCCGCCGCCGACGATCAGATAGTCGTAGCGCACAATGCACTCCTTGCAGTAGACAACTGTCGGGTCGTCTACCCCGGATGCTCGTCAGACAATCACGACGTCGATCGATGCCCTCTCGAACGTCTCGATCTGCTCCCGAGTCGCGGCCGAATCCGTGACGAGCGTCGTACCGGGAGGAATGGGCGCCCAGGCGTGGAACGGCTTCTGCCCCAGCTTGGCCGAGTGCGCAAGTACATACGTACGTCCGGCGCGCTCCATCATCAGTTCCTTCAGCCGTGTCTGCTCGTACCCGGCTTCGCAGATACCGAATTCCGCTGTGACCGCGTCCGCCCCGAGAAACGCTCGGTCGAACGAGACACGCTGTAGCGACGCCTCGGCCAACGGACCCACGAAACCCTGGCTGAGGTGACGCAGCGTCCCGCCGATGCACTCGACGTGGACCGAGTCTGCGTCGGCCAACGACTCCAGCGCAGTCAGACCGGCTGCGATCACCGTCAAGTCCGTCGCCGATCGAAGAAATTCACCCATCGCGCCGACGGTCGTTCCTGCGTCGAGAAGGATGGTCTCCCCCGGCTCGACTTGCTCGGCCGCCCACGCCGAGATCTCGCGCTTGGCGTCGTACCCCTCGAGCGAGCGCTGTTTGATCGACGGTTCGCGGTGGCCGCTCAGCGCAATGGCTCCGCCGTACGTCCGTGCGAGCAGTCCGCGTTCGGTCAGATGGTTCAGGTCACGACGAATTGTCGACGCAGTCACCTCGAACAGCGAGGACAACTCGTCGACGCTCGTGAGTGCGCCCGATTTTGCCAGCCGAACGATTTCGCTACGCCGGATCTCCGATTCGCGCAATGACCCGCCCCCTTTTTCAGCTCAGTAGTGCTGGGCTGGTTGCCAATTCGGCCGCCTGCCGTAACGCCTCGACCATGCTACCGGCCTCGGCGATTCCTTTACCTGCGATATCGAATGCGGTTCCATGATCCACGGACGTCCGGATGACCGGAAGCCCCACGGTGATGTTGACGCCGGCCTCGATGCCGAGAACCTTCACCGGTCCGTGTCCCTGATCGTGGTACATCGCAACGATCAGGTCGTAGTCACCGCGACCTGCAAGAAAGAATGCGGTGTCCGCGGGCAGGGGGCCGACCGCATCGATCCCTTCGGATTTCAGCTTCTCGACAGCCGGGACGATCTTCAGGTCTTCTTCGCCGTATCCGAAGAGGCCGTTCTCCCCAGCGTGCGGGTTGATGCCGCAGACCCCGATCTTCGGGTTGTGATTGCCGGAACGTACCAGCGCCTCGTGTCCCCGCTTGATCGTGCGTTCGACCAGTCCAGGTTCAATCTTGGCGACAGCGTCGAGCAGACCGATGTGCGTTGTCACGTGAATGACCTTGAGTTTCGGTGTCGACAACATCATCGACACCTCCTCGGTGCCGGTCAGGTGCGCGAGCAGTTCTGTGTGGCCCGGAAAGATGTGCCCCGCAGCGTGCAGCGCTTCCTTGTTGAGCGGAGCTGTACAGATCGACTGCACTTCGCCCCGAACCGCGAGTTCGCTTGCCACTCGGATGTATTGGTAGGCGGCGTCACCGGCGACCGCGGAAAGTTGCCCCCACGGCAGATCTTCGGGGAGCAGGTTCAGGTCGATCACGTTGATGCGCGCCGGTGTGAACTCGGCATCGGTGACTGCGTCGACCACGACGATGTCGACCTCGATGCCGAGAACGTCCGCGGCGAGCGCCAGTCTCTTGGCGTCGCCGACGACGACCGGTCGGCACCGCTCGAGCGTCGACGGATCGATCATGGCGGGAACGATGACCTCCGGGCCGATGCCGGCGCCGTCGCCCATGGTCACCGCGATGTAGGGAGGGAGTGCTGAAGTCATGCCGATGCCTCACTGTGAGAGAGAAAATGGGAAGTGTCGTCGATGCCGCGCAGGTAGTTGCTCATCGAGATCAAGCTGTCGTGACCACCGAAGCTTCCGGGTCTGGTGGCGATCCACGACCCGTCCTCGGTGCGGGAGACCACCGCCCCGTCGTGCACTTCGGTGATCGGTACGAGTGTGGTGATCCCGAGAGCGTCGACTACGCGTCGGGCGGTCTCACCTCCGGTGAGAACGAGGCCGATCGCTCGGCCGCGCACCACCGATGCGACCAACTCCCCCAGAGCGTGCGACACCGAGCCCGCCAGTCTCGGATCGACGGGCCCGGCGACCGTGAGAACGGCGACGCCGCCGGCCAGCGCGGATCGGACGGTGTCAGGGTTCGCACGCCCGTTCACCAAGTCGTCGACATCGATCTGTACCGGGCACGCACCGGCGGCCACGGCATGTCGAACCTGTTCGGCAGCAACGGTTTCTGCGGTGCCCACCACTATCAGAGCAGGTACCGGCTCGAGATTGCCGCTGTCGACCCGAGCCGCGGGAAGTGTGCGCGCCACGGCTGCTGCGAGCGCCGACGTACCCACGAGACGAACACCCGGAATCGCTGCTGCCGCGGCCACCACTGCATCGAGGTCCGCGTCGGTCGCGGCATCGCAGACGGCGATCCCAGCGTCGAGCGCGGTAATCAGGTCGGAACTGTCGACGCCTGCGCCCACGAGAACGTGCGGGGCAGCACCGAGCATGGCGCCGATCGATGCAGGGGGCACAGCGTCTTCCATGTTCCATCGGCCGCTGAGGTGCAACGGAACTCCGTCGATGTGCAGAACACCGTTCACGGTGATCCGGTCGAGTGCAGGGAGAGCTGCGGCGATCACGACAGGGCCGGTTGCGGCGAGTACTCCCATCTCGGCTGCGATGTTGCCGCGAAGCATGGAGTCGATCTTCTTGATCACCTGGACGCTGGACGGGAGCTCCGAGACCGCGGCGTTCAGCTTCGCTGCTGCGTCTGCGGAAGACATCACCCTCGTACCGAGATCGACGACACGAACCTCGGCCGTCGACGGGACCACGCCAGTGGTGGCACCGGCGACGTCGATGGCGATGGCGACATCGCGTCCCAGGAACGCCGCCGCGCTTTCAGCGGCACCGGACAGATCGTCGGCAAGCACGAGAAGGTCTGGTCGAGCGTTCATCGATCGAACCTCCCAGTCCATATTGCGCTTTTCGCGCATCTCAACGTAACACTTCCGCGCGTTTCGCGCAGTAATTTCGCATGAGACGTTTTCACAACGAAGTCCCGGCGCATTGCACGATCGTCTGACCCGTGATGCTTCGACCGCTCGGCGACAACAGAAACGCAACGAGTTCGGCAATCTCCGCGGGATCGATCAGATGACCGAGAGGGGGTGTGATCGGCGGAGTACTACTGCGGCCGGGGTCGTTGAGCATCGGGGTGTCGGTCGGGCCCGGCGCTACGACATTCACCGTGATTCCCCGCTCCACCAACTCCATCGCCCAGGACCGTGCCATCCCCACCAGAGCCGACTTGGTCGCGACGTACTGACTCTTGCCCGCTACACCGGTCATGGTGCGGCTTCCGATCAGCACGACTCGCCCGCCTGTCGCTATCCGGGCCGACAGCCCGTCGACGAGTACCTCGGCTGCCGCGACATGCACGCGCCACATCTGCTCGCTGTGCGCAGGATCGAGAGCTCCCAGGCGGCCCGAACGCTGGACCCCGGCCGCATGGACCACTGCCGTCGGATCATCCAGAGTCCCGACGACCTCGGACACCGCCGCCGTGTCGGCCAGGTCGATACCGACCCACTCTCCGCCGAACTTCCCACGCGGCCGTGAGCGACTGAGACCGGTCACGCGCCACCCTCGATCGAGGAGCGTCCCGGCAACGGACGCGCCGATGCCACTGCTCACTCCTGTGACGATGGCGTGCGGAGTCACTGCGACTCACCGATCCACGCTCGCTCGAGCCGAACGTACTTGATCGCCTGACGAAAATAGGTGTAGGCGACATGGATCCGCCCGTCTGCCGTCTCTGCGATCGACGGATACGAGAATTCACGATTGGACCCGTCACGCGAATTGTTGGTCAGGCAGTAGCCGTCGCCCTCGTCGAGGTTGCGTCGAATCGGCCACGTGAGACCGCCGTCGCGCGAGACAGCGAGAGTCATCGGCGCCCGCGGCGCACCCCAGAACGCGGAGCGTGCGTCGCCGTCGTCGACAGGTGCCTCGACCGTGACATCGGAACCGTCGGCCAACCCGTCGTCGTCGATCTCGTCGTACAACGAGGTGCGCCGCGAAGTCGCGTCCAACGCCGACGAGTGGTTGTAGACAAGGGCCACCCCTCCGTCCGCGAGACCGACCGCTTGGACCGAAGAGTTGTTGTTGGGAAGTTCGGTGGGTACCGGCGCAGTCCACGTCTCGCCGTCGTCGGTAGAGATGCTGCGATACACGAAATCGGCCCAGCGGCTGCGATACAGCGCGACCAACGACGCGTCGGGTCTCACCACCACGTCCATGTGCACACACCCGACACTCTCCGGAACGACGGCCTCGCGCCACGTGGCGCCGTCGTCGTCCGAGATCATGACACCGCTGTAGTCACGGTCGCCGACCCACTTCCGTCCCTCGATCTTCACGCAGTGGAACACCGGAAGCAGCAATCGTCCCGACGCCGTCTCGACGACCGGCTGACGAACGAACACCCCGCCCGCATCGGATTCGGGAATCAGGACATGCGCGTCGCCCCAGGTGACCCCGCCGTCGTTCGAGATGCGCCTCAGCACTCGTGCGGTGTCCTGGTTACCGGCATGCTGTGATGTCCACAGCAACCAGATCACACCCGAATCGCGAACGAAGAGAACCGGATTCTGCTCGGATCTGGTCGGATCGTCGGAAAGCTGCACCGGGGTGGTCCACATCTGCGAACCCACCTCGAGTCGGGAAAACCACACGCTGATATCCGGTACACCCTCCTGGGTTCCAGCGAACCACACGCAGCCGAGCGCTCCGTCCGGCAGCACCGCCAGATTGGCGGCGTGGTTCTGCACCTGGGGTGCGGGCAGGAACGCGTCGGCGCGTCCGGCGGCGTCCGTGGAACGAACCACACCGTCGGCGAGAAGATCGCCCGGGGTGAGGAAACTTGTGTTGCTCATGTTGTCCTTTTCTCTTCCCACTCAGGATCGGAGGGTGACCGCGGCCATGTCGTACGAGTTGGTCGGCCTCAGACCGATGCCGTCGATTCGGTTGCGCCGCGCGATGACCGTCTTCGGCACGAAGGACCACAGACATGGCCAGGTGTCCCAGATGCGGCGCTGCGCGTCGGCGAGCGTTTCTTTCCGGCTCACCGGATCCGTATCCTCGGATGCCTTCGCGATCAGGCCGGCGATTTCGGGAAAGATGTAGCCATGGTATGTATCTCGGGTTTCTTCCTTCGCCGCGGTACCTGCGTACATACCTTGCATGATCGTGACGGCCAATCCCGTGGGGCTGGGATAACCGTTGCCGAGGATGTCCCAGTCACCGGCTTTGCCCTGTCGCCAAGTCGAGATGTCGCCGCCGGGCTCGAACTGCTGAAGTGTCGCACGCACTCCCACTGCCGACAGCATCTGCAACACCGATTCCATGATGTCGGTGTCCGCGGCGAATTCTCCCGTTTCCCATATGATCTTGAGCTCCAGATCCGACACGCCCAGCGCGTCGAGTTCGGCGCGCGCGCGGGCAGGATCGTATTCGTATTCTCCCGTTTCGATCGCACCGTCGAGAATTCCTGGAACGACACCACGCGACGGTGTCGCCGCACCCTGCATGACCTGGTCGATGAGCGCATTTCCGTTGATCGCGTAGCTGAGCGCACGTCGCACCCGAGGGTCCGCGAGCGGATGCCCAGCAGGCTTGCGGAAGTTGTAGAACAGCTGATTGAGCCGCACTCCGTCGACCCGCTCGACGGTGACGCCCGCCAATCCGGCGAGCTGATCGGCAGCATCCGGCGTGATCGCATCGATGACGTCCACCTCGCCACTGCGCAACGACACGACGCGATTCGACTCGTCGGGAACAAAACGAATGTTCACCGATTCGACCGACGGCGCGGCTCCCCAGTAGGTCGGATTCCGCGCCAGCGAATAGTTTCCCGTCCCGCGATCGGACTCCGTCACGACATAGGGCCCCGTTCCGACTCCGCCCTGCAAGTCTTCGGGCACATTCTGCGCCGCGGGCGTGATGAGGATGTTGGACATCAGATAGTCGAGCACCGGCACCGGGCGTTCGGTGTCGAGGGTGAACGTCGACTCGTCTATCTTGCCGACGGTCGGCCATTCCGGAAAGAATCCGCCGACGAACGAACCGCTGACCTGGGGGTACATACGCAGGGCGGTATCGACGTCCTCGACTCTGACCGGACTGCCGTCGGAGTAGGTGACACCGGGACGCAGGTGAACGAGCCAGCGCGTCGGGGCCACCAGTTCGAAGCTGTCGGCCAGAACCAACTGCACCTTCAGGTTCGTATCGATGGTCGTCAGCGCCTCGCGGACGGCACGTTGGACGGTCAGGGCGGCGTCGAACTGCAGGAGCTTGTTGTCGAGGCTGACCATCGATCGGTTCATCGCCAGGCTGACCGTGTCCGGTCCGGGCTTACCGGTCGGGGTAGCGCATGCTGTCACTCCGCCCAGGGACAGTCCTGCGCCGAGGATCAAGCCGCCACGGAACAGGTTTCGGCGTGAGAACGGCTGGCTGACAAAGCTTTCGGTCATCGTTGACCCCTCGTTACTGTCACATCGATATGCGTGTGCCGAGTCAGGGCCGGGGCGCCGCACTCGACAGAAGTGATCGTGAACACACTCGGGACTGTACACGGAGTTGCTCGAAATACGCAGGAATAATTTTCTGCTTGCGCAATTCGCGCAGTAGTGCCATTGTGAGCTGAGTAACAACGGGCCGTTGCCGGACGTGTGTGCAACCGGGCCCGCATCGAACGCAGCAGTGTTATCGAAAGGTCGACGATGACCCAGGCAACTCGAGGAACGGGGGTGGGGAGATGACGCAGCTGACCGCCGCTCCCCCGAGCGTTCCTGCGGCCAAGTCCCGCAAGGACTCTCCGCTTCCGGCGTTCCTCACCGCGCCGACCACCAGGTACGTGGTTCGCCGGCTCGGACAGAGCCTCCTCACCATCTTCTTGACTCTCACCACCGTTTTCGTACTGATACGCATGGCACCGGGTGACCCCGCGTACTCGATGGCGGGCCCCTTGGCCTCCACGGAGGATCTCGCGCAGATTCGCGTGAATCTCGGCCTGGATCAGTCAGTCGTCACCCAGTACCTGCTGTATTTGAAGGGACTGTTCACTCTCGATCTGGGCACGTCCTACTCCTTCCAAGCCCCCGCGCTCGAAGTTGTGCTGCAGCGCATTCCGTACACGGTCACGCTGGCTCTCGCAGCGATCTTGTTGACGACCCTTGTCTCGATCCCACTCGGTATCTGGATGGCGAAGCGCGCCGACACCCGGCGCGAGCTCGGCGCCAACGTCGTCACGATCGCGGGACAGTCGATGCCGGACTTCTGGACCGGGTTGATGCTGCTCACTTTCTTCGCTGTGCTGGTCCCGGTGCTCCCCGCCGCCGGCTTCACGACGTGGTCGAGTCTGCTGCTCCCCGCACTGACCGTCGCCGTCCTGCAGATCGCATTGATCTCACGCATGGTTCGACGAGAGATGGTCAACGCCTACTCGTCTCCCTATGTCACAGTCGCTCGATCTCGCGGAGTGTCCGAACGGGAGATCACGTGGCGATACGCGCTCCGCAACTCGTCGATTCCTGTCGTGACCGCACTGGGCACCCGCTTCGCGTCGATGCTCAACGGTGTCGTCGTCGTCGAGGTCGTGTTCGCCTGGCCCGGTGTCGGTTCGCTGGTCGTGCGAGCACTCGAAACCCGCGACTACCCGCTGATCCAAGCAACAGTTCTCGTGACCGCAGTTCTCGCGGTGCTCGTGCAACTCGCCGTCGACCTCTGCTATCCGCTCCTCGACCCCCGTGTCCGTCTCGGGAAGGCAGCCCACTGATGACCGTCGTCGCCCCATCCGACAAGCCAACGCGTCCCAGCGCCGTCACCGCCAAGGATTTCGCCGCCGCGGGCGCAACCCTACGCGCACGCGACAGCCGTGTGAAGATCTGGATCGGCACAGTCTGCGCCCTGACCGTCATCCTTCCGGTCGCCCTGGCACGAGTACTGCCACTGGCGTCGCCCGACGCCACCGACCTCGCCCAACGCAGGTTGCCGCCGCTGACCGACGGACATCTGTTCGGCACGGACCAACTCGGCCGCGATCTTCTCTCCCGCGTGCTCTACGGCGGACAGGTATCCCTGACCGTCGGAATTCTCGCAGTCGTGGTCTCCGGCATCATCGGTCTCGTTCTCGGATCGCTCGCCGGTTTCCTCGGCGGCTGGGTCGACACCGTGGTCTCCCGCTTGCTCGAGGCACAGTTGTCCCTGCCGCTGCTGATGATGCTGCTCCTCGTCGTAGCACTGTTCGGCCCTTCCATCCCGGTCATCACGTTCGTCATCGCCATCGCGCAATGGCCGGAAATCGCACGTCTGACAAGATCCCTGGTGCTGGTCGAACGCGAGAAGCCCTACGTCGCCGCTGCTCGGGTGCTCGGACTCGGCCGGATCGCGATTCTCCTCCGACACGTCGTGCCGAACATCTTCAAGCAGGCCTCGCTCGTCGTACTCCTGCTTCTGGCACAGGCCGTCCTGCTGGAAAGTGCGTTGAGCTACCTCGGTGCAGGTCCGCAGCGACCGTTCGCGACGTGGGGCCGGATCATCTCCGACGGTCAGGACTACATCACCACATCGTGGTGGCTCGTCACCCTGCCCGGCCTCGTCATCGTGCTCCTGGTGGTCGGAGTCAACCTCCTCGGCGACGGTCTCCGTGATCGACCGGCCGGCTTCGGCCGCTTCGGTCTCTTCCCCCGATTCGGAAAGGGTGCGTAAGTCATGGGAAACCTACTGAAGGTGGACGAACTCCAGATCGAACTCGTCACCGACAAGGGCGTCATCCGGGCCGTCGACGGTGTGTCGTTCTGCATCGACGCCGGTGAAACCGTCACGATCATCGGTGAATCCGGCTCCGGTAAGTCGACGACGGCAATGGGCCTGCTGGGGCTGTTGCCGTCGGATCTCGCGGTGATGTCAGGATCGGTGACCTTCAAGGACACCGAGATCCTCGGTAAGGACAAGCAGCTGAGCAAGATTCGCGGGAAGCACATTGCACTGATTCCGCAGGATCCGATGACGGCGCTGTCCCCGGTTCACACCATCGGCAACCAATTGAAGGAAGCTGTCCGGCACAGCGGAGTAACGGGAAAGTCCAAGCAGACCGCTCGCTGCATCGAGCTCCTCGAACAGGTTCGCATCCCCGACCCGAAAATCCAGTTGGGCAAGTATCCCCATCAGATGTCGGGCGGCATGCTTCAGCGTGTGCTGATCGCCAGTGCTCTTGCGTCGAGCCCGGAATTGATCGTCGCCGACGAGCCCACCAGCGCCCTCGATGTCACGGTGCAGGCCAGCATTCTCGACCTGCTGATGGAGCTGCAGGAACGAACCGGCATCGGGATGCTGGTCATCACCCACGATCTCGGTGTGGCACGGTTGGTGTCGGACCGCATCTACGTCATGAAGAGCGGTGTCTTCGTCGAGGACGGCGGCGCGGAAGAACTCGTCGGAGCGCCCCGGAATCCGTACACCAAGAAGCTGCTCGACGCGATCCCGCACCTCGGGACGTGGAACCAGAGTGCCGGCCAACCAGAACGAGTCGAGGTAACGGTATGACCACTCCATTGCTGTCGGTGGAGAATCTCGTCGTCGAGTACCCCGTCGCCGACGGCGTGTTCCGAGCTGTCGATTCGGTGAGCTTCGCGGTCGACAAAGGCAAGACGCTGGCCGTTGTCGGTGAATCGGGCTGCGGAAAGTCGACGATCGCGAAATCCATCGTCCGTCTGCTCACCCCCACCTCGGGCCGCATCGTCGTCGACGGAACGGACATCGCCGGACTGTCCGAGAAGTCCCTGCGCCCGTTCCGATCTCGCGTACAGATGGTGTTCCAGGATCCGTACGGATCCCTCGATCCTCACCTGACCGCAGTGGACATCGTCGGTGAACCACTGCGGCTGAAAGGAATTCGTCGCAAGTCCGATCGAGCCAGGAAGGCCGCGAGACTCATCGACCAGGTAGGCCTGCCGAGCACTGCACTGAACCGTCGACCGGTCGAATTCTCGGGTGGCCAACGTCAACGCATCGGCATCGCCCGCGCACTCGCGTCCGGGCCGGAAATTCTGGTGTGCGACGAGGCGACGAGCGCCCTCGATGTGTCCGTGCAGGCGCAGGTCCTGAACCTGTTGCGGGAAATCCAGCAGGACACCGGCCTCACCTACGTCTTCATCTCGCACAATCTGGGTGTCGTCCGCGAGATCAGTGAAACCGTCGTCGTGATGAGCAAGGGCCGCATCGTCGAAGGAGGCGACACCGAGGAGGTGCTCGCACGCCCCAAGGAGCCCTACACCCGGGCGCTGCGCGCAGCTGCCCTCGACCCGGCGACAATGGTCGGAATCAAGCCTCGTCACATCGTGTCTCGCCTGTCCACCCCTTCCGTAGGAGCTCCTGTATGACCTCGCTCGACATTTCCCCACTCGTACTGGGCACCATGACGTTCGGCGACACCGTCGACGCCGCCGGTTCTGCGAAGATGTTCGATGCAGCAGTCGACGCAGGCATCACCCACATCGACACCGCGAACGGGTACGCAGGAGGTGAGTCCGAGCGGATACTGGCGGACCTGCTCGCAACGCGTCGCGATCGGGTGACCCTCGCGACGAAAGCGGGAATGCCCAACCCTGACGCCGGGGACAACAGCCCGTTGTCACCGAAGGGTCTTCGTCTGAGCGTGGAGGCAAGCCTGGCTCGACTGAAGACGGACTACGTCGACCTGTTCTATCTGCACCAGCCGGATCGCGCGACACCGATCGCCGACACCCTGGCAACCGTCGCCGAACTGGTGCATGAGGGCAAGATTCGTGCTCTGGGCGTCTCGAACTTCGCGGCGTGGCAGATTGCCGAGGCAAATCGGGTAGCCGACGAGGTCGGCGCGCCGCGACCGATGGTTGCGCAGCAGCTGTACAACCTCCTCGCCCGGAGGATCGAAGAGGAATACGTCGAGTTCGCCGACGTGACCGGATTGATCACGATGGTGTACAACCCGCTCGGTGGCGGGTTGCTCACCGGCAAACATTCCCTGGACGCGACACCGACCGACGGCCGATTCGGAGACTCACGCCTGGCTGCCATGTACCGCGAACGGTACTGGAACACAGCAATTTTCGACGCTGTCGCGCAGCTCACCACGATCGCCGGCGACGCGGGCGTGCCGCTGACCGAACTTGCCCTGCGGTGGCTGGCGTCCAAGGCTGCCGCAGGCCCCATCCTGCTGGGTGGATCCAAGGTCGAGCACCTGCAGTCGAACATCGCCGCGATCGCGAAAGGCCCACTCGGCTCCGACGTCGTGGATGCGTGTGACGACGTCGGCTCCGCGCTGCGTGGACCGATGCCGAACTACAACCGCTGAAAGGCCCTCTACACATGTCTGCACAGGAATTCGCCGCTCGCGTCAGAAACCGGGAGCGCATCCTCGGCTACTGGTCCGTCATCGACAGCCCGGTCTCCACGGAGTGGCTCGCCCATGTCGGCTGGGACTACATCGCACTCGACCTGCAGCACGGATTGATCGGATACTCCGGAATGCTCGCCGGGCTCACCGCCATCGATGCAGCCAACGGCCCCGCCGGACTGATCAGGGTCGAAGCGAACAACGCGACGGTCATCGGGCGTGCGCTGGACGCAGGTGCGGCGGGCGTCATCGTTCCGCTCGTCGACACGGCAGCAGACGCAGCGGCGGCGGTCTCGGCGGCAACGTATCCCCCCACCGGCATTCGGTCCTACGGTCCGATGCGCTCGCAGCTTCGAATCGGACCCAACCCTGCCGATGCCGACCGTGACACCGTTGTGCTGGCGATGATCGAGACGCCTCAGGGCCTGGCCAACGTCGAGGAGATCTGTGCCGTTCCAGGTCTCGACGGTGTCTACGTCGGCCCGTCCGATCTGCGACTCGCGGTGGGTGGATCGTCACCGACCGACGCCTCCGTGGACGAGCAGTTCGAGGCTGCGCTCGTCCGGGTGTGCCGAGCCGCGGCCGCAGCAGGCATCACGGCCGGCATCCACACACCGTCCGGCGCTGTGGCAGCCAAGCGCTTGGACGAGGGGTACACACTGGCGACCGTCGCGTCGGACCTGACACATCTCAAAGCTGTGTCCGCCGATCATCTGAAGGCCGCCCGCGGCTGACCGAGCACGCCGCTGACCGACCACATCGACATGGCGCTTCGCCCCTGGTGACACGCCTTCGTGACACCGGGGGCGCTCGTGTGTGACCAGCAGCGGACGTGGAAATCGGCGCTCATCGCAAAGTTCATCCAGTACGCAAGGCTCACGGCTACGAAGACTCAATGTGGGACGAACATCGACCGCCGCTGTCAGGAACACCGCGCTCGCTCGCGGTGTTGCTTCGACGGGTGGCAGGCACCGGGTGGCTGCGGATTGTTGGCAGCATCACAGCTTCAGATGGTTGGCCCAGCCCACAAGACTGGGCATCTTGGTAGGGGCCACGAAACATCGTTGACACATAGAGCGACCGTGTAACAGTTCCGAGGAGCGAAACGAATCATTCCTCAGGACGCGAACAAAAGGAGACGATGTGACTTTGCAGATCGATTCGCTCGCTATCAGCGCCGACGAAGCACCAACGCACGACGTACAGATCGACCAGCTCCACGAGCAGGTCGAGACGCTCGACGCCGATATCCTGGGCGCTATCGAGCTCCGCACCGAACTGGTGCGCAAACTGGCTGCAGCCACAAGCGACGCAGCCGTATCGACCACCACGTCGACTTTCGACGAGCTGGGTTCCGACGGTTCGGCCCTGTCGCGGATGCTCGCCCGCATCGCCTCGGTGACCCGCTAGAACCGTTACATCCCCCTCCTTGTTTGCCACGAGGCCCCGAGCAGCACTGCTGCTCGGGGCCTCGTCGTCTGTGCGGTCAGGGTGACCGGACCGACTAGAGCGCGCGCACGGCACCGCCGTCGACAGTGACCGTCGAGCCGGTGATGTACGACGCGGCCGGCGACGCCAGGAACGCGACGGTACGTCCGAACTCCTCCGGATCGCCGATACGACCGAGCGGGATCCGAGCCAACGCGTCGTCGGACACGGCGCCGCCCCGGGACGTGTCGAATCGCCCGGGAAGGACGCTCACGACCCTGATTCCTCGTGGCCCGAGCTCGTCGGCGATGTCCTTGGCCACCATCGCCAAGCCGGGGCGCAGTCCGTTGGACACGCCGAGGCCCGTCAACGGCGACTTCACCGATGTCGACAGCACGAACACGATGGCACTTCCGTCGGTCATGACCTTCGCCGCTTCGCGGGCCAGTCGCACCGCCCCGAGGAACACGGACTCGAACGACGCAGTCCAATCCTCGTCGGCGGCATCGAGGGCGGTGCTCGGCGGAGGTCCACCGACACTCACGACGAGACCGTCCAGCTTGCCCCAGTGCGCGATGGCCGACTCGACGAGCAACTGTGCGCTCGCGGGATGGCCGTTGTCGGCGACCATTCCGTGCACCGCGTTGGGTCGGTGCGCGCCCAGTTCGGTCACTGCCTCGTCGACCTTGGTCTGTGACCGGGAGGCCACCGTCACCTTCGCTCCCTCACGAAGCAGCTCACGCGCGGACGCGAATCCCAGCCCTTCGGTTCCTCCGGTGACGACGAACGCTTTACCCGACAGACCCAAATCCATGAACTCTCCTCTTGTTCGAACAGCGTCGACGCGCCGCTTCCGGCTTGCATGACGTGTTCCCATCTTGCTACAGGCGAGTCGTCCCCCCGAATGCGGTAGAAAGTCGATGTCGGATCCGCGATGAATTCACGATTCGTCCGTTGTCGATACACACGAGACTTCCACGCCGAATGAATGGAGACCCCAATGTCCCGAATGCTGTTCGCCAACATGCCCGTCAAGGACGTCACTGCCACCCGCGCTTTCTTCGGCGGACTGGGCTTCGAGTTCAACGACGTGTTCAGTGACGAGAACTGTGTATCGATGGTCGTGAGCGAGCAGGCGACGGTGATGTTCCTGGCGGAACCTCGCTTCAAGGACTTCATCTCCGACGCGATCACCGACACGACGCAGTCGCGAGAGGTGCTGATGTGTATCAGCGCCGACAGTCGCAACGAGGTCGACTCACTCGTCGACGCGGCGATCACCGCCGGAGGGTCGAGTTGGATGGAGCCTCAGGATCACGGGTTCATGTACGGGCGTGCGTTCCGTGATCTCGACAACCACGTGTGGGAAGTCATGTGGATGGACCCCAGCGCCGTGCCGTCCGAATAGTCGGGGACGGGCCAGGTGGGGCTATCTCGACCTCCCTGTCAGAGGCGCTCGGGTAGACCGAATTTCTCGAACAGAGTCAGGTCGAAGAAGCACGCCACGTGGCCCACTCTGCCCGCCTCGATGTCGACGACGTGGAGTTGGAACGGCAGGTGGATTCCGTCCTCGTTCCGCATGTACAGCCCGTAGGCGGGCTGACCGTTGGCCGACGTCGCGACCATCCGCATGTCGCCCGCTCGCTGCGCCGGACAGTTTCCACGGATGAGGGTGCCGATGTTCTCGGCCCCTTGGTACCACCCTTCGAACGGCGGCATCTCCCACACTGCGTCCTGGGTGAACAGAGTCACGAGCTGGTCGATGTCGTAGCGTTCGAAACTGTCGACGTACTTGGCCAGCAATTCCCTGGTCTCGGCGGCTGCCGGCTCGACGACATCGTTTTCCGACGGCATGACCTCGTCGAGTTGCGCTCGTGCGCGTTGAAGCAGACTGTTCACCGCGGTCGTGGTGGTCGCCAGGGCTTCCGCTACTTCGGACGCCTTCCACTGCAGCACCTCACGCATCAGCAATGCTGCTCGTTGACGTGCCGAGAGGTGCTGCAGGGCAGCGATGAACGCCAGTCTGATGGTGTCCCTGCCGACGACGATCGATGCGGGATCGTCCGAATCCGCGAGCTCGGAATCCGCGATGGGCTCGAGCCACGCAATTTCGTGCGTCGCCACCAGGTCGTCGGTGGGGTCCGAACTCGGTGCGCCGAGCCCCGTCGGCAGCGGACGCTTGGACTTGCCGTCGAGCGCCGTGAGGCAGGTGTTGGTGGCGATGCGATACAGCCAGGTCCGCATCGACGAGCGCCCCTCGAACTTGGAGTAGCCCTTCCACGCGCGGATGTACGTTTCCTGCACGAGATCCTCGGCGTCGTGAATCGAGCCCGTCATGCGGTAGCAATGAGCGAGCAGCTCACGACGATACGGATCGAACTGCGCTACGAATGCGTCGCCCTCTGCGACCGTGGCCGTCATGAGTGAAGAGACTAATCCCACAGTCCGACGAACGCCCGACCGATCGGACGAATAGTTGTGCCGACGCGGCCGATCACGCAGGGCGCGCCGACGACGGCGTCGGTCGGCTCGTTCCCCTGTCGAAGCAGATAAAGTGTGGAAAGCCCGTGGGGCATGATCGGAGGCGCGGACGGTGACAGCGTCGACGAACATCGACGATCTGGTCGACGAGGCCTACGCCGAACGTCGTCGGGCATGGCAGGCCGCGCTGGTGACGGCCCAGAATTTTCTGGAGACCATCGCGGACGAGATCCTCGACAACGTCGACCGAGATCGGCTCAATGCGCAGACCGCCCGAATCAAGGATCCGGTGCGGGCAGCCGACAAACTGCGGCGGAAGATCACGGAAGGCCGGATCGTCGAGCCGAGGACCATCGACGAGGTCGTGGAATCCCTGCCGGATCTGATCGGCATCAAGGTTCTGTGCAAGAGCCCGCGGGATCTTCACGCCTTCGTGGACGCGTTGGAACGCGCGTGCACCGACCCGGAATGCTCGGTGCGCTTCGCCCGGAACCCGACCGACTACGTCGCGTTCCCCAAACCGAGTGGATACCGCGCCTACCACGCGATTCTGGTCATCCGCGTCGCCACCCACCAGGGTGATCTGATCGTGAACGTCGAAGTCCAGGTCAAGACGAGGCTGCAGGACGCCTGGGGTGAACTCACCCACGAGGACATGTACAAGCCAGGTGAGGCTCTCAAGCCGACGGAGGCGCACACCGAGTACGCCCGGCAGATGGCAGAGCTTCTCCTCCAGGTCGACTTGATGGCGGACGACCTCGCGGCGCAGCTCGATTCACAGACGGCCGTCGCGAAGGGCGCCGTCGTCGAACCGGTCCCGAGGGACTCGGCCATCATCTCTGCTCGAGTCACCCGTACCGGTCCGAGGTATGCGTTGGCCGTCGGACCGGACGGTCGCCGGGGACTCATCCCCGCGCGTTCGGTCAAGGCGGTGATCGGCGCCAAGGACCGCATTGCCGTCGACGACTATCTCGAAGTCGGTGACGTCGTGGAGGTCGTCGTGGAGGACACCGCCGACGCTCTGTACTACCACTTGTCCTCTCAACCCCCGTCGAATCGTCCGCGCAAACGGCGAGTGTGACCGAACGACCGTGCCCGAGCGCTGTCACCTGCACTTCTCAGGTTGATCCAAGAAATGTCGGGTAGACAGCATTTCCTGTGACTGCAACCGAGATCTCCCCGCCCACTGCGGCCGAATCGGTCGAGGAACCCCGGGACACGCGAATCCGGCGTGCACGGCCCACAGCCGACGTCGTCGTCCCGGTGACGGCGTTCGCGGTACTCGCGACGCTGTACTCGCTGTTGTCCGTGCTCGGCCACCGACAGCTCCGCACGTCCGGATTCGATCTCGGAATCTTCGTGCAACAGATCTCGTCGTACGCCGAGTTTCGGGCGCCGACGTCCGATCTCCTGGGCACCGGTTACAACACCCTGGGCGACCACTTCTCCCCGATCACCGCACTGCTGGCACCGGTCTATCGCCTGTTCCCGTCGCCGGAGACGTTGCTGATCGCGCAGGCGGTTCTGTTCGCGCTGGCAGTCGTTCCGCTGTCCAGGTGGGCGGTCCGTGAGTTCGGCACGGCGACAGGCATCGCGGTGGCGTTCGCCTACGGCCTGTCCTGGGGTGTGCAGGCCGCCCTGAACTTCGACTTCCACGAAATCGCGTTCGCCGTGCCACTGATGGCCATGTCTCTCGTCGCCCTGGGCAATCGTCGATGGCTACCGGCCTTGGCGTGGGCGCTCCCGCTGGTGTTCGTCAAGGAGGACATGGGTCTGACGGTTGCCGTCATCGGCAGTCTGGTCGCATTCTGGACCACCGGACGCACCCGCGCGCTCGGAGCTCTCACAGCCGTCTGGGGCCTCGGCTGGGTCGTCCTCGCCGTCAAGGTGATCATCCCGCTGCTCAGTGCCGACGACTCGTACGGTCAGGGATCGAAGTTGCCTCCCCTCGGGTCGGGCATTGCCGATACCGCCCACGGTGTCGTCGCAGGTGACTCACGCGCAGCGACTGCCTTCCTCCTCCTTGCCGTGACCGCGTTCGTTGCGCTGCGCTCGCCGCTCCTGCTGGTCGCGGTCCCCACCGTCGCGTGGCGATTCCTCAGCGACAACACCAACTTCTGGAAGCCGATATTCCATTACAACGCGATCCTGATGGTCGTCGTCTTCGCGGCCCTGATCGACGCCGTCGTGCGGTGCCGCAGGCACGAGCAACTCACCGAGCGCGGGCAACGCACGATCTTCACGGCCGTGGCTGCGTTCGCGATCGTCGCCCTTCCGTTTCTTCCCATGGCTCGCCTGGCGACAGCCGACGGGTGGTCGACCGATCCACAGGTGACCGCGTCCCACGCCATCTCCGACGCCATTCCCGCAGATCGGACGATCGCGGCGTCGAACAATCTGGTTCCACAGTTCGTCGCCACGCACGACGTCTCCGTGTTTCCGCAACGCGCGACGAACACCGAGGCACCGGACTGGATCGTCGTCAACCGCAGCGATCCTGCCGGATGGCCGACGGACGGTGCGGGCGACGACAAGGCGGTCGCCGACGCGGTGGCGTCGGGCTACGTGCTTCGATTCGTCGACGCCGGAATCGAAGCGTTCGAGCGGCCGTGATGATCGAGCTGTCCAGGCGAATTGACAAAGGCTAGCCTTATCTTAGTAGTCTGACCTCTCCGGGTGCCGCTTCATCGAAGCAGCGACGCCCTGCCCTGACGGCGTCACGCCGTCGATTCTGCGCACGGCGGATCCGACTCTTCGCCCGCCTGCGCCCGGACAGGGAGAGGGTCGATAGATGCACGAGAAGTCCATCGGTCTGTACGATCCGTCGCTGGATTCCGACAGCTGCGGGGTCGGCTTCATCACGCGCAAGGACGGCGTTCAGTCCCACGACGTGCTGATCAAGGCCCGTGAGGCGCTGTGCTCGGTGCCGCACCGAGGTGGCATGTCCGCCGAGGGTGTCGGCGACGGTGGCGGTGTGTCCCTCGACTTGTCCGTCGACTTCTTTCGACGCGTCACCGACCGTCCGACTCTCGAACTCGGCCGATTCGCTGTGGGCAACTTCTTTCTCCCCGACGACGAGTCGCAGCATGCACGAGCGGTCGAACTGATCCACCGCGCCATGATCGATCGCGGATTCACCCCGCTCACTGTCCGCGATGTTCCGGTGAACAACGACGCCATTCGTCCCGCGGCCGTGAAATATCAACGCCCCGTTCGTCAGTGGATCTGGGAGGTACCTCGGCCCCGGCCCGAACCCGCAGCCATCGATCGGCTGATTCACGAGGCACTGCTGCACATCGAATCGATCGCGTACACCACCCCGACACTGGCCGGGCTGTATCCGCTGTCGCTCAGCGCCCGGACGCAGGTACTCAAAGGTCGGCTGAACTCCGACGAGGTCATTCCTTATTTCTGCGACCTCGTCGACCCGGAGCATTCGGTCCACACGATCTTCTTCCACACCCGGTTCTCCACCAACACCGATCCACATCCGACCATGGCGCAGCCGTTCCGGTTCATGGCGCACAACGGAGAGTTGAACACCGACAAGAAGAATCGCCTCGCGGAAGCAGCGGTGGCAAGCGCCAAGCGTCGCGCCATCGTGCGCCCGCCCGGCCAGTCCGACAGTTGCCGCCTGGACCAGACCGTGCAGGCCCGCGTCGTCGAGGACAACGTGGAACTGGTCACGGCCGTCGTGTCGATGATGCCTCCGGCGTGGGAGAACGACTACACGCTCTCGCCTCGGGTCCGAGCGATGTTCGAGTACTTCTCGCTGTACGAGGAGAAGAACGACGGACCGGCTGCGGTGGTGTTCGGCGACGGCACGGTGATCGGCGCACGTCTGGACCGCTTGGGACTTCGTCCCCTCCGGACGGTGGAAACGAACGACTACCTGTGCGCCTTCTCCGAAGCCGGCCAGGTTCGGTTCCCACCCGAGACCATCACGCATCGTGGTCGCGTCGAAGCCGGCGGAATGATCTACTTCGATCACCGCGACAAGCACACCTACTACACCCGCGAAGCCTTCGAAAAGCTCGCTGCCGATCGCGATTACACCGCCCTGCTCGCAGCCGCGCGCGTCGGCATCGACGATCTGGACGCCGCCGACTCCGTCGCCGACGCCTATGCGGGCGATCTGGAACGTCATCAGCGTTACGTCGCGTATTCGCTGGATCAGGAAAGCTTCAAGTTCCTGATGGATCCGATGCTGGCGAGCGGCGTCGAACGCGTCTCGGCGATGGGATACGGCAACGCGATCAACGCTCTCACCGACCGCGAAGGCGGGATGGCGAAGTACTTCTCGCAGCGATTCGCGCAGGTGACCAACCCTCCGCTCGACAGCATTCGCGAGGCCGACGGAATGACGCTTCGGGTGTCGCTGGGGCCGAAACCTAATGTCGGCGGCCCCGTTTCCCGCCAGGTCGTCGTGCCCAGTCCCCTGCTCTCGCACACGGATCTGCGCCGGATCACCGAACAGCCGCACACCCCGGTCGCACGGTTCGACCTGACGTACCGGTCGATCGACACCGACAGCGAGGCCAACGAACGCGCGCTCGTGGAGGCCGTGAACTCGCTGGCCGATTCGGTCGTTCGGTTCGCCCGTGACGGCGGTATCGCCGTGCTCAGCGACCGAGACATCACTCGGGACAACGCTGCACTCCCGGTGATTGCCGTCGTGGCGTTCGTCAACGAACGGTTGATCGCAGCGGGTGTCCGATTACGGGTGTCGCTGGTGGTGGAGAGCGGCCAGATCTCCTCGTCTCACCATGTCGCACTCGTGCTGGGGTTCGGCGCTGCCGCGGTTCATCCACTGACGGTGCGGTTGCGAGCCGAGGACAAGTTCGGTGCCGACCCGGACGTGGCGTTCGCCAAGTTCGTGAAGGCGGCCGAGAAGTCGTTGATGAAGACGATGGGACGCGTCGGACTGTGCACCGTGGAGAGCTACATCGGCGGTGAGTTCTTCGAACCGAACTTCCTCGACACATCGGATCCCGTTCTGTCGCAGTGGTTCCCGAACATGAAGTCCCCGGTGGGCGGCGTCGGGTTCCGCGCGATCGCCGCGGGTGTCGCGCACTGGCATGCCCACGCCCGTAGCGCGGCGAGCGAGAGCGACCTGCCGAACCTGGGGTTGTTCAAGGAACGCGCCGACGGCGCAGGCCATTCGTTCGGGGCCACGTCGGTTCGTGGGTTCGTCGACATGACCAAGGAGAAGATCGCCTTCGCCGGTACCGAAGCCGATGCGACGCAGACCGATGCACTGCGGCTGCTGACCATCACCAGGCTGGGTGACGCGTTCGGTCTCGGCGCCGAGGCGTACGCGTCGACGAGTTTCGACCGGTTGACCGACGAACAGATCGACGCGTTCGAGGTGACGGGCGACTACCGGTCGTTCGTACGGTCGATGCACGACGAGCGCTCGCGTCGACCGGCAGCACTGCGCGACGTGTTGGCCACGCCGGCCGACGTGTCGGACTGTTCGTCGGCGCAGGAGTTCGCGCTCGAGCTCGGCCGCTTCGACATCGAGGGCAACACGGGCATTGCCGTCCGCGGCCTGCAGGTCGACGCCGTGTCGGACACCGAGTTCGCACTGACGCTGCGGACCGACCCTGCGTGCACCGACCCTGCGCGTGCGCATCTGCTCGGTGATGGTCTCGGTCTTCTCTTCGGCGACGAGGCCACGAGTCGCATCGACGGGGACACGGTGATCGTGACCTCCCGCGGCCGAGCGTCGCTGTTCCTCGGAAAACTGGGTGCGGCGCCTGCGTCGATCCCCTTGTCCGAGGTGCAGAAGGCAAGTGCGATCACACCGTTGCTCGCGTCGGGCGCGATGAGTCACGGGGCTCTCAACGCCAATGCGCACGAAGCCGTCGCGCACGGAACCAACATGGTCGGCGCGATGTCCAACAGCGGCGAAGGCGGAGAGCATCTGTCGCGCTACGGGACCGTCCGCGCCTCTCGCATCAAACAATTCGCCTCGGGACGCTTCGGCATCTGGGCCGGCTATCTGGCCGATCCGATGCTCGAGGAAATCGAGATCAAGATCGGTCAGGGCGCCAAACCCGGCGAGGGCGGACAGCTGCCTGCCCCCAAGGTCACCGTCGACATCGCCGCGGCCCGCAGCGGCACACCCGGCGTCGAACTTGTGTCTCCCCCACCGCATCACGACACGTATTCGATCGAGGACCTCGCGCAGTTGATCCACGACTGCAAGGCCGCGCGCGTACGCGTGATCGTGAAGCTCGTCTCGTCCGAGGGGATCGGCACCATCGCCGTCGGCGTGGCGAAAGCAGGTGCGGACGTCATCAACATCGCCGGCAACACCGGCGGAACCGGGGCGGCATCCGTCACGAGCCTGAAGTACGCCGGACGCGCCGCGGAGATCGGCCTCGCGGAAGTGCACCAGGCTCTGTGCGCCAACGGACTTCGCCAGAAAGTGATCCTCCGATGTTCGGGAGCCCACCAGACCGGTCGTGACGTCGTCACCTCGGCGCTGCTCGGTGGCGACAGCTTCGAGTTCGGCACCACGGCGCTGATGATGATGGGCTGCGTCATGGCGAAGAATTGCAACGTCAAGTGCCCAGCAGGATTGACGACCAATCCCGAGGTGTTCGACGGTGACCCTCGATCGATGGCGCAGTACCTGCTCAACATCGCGCACGAAGTCCGAGAGTTGCTCGCCGAGCTGGGTATGCCGTCGTTGCGGCACGCCCGCGGCCGCACCGATCTTCTGCACCTCGTCGACCATGCGGCAACGGTGGGTGAGCTGGACCTGCACTCGATGCTGACCGTCGTTCCCGAATCCGTCGTCACCGACCCCGTCTACCTCGAACGCGAATACGGCATCGACGACATGCTGATGGCCGAAGTCCGCACCGCCCTGATCGACGACCGCGCACGCACGGTCGCGCCCGGCGGCCGAACGCACCTGGGCAACCTGAACAAGAGCGTCGGCGGGCAACTGTCCATCGACATCGAACGCCTTCTCAACCACGAACTCCCGACGTCGGTGACCGACGCCATGCCGTCGGTGCTCGTCGACGACCGCGGCCGGCGATACCTGGCGCCGGGCACGGCCCTGGTGTCCACGTACGGCGCGGCGGGCCTCTCCTTCGCCGCCTTCTGCAACGACGGAGTCGTCATGGATCACACCGGCACCTGCAACGACGGAGTCGGCAAGTCCATGAACGGCGGCACGGTGATCGTCCGCTCGCCCGGCGGCGGATCACCCGAAGCGGGCGGCAACGTTCTCATCGGAAACTTCGCGCTCTTCGGCGCGACCGGTGGACGCGCATTCGTGGAAGGTGAATCGGGCGACCGCTTCGGCGTGCGGAACTCCGGAGCCACCGCCGTCGTCGAAGGCGTGGGTGACTTCGCGGCCGAGTACATGACCGGCGGCGCCATTCTGAATCTCGGCGGGTTCGGCAAGGGTGTCTGCAACGGCATGAGCGGCGGATTCTTCTATCAGTACGACCCGAACCGTCTGTTGCCTCTCCGTGCGAGTGCCGACTCGGTGATCCTCGGATCCATCACGGCGGACGACGAGCAGGCAGCCATTCACACCGTCGCCGTTCGAATGCTGCTCGAGTGGCACGTCGAGGCCACCGGGTCGGCTTCCGCGACACGGTTGCTGCAGAACTGGGAGGTGGAGCAGCATCGCTTCGTCTACGCGATGCCGCGGGCGCTGTTGCTCTACCAGGACAGCGACGCGATCCTTGCCGCGAAAACCCGGAAGGAGCTGCTCGACGAGCTCGCGGGCTCGCTGGCAACCCAGCAGGTCCGGTCCTACAAGCTCAGCCTGCGAGAGGGCACTCCGGTGCTCGGCGGATCGGTGCCGGGATACGGCGAAACCGATACCGACACCGTGTACGCGCTGTTGAACCAGTACACGGTGATGCACTACGCGCACGAGGTCGCGCTCACCCGAGTGCCCGGTTCCAGCGCGATCGACGACCCGGCCGTGCACAAGGCAGCACGAAACCTCGTGCTGACCGAGGACTTCGCGCTCGTTCACCGGCTGACCGCCTACGCGAAGGACGTGCTGGGTGGGTACGAGGACGAGCAGTTGGCTGCCCTCGTCGGTCACAAGCGCGTCGACGACTACAAGCAGGCCCTGACCGCGAGAAACGTGCGCGGTTCCGACAGCCCGGCCACCTACGGCTGGATCATCTACCAGGACGCCAAGAACCGCGCCAAGCTCGGATCGCTACCGAACTTCGACGAATTGTTCGCCGTGCGATCCGTCCCCGACCTGGTGTCCTGACGAGAGAGACGGAAAGTTCAGTGCTCATTCCCTACATTCCCGAGGACGCGCCGTTCACCGGAGATCAGCGCGCCTGGTTGTCCGGTTTTCTGGCGGGACTCCACTCACGACTGGCGATGCCCACCGGTTCCGCCGTGCAGCCGGACACTGGCTCGGTAGCCGCTGCGGTCCCGCTGCAGATTCTGTACGGCAGCCAGACCGGAAACGCCGAAGCGCTCGCTCAGGACGCCGCCGACCTGGCCCGACAGCACGGGCTCGACCCTCATGTCGCGTCGCTGGACGCGGTGGACATGAACGCGTTGGCGGCCATGCGTCGCCTGATCGTTGTGACATCTACATACGGCGAAGGCGAGATGCCGGACAACGCCCAGCTATTCTGGGATGCTGTTGCCGCCGACAGTGCACCTAGACTGGAAGGGCTGTACTTCGCGGTCCTCGCACTGGGCGACACGAGCTACGACGGATACTGTAAGGCGGGACGAGACATCGACTCACGACTGGAAGCACTCGGGGCGACCCGGACGGCCGACCGTCTGGATTGCGACGTCGACTACGAGGACGCGGCCGCAGCATGGCTGGCCGGCGCAGTCCCCTCCATCGCATCGGTCGACGGCGGCGGAGCTCCTGCATCTGCACCGCCCGAAGCACCTGCAGCGAAGCCCGCGAAAAGTGCCTCCAAGCGGTCACCGTGGAACCGGAAGAACCCGTACCGCGCCACCGTCCTCGCCAATCGCGTTCTCTCCGGGCCGCAGTCGTCGAAGGAAGTCCGTCACTACGCGTTCTCGTTGGGTGACAGCGGCCTGACGTACGAGGCAGGCGACGGACTGGGCGTCAAGCCGGTCAACCACCCGGAACTCGTCGACGCACTGATCGGGCGGCTCAGCGTGGACCCGGACACGACGGTCACGGTCAAGGGCTCCGAGCAGCGTCTCGACGAACTCTTGACGCATTCCTACGAGATCGGCGTGCCGTCGATGGACCTCATCGAGGCCATCGCCGAACGATCGGGCGACGACGAACTCCAGCACGTCCTCCAGACGGGTGACCGCGAGTCTCTCGACGCCTGGACCTGGGGCAAAGATGTCCTCGACGTTCTCGCGCTCGATCCGGCGCTGACGATCGAGCCCGCCGAGCTGCTCGAACTGCTCCGCCCGTTGCAGCATCGTGTCTACTCGATCTCGTCGTCGCCGCTGGCGCACGAGGGCACCGTCCACCTGACGGTCGCCAGCGTTCGGTACCGCTCCGCAGAACGTGACCGCGGCGGTGTGTGCTCGACGTTCCTCGCGGACCGTGTCGGAGAGGGCGACGGCGCGGGGGTGTTTCTCTCTGCGAACAAATCGTTCCGGCTACCGTCGGACGACGACGCGCCGGTCATCATGGTCGGACCCGGTACCGGTATCGCGCCGTTCCGTGCGTTCCTTCACGAACGGCGCGCGCGCAACGCATCGGGCCGCAACTGGCTCTTCTTCGGTGATCAGCACCGCGCGTCGGATTTCATCTACGAGGACGAATTGAACGCGCTGTCTCGCGACGGCGTGTTGTCCCGTCTCGACCTGGCTTTCTCGCGCGATCAGACCGAGAAGGTCTACGTGCAGAACCGCATGCGAGAGAACGGCAAGGAGCTGTACGCGTGGCTGGAGGAGGGCGGTCACTTCTACGTGTGCGGTGACGCCACTCGTATGGCCAAGGACGTCGACGCCGCGCTGCACGACGTCATTGCCGAACACGGGGGACGCTCCGCGGATCAGGCCGAGGACTACGTGTCCGAGCTCAAGCGCGCCAAGCGCTACCTGCGCGACGTCTACTGACCCCTCGCGGGCCGAAAAAATCGTCACAGCAGTACTTCCTCAGGAGTATCACCATGTCCGCGCCATCCAGTTCGGATGGGGATCGGTCCGACGATCCCACATCCACCCCCGGCCCGCCGGCTCTGCCAAGCGGCTCACGCAGACCCTGCGGCCGCCACAGTGAATGCCGTTGCGCGGCTGCAGCACCCACCGACGCGGGTGACTCGGCCGCCATCAGTGACCTTGACGCACTGCTGACCAAGCCGGACTTCTCGGGCGAGCAGATCGGCGGCGGCGCCGCAGGAGTTGCCGAGTTCTTGCCCCTGCTCGACGAGACCGTGGCCATCACGGTCTCGGGACCGGCGGTGATGAACGACGTCGGTCATTACGACGTCCCCACCGAGATCGGCGGACCGATCCGAACTGCGAAAAATCGAATCTCGCTGCGTATGAACATGTCTCGCCTCCACGCCGCGGTTGCCACCGACCCCGATCAGTACCTCCCTCCGACCTTGAGGATGTTCGACACCACCGGGTTCGCGGCGCACGCAAGCTATCTGACGCCCCGATCGGACAGGTTGGCGTTCGAGGCACTGAGATCGGTGCGCACGCGGCCGTCGTACGCGGTGGTGCCACGACCCCGCACCCCTGTCTCCGACGCGGACGCTCTCGCCGAGTGGGAGGGCGCCGACCAGATTCAACAGTTCGACTCGATCCTCGCCGACGGCGGCGTGGCTCGGCAGGCTGCGCTTCCGGCGTTGGCCTCGCTCGGCACGCGGCAGATCGATCCGACGGCAATCGCGGGCGCGCTCGAGCACCTCGCCTACCTCGAACTTCCCATGACGATGGTCACCGCGGGCGCGGGATGCATGCAGATACATCACGATCATCTCATCGCCGCACGCATGACCGGCGGCAACCTGACACTCGCGTCCGGACTGTGCCGCATGATGGTGGACCTGACCCACGTCACCGAATGCTGGGCCACCGTCACCTCCGGCGTACGCGGCCCGACAGCGTCCATCGAACTCTACGACCGACGAGGCCACTGCCCCGTGCTGTTCACCCAGACCGGCGCGACGGACTCCGTGGTAGCAGGCGTGTGGCAGGAGATCGTTCACTCTCTCTGACTCGTGCCTCACCAACTTTGTCGGACCCAGCCGATATCTTTCGAGGGCGGCGGTTACAGCCGGGTGAAACTTCGAGAATCCGGTTCGACGAAGGAGCGCATGTGTCTACCGAGCAGGGTGGTATCGAGCACGGTCCGTTCGATGCCGGTGCTTTCGATGCCGGGGTGTTCGATGCCTGGGTGTTCGATGCCGATGTCGCGGGTGCGTGGCAGCGGTTCGAGAAGAACCTCACCGCTCATGTCGCGGCGATGCCCACGGGAAGCTACGTCACCATCACCTCGGCCCAGGCATCTCATGGACAACGAGGCCAGCGGCCGTATGTGGACCTCGTGGCGATCGACGGAGACGTCATCGTCGGCGTCGCGTCGTTGCCGTCCTACCTGTACCCCGACGACGTCGACATGACGGCCGCCGATCGGCGCCTGCACGGTCTCGGCTGGTCGGAGGCCGGGAAGCCGATGCTCGACGGCACGGTGATGGACTTCACCGTCGACGGACCGCGGGACGAGGCGGATCTGCTCGCCACGGTCGCGGTTGCCACGTTCCGCGAAGTGTGGGACGTGCCCCATCCGTCGTTCCTCAGTGCGTGGACGGTCGGTCTGGCCGACGGCGCCGGCGGACCGGTAGCGCTTGCTCACGAGCCACACCCCGTCGCGGCAGCATCCACCGAACGGCAGGCGTCCACCGAAGTGCCAGAGGGCCTCCGATCACTGCACACGTTCTGCGAGCTCGCCGGCGGTCCGTTGGACAGTGTGACGGTGGCGTCCCTCTGCGGCGCCGACCGGTTGGACGAACTGGCTGCCACTGCGGGCGTGCACGCCGACCGGGCAACCGCTCGGGCGTTCGAGCTCCGTCGCCGGGGTACGCCGGCTCGGGCGCGCGTCTGGGAACAACAGGCGCGGTCGTGGTCGGACACCGCAGTCAGTCTGCGTCGCCACCTCGGCTCCGCGTCGTCACTCGACGATCGTCCGGCGAAGTCCGCTGGCTCGTAGCACCTGACGTTCCACGCCGGCGCGCAATGCGTCCTCGGTACCGATGATCCGCACATGTTTCCGTGCTCGCGTGATGGCCGTGTACAGCAGTTCACGCGTCAGCAGTGACGAGGCTTCCGCGGGCAACAGCACGGACACGGTGTCGTACTGGCTGCCCTGGCTGCGGTGAATGGTCATCGCGTACACCGTTTGCACCGACGACAGCACATTCGGATGCACCAACAGAGGCGTGCGTCCCCGCTGGAACGCGGCCATCAACGCGCCCCCTCCGGTATCGATCACCACTCCCGTGTCGCCGTTGTAGATGCGTGCGTCGTGGTCGTTCGCGGTGACGAGCAACGGCTGGCCCGGGTACCAGCGCGAAGGATCGAGAAAGGTGCCGGACGACTCGCCCACCCAGTCCATTGCTCGGCGCGCCCACGTCTGCACCCCGTACGGGCCCTGACGGTGTGCGCACAGAAGCCGATGCGATTCCAGCTCCGCCAAGGCCGTGGATGCGTCACCGGCGCGGACTGCGTCCGTCACCGACGCGGCGGTGGACAGAACATCCGCCTGAAGTTCGGACAGCTCCGACGGTGAATGAAAGGAGAGCTCGTCCGGTCTGTCCTTCAGCAACGCGATTGCGTCGTCCGCTCGCCCGTCGCGAACAGCGACGGCAAGTTCCGCGATGGCACCGCCGAACCGTCGGCCTCGGCTCAACCGCACGACCCCGCCTGCCAGACGGGCCCGTTCCTTCGCCGACAACGCGGCCTCGTGCGGATCGCTGACGGCGTCGAGGTCGTCCTCGATCAACGCGGTCAGCGGCGAGGCGTGCCGTCCGTCCGAATGTCCGCCGTCGGCAGCAGCAATGCTTCGGATCGGACGCGCCACCAGGTCCGCGAGGACGGCACCGGCATCGACGGACGTCAGCTGATCCGGGTCACCGACGAGCACGAGCCGGGTCTCCGGACGAACGGCTTCGAGCAGCCTGCACATCATGGTCAGCGACACCATCGACGTCTCGTCGACGACGATGACGTCGTACGGCAGGCGATTGGTTGCGTTGTGACGAAACCTGCTCTTGCTCCCCCGCTGCCAACCCAGCAACCGGTGCACCGTCATGGCAGTGATTCCCGGCGGAAGCCCGAGGGCTGCAGACTGTTCGGTCACCGATTCCTGGAGCCGCGCCGCCGCTTTGCCGGTGGGAGCAGCGAGGCCGATCCGAATCCCCGGACCGAACTGTCGAGAGAACATCGCCAGCACCCGGGCCACCGTGTGCGTCTTGCCCGTGCCGGGGCCACCCGCGATGACTGTTGTCCACTGTGTGGCAGCCAGTGCCGCCGCGATCCTCTGCCGATCCGGGGCCATCGTCGGCTGCCCGTTCTCGTCGAGGAACAGCTCGTGCAGCAGCGACCTCACCTCGTCGACGTCCACATCGGGCCTCGACGATTCGCGTGTCTCCAGAACCGTCCGAATCGTGCGCTCCTGCAGGTGATACCGATCCAGGTACAGCAGTTCACCGTCGTCGGTGTCGACGAGACGCAGTGGGACCAACGGCCCGCGATCTCCTCCCGTCACCAACGGACTGGCCCGCAACGCAGCCAACACATCCCCGAGCTCCGGCCACGGCAACGAACCGAGGTCGACGTCGGACTCCTCGTCGACGGTCACGTCCCTCAACCTCCGCAGATCCAGACACACCGACCCCGACCGCACAGCCCGGACCGCAAGAGCAGCGGCGAACAGAACATTCGGATCGGATTCTCCGCCGAGCGCACCGAGCCGGAGGGCGACGTGAACATCGGCCGGAGCCAGAACGCCGACCTCGTTGAACGTCTTCAGCAGCCCGTCCGCTCGCTTCACCAACGACGCATCGGTCACGACGAACCTCCTGTTCGACCTGGTCGCTCCGCCGGCTCCGCTCCTGCCCCATCTGGTCGACCGGATCTCGAATCGTGTCCCGCGAGGAGATCGGACACGTCGGTGACCAGTGCCGGTGGCGGGTACCAGTCGAAGACTCCGCAGCCGGCCGGTGTGTGCGGGCCTGCCATGCCGCGCACGAAAAGATACTGCACACCGCCGAGGTGGGTGCGGGGGTCGTAGTTCGGTTGACGCCAGCGCAAATACCGGTGCAGCGCAACGGCATACAACAATGCCTGCAGCGGGTAGTGCGAGCGCATCATCTCCTGGGCCATGCGCTCGCGAGTGAAGTGTTCGACGGTGAGGTCACCACTGGTGATTCTGTTTGTCTTGTAGTCGACGACGACGTAGCGCGTCCGGCCTGCTTCGTGAACACGCAGGACCGAGTCGATGCTTCCGGTCAGATACCCCCGCAGCGGCGGTGATTCGAGGGCTTCGAGACGGTCGGCATACGAGGCCAGGACGTCGTCCGCGGGCAGATGGCTGCGAAGAAGCCGAGCGATGCCCCGGATGGTCACGACCTGCGCGGTCGGGTTGTCACCGCCCGCGAGAGGAAGTTCGAAGTTCAGCTCCGCCAAGTGATCCGACGGTGCGATGTCCTCCAGCGTTCCGAACCCCAGGGGCGTGCGCAGCACCGGTAGCAACGCGCCGGCCAGCGCCTGCGGCTCGATGTCCGCAACGTTCTCCTCGATCGCGTCGGTGCATCGGCTCAGCAGCTCGGCCTCCACGTCATCGGCGGACGTGTCCAGGTGCTCGAGAATCTCGTGCACCAGGGTTCCGAACGCCGCTCCGGCGGGCAAACCGTTCATCGGGGACGGGATGCTCTGCATGTCGTCGTCGGGTCCGACCACCGGACCCGACGCAGGCTCGTCGGGTTCGTCTTCGATCCCCGGTTGCTCGGGCTCGCTGCGCACTCCTGGCCCCTCGTGGGCCGCCGCGGTCATGGCGGAGTAGGACGTACGACGCCAGAGCATGTCGAGCGAGCGTCCGAAGACCGCCGCGCCGAGCGCCGGCTGCACACGGGGCGTCGAGTCGACCGGCGCACGCGCATCGCGGCGTTCGGCCGGTTCGACCGCGACTGTCCCGTTCGCGGCCCCTGCCCATGATTCCAGCCTGTTCACGGAGGCAGCGTCGTCGAGCACCTTCGGTCTCGGCTCCAGTTCCGCCGTACCCGGCATCCGGCCGAACAGCACTCGGTGCAGCGGTGACCCGGCCGTCGTGATCGCAGGCGCCCACCACAGGACGACTCGGCACTGGGCTCTCGTGAGCGCCACGTACAGCAGGCGTAGCTCCTCGCCTGCCTGTTCCTTGTCGGACAGTGCTTTTCTCGCACCCCACCCCTGACCGCGCCCACCACCGACGTCGAGGATTCGTCTGTGTTCGTCGTCGTGGTAGACCAGCGTCGCGGGCTTCTGCGGCGATGTCGCGTGCCACGCGAACGGCAGGTACACGACCGGAAACTCCAGTCCCTTGGTCGCGTGGATCGTTGCGATCTGCACTGCTGCAGCCTCGCTGTCCAGTCGGCGGCTGCGTTCTCCGGTGTTCACCGCATGCGGATGGCTGATGCGCTCGGTCAGCCACCGGACGAGTTCGGTTGCGCCGAGCAGGTCTTCGACGGCCGCCTTGTTCAACAGCTGTGCGACGTGGCGAATGTCGGTCAGCGCGCGCTCCCCCGAATCGAGTGCCAGGAGGCGCGCCTCCAATGCCGTGTCTCCGCTCAGCTTCTCGAACATGGCCGCGAATCCCGCTCGACCGAAGAGGTTTCCGTATTCTCGCAAGCTGCTGCTCAGCCCGGCGACGATGTCGTCGGCACCGGCGTCGAGCTGCTCTGCCGTACGACCCAGCAACGGTGTGAGCGCAGCCATCCGGACGCGATCGGCTCGGTGAGGTTGTTCCATCGCTTGAAGCAGCCACAGCCACTGCGTTGCCGCGGGCGTTTCGAACACCGAGGATCCCCCGGTCAGCACCGACGGAACGCCTACCCGATCGAGAGCGTCACGAACGAGCGGAACTTGCGCGTTGTATCGGACGAGGACCGCGATGTCTCCTGGTTCGACCTGCCGTTCCACGCCGTTCAGTCGAATGGTCGTGCCGCCGGCGATCAACTCGGCGATGTCCGCGGCGAGATCGGCGGCGACGATGCCTCGCACTCTGTCGACAGCAGGGAATCCGGACCGGTTCAACGGGCCCGCACCCGTGCGTGGGAGGTACCTCACCTGGAGCGGCTCGCCGTGGCTGAGCCTGGAGTACTCGTGCGTGGCGCCGACCCGGTGAGCGACGATGCCCTCGTGGCCCAGCGCAGCGCCGCCGTACACGTGTTCCAGTGCCGCGAGCAGGCCCGCGTCGCTTCGCCAGTTGGTGGTCAGCTTGAGCCGGTGATCGGCAACGGACACCGCGTCCAGGTAACTGAACACCTCGGCGCCGCGGAACGCATAGATCGCTTGTTTCGGGTCTCCGACGAGAAGCAGCGTCGAGTTTCCGTGGAAGGCGCGGGCCAGGATTCCCCACTGCCACGGGTCGGTGTCCTGGAATTCGTCCACGAGGACGACCTGAAACTGTTCACGGACACGTGCGCACGCGAATTCGCCGAGCTCAGGATCCGCCAAGACCCCGTGCAGTAGCTCCAGCAGATCGTCGAAGTCTCGGATTCCTGCGATCCGCTTGCGTCGGCCGACCTCGGTGCGTACCTCCTCGGCGAACGACACTCGATGTCCGACGGCAGGATCGACATCCGTCTCGGGTGCCAGGACAGACTGCCTGTCGGCGATGGCCTTTCGCGCAAGCTCGCGTGCCTCCGTGAGCGTCATCGGCGGATCACGGTCCGCGACCTTGGCGTAGCGACGAAGGAAGGTGTCGTCGACGACCTCCATCGTCAGGTCCTCGACGTTCTCCACCAGCACGGCGTCCGGCTCGTTCTCCCCCGCGATGCCCAGACTGTCGAGCATCCGCTGGCAGAAGCTGTGCGTCGTCGCAATGGTGCCGGAGTCGAACTCGGACAGTGCCTGCAGCAGACGCTGCCGTCTCGCCAGAACTTCCTCGTCGGTGGTGTCGGCCAGAAAGGCCACCAGGCCGTCGTCGTGCGGACCGGGCAACGCGAGTTGTGCTGCCACCGAGGCGAACCGCGCGCGGGTTCGATCACGCAGTTCCCGCGTGGCGGCTCGGGAGAACGTGACGAGTAGCAGTTGCGAGATGTCGCACAAGCCCTCGGCGACGTAGCGCGTGGCCAATCCGACTATCGCGTAGGTCTTTCCGGTGCCCGCACTGGCTTCCAGCACTGTGGTGCCGGTGGGGAGCGGACCGTAGAGGTCGAAGTCCGTCATGGTCGCCGTACCTCCTCGTTCGCCAGCAGTGGGCGCCAGACCACCCCGGCGAGCGATTCGAACACCGTCTTCTCGGCACCTGCTCCGGAGGGGAACTCGTTCCAGTGGCCTCGGGTCAGAGCCGCGAGGGGCGCGGAGGGGCCCAGTACGTACGCGATACTGCGGTCGGTGTGGTCACCGAACCTGTCGGACCATTTGTCGCTCGCGTCCTTCCACGCGTCCTCGGCAGGCAGTCCCGCCGTTCTCCTCTCCGCGTAGACCGACGACGCGATGGGCCCGATCGGCAGTGGTGCGTCGAGGCCCGTGTCGCGCAGCGCAACCAACTCCGCCAACACCGCGAGAGCGTCGGTCGGCGCGTTCATCGTCGATCGCATCGGGTGATATCCCATCCCGCGGCCTGTCGTCACGGCCAGCCAGGGACGCGAACCGTCCTGCGCAGCAACGGCCAGAAGTCTGATCCACGCAGCGATCCGGTGCTTGGGAGCGAGCTTGGAGTACGACGTGCGCGCGATGACGTCACCGTGAATTCCGGTGACCGTCCCGGTGAGCCTGCGTCCACCGCCGAGGTCCACCGAGATGTCCACCACGCGGGGAGGAACGAGGTGTATCTCTCGCGAGGCCTCGTAGAGAGTGTCGACGCCGGTGACGATGTCTCTCAGGGACCGGGCTCCGAATTCGAAGGGCGGCAACGTTCCACGACGCATTTCCGCCGCACGGAAGTCGTCCAGCTCGGTACCGGAGAGCATCTCGTTCAACATCCGGTCCCCGACTTCCCACCGCTGAAGGCCGTCGAGGGTGATGTCGAGCGAATCGGCGATGTCGTCGTCGGTCTCGGGAATCCGCACACCGAGGCGTTGCTTCAGGAAACCCGCAATCGGGTTCTCGAAGAACGACACCAGGTCGGCGAGCGCGACATCGGTCGGCGTGCGGGCCGGCAGGCGACTCGGCAGGAACTCGTCGGCGGGGACGCTGTCCTTCTGGGCGGCGAGCGCACCCTTCAACGACACGGCGTCGAAGCTGAACGGATTCTCGGCATCGAAGTTTCGCGCATCGAACGGCTGCAACGGATGTCGGCGGACCACGTCGGCGCCTGCGGTGGTGCGTACGACGTCGAGCAGCTCGCTCAGCGGTATCGCCGGAGGTTTGGTGGATCCGTTCACGGGGTCGGCGCCGGTGTAGAACAGCAACAATTTCTGCCCGGCGGACATCACCGCGTCGAGCAGCAACTGACGGTCCTCGCTGCGGACGTCCCGTTCACCAGGTGCTGGATCCCTGGCGAGCACGTCGTCCCCGTCCATGCCGCCCGTGCGGGGGAACACTTCGTCGTCGAGGCCGAGAAGTACTACCACCCGATGCGGAACCGAACGCATCGGAACCATGGTGCACACCGTCAGCTCGCCCGTCCTGAAATTCGTTCGAGACGGGCGGCCTGCGAGCGCTCGGGCGAGCATGGCCCGGACGTCGGCGAGCCGGAGCGGTGCCGCATCGCCGTGACGTGTGGCGGCCGCAATCTCACGCAGTGCCTGCGCTCGCTGCCACGCGTCGGCCGGTGCCACGTCGGCGAGGAGGTCGAGTGCTCGAACCAGGGCACGACGCCACTCGGACGTGGTGGAGGTTCCCTGCATGTCGCGTACGACGCTGGCAAGGCGGTCGATGAATTCCGCCAGACGCCCGGTCAGATCGATGTCGCTGCCGTCGACGTCGTCGACGGGCAGGGCACGTCCGAGCCAGTGGTGCGCGGTTTCGTCGGCCGATACTCCCAGAAGCAGTCGATCGACGGCGGCGAAGAACGTGTTCTCGGTGAAGTCGTCCAAGCCGACATCGCGTCGCTGCCGGGAGTTCAGGCCCCAACGTGCGCCAGCCACCTGCGTCCACTCGCGGAGTCGTTCCAGATCGTCGTCGGTGAGCGAGAACTGCCGTCGAACGGGTTCGGCGGCAAGCAAGTCGAGAACTTCGCTCGCGGTGATCCGCCCGACGGCGAGATCGAGCACTGTCGCCACGACGGACAGCATCGGGTTGGTCTGACGGAGACTGCGGTCGGCGAGGCGCACCCTGAGCGAGTGCCCGGGATGATCCAGCGAACCCAGTCCGAAAGTCGCTCTGATCAACGGTGCGTAGGTCTCGACGTCCGGACACATCACCACCACGTCACGCGGTTCGAGAGTCGGATCCTCCTCGAAGGTGTGGAGCAACACCTCGCGGAGGACCTCCACCTGCCGGGCCGCGCCATGGCACGCGTGCACGGCGATGGTTCCGTCGGGTGTCGCCGAATGCACCGGCGCGCGTGCAGCTTCGATATCGGCTTGGACACGTCCGAGCAGGGTGGGTACTTCGAAGGATTCTTCCTCGGCGCGATCGACGATCCTGGCGTCCAGAGCAAGGAGTCTCGACTGGAGCTCTCGGACGTCCCGGGACAGGCTGGCGAGCAGCGGGTGATCGATCGTCAGGATCGATCGGTCGTCCGCACGCTTGACGATGGAATTCGACCGCGCCCTCTCGTCCCACAGCGCACGGCTGGGATGCGGAAGCCAGAAGTGCACGTCTCGATGCTCGGAAATGGCTGCGACCACCTGCAGTTGATCGGTCGTCAGACGAGTAGCGCCGAAGATCGACAATCGGTCCGGAAGCCGGAGAAGATCGGGACGGCGCCGCACGACGTCACAGCTTTCCGAGAGCCGTTCCGCCGGACTCGGCGTGCCGATACGTTCACGGACCGCGCGCCACAGCTCGGCTTGCCAGCGCAGATCCTCCGGCAGGTCGCCACCGAGTCCGTCACTGTCGACGCCGCGCTGCCAGTCGACGAGCATGAGCGGCCGGTCCGCTCCGTAGGTGCGAAACAGACCCGCCAGATGGGCCGCCGTGGACCACCGACGTCCGGCGCGATGGTCCTCGGCACCGTGCCCGAGGTGGTGCGCCACCACCGCGCACCACGGCTGGTCCAGCGACTCGTCGAGGACCGCGAGGGTCGCCCAGAGAACTCGATCCGTCGACCACGCGTCGTCCACCGGGTCGAAGCCCGCAGCATCTGCCAGGGCTTCGTCGACGAGCTTTGCCGGAGAGGGGAACTCGATGTTGGCGGCAACGCCGTCGCCCCCGTCACCGCCGAGGGAAACCGACAGCCGCTGCGTCAACCACCGCTCGACACCACGTGCGGGGACGGAAACGACCTCGGCCGCGAACGGATCCGACAACGGCGTGGCCAGAACATCGGCCAGAGCGGACGCGAGAACACTCGTGCGTGTCGCACGATGGATCAGCAGCGTCAACGTCACTCCCCTTGCTCGTCGCCGGCGGCGGAAATCTGACTTGACCCTACTCGAGCGACCGACATACTCTCGCGACTACGAATCGCACATTATGTGCGTTTATCGCACGGCTGAGGGAGCTTCATGATCGACGCGGAGACTGCTACTGCGATACAACTTCTCTACGGCCGCCAAAGTCATGCGATCGACTCGGGACGCGCGGACGAATGGGCGCGCACGTTCACCCAGGACGGGGTATTCGATTCACCGAGCTACCCGCAGCCCGCAGTCGGCACGGCCGCGCTGACGGCGTTTGCGGAGCAGTTCTTCGCCGATGCCACTGCCGCACGGGAAAAGCGCCGCCATGTGATCACGAATCTCTCCGTCGACGATCGCCAGGACGGCTCACTGGACGTGGACTGCTATCTGCAGATCATGGCGACTCCTCGAGGTGGCGCCACTCGACTCGTACGCTTCACCGTGGTCCACGACCGAGTAGTCCACGAGAACGGCAGTTGGCGTGTCGCCTGCCGAACGGTGTCCCGCGACGATATTTGATACATACATTTATTTTCTAGCACGGTCGTTAGGGTTACTGACGTGACCGATTCCGACGAACCCGACTTCTGGTCGTTCATCGCCGCAGCCAACTCCAAGCTCGCGGGCGAGTACGGCTTCGAACATCAACTGGCAACCGAAGTACTCCTGACGCTCAACCGCGCGTCGAACATCGTCACCTACGACCTCGAATCCTCGATCCATCGGCCGCGCGGCTGGTCGTGGTCCTCGTTCCGCCTGCTCTTCGTCACCTGGCTCGCCGGACCGATCGAACCGAAGCGCGCGGCCGAACTGAGCGGAATGAGCCGAGCCGCGGTATCCAACCTGTCCAAGACACTCATTGCCGACGGGTTGCTCGTCAGGACACCCGACCAGGTCGACGGCCGATCGGTCCGACTCGCCCTCACCGACGACGGACACACCCGCATGGTCGAGTCCTTCGCCGAACAGAACGAGCGCGAACAGGCGTGGGCAAGCGTCCTCACCGAACCCGAGCAGCGGATTCTCGTCATGCTGCTGAACAAGCTGATCACCAACCGCAGCCAGTTCGACGTTCGCGGGCGCAATTGACGGCCAGGGTTGCACAGATCACTCCAAACTAGTTAATGTGTTTACTATCAGCTAAGGACACATCTAGGAGATCTCGTGGCCTACTACCGGCAACTCGGCTCGGTACCGCCGAAGCGTCACACTCAGCACCGGACACCCGACGGAGGCTTGTACTACGAAGAGTTGATGGGCGAGGAGGGCTTCTCCTCGGATTCGTCGCTGCTCTATCACCGCCACATCCCATCGGCGATCGTCGACGCGACCGTCTGGGAGTTACCCGACCAGTCGACGACGCCGAATCACCCACTAAAACCACGACACCTG
Organism: Rhodococcus sp. 114MFTsu3.1; assembly: GCF_000383555.1. NCBI lineage: Bacteria > Bacillati > Actinomycetota > Actinomycetes > Mycobacteriales > Nocardiaceae > Rhodococcus > Rhodococcus sp. 114MFTsu3.1. Next base: position 93,977 of record NZ_KB911559.1, on the reverse strand, counting down.
AAGCTGCACGATCTGTTCCCGCCGGACGTCGTCGCAGAGACCGACGTGGTCGACGGCCGCCGACTGATCCTCGGAAACGGTGACGTCCGAATCTCGTACGTCGTCGCCACGAAGCCGTCGCCGCTGTACCGTAATTCGACCGGCGACGAGATGGTCTATGTCGAATCCGGCAGCGCTACAGTCGAAACCGTGTTCGGCGCACTGCAGGCACGCCAAGGCGACTACGTACTGATCCCCCGCGCGACGACGCATCGCTGGGTCCCCGACGGCGAGATACGCGCTTACGCGATGGAGGCGAACAGCCACATCGTCCCGCCCAAGCGGTACCTGTCGAAGTTCGGCCAGCTCCTGGAGAACGCACCGTTCTGCGAGCGTGACCTTCACGGTCCGGCCGCCCCTTTGCTTGCCGAGGGCACAGATGTCGAGGTCCTCGTCAAACACCGTGGATCCACTGGAATCGTCGGCACCCGCTACGTGTATCCGAACCACCCGTTCGACGTCGTCGGCTGGGACGGATGCCTGTATCCGTACACGTTCAACATCTCCGACTACGAACCCATCACCGGTCGTGTGCACCAGCCCCCGCCTGCGCATCAGGCGTTCGAGGGCGACAATTTCGTCATCTGCAGCTTCGTGCCGCGCAAGGTCGACTACCACCCGCTGTCGATTCCGGTGCCGTACTACCACTCCAATGTCGACTCCGACGAGATCATGTTCTACGTCGGCGGCGACTACGAAGCCCGTAAGGGCTCGGGCATCGGGCAGGGCTCGATCTCCATCCATCCTGGCGGACATGCTCATGGTCCCCAGCCCGGCGCGTACGAACGTAGTATCGGCGCCGAGTTCTTCGACGAACTCGCCGTCATGGTCGACACGTTCCGCCCCCTCGAACTCGGCGAGGGCGCGCTCGCCTGCGAAGACCCGGCTTATGCCTGGAGCTGGGCTGGGCGAGGACCTGCGTCGTGACCGCATCCTCGATACCGGAGCTCTTCCACGGACTGTGCGACGACGCAGCCCTGTTCCCGCCCGGCAACGCACCTCTGGGCCACGCGGTGCCGCAGCACCTCGGCTACCGCGACGCAGCCTACGCACATCTCGTCGGGCCGTTCGTCTTCCCGATCCCGCGACTACATGAGCTGACGCCCACGAAGATCGACCTGTCGTTGACCGCTCCTGGAGGCCCGTCGAGCGTCGCTGCAGGACTCGAAGCAGCGCAGTCGATCCCAGGCGTTTCGGTCGTAGCCGTCGAGGTCGCAATTCCGGACGGCACCGACCTGACGGCACTGCGCGCCGTCGGCGACAACGTCGACGTCTACGTCGAGATCCCCCGCGACGATCGCCGACACGACATCTTCGACGCCGTCGAGCGGCGCGGTTACCGGGCGAAGTTCCGCACGGGAGGCGTCACAGCGGACCTGTATCCGGACGAGGCGGAACTGGCGGCGGGCATTGCCGAGGCCTCCCGTCGCGGTGTTCGGTTCAAAGCCACCGCAGGGCTTCATCACGCGATCCGGAACACCGCCGCGGACAACGGTTTCGAGCAGCACGGCTATCTGAATGTGCTGCTTGCAGCTCAGGCCGCGGCCGACGGTAGTTCAGTTCGTGATCTCGAACGCATCCTCGCGATCCGGGATCCCGATGTCGTGGCGAAAGAAGTCGCCGCGATCGACACCGACCGCGCATTCCTGTCGTTCGGGACCTGCAGTATCAGTGAACCGCTCGACGACCTGATTTCGCTAGGACTCATCAACCCCTTGTGAGTAGAAATGTGCACCAGGGTGCACATTTCTGCTCACAGCTCCGAAGGAGCCCCACGTGACACATATCGACGTCCCTTTCAATTCCGAGTTCGGGATCGACAACCTCCCGTACGGCATCTTTTCGACCGGTACGACCGACAAGCGCGTCGGAGTCCGGCTCGGCAACAACGTCGTCGACCTCGTGCAAGCTTTGCACGACGACGTGTTCGACCACGCGTCTCTCAACCCCTTCATGGCTCAGGGCCGCGCGCGCTGGATCGAGGTCCGCACCACGCTCACCGAGGCCGTCACGACAGACTCCGTCCCAACCGACGCAATTCACCCGCTCGACACCGTCACGATGCACATGCCGTTCGACGTGGCCGATTACGTGGACTTCTACGCCTCGGAACATCACGCCACCAATCTCGGTCGTCTGTTTCGTCCCGACGCAGAACCGTTGCTGCCCAACTGGAAACACCTTCCGGTCGGATACCACGGTCGCTCAGGTACCGTCGTCGTCTCCGGAACGGACATCGCGCGACCGAACGGTCAACGCAAGGCGCCCGATCAGGCGATGCCGTCCTTCGGGCCGAGCACTCGACTCGACATCGAGGCAGAGATGGGCTTCGTCGTCGGAATCCCGTCGAACGACCCGATCACACCGGACCGATTCGCAGAACACGTTTTCGGTGCCGTAGTCGTCAACGACTGGTCGGCCCGCGACATCCAAGCCTGGGAATACGTGCCCCTCGGCCCCAATCTCGGCAAGAGCTTCGCGACGTCGATCTCGCCGTGGGTAGTGCCGCTGCTCGCCCTCGAGTCAGCGCGAACCATCACCCCGATCCAAGAGCCGCAACCCCTCGAATATCTGCGTGAAACTCAGTCCTGGGCACTCGATATCGACCTGACCGTCTCCTGGAACGGCCACGACGTCTCGTACCCGCCGTACCGCGAGATGTACTGGTCACCCGCTCAGATGCTCGCTCACCAGACCATCAACGGAGCCACCTCGCGCACCGGTGATCTGTTCGCGTCGGGAACGATCTCCGGGCCGGAGAAGCACCAGCGCGGGGCGTTCATCGAACTGACCTGGGGCGGAACGGAACCCGCGATACTGGGCGACGAGACTCGAACTTTCCTCGAAGACGGCGATGAGGTAGTCATCGCTGCCAACGCACCAGGACCGAACGGCACCCGCATCGGTTTCGGCGACGTCCGCGGCCGCATCGTCCCGGCAAAGAACGACTAACGCAACAGCCGACCCAATTGTGCCGCCGCGGCGACCACCGCTGCGCCGAGGCGCTTTTCGTCGTCGATCTCGAAGACCGACGCGCCGAGACTTGCCAGCGCATCACCGCGGCGGCCTGGAATCACCGCTGACACACCACCTACAGACGGAATGACCTCACCCTGGGTGACCGCATAGCCGACGGCGCGGGCCCGGGTCACTTCTGCGCGCTCGCCTTCCACCTCGGGCAGAGCGGCGAGCATTGCAAGTCCGGCGGATCCGCGGTCGATAGGATCCACCTGTCCGCCGCGAAAGGCGACGTGTACCTTCGCGCCGCGGGGTTCGACGACCATCAAAGCTCGCACCTCGTGGTCGTTCTCGCGTACGACGAGATGCACCGTCGCACCCAGCTGATCAGCGAGCTCCTCCAACACCGGACGCGCCACGGTTCGGAGATCTTGCTCGACGGGCTCGGCAAGCGCTACGAGTCCTGCCCCGAGTGCAATTCGTTTGAAGTCGTCCCGACGGCACAGGTGATGCGCCTCCAGGGTCCGCACCAGTCGGTGCGCGACAGTGCGATGCACGCCGATGCCTTCGGCGATCTCGGTTATGGACAGTCCGTTCGGACACTCGGCCAGAAGCTCCAGAACCACCAGGCCGTGATGAAGGGTTTTCGACATGCCCGAATCGAGCTGAACAGCATCTTTACTCGAGAAACCATGAGTCACTTGTCGCCCCTGTTGACGTTTGTGAGGTGGACCACCTACAGTTCGATATGTATCGCACACTGCGTGCGATTATCGCACATCTCCCGGGCCACCGCAAGCTCTGCTCCGGTCAGCCCGATCGAGAGACTTTTTCGCAAGGAGAGATTTCATGACCACCACCAATCCTGGACGCGTCGTAGACCGCACGATGACCGCGGTCTACCCGGAACTCGCGGGCAAGGTCGCCGTCATCACCGGTGCCGCGCGCGGAATGGGCTCGGTGTTCGCCAAAGGTCTTGCGGCTCGCGGTGTGAACGTCATCGGCGCCGACATCAACGACGCGCAGATGAAGGAAACAGCCGAGCAGCTGAACCGCGAGCTGGCCACCGACAAGCTCGTCGCCCAGCCCGGAAAGGTCGTCGGCGCGCGCATCGACGTCACCGTCGCCGACGATCACGAAGCCCTGGCGCAGACCGCTCTTTCAGAGTTCGGCCGAATCGACTTCTGGATCAACAACGCGGGCATCTTCCCGTTCGCCCTTGCTGCCGACATCACGCCGGAGCAGATCAATGCGACGCTGAGCGTCAACGTAGAGGGAGTCCTGTTCGGTTCTCAGGCGGCAGGCAGGCACATGAGCGAGGGCGGCGCCATCGTCAACATGTCCTCGGTGTCCGCACTGCGTGTCCGCAAGGGCCGTGGCGCCTACTGCACCTCGAAGGCGGCCGTCGCACATCTGACGGAGTCCCTCGCTGTGGAATTCGGCGACATCGGCATTCGCGTCAACTCCATCGCACCCGGCTACATCGACACCGAGATGACCCGTTGGGTCCAAGAAGACCCCGAAGCCCTCGCAAAGGCGCTCGACGCCGTACCGCTGCACCGCCTCGGCGCACCCGAGGAGGTCTTCGGTCCACTCCTGTTCCTGTTGTCGGACAGCGCACGCTACGTGACCGGGCACAGCATCGCCGTCGACGGTGGCTCGCGCCATGTCTGACAACGATTACGACGTCGTGGTGATCGGTGGTGGCGGTGCAGGACTCGCGGCAGCTGTAACCGCAGCCGAGAACGGCGCGTCGGTGATTCTGTTCGAGGCGTTGAAGGAACTCGGCGGTTCGACGGCTCTGTCCGCCGGCCTGTTCACTGCGGCGGGGACGTCCGTCCAGCGCGGTCTCGGCATCGAGGACAGCGCCGAGAAGTACTTCCAGCACTACATGGACCTGAACCAGTGGATGCTGGAGCCCGGACTCGTTCGCGCGTTCTGCGAGAACGCCGGACCGACACTCGAATGGCTCATCGAGCTCGGTGTCGAGATTCCCGTCAGGATCTCCGGCAACGCTCATCAGCCGGGGCTGAGTCAGGCGGGAGTCGAAGACGTATGGCGCGGACACGTACCGAAGGATCAGGGATACGGACTGGTGCAGGTTCTCGACGCCGCTCGCCGTAAGCACGGCATCGACGTCGTCCTCGATACCCGCGTTCAGTCCCTGCTCTCCGAGAACGGACGCGTCGTCGGTGTCGTCGCCGACGACGTCGAGCTCAGTGCAGGCGCTGTCGTCGTCGCGTCGGGAGGCTTCGCTCAGGACCCGACGTTCGTCGATCGCCACTATCCCGTCGCGAACAAGGCAGGCGACTCGCTGTTCGTCGTTGCCGCCGAAGGCAGTCGCGGTGACCATCTTCGCTTCGCCGAGGCGGTGGACGCGTCGATCGCCGGTGACGGATGGGGCCTGATGCTTCCCACTGTCTACTTCCAGCGGTACCACCACTGGCAGTCCGGATTCCCGCCGAAGTCACGCATCTACGTCAACGCCGCAGGACGACGATTCATGGACGAGGACGCTTCCTACGCCGTCTCTACCGGCATCATCGATCACCAGGGCGGTTCGGCGTGGATCGTCTTCGACGAGAACGCACGGGTGAATCTGCCCGTGGGGTATGCGGATTGGGCAGCCGATCGTGTCACCGAGGAGGCCGACGCCGGCCGCACCCTGCGGGCCGACACCCTCGATCAGCTTGCCGACCTGATGCAGGTCCCCGTGACGGCCTTGAACGCTACCGTCGCGCGATGGAATGCGAACCTGCCGCGCGGCGAGGACCCCGACTTCCTGCGTCATCGGACGTTGTCGAACAAGGGGAGCACCGAGAATCCCGACCCGGTCGACCAGGGCCCGTTCTACGCAGCACGGATCCTCCCCGCGGAACTGGTCTGCACACACGCAGGACTGCAGATCGACCGGAACTCGGCCGTACTGAACACCGACGGCGTTCCGATTCCCGGACTCTATGCCGCCGGTGAGGCAGGTGCCGGTGTTCTCGGCCTGCGCTACGTGGGCGGCGGTAACGCAGTAGCCAACGCGTTGACGATGGGTCGCATCGCCGGCCGAAACGCCGCGCACGCAACAGCGAGCGCCGAGGCGCTGGCGATCTGACCTCTCCACTCCCCTACCCTTGACCACTGAGGAACAATGATGACTACCAACGAGAGCGCCGTGCACTCCGAGCCCGGCCGCGAGGCCGATGAGTCGACCACGGTGAAGCAATCCCCCTTGACGGTGATACGCGCCGCCGTCGTCGGAACCGTCGTCGAGTACTACGATTTCGGCATCTACGGCTACATGGCCACGACCATTGCAGCCCTGTTCTTCGTATCGGAAGATCCGACCGCCGCGTTGCTCGGAACCTTCGCGGCATTCGCTGTTGCCTTCTTCCTTCGCGTTCCCGGTGGAATCTTCTTCGGACACATCGGTGACAAGTACGGACGAAAGAACGCGCTGTCCTGGACCATCCTGCTGATGGTCATCGCGACAGCCGGAATCGGACTGCTGCCGACGTACGTCACCCTCGGAGTGTGGGCGACCTCGGTCCTGGTGCTGTGTCGATGCCTTCAAGGATTCGCCGCAGGCGGCGAACTCGGCGGAGCGAACGCCTTCGTCTCGGAATCCGCACCGACTCGGTGGCGTGCGACTCAGACCTCGATGGTCAACACCGGCACCTACATCGGTTCGTTGTTGGCGTCACTGTGCGCACTGGCGTTGAACACCGTCTTCACCGAGGACCAGGTCCTGTCGTGGGCGTGGCGAATCCCATTCCTGCTCAGCCTCGTCATCGGCGGAGTCGGCATCTGGATCCGTAGCAAGCTCGACGACACACCGGAGTTCAAGGAGCTCGAGGACAAGGGCGAGACCAAGAAGCTGCCCATCTCGGAGCTCCTGAGCACCTCCCGCGGAAGCGTCGTCAAGATCATTTTTCTCGGCGCACTCATCACCGGCGGCTACTACATCGCTTCGGTCTACGCGGCGACGTACCTCAGGACCGAAGGCGGCCAGACTGCCCAGGCAGCATTCCTCTCCACCTCCCTGGCCCTGGTCCTGGGCGTCATCACCCTTCCGATCGCGGGCTACATGGCCGACAAGTACGGTCGCAAGCCGGTGCTGTTCGGCGGCAGCTTCGCATCCATCGTCCTCGGCGTGCCGATGTTCATGATGATGGCGGGCGGCAGTTTGTGGCAGGCCGTCGTCGGCCAGTCCGTCCTGTTCATCGCGGTCTCGGTGGTCAACGGCGCTTCGTACGTCACCTACGTCGAGATGCTCAAGACATCGGTGCGCTACAGCGGTCTCGCACTCGGAAACAACACCACCAACATGCTCCTCGGTGGTACCGCGCCGTTCATCGCGACGTGGCTGATCTCGATGACCGGCAACGCACTGGCTCCGGCCGGTTACTTCGTGTTCTGCGCCATCCTCACGTTCGTCACGGTCTTCTTCGTCGCCGAGACCAAGGGCACCGAGCTGAAGACCGGATAGGGAACGCAGACATGAGTTTTCAAGGAAAAGTCGTTCTCGTGACCGGCGCGGGCAGCGGTATGGGCAAAGTCGAATCGCAGTTGCTCGCGCAGCGCGGCGCGAAGGTGTGGGTCACCGACATCTCGTCCACCTCGGCCCAACAGGTGGCGGGAGAGATCGTCGCCGACGGTGGCCTCGCAGAGTTTCACGCTCTCGATGTGACGTCGCCGGACTCCTGGCAGCAACTCGTGGAACGCATCGAAGACGTGGACAACGGCTTGGACGGACTCGTCAACAATGCAGGCGTCAGCCACCGAGCGGGGATCGTCGAGACGACCGTCGAAGATTGGCACCGCGTCATGGACATCAATCTGAGTTCGGTGTTCTACGGCATGAAGTTCTGCGCGCCCTTGCTCGTGCGAGGAGGTGGGTCCATCGTCAACGTCTCGTCCATCGCCGGCATGCTCGGCTACTTCGCGGCCGGATACGGCGCCAGCAAGTGGGGAGTACGTGGTCTGTCGAAGGTCGGTGCACTCGAATTCGCCGAGCACGATGTCCGCGTCAATTCGATCCATCCCGGCCTTGTCGACACCCCACTGCTGCACTCGGGCTCTTCGGAGTTCGTCGACACCAGCCTGAAGTCCGTTCCAGCAGGTCGTGTCGCCGACTCGGAGGAGATCGCCGAGTCCGTCGCATTCCTGTTGTCCGACGCCGCTCGCTACATCACCGGGACCGAGATAGTCGTCGACGGTGGCTTGACGTCCGGCGGGATCTACCACCGAATCACCCGCGAGCTGAAGGGATGATCGTCGCAGTCATCCGCCAAGCATGAGATCGATCCGAGTATGGGCCGCAGCATGTCGCTGCGGCCCATACTCGTCCTCGTTCGATCATGCGACGGAGGTGGCGTACACGTGAGTGCAGATGTGCTGATTGCCGGAGCGGGACCGATCGGGCTGACCGCGGCGATAGAGCTGCGTAGGCGAGGTATCGACTGCCGCATCGTCGATTCCGCGTCGACTCCGCCGCAGTACGCGAAAGCCGTTGGTATTCAGCCGCGCACGCTGGAGGTGTTCGAGAACATGGGCGTTTCCGGTGCGATCCTCGATGCTTCGGTGCCGATGCGGGGTCAGATCGCGTTCGACGGAGGTGTCGAGGTCGGCCGAATCGAGCTGACGTTGCCGCCGGATGTTCCGTACTGGTTCGCCGGACTCCCCCAGTACGAAACCGAACGCATTCTCGCCGAGCATCTCGCCGGGCTGGGGACTGTGGTCGAGCGGGGCGTCGGGCTGGCGTCGTTCGAGCAGGACGAGCAGCGCGTCGCTGCGACCCTGACCGACGGATCGACGGCGGACGTGCAGTACTTGATCGGCTGCGACGGGGCCCACAGCGCGGTGCGCAAGCAGCTGGGACTGACGTTCGAGGGTGGGGCGTTCGCGGAGGGCTACATGCTGGGCGACATCGAGGTCGACTGGTCGCTACCACCGGGATACGGGGTCAGGAGCTCACACCGGACCGAGGACGGAACCGTCGACGATCTGCTGGTGGCGATCCCACTTCCCGGCCACGGTCGTTACCGGATGTCGATGTTCGTGCCGGAGGAGCTCACGGCCGCGCCCAGTGCCGGCGACGGCATCGTGCACGGCTTCACCGGTGGGCCGGCGCCCGAACTCCACCACATCCAGGCGGTGTTGGACCGGTTGTCACCAGAACCGACGACGGCACGGAATCTGCGGTGGTCTTCCGTGTTCAAGATCAGCCACCGCATCGTCGACGTGTACGGCAGGGGACGCGTCTTCGTCGCCGGGGACGCTGCGCACATTCACCCTCCGACCGGCGCTCAGGGCATGAACACCGGCATACAGGACGCGCACAATCTGGCGTGGAAGGTGGCCCTCTCGGTGCGGGGCATCGCCGCGGACGGCCTGACGGACACCTACGACGCGGAGCGCAGGCCTGTCGGTGAGGACGTCGTCGGGATGACCGTCCGCAGCGCCCGCGAGGGCATCGGCGCCGGTGAGAACTCCTTCGAGACGGCGATGCGTCGGCAAGCGCAGTTGTTGATCTCCTACCCGCCGGGTCCTCTCGTGTCGGCAGTCGACGACGCGTCGACCGCGGTGCAACCGGGAGAACGCGCTCCGGATGCTCGGGAGTTGCGTCGGGACATCGTCGCGTTCTCCTTCCGGTTGTTCGATCTGTTCGCCGGGGTGTCGCACACGCTGCTGCTGTGGTCGGACGTCTCGGGGGGCTCGGGGGGCTCGGGGGGCTCGGGGGGCTGGGTGGCGGAGTACGAGGAACTGGCAGCTGACGCCGTCTCTGCGGCACACGGCCTGCTCGACGCCTACCTGGTGGTCGCCGAGCGGGTCGACTCGACGTTGCCGGTGATCGTCGACGCGCAGGGGCAGTTTCGCGACGCGTATTCGATTGCCGGTCCCGAGGTGTTCGTCGTGCGGCCCGACGGGTACCTGGGCCACCGGGGATCTCCCGATACCGCGGCGGTCGTCGGCTATCTGAAAGGCACCTTCGCCTGAGATCGATGACTTCGCACGCCGGCGCGGGTCTTCATAGGTGTACGAAGCACAGTTCTCCTGACGAACGGACACCTCATGGCCATCGAACACGTACTCGCCGTCGTACCGGTGACGGACATCGACGCAGCCGAAACGTGGTACTCGTCGTTCTTCGGGGCGCCTGCCACCAACAACCCGATGCCGACCCTCGTCGAATGGAAGGTGACCGATGTCGGGTGGGTGCAGGTCACCGTCGACGACGTACGCGCAGGCACCGGTCTGCTGAATTTCGGGATCGACGATCTCGACGCTCACCGCGCGGAACTCGCATCCCGAGGTATCGACGCCGGTGACGTCGTCGACGCGAACAAAGGCGTTCGGTTGTCGACGGTTCTCGACCCCGACGGCAACACCATCACCCTCATCGGCGGGTTCCGGGTCGACTACTGAACCTGGGCGCACGTTCGAGGTCGAATCAACTGGGAGTAATCTCCAGTAAGTGATGCCGCTCCTGACCAGTCGACGCTACGTCGACCTGCGCCTACAAGCGAGCTCTCTCTGTCTGTGACCGAGTCGTCTCGGCGTCGCATTCTCTGATTCGAAGGGCTTCTCCGCCCTCACCTCTTTTCCTGTCGAAAGGCATCTTCATGTCTGCGCCCAGTACTACGCGCGCGTCCCGCATACCCACGTGGGCAAAATCCTTCGGGCCTCAGATCGTCGCCGGGTTGATCCTCGGCGTCGTTCTCGGTCTCATCGCACGATCGATGCCCGACGCGGCCGACGGTAACGAGAACTGGCTGGTCGGCACCGTCGCCACCATCGGGTCGAGTTACGTCAAGCTGCTCACCGTCGCAGTCGTGCCGCTGGTGTTCACCGCCATCGTGTCCTCGATCGCGAATCTTCGCCAGGTAGCCAACGCTGCCCGGTTGGCGGTCCAGACTTTGTTGTGGTTCGCGATCACCGCGTTCATCGCCGTGATCATCGGAATCGTCATCGGTCTGGTCGCTCAACCGGGTTCACGCACCGGCGTCGAAGCGACGTCCGCGAAGGACCCGAGCAGTGTCGGTTCCTGGTGGTCGTTTCTGACCGGGCTGGTACCGAACAACTTCTTCGCGCTCGGGTCGAAGACATCGGTCACCACCGAAGCTGCCGGTGACGGAATCGCCAGCACAGCAACCACTTCGCTGAGCTTCAACATTCTCCAGCTTCTCGTGATCGCAGTCGCCATCGGCATCGCGGCGTTGAAGATCGGCGAGAAAGCGGAGCCGTTCCTGAACTTCAACGCATCGTTGCTCGCGATCGTGCAGAAGGTGTTGTGGTGGATCATCCGGCTCGCCCCAATCGGCACGGCCGCACTCATCGCGAACGCGGTCGCGACCTACGGGTGGGATGCGATCGGTTCCCTCGGCGTGTTCACCGTCGCCATCTACGTCGGCCTGGCCATCGTCTTCTTCGTCGTGTACCCCGTCATCGTTCGTGCGCACGGACTTTCGGTTCGCCAGTTCTTCTCCGGCGTGTGGCCCGCCACGCAGCTGGGCTTCGTCTCGCGCTCGTCGATCGGCACGCTGCCCCTCACCGAGCGCGTCACCGAACGCAATCTCGGTGTGCCGCGTGAGTACGCATCCTTCGCAGTACCGCTGGGCGCCACCACCAAGATGGACGGTTGCGCGGCAATCTATCCCGCCATCGCCGCCATCTTCGTCGCCCAGTTCTACGGCGTCTCCCTCACGTTCACCGATTACCTGTTGATCGTCGTGGTCTCCGTCATCGGATCCGCCGCGACCGCGGGAACCACCGGTGCGACGGTGATGTTGACTCTGACACTGTCGACGCTCGGATTGCCACTCGCCGGCGTCGGATTGCTGCTGGCGGTCGAGCCGATCGTCGACATGGGCCGCACGGCCGTCAACGTGACCGGACAGGCGCTCGTCCCGGCGATCGTCGCCAAGCGCGAGGGCATCCTCGACGAAGCCCGGTACAACAGCCCGCGTAACGGCGACCCGTTCAGCGACGACGACGTCACGCCGCCGACGGACCGCCAGCCGCAGCTGTCGTCCTAGTGACAATGGCTGCGGCGGTGCGCCGAGCGCGCCGTCGCAGCCATTAAACTAGGCGCTCATGGGATCCAAAGGACCGGCAAGCCGGGGGCAGAAGCGCGCAGCGAAAACGAAGGCGCGTGCCCGACGGCAACAATCCGCAGGCTCCGCTGCCCGCACATCCACGATCTCCCATGCCCTGCTGGAACATTTCCACTCCTGGCTCACCGATCGCGACATGGGTGAGCACGCCGACCGCGTGGTCAGCCTGGTGAAGACGACGCTGGGTCAGGTCGACCGGGCCAACCCGGGATTCGTCGTGACCTCCTGGACTCCGAACGACGCCCACTTCATCGTCGACGCCGTCGAGCGGATCGAGGACTCCGATCCGGACAACGGTGCTGCCGCAGCAACGAACATCGTCGTGACGCTGCTCGAATTCCTCACCTTCCTCGACGAGACCGACGCATGGACCGGTAGCGACGAGGACTTCGCGCACTGCATGGAAGACCTCACCGACTTCATCGACAACGATCCGGACGTCCTCGCCCCGGACGACATCGAGTTGCCGCTCGTCGCGCCGGCCGACGAGTCGGCAGCGCTGGCCGCACTTCCCGTCGTGGCCGGTGTCGCAGCCTTGGTCGACCGGGTGGGATCCGGCGCCTCGGTGAACGACATTCCCGAACTGTCGACGGCGCTGTCCGAGGAAGGCGAGCACGACCACTCGGACCACGAACCGCAGCCCGAGAACATCACGGCCCTCGACCACTGGGCAGTCGCCTTCGCCACCGACATTCTGGAGACGGACGGCACCCGAGTCGTGCCGGGCTCGGCGGTGGACAGTTTCTCCTCGCGATCCGTCGACGTGCTTCGAGACGTCCTCACCCAGCACATCCGCCACCAACTCAGCATGAGCGAGACCGACGTCTCGATGTCCCTGTCGAACACCTTTGCCATCCAGACCTTGCTCGCGGCTATGACCGAGGACCTGCCCCTCGACAACGCGGACGAGGACTACGAGGGCCTCGAAGGCGAGGACCTGCGGACGGCGCAGTTGATCGACTACCGGATCCGCGCCTTGCAGGAGCAAACCGTACTGGTCTCCGCCGACGACGCATTGACGGTTCCCGAGGCACTGCGACCTGCCGTTCTTGCGGGTGTGTCGCTGGCGGAACCGTTCGGAGATCAGGATCCGGACGACCTGTAACGAACTACGCGGTACGTACGACATGGTGCTCGGAATACAGCACACGGCCCCGTGAAACAGTCCGCGGCAGCCGGATTCTCGCTTCGAGCCCCACCGTCGTACGACAAAGCGATCCGTCGACATGATCGATCGGCCGTCTCGACTGGTCACGGTGCTCACGCGCCACTTCTCCATCACTCGAGGACTCCCCCCATGACCGATCCTTTCTCCCAGCCCTACGTCTTCCCCGGCGCTGAACGACCCGAGCGACCCCGACCGTTGATCGGCCGGATCATCGCGTGGTGCGCCGCAGTACTCGGCGCGCTGGTCCTCCTCGCGTCCATCGCGGACTTCTCGCTCCCCGGCATCGTGTTCGGACTGTGTGTCGCCGCGGCTGGTGCGCTGTACTTGATCGTCAAGCCCTCCCATGGCCGAGTCGTCTGGGCAACTCCTGCCTTGGCAGCCATTCCCGCGCTCGTCGCCGTCGGCATCGTTGCTCCCACAGCACACTCCGAGGACGTACCCGCCCCGGCGGCGTTCGCTGCACCGGCTATCGCCGAGGTGTCCCCGACGACGACCCGCCCGACGACCACACGACCGACGACGACCACTTCCACGGCAACGGTCGCGCCGACTACCACCGCACCGACGACCACCCTCGCGCCGGCTCCCGAGACCGTCACCGTCTATGCCCCTCCGCCCACCACTACCGTGCCGTACGTTCCCGAGCCCGCACCGGTCTACATCGCCGAGCCCGAGCCGGAGTACGTGCCACCGGCCCCCGCGGCAGCGGCGGTTCCGTCGTACGTCTCCTACGCCAACTGCGCCGCGGTTCGGGCTGCCGGTGCCGCACCGATCTACGCAGGCGATCCCGGCTACAGCTCCAAACTCGATCGTGACGGCGACGGCGTCGGCTGCGAGAACTGAGCTCGCCGAACTTGTCGGACCCCACCGATACAGTTCTTGTCGCAGGCCGATTCGGCTGCCGCGCAAGCAATGACGTCAGTGGCAAGGGGTGCGCAGTGAACGACAGAAACTTCGATCTCATCGACTTCATCGAGGGTGCGTGGCGCACCTACCAGGCGGATCTCGCCGCGTTCGTCGCGGAGATGCCCGACGGTGAGGAACTGACGTTGAGTGCGGAGTCTGGGGTGGACCGGACAGGCGGGGACTCGCCGTGGATCCGAGTGTCCTCGGGTCCGGATGGAGAGATTCTGTCGGACGCTGCGCTAGGAAGCTACCTCTACGACGGGATCGAGCCGCCGGTGGGCGACGACGAGAAGCTCGGCGAACTGGGGTGGACCACGCCGGGTGAACGTGACGTCTTCGGAGTGAAAAGCTGCTCCCTGCAGTGCAACCGCACCGACGCGGCTGATCTCGCGGAGCGAATCGTCACTGCGTTCCGGTCCGTCTGGCACGTCACCCACCCGGCGTTCCTGTCCGCAGACGCGGAGGGCGGCAGCGGACGCCAGTTTCGCACCGCCGCCGATCCTCGCCGCACCGATTCCACCGCACTGGTACCGCTGGACATCGATCATCTTCGCGCTCTGATGATCGACACCCTTCGCGCAGCCGGTATCGACATCTCACAGGAAGACAACGGCGACATAGCAATCGGTGGATTCGCATTACCGGTCCACGTGTGTCTCGGTCCGGATGCCACGGCCGTCCGACTGCACGCTCCTCTCGTGACCGGTATTCGGCACTCCACTGCTCTGTCACGCAAGATGGCCTGGCTCGGCACACGGTGGAAGGAGATCAACTTCGTCGTTGCGGGTGGGCAGTTGTTCGCAGGTGTCGACGTCACGACGCGCACCTTCGTCCCTCGGCACCTCACTGCCGCCATCTATTCGCTCGGTCTGTTCGCGGACCGCATCGACACCGGGTTCGCGTCCGAGCTGGGCGGCACCGTGTTCGATCCGGACCACACACATCCCGATGCTCTTGCACAGGTCACGTGGTCCGACGACAGTGGAACGCTCGGCACTCTGCGGGCCGCGTGCGAGCTGACGGGCGGTCCCGTGGACGCGGCGACTGTCGATGCGTTGTGCCGTCGCCAGGACCTGGCCGAACTCACCGAGCGCGCACTGTGGTCGGCCGAGCGCTTTCGTGGGCACGCCCACCGGCTGGGCGACGAACGCCGTCTCCGAGCCGCGGTCCTGTGCGACAAATTCGCGGCAGCCTGGGAGGACGTCGCTGCGAGCCTGAAGCGCGCCGCCCGGCCTGCACCTGCGCCGGTTCCCCGCGGCGAACAGACCCAGCTGTTCCTCCAGTTCGACCAGCCCTCGTTGTTCGATGTCCGAGTGGATAACTCACCAGCGCGCTAACAGCAGTGGGTGCGCTAACATCGACGAATGACCGAGGGCGCGGGCACGACACTGACGGATTACCCACGTCCGTCGGTAGCCGTCGACGTCGCAGTGCTGACCGTGCACGAGTCCGCCTTGTTCGTGGTCACCGTCGACTCACCTCGTGGCCTTGCACTGCCCGGTACCTTCCTTCATCCCGGTGAACGCCTGTCCGATGCAGCGCATCGAGTGCTGCAATCGAAGGCCGGTATCGCGGCACTGCAGTTTCACCAGATCGGCATGTTCGACGCCCCCGACCGCGACGACCGCGGTTGGGTCCTGTCGATGGCGCACGGCGCTGCAGTTCCGTACGGCTCGCTACCCATCGGTGTGGAAGTGGTTCGCGTCGAGGATGATCGGCCATCACAGCCGTTGGCGTTCGACCACAGCGACATGGTCGTTCTCGCCGTCGAGGACCTGCGCCGGCGGTATGCGTCGAACATCGATCCGTCGCTTCTGCTCGGTGAGGAGTTCACGCTGCTCGAGCTGAAGCAGTTGTACGAGGTGGTGTTCGGGAATCGATTCCCGAAGGACACGTTCAGACGCCACGTGTCACCGGCCCTCGACGGGACCGGTGCGACGTCCGTCGCGGCGGGTGGCCGTCCGGCAGAACTGTATCGACGGAAGGTCGGCGCGGTCCTGCCGGAAACGGCGTCCGCGCTGTTGCGGTCCTAGCCGCAGGATGCGGCCTGTCCGCTGAATCAGCCCAGCAGACGCGTCGTCGTTCGCGCAATGCTGTCGCTGAAGGCGACGAGCGTCACCACGTCCACGGACGTTCGAGCGCCCGTGACGGCGGCGACCTGCTGCGCTACTGCATCGTCCACCGGCCATCCGTACGACCCGCCCGACACGAGCGGAAACGCCACCGTCGACGCGCCGAGCGAATCTGCGACGGCCAAACTGCGCACGTATGCCGATCGCAGGATTGCCGATCGATCCTCGTGTGCCGAATACCGTGGTCCGACAGTGTGAATCACCCACCGAGACGGCAATCGGCCTCCGGTGGTCGCGACGGCAGCGCCCGCGGCCAAGCCGTCGGGCAGGCTCGTGCGGCGCAGCTCCTTGCACGCTGCGAGGATGTCGGGCCCTCCTGCTCGGTGGATCGCGCCGTCGACACCCCCTCCTCCCAGAAGCGTCGAATTGGCCGCGTTGACGATCGCGTCGACCCGTAGCGTGGTGATGTCGCCGCGAACGACGTCGATGATGGCCATGTCAGACCCCTCCTGTTAGTTCGGCGGCAAGCGTGTGGAGATCCCCGCCCGTCAGGTTCGGGTACCCGTGCAGCATCATCTGCCACTTCTCCGGAACAGCCGATGCACCCCAACGGGCTCCGACGAGTCCTCCGGCGATCGCCGCAGTGGTGTCGGTGTCACCGCCCGCGAGAACACAGAGCTCGAGCGTTCTCACCAGGTGTTTCGGTCCTACCTGCTCGGCTTTCGTTACTGCCCACCATGCCGTCTGCAGCGCGTGGACGACCCACCCGTTGTTCGGGAAGTCCGTCGGGCTCCCGTTCTCGGCCTCGTCGAGCAGTGGCGCCCAGAAGTCGGCCGCGTGTCCGGCGACGTCCAGCCATCCGCGCACGCCGTCGAAGTCTCCGTGCCGGACGGCGTGTGCGATCGCGAACGTCCAGAGCTGGCACGCCTCGCCTGCCCGCGGATCGGAATGCGTGAGTTCACTGATCGATCGGGCTGCGTTCATCAGGTCGTCGGTGGTGTCGTTCAGGTACGCGAGCGCGACGGGGGCCGTGCGCATCAGCGAACCGTTTCCTCCCGTGCGGCCGGTGAGAGCTCCCGCTCGACGTGTCATGTCCGCGGCGGATTCGCTTCGGTACCCGAGTACCGACCGCGTCTGATGTCCGATGTCGGCCGGATCGGTGTCGTACCAGGCGACGAAGTTGGCGGCCACGGCATCGAGTCCGGCGCCCTCTCCTGGTTTCGCATCGCGGGCTGCGAGGGCCACTGCAACAGCCATGGATGTGTCGTCGGTCCACTCACCTGGTGCCCAGTCGAACGGGCCGCCGCCGATCATGTCGACGACTGTGCCCGGTGCTGGATGGGTGAACTCGTAGCCGGCACCGAGGGCATCCCCCGTTGCCGTACCGATTAGCACTCCGGCTGCGCGATCGCTTCGACCGGTATTCGATGTCACTGCCGAATCTCCTTAGCTCGTTTGTGCGCTTAGATTAGCGCATATTTGAGCTAAACTGCAACAGCTCACCCGATCCTCGCGAGACCACCCGCCAGCAGGTCCCGCGCTCTCGTCCACCGACGAGCAGTTGCGCACGAACCAGCCAACGACGACGCGCGCGAGATCCGGTACGCCCGGCGGCGTCGAGCAGCGTCGTACCTACGCAGAGCGCCGGCGACCGTCTCCTCCTCGACGAGGGAAGAGGCCAGAGCGACCGCATCCAGCAGGGACTCACACGCACCACGGCCCAGATTGGGCGCCATTGCGTGCGCGGCGTCACCGACGAGCGCGACATTCCCACGCACCCACGACTTCATCGACGGGATCATCGCGAGCTCACGGAAATCGCTGCGCTGCTGATCGATTCGCGCAACCACGCCGGACACACCGCCGTGCCACGACGCGAAATGCTCCGCCATCGACTCACCCTCGCCCAGCTCCGTTCGCCTCACAGACGCGAACCAATTCGTGCGACGGCTGTCGTGGGGCGTCGTTCCGAACAGCTTGCCTCGGCCCCACGTCTCCGTCATGGACACACATGGGCCGTCGACGGTCCCCCGCCACGCAACAGCGCCCAACGGAATCGGCGCCCCCTCGGGCCCGAAGACTTCCGACCGGATGGCGCTGTTGATCCCGTCGGCGGCGATGATCACGTCGCACTCGGACACGTCGGACAACGCCTCGACCCGGCGGCCGAACTCCACGACACCTGTCGGACTCGCCGCAGCCAACGCCTCCAGCAGATCCGGTCGAGGAACGAGACGAGCTGAATGCTTCGCGCCCAGACGAGCGATGCACGAACCGTCAGGGCGTAGAAATCGCGCGCCGGTCACTTCGACCGACGCGGATCGAACAGCGTCGCCGACCCCGACTGCATCCAGGGCCCGCAGCGCTTCCGGCCACATCCCCAGAGCCGTACCACCCGCGGACACCTCGTCCGACTTCTCGAGCACACGGACATCCCACCCCGCACCGACCAGAATCGGCGCGGCGGCGAGTCCTGCAATTCCACCCCCGACGATCACCGCTGACTTCATCTTCCGGACACTACTACGATCGTAGTGCCATGGCACTACTTTTATAGTGAGCCATGACCACCCAGCGTCGACACACCGCCGCAGCAGCTCTCGTACAGGTAGGCGAACACGGGCTCCACGGCCTCACGCATCGCAAGGTCGACGCTCGCGCAGGCGTGCCGGCGGGGACCACCTCGAACTACTTCCGCACTCGGTCCGCCTTGATCGCAGGCGTGCTCGAACATCTCGAAGAACTCGACCGGGAGGCGTGGGAGAACGCGTCCGCCACACCCCGACCTCGGTCTCGCGGGGAACTGACGGCAGCGCTGGTCGCATTCGTGGACGACGCGATCGGCCCGCGGCGAACGCATACGACCGCGCGATTCGCACTCTTCGCCGCAGCGGCCGCGGATCCCGAGTTGGCGACAAGGCTCGGCGCGATCCGCGCCCGGATCGTCGAGTGGGCAGAGAGCGTTCTGATCCACATCTCGACCGAGGACACGGCGTCGTGCGCCCGCGCGCTGTGCCACTACCTGGACGGCCTGATCCTTCACAAAATCGCCACTGCGACAAGTTCGAGCACCCTGTCACACACAGATTCCGTGGATATCGGCGTGGCCGTCGACCGAATAACTGCAGGTCGAACCCGTTCTTGAAAGTTACTCGCTAGTAAACTGGATTTTGCTGATACTACGAGTTACATTAAAAACACGTTCGCACCATGTAGGAGGAAGCGATGACACTGACGTCAGAAGACGGCACGATCTCGATCGACCCGGACGCAGAGACCGAGAAGTACAACGAGACTCTGCGCCTTCTGTCCGAGGGCTCGGTGCACAAGCATTTCGACCCGTACGTGGACATCGACTGGGAGTCCCCCGAGTTCGCGGTGACCGAGAACGATCGCCGGTGGATTCTCCCGACCAAGACCGACCCGATCGGTGGGCACGCCTGGTACCAGGCTCTGCCGGAGGACAAGAAGATCGCGATCGGCATGTGGCGCCAAGCCAACGTGGCCAAGGTCGGACTGCAGTTCGAGAACATCCTCATTCGCGGGATGATGCAGTACGTCTTCTCCCTGCCCAACGGTTCGGCCGAGGCGCGGTACTGCACTCACGAGTCGATCGAAGAGTGCAACCACACGCTGATGTTCCAGGAAATGGTCAACCGGGTCGACAACGACGCACCCGGCATGAGTCGGCCGATGAAGATGCTGTCGCCGATCATCCCGTTGTTCGCGTCGATCGCCCCCGAACTGTTCTTCGTCGGCGTCCTCGCAGGCGAGGAGCCGATCGACCACATCCAGAAGAGCGTGCTGCGGTCGGGCGAGGAAATCCACCCGATCATGCAGGGCGTCATGGCCATTCACGTTGCCGAGGAAGCACGCCACATCTCCTTCGCGCACCAGCTGCTGCGTCGTCGCGTACCCAAGATGTCCAAGGTGGGTCGCTTCTTCCTGTCGCTCGCTTTCCCGATCGTCATGCGGGTGCTGTGCGACGCGATCGTCATTCCCCCGAAGCGGTTCTGGAAGAAGTTCGACATCCCGGCGTCGGTCAAGAAGGACCTGTTCTGGGAGAGCGAGGAAGCCCAGCACACGCTGCAGGACTACTTCGGTGACGTGCGCATGCTCGCCAAGGACACCAAGATGATGAGCCGCCCGGCCAAGCTCATGTGGAAGCTGTGCGGAATCGACGGCAAGGCCTCGCGTTTCCGCAGCGAGCCGGACCGTAGCTCCAGCCAGTTCGCCGCCTGATTCTCCCCGTCCTTCACAGCGCCAGTTCTCTCCACAGCAGCGCCTGCCGTCAGGAATACTCATGCCCCACGTTGTCACCCAATCGTGTTGCAGCGACGCATCGTGCGTCTACGCATGCCCCGTCAACTGCATTCACCCGACACCCGACGAGCCTGATTTCCTGACGGCAGAGATGCTGCACATCGACCCGGCGTCGTGCGTCGACTGCGGGGCGTGCGTGTCGGCGTGCCCCGTCGACGCGATCGTTCCCAAGTCGAAGCTCACCGAGAGTCAGCTTCCGTTCCTCACGATCAACTCCGATTTCTACAAGCAGGAACGGCCGCCGCGTCCGATCCTCGCCCCGGTATCGCCTGCACCAGCAGTCACCAAGGAACGCGAGCCGCTCCGTGTGGCGATCGTCGGCTCCGGCCCGTCGGCCATGTACGCGGCAGACGAGTTGCTGACGCAGCCCGGCGTGAAGGTCGACGTGTACGACAGACTCCCCCAGCCCCACGGTCTCGCTCGCCTCGGCGTGGCACCCGATCACGAGAAGACCCGTCAGGTGTCGCGTCTGTTCGACCAGATTGCCGCGCAGTCCGGTTTCGAGTTCCACCTCGATACCGAGATCGGCAAGGACATCACCCACGACCAGCTGCTCGAGACTCACCACGCGGTGATCTACGCCGTGGGCGCCTCACGCGACCGCGAGTTGACGATCGACGGCGCGAACCTCCCGGGACGGACGTCCGCTACCGACTTCGTCGCCTGGTACAACGGGCACCCGGACCACTCGCACCGCCGGTACGACCTGTCGCACAAGCGCGCCGTCATCGTCGGCAACGGCAACGTCGCTCTCGACGTCGCGCGCATTCTCACCATCGATCCCGAGCGACTCGTGGGCACCAACGTGCCGGATCACGTGGTCAAGACCCTGCGCGAGTCCAAGATCGAGGAAGTGCTCGTCGTGGGCCGACGCGGTGTCGCTCAGTCGGCGTTCACCGTTCCCGAGTTCGCCGGCCTCCTCTCGACCCCGGGCATCGACATCTCGCTGCACCACGACGAGATCCAACTCGATGCCACCACGGCCGCGCTGGCCGACGCCGACGACCTTCCCCACGCCGTCGCGCAGAAGCTGCAGTTGCTGCGTCGCGTCGAGGACACCCCCGGCGGCGACAACAGGCGCATCGTGCTGCGCTACCTGCTCTCCCCTACCCGCATCCTCGGCGAAACCTCGGTCACCGGAGTCGAATTCGATCGGATGACGCTCGAGACGGACGACGACGGAGGCGTGCGCAGCGTAGCGACGGGCGAGAAGGAAACCGTCGACGCCGGACTCGTGCTCACCTCGATCGGCTACCGAGGCGTCGCGCTTCCCGGTGTGCCCTTCGACGACCGTCGCGGAATCATCCCCAACGACGACGGCCGGGTGCTCGACTCCCCCGATGGTGAGGTCGTTCCCGGAACCTACGTGACCGGCTGGATCAAGCGCGGCCCGTCGGGATTCATCGGAACCAACAAGTCCTGCGCGCAAGGGACCGTTCTGAACCTGGTCGAGGACTTCAACAACGGACTGCTCCCCGATCTCGGCGTCGCAGCCCCACCCCGCCGACAGTGGCGACTCCGTCGCACGTGAGTGGATTCGATGTCGTAGTGCCCTGATAGAACTTTCGTCGACAGCGTTGCCAGCCCCTCACTGGCGTCGACGACTCTTTCGACGAGGGGAACATTCATGGGCACTTCGGATCTGACTCGCGCCCCGCAGTGGTGGCTCGGGCACAGCAACATCGATATCGACATTCACACTCTGATGACCGCCGGAATCGATCTGGCGTCGAGTCTGCTGACCGACGAGACGGCACTGCACGCCTTCGTCGGTCGGCTCATGGACATCGAGAATCGGCTTTCGGCGGCCCGGTTGTGCATCGAGAGCTCGGTGTTCTCCGCGTCGCTGCTGGAGACGGCGTTCGAGCGTGGGTGGATGCCTGCAGAACTCGTGCACGTCATCGGCCAGGGCGCGGACAAGGCAGCCGCACCGATGCTGGTGGTCCTTCTCGGCGAGCACGCACGGCGCAGTCATGCGTTCTCGCGTGCTCCCCAGGAGTGGATCGGGCAATTGCGCACGCTCGGTGTCGATCCGGGTGCGGAGCTCGCCGGCCTCCGCACCAACCGCCGAGTCACGCCGCGTGCATTCTGGACCACCTTCCTGCACCTGAATGCCACCGTCCGCAGGTTGCCCATCATGGAAATGACCGGGCCACCGCCGTCTCGTTGGGGTGAGAAGTCGCCATCCGGTCGCGTCAGGTCGGACGAGAAAGTGCTCAACAAGATTCGCGGATTGTTGGCCAAGGCGGAATCGTCGTCGTTCTCGGGAGAACGAGAATCGTTCTCCGCCAAGGCGCAGGAACTGATGACGCGCTACGCGATCGATACCGCCATGGTCGACGCGCGGTCGAGCGACCCCATCGACACCCGTGTCGCCGTCAGAAGATTCACCGTCGACAACCCTTACGTCGATGCGAAGATGCGGTTGTTCTCCTCCGTCGCTCGTCCCAACGGCGTCAGAACCGTTCACTACCGGAGTTTTCAGCTCGTCGCCGCGGTAGGCATGCCCGTCGATATCGACTTGTGCGACTTGCTCTACACGTCGTTGTTGGTGCAGTCATCGATGGAACTGGACGCGGTGGGTGTGGATCCGAGCAAGCGCGGCAGAGGTTTTCGCCGGTCGTTCCTGTTCGCCTATGCCCAGCGAGTCGAGGAGCGCATCACCGAGGCATTCCTCCGAGCTCGCACCGAG
Source organism: Rhodococcus sp. 114MFTsu3.1 (assembly GCF_000383555.1). Taxonomy (NCBI): domain Bacteria; kingdom Bacillati; phylum Actinomycetota; class Actinomycetes; order Mycobacteriales; family Nocardiaceae; genus Rhodococcus; species Rhodococcus sp. 114MFTsu3.1. The sequence continues at coordinate 70,712 of NZ_KB911559.1, read as the reverse complement.
GCCGGCGAACACTACGGCACCGCCCTGGTCCCGGTCTTCGCCGAACGCGACCGAGCCGTCACGGCGCTGTTCGACGAGATGTTCCCGAAGCTGAAGTCGAGGAAGACCAGCTTTTCCAATCACAGTGGCTGGCAACATGGTCGGGTTGCTGCCGACCGCGCCGATATCACCGGAGGGCGAGAGAAGATCGAGGACTGACCCTCAGTACGCCGAGCCCGGACCGGTCGCCGTGATGCCGTGGTGGATCTCGGCGACATCCGGGTGGGCTCGTGTTCGCGACTTCCATGCGTTCTCGCCGTAGGTCGCGAAGATGGGATTGGTGGGATCGTCCTCGACGCCCCGGCTTCGAGCGGCGAGTTCGTCCGGCAGTTCGACAATGGGAATCACGGCGTCGAGGGCTGGATTGAGGAAGAACGGAATGGATACTCGGTCGGTGCCCTCGCTGGGCGCGACGACGCGGTGGCGGGTGGCACGCAGATATCCCTGCGTTGCCACTTCGAGGAGCTCTCCGATGTTGACGATGAACGCGTCCTGGACGGGCGGAACGTCGATCCACTTGTCCGGCGAGAGCTCCACCTGTAGGCCTCGGGAGTCCGGCTCGACGAGCAGCAACGTCAACACTCCCGAATCCTTGTGCGCACCCACTCCCTGCGGATTCTCGGAGCTTCCGGGGTACCGCACCACCTTGATCAGGGTTGCCGGGTTGTGTGCGAATGCGTCGTCGAACACGCCGGGTTCGGCACCGAGGGCCGTTGCCCATTGTCGTAGCAGCCGCAGGCCTACGTCGGACAGTTCCTGTTCCCATGCTTCGAACGCGGGACGCAGTTTCGGCAGCGCCGACGGCCAGAGGTTCGGACCTTGCAAGTGCCAGTACCCTTCTGCCCCGTCGACGAGGGCACGTTCGGGGCCGATGTCGATCTGTTCGCGCCAGTCGGTTCGTCCGTTGGTGAGCTCTCCACCGAGACGCGAGTATCCACGGAACTGCGGACTTTTCAGTTGCGAGATCTCGTCCTTGGCGCCGTCGTCCAGGGCGAAGAACTCCCGTGCCAGGCGCAACACCTCTGCGATTCGGGATCCGGACACCCCGTGGCCGGTCAGGTAGAAGAACCCGGATTCGTGGGCGGCGGCGAGCAGATCGGCGCGAAAGCGCACCGGGTCGGAGTCCGCGTGTGTGAGGTCGAGAACCGGAAGCATGCTGTCCAGTATCGAACTCCGCATCGACATCCGCTAATGGTTAGCCCTTGCGCTAACCATTAGGCGTTGATAGTTTGCCTTATGGCTCAGTTTTCGCCGACGCTCGATCTCGTCTTCCACGCACTGTCCGATCCCACCCGACGGGCCGTTCTCGCACGCCTCGGACGAGGGCCGGCAAGCGTCGGAGAGTTGGCCGAGCCGTTCTCCATGGCCCTACCGTCCTTCCTGAAACACATCCGCCTGCTGGAGGACAGCGGGTGCATTCTGACCCACAAGACCGGGCGAACACGTATCTGCACGCTCGTCGCGGATCCATTCTCCGCGGTCGAAATGTGGCTCGAGAAGCAGCGTTCCACCTGGGAAGCGCACACCGACCGTCTCGAACAGTTCGTCACCGAAACACAGGAGCCGTCATGACACACACGCAATCCGACCTCGATCTGACCGTCTCTCGGATCATTCGCGCACCACGCACACGAGTGTGGGAAGCCTGGACGACACCCTCCCAGCTGGAACAGTGGTGGGTGCCGAAGCCCGCTACGGCACGTGTCGTCGACCTCGACCTGCGACCGGGTGGATCGTTCGTCACCGAGATCAGTGAGACAGAAGAGACGTTCGGGCCGCACATCGCGGGATGCTTCCTCGACGTCGTCGACGGGGAACGATTGGTGTTCACGAATGCACTCACTGCAGGCTGGCGACCGGCTACCGACCCGTTCATCACTGCCGTCATCACGTTCGCCGACCACCCGGACGGGACCGAGTATCTCGCGACGGTCATGCACAAGGATGCAGCCACGGCTGCGCAGCACGTCGAGCTCGGTTTTCACGACGGGTGGGGAACCGTCACCCGGCAGCTCGCCGAACTGACCGAGGCCTGACAGGAAGTCCTCGACCCTTGACCGATGCCGACCGACCGCCTAACGTACAACCAAATGGTTGTAGATGAAGTGAGCGATGCCGATCTCGACCGCCTCTTCCAGGCGTTCGCGGACACCACTCGGCGCGACATCGTGTCCAGGCTTCTACGGAACGAGCATTCGGTGTCCTCGCTCGCCGCTCACTACTCCATGAGTTTCGCGGCCGTGCAGAAGCACGTTGCGATTTTGGAACGCGCTTCGGTCGTGAGCAAAGAGAAGCGCGGACGGGAGCAGATCGTGCGAATTCATTTGGTAGGCATCGAAAGAGCACGAGCACTGCTGGCCGAGTACGAAACGATCTGGCGCCGACGCGTCGACCGGATCGCCGATATCCTCGCCGAAGACCAGGGAGAACCCTCATGAGCGTCATCAGCACAACACAGAACCCCGACCGACTGAACTTCACGATCGTCGCCGAGTTCGACGCGACAGTCGACCGGGTGTGGCAGATCTGGGCCGACCCTCGTCAGCTCGAACGCTGGTGGGGCCCACCGACCTGGCCCGCGACCTTCGACACCCACGAGTTCGTCGAAGGTGGCAAGGCGCTCTATTACATGACCGGTCCCGACGGCGAGAAGGCCCGCGGTTGGTGGCGCATCACGTCACTGGACGCTCCGTCGAGCCTGTCGTTCGACGACGGTTTCGCCGACGACGACTGGAACCCCATCGACAACTTGGGCGTCACGAAGACCGCCGTCACGCTCGAGGACGTCGACGGACGTACCCGCATGACGACGGTCGCGACCTTCGTGAGTGCCGAGCAGATGAACACGCTCATCGAGATGGGCATGGAGGAAGGCATGAGCCTCGCCATGGGGCAGATCGACGCCGTGCTTGCTGGGTAGCGGCCGGAAACTACTGCGCCGCCCAGATTCCCAGTTCGTTTCCGCTCGGGTCGGTGAAGTGAAAGCGTCGACCTCCGGGGAATTCGTACGGCCCGTTGACCACTTCACCGCCGGCTGCGGTCACTGCGTCCAGTGACGCTTCCAGGTCGTCGGAGTAGAGCAGAACGAACGGGCCACCGGTCGGGCGTGGTTCGGTGGAGAGCGCGAGACCACCGACCTCGTCCCCGTCGGCGCCTTGGATTCCGGCGTACTCGGGCCCGTAATTGTTGAACCCCCAGCCGAATGCGCCGGAATAGAAGGCCTGAGCTGCGGCCAGGTCTGTCACTGTCAGTTCGATGTAGTTCAGTCGATGGTGCATGTTCTCGGCCATGTCGGCAGCCTACTTTCCATCACGAACCTGCGATGTTGACCAGCCAGTTGATGCCGAATCTGTCGGTGAGCATGCCGAAGGTGTCACCCCACGGGGCCTTGTTCAGACCCATCGTGTTCTGTGCCCCGTCGGCCAGTGTGTTCCAGTATCCGGTCAATTCGGCCTCGTCTTCGCCACTGAGCGAGACGGAGATGTTGTCGCCGACGTTCAGGTTCATGCTCGACGGCGTGTCCGCACCCATCAGAGTCAGACCGCTGGGCGAGACGAGTTGGCCGTGCATGATCTGGTCTTTCTCGGCCGGGTCGTCGCTCGCACCGAAGTCTGCGAACGTGTTGAGAGTGAGCTCGCCTCCGAACACGGAGTGGTAGAACTGCAGTGCCTCACGGGCGTCGCCGCGAAAGTTGAGATACGGATTCAGGCGGGTCGTCATGATGTCTCCTCGCGCTCGGTGCCGGCCACTTCGGGGTTCGACGACAATCCTAGGAGCCTGACCGCCGGCGGGGGCGTGTTCGGATATGTGCGGCATTCACGGGTTACGCGGCTCACCCAGCTTGACCACGATGACTCCGATCAGGATGAGAACGCCGCCCGAGATCTGAACGAGCCGTGGCGTTTCACCGAGAAGCAGCCAGGCGAAGAGCAGAGCCGACACCACTTCCGTGAGCCCGACGAACGACGCGAGTCTCGACCCCAGCCTGCGAATGGCGGCAATTCCGCAGACGTAGGCCAGCGCTGCCGTCACGATTCCCAGCCCGAGGACAGACCCCCACCAGGGCATGGTCGCGCCGGCGAGGACGACATCGTCGGTGTTCGCCGCGAAGGGAACCACTCCGAGCGCGCCTGCGACGAGCAGAATCGTTCCGCCGCACAGCAATCCGGCAGCGGCCAGCGTCAACGGGGGCAGCCCGTTTCCCTCGTCGGCGGACATGATCCAGTACACGGCCGCGCCCGCCATTGCTGCCAGCGCCCACAGGACCCCGAGGAGATCCAACGAAGCACCGGACACGAGATCGAGCACCAGGAACAGGCCGACGGCGGCGACGGCAGCGCCACCGACCGTCACCAGCGTCGGGCGCTGCCCTCGCCGCAACCACATCCACCCGATGACTGCCACCGGAGAGGTGAATTCGATGAGCAGCGCCACCCCGACCGGCATGTAGTTCACCGCGTTGAAGAATGCCAACTGGCAACCGGCGACGGCGAACACGCCGTAGGCGAGGATGGTGCGCAGATTCTTCGACAGCAGTGCCCACCGTCCCCGTAGCGCGAACATGCCGGGAACCAGAAGGACGGCGGCAGCGATCATGATCCTGGCCGTGACGGCGGACCCAGCCGTCCACCCGGCGTCGAGCAGGCTCTTCGCCAGCGGCCCGGACAGCCCGAACGCAGCCGATGAGACAACCGCCAATCCCAGACCCGAGGCCAGCCTGGATGGAGTGGCTGCCATCCCACCCAAAGGAGTTCCGTCATTGGTCAACGCCGTCATGGCTCATTACAGTAGGAACCGATTGGTAAGGTGTCAACATGGTCTTCACCGATGACACCGCAGGTGCGCTGGTGTCCGCCGTAGCCTTGGCCAACTCGGGCGAGGATCCCGACACACTCGTGACCCGGGACCAGCTGAAGGAGTTCTTCGCCCGACACCACTACACGGGACGTTTCGACGGCGACGCAGCCGAGCTCGATGCCGTCCGCGCCCTACGTCCGTCGTTGCGGACCTTGCTGACGAGCGACCGTGACACTGCGGTGGAGCTCGTCAACACGATCCTGGCCGACGCCTGCGCCTTGCCCCGACTGGTCCGCCACGGCGAGACCGACTGGCACCTGCACGCGGTCAGCGACGACAGTCCCCTTGCGCGACGCATCGCCGTCGAGACCGCGATGGCGATGATCGACGTCATCCGCGCCGACGAACTCTCTCGTCTGACCATCTGTGCAGCCGACTGCGAGGGCATCGTGCTCGACCTCTCGCGTAATCGATCGCGCAAGTTCTGCAGCACAGCGTGCGGTAACCGCACCGCCGTCGCGGCGTACCGGACGAGGCAGGCCGGAACTTAACGCTCGCGCGCCCTGTTCGCCGACGCCGCCCGAACCCAGAGGGCCAGCGAGATGAGCGCCAGCACCTCGGCGACCACCAGGGCGCGCTCGGCGTAACCCAGCGTGACGACCCGGTACCAGGGAGTCGTCGTGGTCGCGCCGACGACGAGCGCGTACAGGATGGGGAGCAACGTGGCCACCGACAGGAATGCCAGGCCGAGCGTCGACCGCGCTCGAACACCCCACCGCCCGTCGCGTAACCACGGCAGAGCGAAGGCGATCACGGCAATCGGCACGCTCACGAACGCCATTGCCGCACCGGCCCGGTGGATGGCACCGCCGAGCCCGAGTGTGGCGTCGTTGCTCCAATCCTGTTTGGGGACGGCGACAACGGCGACGAGGCCGACGGTCCACAGCGTCAGGGCGACCGCCGCTGTCGATCGTGGCCTGACCAACCCGGTGCGAACCGCAGCCACCAGCGTCGCGGCGGATCCCAGCGCAAGAAGCAGCACTCCTGCGGTGAAGACCCACTGCTGGGCGCCGAGGCCGTACTCACTGATGGTTCGACGCAGGTGGCTGGCATTGCTCGCCGCGGTGTGAATGTCCAGCACGAGCACGAGGATGGAACCGAGGATGATGGCGACGGCACCGGCCGAGGCGGGTCGCACGAGGCGCGGTATATCGATCGTCACCCGATCCACTGTGCCCGAAGAATCCGACTTCAGGCTCGTCACCGACGTGGAAGTCACAGAACCGCGCAGGCCGCTTCAGCGAAGCACGCGGTACCAGTTCTCGACTTCACCGGGGATGCGTTCGAGGGTCACCCGTTCACCACCGGGGCGGTCGAAGAGACGCACACCGTCGCCGAGGAGAACCGGCGCCGTGAAGACCAGGATCTCGTCGAGCAGCCCTTCGTCGATGCACTGCCGGGCGACATCGGCACCCAGCACGTTGACATACTGCTCCCCCGCCGCAGCGGCAGCGCGTTCGACGGCTGCGTGCAGGTCGGTGGCGACCGAGACCCCGGGAATGGGATTCACCGGAGGTCGATGCGTCAGCAGCACGGTGGGGCCGTCGTACTGGCCACCGAACGCACCCTCGGCATCCGTGCCTCGATTGGGGTCGTCGCCGAAGAAGGTGACGGCTCCACACAGAATGGCCCCGATTCGGGACAGCAATCGATCCGCAGCCTCGTTCGGCTCCCCCACGTACTCGCTCAGCCAGGACATGTCCCCGCCTCTACCTGCGATGAATCCGTCGAGCGACATCGTCGCCGAATACAGCAGAGTTGCCATGACGTCGTACCTCTCTGGTCGGTTACATGGTGAGACTCGCCCCGAGCGGCGAAATCATCGGCCGGTCTCGACCGGAAATCCTCGGGCGCGCATCTCGTCGACCAGCTTCTCGCGCGAGGACAGGAAGTCGCGATTCATCACTGTGTCGTTCGTCCGGAACAGCGAGGGCAGGAACGTCTCACCGGTGTCGTTACGAAGACCGGCGTCGGCTCCGGCTTTCACGAGCCGCAGGCACATGTCGACGTTGTTCACGGCCGCCGCCGAGAACAACGGAGTCTGGCGACTCTCAGTCTGACGGGTGTCGAGTGACGCCCCCGCGTCGATCATCACGTCGAGCATGTCCTCGCGGCCGTACAGCGCGATGCCGTGAACGGCGTTGCCGCCGAAGCGGTCCGGTGAGTCGACGAGGGTTGCGTCCCAGTTCAGCAGCGCCTCCACGGATTCGATGTTGTCTCGCAGCACTGCATAGTTGAGGGCGTTGTAGCCACCGACGGTCTGGGCGCGGGCGTCGGCTCCGGCCTCCAGGAGAGTGGTCACCGTCGACGCCGAACCGAACTCGACCGCCCACAGCAAAGGTGTGATCGCTGCGCGTTTGGGGTCGTGGTCGTTGCTCGGCGACTCGATGTCTACGCCGTCCTCGACGAGGGAACGCACCTCGTCCAGGTTTCCCTTCTGCGCGGCGTCCAGCAGTGCGATGACCCGCGGATCGTCGAAGTACTTGTCCGCGTCCGCTCCGAAGAACCTGGACAGCGGCTCGAACGCACAACCGGAGAGGCAGAGAGCCACCAGCAGCGGGAGCGCCCATTTCGTGACCTTCGGCATGACCGGTCCTTTCGTTCGATGTCGAACGACTGTATGCGCGAGGGAACAGTGGGCGGATCGGTGAAACTACTCGAGTCCGGTACTATGACGCGCAGCATAGAACCGCCGATCAGAGCAGGGGAACGATGTCCGACGATCATCAGTTCGACGAGGCGCTTGCGCTCGAGAGCATCAGTCCCGGGGTGTTCCTGGGCCGCACCTCGGCGCCATACAACAACATGGTCGGCCCGTTCGGTGGCGTGACGGCAGCAGCCTTCGTGCGCGCTGTCCGTCTGCATCCGGATCGTCTCGGCGACCCGATCTCGCTCACGATCAACTTCGCCGGCCCCATCGCCGAGGGCGAATTCGAGATCTCGACGCGCGCAATGCGCACCAATCGATCGAACCAGCACTGGTACCTGGAATTGACCCAGGACGGCGTCGTTGCGACGACGGCAACCGCCGTCTTCGGCACTCGACGCGACACATGGGACGACGACGAAGCGACTCCCCCGGCCGTGCCTGCGCCGTCGGAGCTCGAGTCCGGCGGTTTCCCGGAGTTCATCGCGTGGGCGCGAAACTACGAAATGCGCTTCGCCGCAGGACCGTTGAGCGAGAACGAAGCCGCGGACTCCGCCATCGCCCTGTGGGTGAGGGACACCCCGGCACGCGCATTGGATTTCGAGTCACTGACGTCCATGTGCGACGTGTTCTACCCTCGAGTCTTCCAGCGCCGCGGCAAGTACGTGCCCGCCGGCACCATCTCGCTCACCATCCACTACTTCGCGACGGCCGACGATCTTGCTGTGCAGTCGGATTCGTTCGTTCTCGCCAACGCCGCAGCCCGACGGTTCCACAAGGGGTACTTCGATCAGTCGGCCGAACTGTGGAGCAGCGACGAGAAGCTACTGGCGACAAGCCATCAGGTGGTCTACTACAAGGACTGAGCGCCTATTCTCGAATGGAGCTGACGGTGAAGGGCTCCACCGGATCTCCTCCCCGCTTGTCGAACTGACTGTTCACCACGAGCAGGCGATCGTCCGTGGCAGCGACGGTCGTCGGGTAGGCGAAGGATCCGTCGGTGATCTCTCCGACGACTCGGCCGGACCTACCGTCGTCGGACAGATCCACCCGTGAGATGAGTCCGTCGCGATTGCGGACGACGTAGAGCGTGTCGTCGTCGAGCTCGAGTCCGTCGGCGTTCACGAGAGTCCGACCGCCGAGATCGACCTGGGTGACTTCCTTCGACCGTCCGTCGACTCGGTACAGGTTTCCGGTGGACGACTGCGCGACGACCAGCGCGCCGTCGTCGACCTCCACAATGCCGTTGGCGTTGAAACCCTCGCCGTACTGGAACGGGGTGCCGTCGAAGTCGACGAAGGTTTCGAGCGGACCGTCCTGAGCTCCGTCGCGCACCTGCACTGCCGGAATGCGGAACAGCGCGGGGCTGCGCGAATCGGTGACGAACACGTCGCCGTTGTCGGCGATCGCGACGTCGTTCAAGAATGTCGCGTCCTCGCCGAGGCCGTTGGTGAACGTGCCGACGAGGGCACCGGACACACTGTCGTAGACCCAGACCTTGCCGGTGGGTCCCCCTGCGATGACGAGCCGGTTCACGTCGTCGACGTCGTTGTCGTTGTTGTTGTTGTCGTCGTCGCCGTCGGAGACGTCGAGGCCCGCCGCGGCGGTTCGCCCGTCTGCACCGCCGGGCAGGAACACCTGCAGCTCAGGGGTGCCGAGCGTTCCCCGGAACACCGTTCCGTCACCCGTCGACGTCACGTAGAACGTCTCGTCGTCGGCGGCGATGCCTTCGGGAAACACATCCGTTCCCGGCAGGGTGTAGATATCGGCGTTCGACGGAGAAGGTGTCGATGCCGACGACGCCGGCGCCTGAGACGAGGACGTGGTGTCAGGCGCTGCGGCCGGTGTCGGATCGGAGGATCCGCAAGCCGCCGCAAGCGCGGTGACGGCAGCAAGGGCAGGAATCACGAAGGGGGCGCGTTTCACCCTCCCGAGTGTTCCATATGTCCGAAATATTGGCTGCCGTCCCACGTCACAGCGGCATCTGCACCCCGGCAGTTTCGGCGACGCCGCCCTGGCCGTCGAAGGACAGTTGCCGCACGGCCACTTTTTCGACGAAGAACCGGTCGTGGCTGACGAGGATCACGGCGCCGGGGAAGGCGATGAGGGCGCGTTCGAGCACCTGTGTACTGGCCAGGTCCAGGTGGTTGGTGGGCTCGTCGAGGACGATGACGCCTGCTCCGAACAACAGGCACTGCGCCAAAGCGACACGTGCTTTCTGCCCGCCGGACAGGACGCCGATGCGCGTCTTGAGATCGAGTTCCGAGAATTGGAGCAAGGTCAGGAAGCGATTGACTTCCTTCTTCGTGGCGGTGAATGCCAGGCTGCCGGGCATGGCGTTCACTGCGTGCGTGACGGTGTCGTCGGGGTCCAGGTCCGCGAGTACCTTGTTGTAGTAGATGAACGACGGCGCTTTGGTCTTCCACTTGACCTTGCCGGCGTCGGGTTGCTGTGCGCCGGTGAGGATGTCGACGAGAGTTGTCTTTCCGCATCCGTTGGGGCCGGTGATCGCGATCCGGTCTCCTCGGTGAATCTCGAAGGACACGTCGGAGAAAAGATCCTGATCACCATGGCTTTTGGAGATCCCGGTTATTTCCGCCAGGTTGTCGTGGACGTGCAGGCCCCCGTAGATGGCGGTGACCACGGTGTCGACGGGTCGAGGATTCTTGGCCTTCTTGATGTTCGCGAGCCTGCGCTTGAGGACGCCGCTCGGGTTCTTCAGTGCTTCTTTTCTATCGGAGATGGCTTCCTGCTCGTACGCCAGCAACTGCTGTTCGCTACTGAATTCTCGTTCGAGGTTCTTCAGCCGGAACTGCTTCTGCACAACGTATTCCGAGTACGAACCGTCGTACGTCTGCAGGTGATGATTCTCGATCTCGACGATGCTGGTGACCACCTGCTCGAGAAAGTGCCGGTCGTGCGACACCACGAGCAGGGCTCCGCGGAAGTCTCGCAGCCAGCGTTCGAGCCACGCGATGCCTGCGACGTCGAGGAAGTTGGTGGGCTCGTCGAGCAACAGTACGTCCGGCGCTTCGAGCAGAATCTTCGCGAGCGCGGCGCGGTTTCTCCAGCCGCCGGACAACTTGCCGACGGGAAGATCTCGACGGTCGGCGTTGAACCCGAGCATGGACAGCACGGTGTCGATCTGTTGGTGGTAGGTCCAGCCGCCGCTGCTGTCCATCGCCTCGAGCAACTCGGCCTGGCGATCGACCAGCTTGTACATCTGCTTCTCGTCCAGATCGCCACCCAACGCTGCCTCGACCTCGGCGAGGTCGGATTCGATCGCATGCACTGCCGTGAAGAGCGACTCCAGCTCGGCTTGGATGCTGCGCTCACCGTCGAGTTCCGAGAACTGGGAGAAGTACCCGATGCGGGCACCGTCGGTGACGTCGACGATTCCGGAATCCGGCTGCTCACGCCCCAACAGCAGCTGCAGCAGGGTCGTCTTGCCGGTGCCGTTGCGTCCGATCAGGCCGATCCTGTCGCCGTCGGCGAGCTTGAAGAACACCTCGCGAAGCATCACCTTGCCGTCGTATCCCTTGGCGACGTCGTTCATGCGGATCCAACTCAAACGAAACAGCTCCTACTAGGGATGTGACCGGGTACCGCCGACAACTGTAGGCCAGGTTGCGGCGATCCCCGTCCACGCTCATCCCACGAGAGCCGGCAGCACCAGGTCGCGGTAGCGCTGTTTCATCGTGTCGACGACCAGGTCGCAGTCGGTGTCCCAGACTGCGGTGTTGAAGATCTCGACTTCGACGTCGCCGCGATAGCCTGCCTCGCGTACCCAGGTGCCGATGGTCGTGAAGTCGATGACGCCGTCCCCCATCATTCCGCGGGAGAGCAGTGGGTCGGCTTCCATCGGAACCAGCCAGTCGCACACCTGGTAGGAGCTGATGCGGCCGCGTCGTCCCGCGGTGCGGATCAGCTCTTCCAGGTTTGGATCCCACCAGATGTGGAAGGTGTCGACGACGACGCCGACGGTCTCGGCCGGGTGGGGTTCGGCCATAAACAGTGCCTGTCCCAGAGTGGAGATGACGGCGCGGTCGGCAACGTACATCGGATGCAGCGGTTCGAGTGCGATTCGTACTCCCCGCTCGCGGGCGTAGGGAACCAACTGGGCCAAGCGATCTTCGACGCGGGCGCGGGCGCCGATCAGGTCCTTGTCCGGGATTCCTCCCATCACCATGACCAGTTCCGGCGCTCCGAGTTCTGCAGCCTCGTCGAGTGCACGGCGGTTGTCGTCGAGCCCGTCGTCGTCGAGGGCGGTCAGAAATCCGCCTCGGCACAGGCTCGATACGCGCAGGCCTGCGTCGGACACCAGCTTTGCAGCCTGCGCCACACCGACTTCGTGTACGCGGTCTCGCCATGGGCCGACGGCGCCGAGCCCGGCGCGGGCGGCGCCGTCGACTGCTTCCTTCAAGGTCCACCTGTTGACCGTCTTGGTGTTCAACGACAATGCAGCGTAGGGGTTGTCGAGGTCGTAGCAGGCAAGCGTCACGACGTGACTCCGTTCAGTTCCAGGAACAGCTCCATTCGGTGCACGGCCAACGAGGGATCGTCGAGCAGACCTGCTCTGTCGGCCAGGACGAACAACTGCGTCAGATGTTCGACGCTTCGGCCCGACGCCAAGCCCCCGACCATCGAGAACCCCGGTTGTTTTCCGCGCAGCCAGGACAGGAAGGCGATACCGGTCTTGTAGTAATAGGTGGGCGCGGAGAAGATGTGGCGTCCCAGCTCTTGCGTCGAGCGCAGGATCTCCTCTGCACGTACGGTATTGCCGCGGTCGAGTTCCTGCAGGGCCGTCGACGCCGCGGGGTAGATGCCGGCGAAGATGCCGAGCAAAGCGTCGGAGTGGCCGTGCTCGTCGCCGATGATCAACTCCGGGTAGTTGAAGTCGTCTCCGGTGTACAACCGCACGCCCGACGGTAGTGCTCGGCGCAAGGCGATCTCGTGCTGTGCGTCGAGCAGGGAGACCTTGACGCCGTCGACCTTGTCCGCGTGCTCGTCGACGAGTCCGCGGAACACCGAGGTGGCCTCGTCGATGTCGGTGCTTCCCCAGTAACCGGCGAGTGCCGGGTCGAACATGGTGCCCAGCCAGTGCAGGATGACGGGCCGATCGACTTCGCGAAGCAACGTCGAGTAGACGTAGCGGTAGTCGTCCGGTGACGCCGCGACCTTGGCGAGAGCGCGCGAGGCCATGACGATGACGTCGGCACCTGCTTCGGTGACGACGGCGATTTGCTCACGGTAGGCGCCCAGGACTATCTCGAGCCCGGCTGGACCCGTCGGGACGGCGTCGAGGTCCAGTTGGTCCGTTCCGGCACCACAGGCCAGCAGTCCCCCGACCTGTGCTGCTTCCGCACCCGAACGCCTGATCAGCTCCGCGGTCGCGGCCCAGTCCAACCCCATCCCGCGCTGGGCTGTGTCCATGGCGTCGGCGACGCCGAGGCCGTAGGACCAGAGTTCGCGACGGTAGGCAAGCGTTGCGTCCCAGTCGATGTCCGCGAGTGCGCCGGGCGTGTTGTCTCCGGTCGCACGCGGGACGACGTGCGCGGCGGCGTAGACGATGCGCGAGGTGATCGGGCTCGTCGGCCGTGTCCACTCCCCTGGCTCTCCCAGCGTGTGAATGCCTCTGCCCGGCAATGCTATCGCCACACGCTGATCGACCGCGGTCACAGCGTGATCTCCGGAACGTCGAGTCGGCGGCCTTCGGCAGAGCTGCGGAGACCGAGCTCGGCCAGTTGCACTCCCCGAGCGGCGGAGAGCAATCCGTACCGGTGTGGTCGCTCGGCGATCACGTCACGGAGGAATTCTTCCCACTGCAGCTTGAAGCCGTTGTCGAGCTCCGCGTTCGCGGGTACGTCGAGCCACTGCTCGCGGAACGGTTCCGTCACCGGGAGATCCGGGTTCCACACGGGCTTCGGTGTGTGGGATCGGTGCTGGGCGACGCATGTGCGCAGCCCGGCGACTGCGGATCCGTGCGTGCCGTCGACCTGGAATTCGACGAGTTCGTCGCGGAACACCCGCACCGCCCACGACGAATTGATCTGGGCGACGACGCCGTTCTCGAGCTCGAAGATGCCGTAGGCGGAATCGTCGGCGGTGGCCGTGTATTCGCGCCCCTGCTCGTCCCAGCGTGTCGGGATGTGGGTCGACGCTTTGGCGGTGACGGTCTCGACCTTGCCGAGGATGCCTTCGAGAACGTAGTTCCAGTGGCAGAACATGTCGATGATGATGCCGCCGCCGTCCTCGGAGCGGTAGTTCCAGCTGGGACGCTGCGCCGGCTGACCGTCGCCTTCGAAGACCCAGTAGCCGAATTCGCCTCGCAGCGAGAGAATTCGACCGAAGAATCCCTCGTCGACCAGTCTCTTGAGCTTCACCAACCCTGGCAGGTAGAGCTTGTCGTGCACGACTCCTGCGGTGACGGAGGCGTTCTCGGCGATGCGGGCCAGTTCGATCGCTTCGGTGAGGGTCTCTGCGGTCGGCTTCTCGGTGAAGATGTGCTTGCCCGCCTTCATCGCCGACGCCAGTGCTTCGGCCCGTCGCGAGGTCACCTGGGCGTCGAAGTAGATGTCGATGCTCTGGTCGTCGATGACGGATGCGGCGTCGGTGCTGTATTCCGTGATGCCGTGCAGTGCGGCGAGTTCCTGCAGCTTGGCTTCGTTGCGACCGACGAGGATCGGCTCGACCTGGACGCGTGAGCCGTCGGCGAGAAGGACGCCGCCTTCCTCGCGAATGGGGAGGATCGAACGCAGGAGGTGCTGACGGTAACCCATGCGGCCGGTGACACCGTTCATGGCGATACGCAGGGTACGAGTGGGGTTGGGCATAGCAGTTGCCTGTTCTTCAGGAGGGACGTCGAGGTGTTCACGGACGTTCAGGGCTGGGGACGGGCTGAGCCGTCGGGAAGGGTTCCAGAAACGGTGTGGCGGAAAGTTCCACACGCGTCGAGCGAACAAGTCAGCTTCGGAATGCGCTTTCCAAGCTATGCTGTCCACGTCGGTTGGTCAAGCGGCAACTCGAGGAGAATCGATCATGGCGGCAGTCAGACTGCAGGACGTGGCCGCGGCGGCCGGGGTTTCCCAGGCCACTGCGTCGAGAGTCCTCAACGGTTCCTCGCGAATCCCGGGAGAAGGCGTCGCAGACCGGGTTCGCGCAGCCGCGGCAGACCTCGGCTATGTGGCGAATGCCCAGGCCCAGGCGCTCGCGCGGTCCTCCACCGGCCTGATCGGGCTGGTGGTCCACGACGTCGCGGATCCGTACTTCTCCTCGATCGTGCGCGGAGTGCAGAACGAGGCGCGCGCAGCCGGCAAGCTGGTCCTCCTGGCCAGCACCGAGCGCGATTTCGACATCGAACGCCAGTCGGTCAGCACCTTCATCTCGCACCGCGCCGACGCCATCATTCTGGCCGGCTCGCGTCAGAGCGGTGACCTGGATCGAGATCTGGAGAAGGAGTTCGCTGCGTATCGGAAGAACGACGGAAAAGTGGTGGTCATCGGGCAACCTCTACCGTTCGGCGCGGCCGTCGAACCGGAGAACTTCGTGGCGTCGGCGGCACTCGCCGAGGCATTGATCGGCGAGGGTCACCGACGGTTCGCGATCATCGGCGGGCCCGGCAACATCCGCACGTCGGTGGACCGGCGAAACGGTTTCGTCGACGCCCTGGCCAGGCACGGCTTTGCCCCGGAAATCGAAGTGGCGGGCGACTTCTCACGGGACGGCGGATTCAGCGCTGCCCGACGCCTCGCCGCGGCGCTGGAACTGCATCCCGGCTCCGAGACCGCGCCACCCTGCGTCTTTGCCGTCACGGACGTGATGGCGATCGGCGCCATTGCGGCGTGGCGCAGCCAGGGCCTTCGCGTGCCCGACGATATCTGCATCGCGGGTTTCGACGACATCCCGACGCTGCGGGATCACTTTCCGAGCCTGACGACCGTCGCCCTGTCACTCGTGGAGATCGGTGAGCGTGCGGTGAAGCTCGCTCTCGACGGGGAGCAGGACACGCACGAGTACGCCCCCGGCACCGTCGTGTTGCGTGCGAGCAGCGCTCTGACCAGGTGAACTTTAAGAACTCTTGACAGTGTGGGCGCGGTCACACTACATTCGCTTCAGCTTCGGAAAGCGCATTCCAGCGGGAGCGTCGTAGCCCGCCCACTACTAGCTCGAGGACTTCTCATGGCGGTAACAACGTCGGTCGAGATCCGTTCCGCTGAGCCGTCGGCAACACACCCTGCGCCGACGGATCATCGACGGAGCTTCAAGAACATTCTGCCCTCCTTCCGAAACACGTGGTCCGGACTGTGGCGCCCGCTCGCGCTCGTGGCCGTACTGGTAGCAGCATGGTGGGCGGTGACCGAGTCGGAACTCGTCGCGCCCTACATCCTCCCGTCGCCCAGCGACACCTGGTCGACGATGGCGGACAACGCCTCGTACCTCGCCGGGCACACCTGGGTCACCACGTACGAGACCATCGCCGGATTCGTGATCGCCGCGCTCGTCGGCGAAGCTGTTGCGGTGCTGATGATCTACTCGTCGAGCATCGAGAAGACGATGTATCCACTCATCCTCTTCGCTCAGGTCATTCCCAAGATCGCCATCGCACCACTGTTCGTCGTGTGGCTCGGATTCGGAGCCAGCCCCAAGATCCTCGTCGCCGTGTTGATGGCGTTCTTCCCCATCGTCATCGCCGGGATGGCCGGACTGCGTTCGGTGGACCCCGAGATCCTCGAACTCACCTCCACGATGGGCGCCAGCAAATGGAAGACCTTCGCCAAGGTCCGGTTCCCGGCGTCGTTGCCGCAGTTGATGTCCGGACTGAAGATCGCCGCGACACTCGCCGTCACCGGAGCGGTCGTCGGTGAATTCGTCGGAGCCAACGAAGGACTCGGCTACGTCATCCTCCAGGCGAACGGAAACATCGACACCGCAATGTTGTTCGCGGCGCTGATCATCATGTCCGCCCTCGGCATCATCCTCTTCATGATCATCGAGATCGCAGAGAAGTTCCTCATCCCCTGGCACGCGTCGCGTCGATCCACTGCATCCGCGTCCGCCGTCTGACACATCGGAGAAATCGAATGAAACTCGGAAAACTCGTCATCGCGGCGGCCGCCGCATCGTCCCTCGTACTCGCCGGTTGCAGCGGAGGCGGCGCCGAGGAGAAGGCTCCCGGCACCGACGGTGAAACCACGGCGACATCACTGATGCTCAACTGGTACCCCTACGGCGAGCACGCCCCGTTCTACTACGGCGTCCAGGAGGGGATCTTCGCCAAGCACGGCATCGATCTGACCATCACCGCCGGCCAGGGCTCGACCAAGACCGCGCAGGCAGCGGGATCCAACCAGACCGACTTCGGCTGGGCCGACTCCGCGGCCGTCCTGTCCAACATCGACAAGGGTGTACAGATCAAGAGCGTGGGCGTCTTCCTGCAGACCACCCCCTCGGCCGTCCAGGTCTACGCCGACGGCCCCATCCAGACCACGGCCGACCTCGCCGGCAAGACCATCGCAGTCTCCGCGGGCGATGCGCCGACGACCACGTTCCCCATCTATCTCGATGCCGTCGGCGTCGAGGAGAGTTCGGTGTCCCAGCAGAGCCTCGACTCCGCAGGCAAGGTTGCCGCCATGTTGTCCGGCCAGGTGGACGGTTTGATCGGCTTCGCACACGATCAGGGCCCCAACATCGCGAACAAGAGTGGCCGCGAGATGCGGTACCTGAAGTACTCCGACGCGGGCCTGAACTTCTTCAGCAACGGTCTCATCGCCAACGAGTCGACCATCGAACGCTCCCCTGAGTTGGTCCAGGCCATGGTCGACGCCACCACCGAGTCCTTCGAAGCCGCCATCGCCAACCCCGAGGCGGCAGTGGCCTCCATGGTCGGCAAGGACCCGCAGACCCCGCCCGAGTCGGTATTGCTGCAGCAGTGGCAGGAAACCATCCCGCTGCTCACCACCCCCAACACCGAAGGCAACGCGCCGGGCGTCAACTCCGAAGAGGACTGGCTGTCCACGATCACCGTTCTCTCCGACGCCGGCCTCCTCGAGAGCGCCGACGAGCCGTCGAAGTACTGGGATTCCACCTTCACCACGACCACCGAGCAGTGAGGTAAGGACATGACCGCCACATTCGATCGACCGAAAACCGTCCTGACCGACACCGCAGTGGCCGTCGACGACCTGAGCGTCCGCTTCTCCTCCAAACGAGGTGACGTGACAGCGCTCAGCGATGTCGACCTCACGGTAGGAGAAGGAGAGTTCGTCTCCATCGCCGGACCGTCGGGATGCGGCAAATCGACGCTGCTCAAAGTTGTTGCCGGACTGACCAATGCGAGTTCCGGCAGTGCGAGCCTGCGCGGCAAGCAGGTGAAGGGGCCGCAGCGGGGCATCGGTTACGTGTTCCAGCGCGCCGCACTTCTGGAATGGCGGACCGTCCGCAAGAACATCCTGCTGCAGGGCGAGATGCGCGGCATGAACCGCAAGCAGACAGCCGCGAAAGCCGACCAGCTGATCGAGATGACCGGCCTCAGTGGTTTCGAGAACGCACTCCCCCACGAACTGTCCGGCGGTATGCAGCAACGAGTCTCGCTGTGCCGCGCCCTGCTGCACGAGCCCGAAGTGTTGCTGATGGACGAACCGTTCGGCGCTCTCGACGCTCTCACCCGAGAGAAGATGAACGTCGAGTTGCATCGCATCTGGCGCGAAACCGGAACGACGGTGATGCTGGTGACGCACTCCGTGGCCGAGGCCGTGTACCTGGCCAATCGGGTCGTCGTGATGAGCCCGCGACCCGGCCGGATCGTCGAAATCCTCGACGTCGACCTCCCTGTCGAGCGAGATTACAGCTCCACCATGGAACAGCCGGAGTTCATCACCGTCGCCAATCGGGTTCGCGACCTCCTGGGCGCGACGACGAACGCCGACTGACCCTAGGTGAGTGGAAATGTGTCCTGGAGGACACATTTCCACTCACACAAGGCGCTAGCGGCGAGGATCGACCAAGACCTTCGCGTGGGTGCTCTGTCCCGAATCCAGCTCGACGAACATGTCGGTCAACTCCCCGAGCCCGATCGTGCCGGTGTGCAGAGACGCGACATCGAGTCGCTTCTCGGCGATCGCGGTCATCGACCCGACGAAGTCCTCGTGGGAGTACGCCAGCGATCCGATGACCGTGAGCTCGCGACTCTGCCAGTCGCCGTAGCTCACCTGCGAGTCCGTTCCCGGGTAGCCCAGCAGCGACAGCACTCCACCCCGACGAACCAACTGTGCCGACGGCTGGAGAAGACTTGCCACTCCGGTGCATTCGAAGAGAACGTCGGCACCGAGTCCGTTGGTTGCTCCGCGCAGCACGCGATCGAGGTCGGCCGGTTCCACCACGTCGGTGAACCCGAGCCGCGTCGCCTGCTCGCGGCGATGCGGTGACGGTTCGGAGACGATCACCCGGCCGGCACCGGCGTTGCGGGCGTGCTGCGCCGTGAGCAAGCCGATGGGCCCGGCTCCCTGCACCACCACGGTCGATCCGAGCGTCATGGCGGTCCGCTTCACTGCATGGAAAGTCACGGTCGCCGGTTCCACGAGTGCGGCTTCCTCGTCCGTGAGCGCGTCGGGCACCGCGACCACGCGACGGGCCGAGACGGTCAGCGTGGTGCCGAATCCGCCGTGCACCGGTGCGTCGTCGGTGATTCCGTTGGCCTCGGCGAACGCCAAATCACAGTGCGCTGCGTGTCCTGCCGTGCACTGAGGGCACCGCCCGCATGCTGGGCCCACTCCGCCGACGACCCGCTGCCCGACAGCAACGGTCGTGACGTCCTTGCCGATCGCGGAGACCGTTCCGGTCCACTCGTGGCCGAACACAGCCGGGGGCAGGGCAGCCGACGAGTACCCGTGGGTGTCGGTCGCGCAGATCCCGCAGTACCTGATGTCCACGACCACGCCGTCGTCCGCCGGCTCGGGTGCGCGTGCCTCGTCCACGGTCTCCGCTTGGTGCGGAGCAACGACATGGACGTAACGCTGGGCTTCCAACACGGACATGATGGTTACTTCCTTTGTAGATACTTCATAAAGTATCTACAACCATACGCTCCAGCTCACCCAGGTGAGTGGGTGTGCCAGTCCGTCGCCGCCTGATAGCGCGAACCCATGTCGAACAGCTGCTGTTCGTGGTGGGCGGCGGCGGTGAGTTGCATTCCCACCGGCATACCCGAGCCGGAGTGGAATCCGACGGGAACAGCAAGAGTGGGACCGTCGTGCAGTGACCAGGGGTAACTGAACTGACCCATCCGGCGAGACTGGGCGACGACGTCGTCTCCCCCGTCGATGCGGGGAACGTCCACCGGCATCGTGGGGGTGAGCACCACGTCCACGTCCGTGAACACCTTCTTCAGTCCGGTGCGATACTCCGTTCGACCGCGGACGGCTGCCGCCCGTTGGGCATCGGAGATGCTCAGCCCGAGGGAGATTCTTTCGAGAGTTGCGGGCTGGAACAGTTCCGGTTGTCGGTCCACGCGGATTCGGTGCCGGTGCGCCAGGTCCGAGTAGACGATGGTGTAGACGATGTCCTGAGCGTCGGCGACGCCCGGGATCTCGATCGGCACGATGTCGTAGCCGAGGGTTTCCAGTACTCGGGTTGCAACGTGGACGGCGTCGGCGACACCGTTGTCGACGTCGTCGGTGAAGAACGTAGTGGGAACACCTATCCGCCGGGTTGTCGGTGCAGCCGATCCCGGGTGGTCGGCAAGGACGGTGAACAGTCGGGCAACACCGTCGACCGTCCGTGCCATCGGCCCGACTGTGTCGAACTCCTCGCTGACCGGGAACACACCGTCGTTGCTGATCGCTCCCCAGGTCGGCCGGAGTCCGACGACACCGCACGCCGACGCCGGCAGCCGGACCGAACCTCCGGTGTCGGTTCCCAGTGATGCGTCGACGAGTCCCGCGGATACCGCGGATCCCGATCCCCCGCTGGAGCCACCGGGTACCCGGCTCGTGTCCCACGGATTTCGAGGGACGGCGGCCGCGGTGTTCTGCGAAGTGACGCCGACCGCGAACTCGGCCATGTTCAGCTTCGCAGTGATCCGAGCGCCCGCGTCGAGCAGTCGAGTGACGACCTCCGCGTCGCGATTCGCCACGTGCCCGTCGAAGAATCTCGATGCACACGTGGTGGCCACACCGTCGACGTCGATGTTGTCCTTGACGCCGATTCTCATCCCGGCCACGGGGCCGGTGCCTGACCCGGCGCGGTCACACCAGGTGATGACCGCGCCGAGATCGGTCAGGCCACGCTCCCGGCGCGCAGGCCCGCAGTTGCTTCCTCGTCGACGGTCCAGTCCTCGGTGTTCACGACCACACCGTAGTCACGTCGCGCGTCTTCCTCGGTCAGGTACTCGTCCCACACGTCGCTGAGCACCTGGAACGGGTCACGCTCGAAGGGATTTCCGAAACCGCCGCCCGACGGAAGTTTGATCTCCAGGGTGTCGCCGGCCCGGATGGTTTCCTGAGTGACCTTGGAGTACAGCACTTCCTCGCGATCGGTCCCGGCGTTGCGGGTGAAGGATCCGGACACACCGTTGTGCCCGCCCAGCGCGCCGGCCGGGGCGTCGGAGCGATTGTCTGCTTCCGAGCCGAGGAACGTGTCGGTCTCCATGAGCCACTTGCGTACGCTGCCGATGCCGCCGCGCCACTGCCCGGGAGCGGGGGCCTCGTCACGCAGTTCGTATCGCAGAGCCCGCATCGCGTGATTGAGCTCGAGTTCCTCGATCGGATTGTTTCGGGTGTTGGCCATCAACGCGTCGACGGCATCCATCCCGTCCTTGCCGTTCCGGCCGCCGTAGGATCCCTCGTTGATTTCGATGTAGACCCAATAGGATTCGCCGTCCGGCGCGATCCCGGAGTACGCGATCGCGCACAGCGCGGCGGACGAACCGGCGACGGCGTGATCGGGAAGTACTGGTGCAAGCGCCAGGTTGATCGAGTCGAACACTCGATTGACCTGGGAGAAACGAGCGAAGCACGACGCTGGGAAGTCCGGGTTGAAGATGGTTCCCTCGGGTGCGTATGCCTTGACGGGCCGGAAGCACCCGTCGTTCTGCGGCACGAATTCCTCGGTGACGTCCTCGTCGAGCAGAATCGTGCGGATGGCCGAGACCGCAACCGGCAGAACGGAACCCTCGAATGGAACGTTGAACGCCGTCGGCACCTGACTGTTGGACCCGGTGAGATCGATGAGGATGTCCTCGCCGTCGACCTGGACTCGCACGGCCACCGCAAGCGGTTCACCGCGATTCTTGCCGTCGTCGTCGAGGTAGCCGATGGGCGCGGAGTAGCTGCCGTCGGGTATCTCCCGAATCTTGTTGCGCAGCATCCTCTCCGAGTAGTCCATCCACCGCTCACCGGCACACATGACGGTGTCGAGGCCGTACTTCTCCAGTAGCTCGGTGAATCGCTTCTCCCCGATCCGCGAACAGGCGATGAGGGCTTCGAGGTCGCCGCGGTTCTGCTCCGGCGTGCGCACGTTGTCGAGGATGTGCTGGATCAGGTAGTCGTTGCGAACTCCGGCCTCGTAGATCTTCATGGAGTCCATGAGTTTGCCTTCGGCCCAGACGTCGACGACATCCATGCACAGTCCCGGGAAGTTTCCCCCGACATCCGATACGTGACCTGTACAGCCAGCGAAGCCGATGTGTTCGCCCTGCCAGAAGATGGGGATGATCACGCCGTAGTCCGGCGAGTGCGCCGCCCCGTGGTAGGGATGATTGTGCAGGATGACATCGCCCGGCTTGTACGTTCCCGCGAGCCGACGGTTGACTCCGCGGATGTAGGCGGGAATCGAACCGCAGTGCATGGGTGTGGAATCCGATTCGCAGAGCTCTCGTCCGTTGACGTCGAAGATGCCCGCGCCGAGGTCCTCGGACTCGCGGATGAGGCTCGAATAGGCCATTCGGTAGAGGACCTGCGCCATTTCCTTGGCCATGGACTGCAGTGCACCACCGATGACACGCAACGTGATCGGGTCGACCTCGACGTCGTTCCACGTTCGTGTTGCCTCACCGGCGAGTGACACTCCGGTCTTGGGCATCAGCGCCTTGCTCATGCGGATTTCCTCTCGATGATGATGTGGCCGACGGCGTCGACTTCTGCGCGCTGATTCATACCGACGATGGTGGTCGAGTCGAACTGTTCGACGATGGCGGGCCCGTCGAACGTGTTGCCGGCGAGCAGCAGCGATCGCTCGTAGACCGGCGTCTCCACCCATTCGGGTTTGGCCGCTTCGTCGGCCCAGAAGAGAGCCTGCGTCGTGGTCTTGATCGCGGCCGACGCGTCGGCGCCGCCTTTCTCGATGTCGGCGATGCGGACGTGAGGAACCGCGCCGACGCCGGTGACCCTGATGTTGATGAGTTGCACAGGCTTGTCGTCGAAGCGTTGTGAGTAGGTTCGGCCGTGGGCTTCGTGGAACGCCTCGGCGGTGGTCTTGATCCACACGTCGTCGATGGCGCCGTCGGGTGCCTGGACGCGAAGTTCGTAACCCTGGCCGACGTACCGACAGTCGACGCTACGTTCGAGCGAGATGTTCTCGGCGGCAACGCCGTCGGCTTCGAGCTGCGCGATCGCCTGTTGGGACAACCGTTCCATCTGCGACGCGACCAGTTCGATGTCCGGGTCGGCCGACGACGTCCACACCGTCGTGGGCACCTCGTAACGGATGTCGGTGGTCAGGAGCCCGACGGCCGAGGTGATGCCGGGGTGGCCCGGCACGATCACGCGAGGGATACCGAGTTGGTCGGCGATCTGCCATGCGAACAGAGGCCCGGCGCCGCCCTCGGCGATCAGCGAGAAGTCTCGTGGGTCATACCCTTTGCGCACGGAGTGCAGGCTGATGGCCTCGGTCATCGAGTGCGCCAGAATCTTGAAGATGCCCATTGCCGCTTCGTCGAGCGGGGTGCCGAGCTTGTCCGCGATGTGGGACTGAATGGCCTCACGGGCGAGTTCGGGCTTCACTTCCATGGTGCCGGACAGGAAACTGTTCTCCCGCAGCCAGCCCATCGAGACCATGGCGTCGGTCGAGGTGGGTTCGGTGCCGCCGCGGTCGTAACAGGCAGGACCCGGCACTGCTCCCGCACTGCGCGGCCCGACGCGGAACATGCCACCGTCGTCGACGACAGCGATGGATCCACCACCGGCACCGATGGTGTCGACCTCGGCCATCGGCACCATGGCGTGGTAGTCACCGATGCGGGTGTCGAGCAGGTGTTTCATGCGCAGTGCGCCGTCGGGTGCCACGCCGACGTCGGCGGAGGTGCCACCGACGTCGAGGGTGATGACGCTCGGATATCCCGACGCCTTGCCGATTGCGCATCCGCCGAGCAGACCGGCGATGACACCACTTGTCAGCAGCGACACCGGGATCTCGCTTGCGCTGCGCGATGTCACGAGGCCGCCCGCCGAGGTCATCAGGTGAACGTCCTCGCCGACCTGGGCATCCCGCGCCTTGTCTGCCAGGTTCGCGATGTACTTGGAGGTCTTCGGGCCGATGAATGCGTTCAGCGCAGCCGTCGAAAAGCGTTCGTACTCACGGTATTGCGGTGCGACCTCGCTGGAAAGGGAGACGAACACATCGGGGAATTCCTCGGCGATGATCGCCTTGACACGTTGCTCGTGCGTCGGGTTGCGGTAGGAGTGCAGGAACGCGACAGCGATCGCCTGCACTCCGCGCTGCTTCAGCAGGCGCACCTGCTCGCGTACGGCGTCCTCGTCGAGCGGAGTCAGGACGGTGCCCGCGGCATCGATGCGTTCCGGCACGACGCGTCGGTTACGGCGTGGCACCAATTGCCACTTCTGCCACGGAAGGTCCTGGTAGTTCGAGTAATTGAATGGGCGCTTCTTGCGGGCGATGTGAAGAAGGTCGCGGAAACCTTCGGTGGTGATCATGCCGACGTCGCATCCGTTGTGCTCGAGCACGATGTTCGTGGCCACCGTCGTACCGTGGAAGAACATGTCGATCTCCGACGGATCGATCCCCGCTCGTTCGGCGAGAACGGCGATGCCGTTCATGGTGCCGATGGAGGGATCGTGATTGGTCGACGGCGTCTTGTGCACCACGACGGTGCCGTCGTCGTCCCACAGCACGAGGTCGGTGAACGTTCCTCCGACATCGACTCCAATTCGTTTCATCAAAGCTTCCGTTTCTGCCGGCGCCCACGGTGGAGCGGAGAGGTGCTGAGTAGGCTCTTTCGGCCTTGCGAGTGTCGTGGATCACTGATGCAAGGTGACACGAGTCATAGTGCCCGCCGATCCCGGCGAACGCAATACCTCTGATGTTTCTGCTTTACAGAGACCCTGGCGAGCGTCCTCCACTGGTTCGGCTAGGGCATGTCACTGCAAAAGAACCGATGATTCGACCAGCGGTCCGCGTTCCAGAGGTTAGGCTCATCGGCAACCGGACTCTGCTACCGGACTGTGTGACCGAACTATGCGACGAACGGACAGTGAGGACCTCGACGTGACCGATACGGTGCCGAAAAGCGGACCTGCGTATGCAGTCCTGGCCACGCATTTGCGTGAGCGCATCCTGTCGGGAGAACTTCAACCAGGTCAACGGCTGCCCGGGGATGCCGAGCTGACCGCAGAGTTCGGGGTCGGCAGGAGCACCATTCGCGAAGCACTCAGGTCTTTGGCCAGCCAGAATCTCATTCAGACGACGCGCGGAGTCACCGGCGGCAGCTTCGTCTCGGCCCCCACCGTCGGGCACATCAGTGCCCACCTGGAAACGGGCGTCGCCTTGATGGCAGCCGCGGAGACCGTGACCGTGGATCAGCTCATGGAGGTGCGCAACCTTATGGAGGTGCCGGCCGCGGGAATCGCCGCGTTCCGTCGCACCGACGAGCACATCGCGCAGCTACGCCAGACGATCTTCGACCCCACCGACGCCCAGGGTCCGGAAACGTTCACCAAGAATCAGGAGTTCCACCTGGTCCTGCTCCGCGCGGCCCAGAACCCGCTGCTCGAGTTGATCACTGCACCCGTCTTCCGGGTGTTGTCGGGCAGATTCGGCCGCGACCACGCCCCGGACGGCTTCTGGACGTGCGTCGACCACGACCATCGCGCGATTCTCGACGTCGTCGCCGACGGCGATTCCATGGGCGCGATGGACCTGATGCGAAAGCACCTCGACCACCTGGGGGATTCCTACCGCCAGATGGACACTCTGCGGTAATCATCTGCTGATTGCGCGAGTGGGCGTGTGGCGAGCTCGAGCAAAACTCTGATATTTCGTCGCGATACGCGGTGGCTCAGTCGAGTGCGGAACGGTCCGGCTCGCCGCGGAATCGGGAGACCGAGCCGTCGATGCGGAGCTTCTTCCACAGGTACTTGGCCGTGCGGTTGGTCATGCCGATCTCGTCGACCAGCATTCGGACGTCGCCGAAGTAGGACTGCAGTTGGTTGCTGCCCACCGGGCCACCCCAGTACGCCTCTTTGACGACCGAACGTGGAATGTCCAGGTCTGCGGCCAGTCTGCGCGGCGGCGCCATGATCACGCCGGCGAGCCAGCGCATGATGATCGGCGTCGACACCGAGACGAGCCACTTGTTGATTCTGCCGAGATTCGGGTAGTGCTGACGGAGGAAGTGGTGCGCGAACGAGATGTGGCGCGCTTCCTCAGCGATGTGAATCTCCATGGTGCGCAACATCGCCGGGGGAACATCCTTGCCCTGCCGGATGACTTCCTTCTGCCAGTGGTCGATCGGCTCTTCGCCCGCGAGGATTCCGATGAAGAACACGACGGGAAACGCCGCGCCCAACATGCCCATCGTCGGTGAAGCGAGGCGGAAGTCGGTGCGCATTCCCGGCACGTCGGCCCCGGATCGGTTGACCAACTCCTGGAACATCTGAATGTGGTTGCACTCCTCGGTGATCTCGTGGAGGCAGTACCGAAACTCGAGCGAGTTGTTCGGCATCTTCATGATGAACTGCATCATTCCGCGGATGAGGATGCTCTCGAACGCGGCGCCGACCTTGACCGAGTTGATCTGGATGTGGTGTCCGACCTCGATCTGCCGTCCGCGCGGCAGTTGCTGATACCACGCAGTCCCGCCGAGCGGATGGTAGTTCGGCAGTATCCACCGCGGATCGTGCGAGAACATCTGGAACTCTTCGCTGTCCCAGTCGATGTCTCGGTAGGGGTCGAAGTTCCGGCGCACCGAACCTTCGGACAGGACATCGAGCATCTCGCGGTACGTCTCGACCGGAAGCCTGGTAGACCCGCCTGCACGTGACGTGCTCTTGCCGGTAACTGTAACCATGCGATCCTCTTCCCGTCCGTCACCGGCGATACGCCTGGTGGCAGCCCATCCACTCGGAAACAATCATGCTTGCTGGTAACCAAAGTTACACACACTTCGTCCGGATGGGAAGGGTCCTTCGACAACGAACAAGCCCGGTGTCGGTGATTTATCACCGACACCGGGCATGGTTCGTCCGATGTTGCGCCTGCAAGGATCTAGCCGGTCACACCCGTCAGCTCGTTGGGTGTGTGGGCGAGCTCGCCCGTCTGGGTGACCTCACCCGTGGACAGGTCCACGGCGTGGACCGAGTTCTTCGCCGGGTCCGAGACGAAGGCGGTTCCCTCGTGGACGAACAACGCCGGGCGCGGCTCCTGCCACTTGACCGGCTCTTCCCACGCGTCGACGACGGGGATGGTCTGCGTGACGGACTTGCTGTTCACATCGATGACGTGGAGCGCACCGTCGGTGCCGAGTACGATTGCTTCGCCTGCCGGTCCGCGTCCGAGCGAGCGGAAGGTGTAGCTGGTTCCGAGATCGACGAGCGTGAGTTCACCACTCACGGTGTCGGTCAGCGAAACACGAGTCGGACGCTCGAGCTCAGCGTCGGGATCGACCTTGTAGTCGCCGAGCAGAACCGGCGAGTCCTCGTCGCCGGCCTGGTTGCCGATGCGGCCGTATGCATCCGGGCTCTGGACCTTGGTGATCGCACCGTCACGGTAGATGAGCAGCCCGTCCTGGCAGCCGACCACGACGGTCTCGTCGGCTGCAACAGCCTCACCGTGCACACCCGGGCACTCTTCGTTGCGGACGACTTCCTTGCGGTCGGCGTCCAGGACGACGATGCCGGTGCGCTCGTCCTCGTTTCCGAGGGTGGTGAGCAGTGCACCATCCGAGAGTTCCACCGCGACACCGTGATGCGCCTCGGGTGTGGTGTAGGTGTCGGTCTCGGGCTTCTCACCCTCGAGCAGCGCAGCGGATTCGAAGATCTCGACCTTGCCGGTACCGTCGTCGAACAGAACGGTCTTGCCGTCGTGCCGGACGACATGCCCCGGTGTGGTGGCGTCGAACTTGACGTCGGTGAGCGCCGGCGTCGACGTGAAGTGTTCCGAACCCGAGGTCCAGGTACCGGCATCGAGCGCAGTGAAAGCACCTGAGCCACTGACGAAGACGTGACGGCCGTCGCCGGCGGGGTTGAGCCGCGTGAAGCCGTCGATACCGGTGACGTCGTCGACGGTCTCGAGCGTGGCAGCGTCGAGGACCAGGACGCCGCCGTCGTAGCTGACCGTCAAGCGCGGCGTCGCAGCGGAATTGGACACGGGTGCAGCTGCGGCCGAGCTTCCGCTGGTTGCACTGTCGGTCGAATCGGAAGAAGAGGAGCAGGCTGCCAACAAGGCAACCGAGGTGCCCAGCGCAACGACGGCGCCGAGCGATCGAGTGGTGCGGTTGTTCATCATGTTCCAAAGAAGTACAGGTACATGCAAATGATTGTCAAAGCCTATAGTGCGCACAAATGCATGTGTGACAAGCACTTTCACCTGCGTGCGCGCACCGTGGCACGCACACGCAGGTGTGGGTCAGCGCAGTCCCGCAGCGATGGCGGTGGAGTTGAAGTCCATCATGTCGAGATACGTCGGTGCATCCGAATTCTCGTCCCCCAGCGACTCGGTGAACAGCTTCACGACGTCGACGTCGACTCCTGCTTCCGACGCCATGACCTGCGCCAGCCTGTCGGGCTGGGACGAGTCGACGAAGATGGTGGGCACGCCCGCGTCGCGCACGGTGCCCGCGAGATCCGACAGGTCGGACGCACTCGGAGATGCCAGCGTCGTGCCACTCGGGATGACTGCACCGATGACCTCGAAGTCGTAACGGTCTGCGAGGTAACCGAACACGTGGTGGTTCGTCACCAACTTACGATTGACGATCGGCGCGAACCGCTCCTGCATGCGCCCGTCCAACTCGACGAGCTGGGCGTCGTAGTCCTGTGCGGCAGCCTCGACGTCCACACCGTCCAGCGACTCGGTCACCGCATCCTTGATCAGCCCGACAGCCGTGCGCATACGCTCCGGATCCGTCCAGATGTGGGGATCCGCGGCGCCCGACGACTGCCCGGAGACGTAGTCGATGGGGTCGACGCCGGGGCCGACCTCGAGAATGTCGGTGCCGTTCGCCCGCGCTGCGTCGATCGTCTTGGCGACGCCTTCCTCCAGCCCGAGCCCGTTGGCGATCAACAGATCCGCCGATTCCACCCGCGCAGCCTCCGCTGCGGAGATCTCGAACGAATGCGGATCCGAGTTGGGCGGCATGAGCACCAGCACGTCGGCCTGGTCTCCGACGATGCTGGAGGTGATGTCGCCCAGAATGTTGGTGGTCACCACGATCGTCGGTGTGCCCGACGAGTCCGCACCCGAGCAGCCCGCCAGAATCAGCGCGGCCGGGAGGACCGCCAGCAGAAGCTTTTTCATGCGCCTATCACACCGATCGATGCGGGCGCGAAGTCGAAGTCGAAGGTTCGCGCGACGCGACCGCCGTCGCGGTAGTCGATCTCGGTGACTGTCCTGGCCACGGGATCGGACACGTAGGCGCGGGTACCGCCGACCTGAAGTTCGGGCGCGTCGCCGTCGTCGGCCGTCGGTCGAACCACGGGCGTCGACGACGTTTCGGCGCCGGTCACCGCGTCGAACACACGGAACGTACCGTCCGCCTGCACGGAGAACACGGTCTTGCCGTCGCTGGACACTCCCGCCGACAGCGCCTCGTCGGCGGTCCTGGCCTGCACCCACTCCCCCGACCTCGTGTCGAGTACGAGCACCCCGGTCTCCGTCGGTGCGGCAACGAGGGCGCCCCGCGAACCATGAGCGAACGACCATGCCCGAGCGTCGGGCGACGGGTACGGGAACTTCGTCGTCGCGAAGTCCGCCGATGCATCCACCTTCAGCACACCGTCCTCGCAGGCGACGACGAAGTAGTTGGAGAACACCGCTTCCCCGTGCATCTCCGGGCACGCCGCGTCCAGCGGACGAACGACGTCACCCGAGCTGTCACGCAATTCGAGACCCGTCGGCAGGTCCTCCTCCGTCCCACCGGTGGAGACCACGAAGTGATCGGACAGCGGAACCGCGATGCCGTGATGAGCGTTGGACTCGATCGTCGTCGCAACCGTCGACTCGGCCTTGCTCAACGAATCGAAGTCGACGACATCCGCACGCCCGGCGCCGTCGAAGAACACCGACACCTTCCGGTCGCCGGCGATGACATGCGCGGGCTCGGCGCCGTCGAGCGAGCCGATGTCGACGGGATCCTTGACGTACGAATGCGTGTGGTCGCCGTGGTCGATCGTCCACGAGCCAGGATCGAGCAGATGCGCATGCTCGTCATCGGTCGCGACGGCATAGCGACCGTTGATGGTCGTGATGCTCGACGCGTTTCCGACATCGAACGTGTGAACGGACTCCTCGGTGGCGAGATCGACAACCTCGATGCGCCCGGAGTCGGCGTCGGCGACAACGAGCCGAGGCTCCGGACCCTCGACCTCGGTCGACCCAGCCTCCGCAGCCAGGTCACTACCCGCCCGAGCAGTGCCGGTTTCCTCCACAACAGGTGCAGCATCATCGCTGCTACCGCACCCCGCAGCAGTCAGGGCAACAATGCCAATGGTCAGAACGGTTTTACGGGCGAACACAGAACTCCTCGGAGCAGAAATGATAACGATTGTCGTTTATGTTAAACCATTCCCCAAGCCGAGCCCATAGCGCCCCGTTTGGCACCCCCGCTCGGACCGAACGTGGCGTTCAGTCACTCTGAGTGACCGAACGGTTCATTCGGTCCGCGAAAGTGCGCCCTCGGACACGTTCGGGATTTCCGAGGGACGGGTGCGCGAGAGTGCGGATTTGCCCATGGCGACGAGGAAGAATTGGAGTACGGCCAGGCCGGCGATGGTGGCGCCGGCGGCGGTGTTGGCGTGCCAGGAGACGAGGAGCCCGGTGATGGTGGCGGACCAGCCGAGGAGGGTGGCGATGATCATCGACTGCACGATGGATCGCCCGAAGAGGTAGGCCGTGGCGGAGGGTGCGACGAGTAGGCCGAAGACGAGGAGTGTTCCGACGATTCGGAAGGATGCGACGACGGCCAGGACGACCAGGGCCAGGAGTACGACGTGTGCGAGGCGGGGCCGAAATCCGAAGGTGTGGGCTTTGCGTTCGTCGAAGACCATGGCGACGAAGGGGCGGTAGGCGACGACGGAGACGACGAGTGCGACGGCGGCTGCGATGACGAGGAACACCAGGTCCGCGTAGGTGGCGGAGAGGACGTCGCCGAAGAGGAAGGATGTCAGGTCGACGGCGAAGGATCTCGCGCGGGAGACGATCACCACGCCGAGTGCGAGCATGCCGACGAAGAGCAGTCCGATTCCGGTGTCCTCGGACAGTCGGGAGTTGCGGGAGACCCAGGCGACGCCGCCGATCATGACGACGGCACTCACTGCCGCTCCGATGAGCAGGTTCGCGCTGAGGAGGTACGCGATCGCGACGCCGGGCAGCATTCCGTGCGACACGGCATCGCTCAGGAATGCCATGCCGCGCAACACGACCCATGTTCCGACGAGCGCGCACAGTATCGATACGAGCATGCCTGCCCAGAGGGCGCGCTGTACGAACGAGACAGCGAAGGGGTCGAGTAGCCAGTCCACGGCCTGGAACCCTATGCGATAATGGTTGTCGTGAGCGAATCCGTGTCTGTTCGATCCCTGACCGTCCGGTACGGCAACACCGTTGCCCTCCACGACGTCAGTGCGTCGTTCGAGCCGGGCACCGTCACCGCTCTCGTCGGTCACAACGGTTCCGGCAAATCGACCGTGTTGCAATCTCTTGCAGGCATCGTCGAGCCCGCGTCGGGTGCGGTCGACATTCGACACCGACGTATCAGTTACGTTCCGCAGCGCAGTGACGTCAACGATCGGATGGCTGTCACCGTCGGCGAGGTCGTTGCGATGGGGACGTGGCCACGTCGCGGAATCCTCGGTCGGGCCAGTGCTGCGGATCGCCGTGCCGTCGACGAGGCCATCGATCGATTGAAACTGACCGATCTCCGGTCGCGACGGTTGGCGGAGTTGTCCGGGGGGCAGCGTCAGCGGGCGCTGCTGGCGCAGGCGCTCGTCGAGCATGGAGATCTGGTTCTTCTGGACGAGCCGACGACGGGTCTCGACGCGGAGGCCCGCGAGATCATCAACAGCGTCGTCGACGACGAGGCGGCCCGCGGCGCCGTGGTGGTCATGGCCACTCACGACGCCGACGATGCGGATCGCGCGGATGTCACCATCACTCTCGGGCGCGGGGAGATTTTGTCGTCAACGCGTCGTGACCGTCAATTCGTCGGTGGCGGGGCTCACGACGGCAGGCTCGCGTCCGGACAGTAGGTCCAGCACGGCTTTGGGCCGTGCGAGCCACTCGCGACCGAAGTTCCGTAGCACCGCGAGTCGGTTGCATTCGCATTCTGCGTCCACCCCGTCGACGTCGATGCCTGCGTCCCGGCACAGCGCGATAGCTCTGGACACGTGCAAGCCTTGACTGACGACGAGTGCCTTCTCGACCCCGAAGGTCGTCGCGGCGCGCCAGCAAGTGTCGTAGGTGTCAAGGCCGTAGTCGTCGCCGACAATCCTGTCGGACGGGATTCCGGCGTCGACGAGATATTCGGTCATGGCAGCGATTTCGTTGCCGGACCGACCGTTCGCATCACCGGAGACCAGAACCGCGCGGGCTCGACCGGACTCGAACAGCGACACAGCAGCGTCGAGCCGACCTTCCAGGTACTTCATCGGCTTGCCGTCGCGCACCTGGGATCCGAGGACGATGACCACCGGCGCGGCGGGTGCGTCGGCGGCGTCGTGCACCCGCCCGAAGGACACGGTCGCCACCCATGCCGCCGACGCGAGGACAGCGGCGAGCACGCCGACGACGAGGCCGACCGACACTCGCCACAACTTCTTTCTCAACGAACTCCCGATCTCCGCCCGACGCTACCGGGCGTCACCGTACCGGCCGAGATTGAGGGATCTCTGAGGCAGTCGCCCGCTGTTCAGAGCAGGGCCAGCGCGGCGTCGATCGGCGCACGGTCGCCGAGAGGCGAGATGGCGCCGACGTAGCCGTCGGGCCGCACAAGAACGACACCGTCGGGTGTCTTGAGCCCGTACCGCTGCGCGATCTTGCGCTCGGGATCGTCGACGACGACGGGAGTCGTGCCGGGCACCGACATCGAGGGGGTGCCGGCGACCAGCAGGTGGTCGTTCGGGTGCTCCCGATGTGCCCGAGCGAGGCTGTGCCACAACTCGGTTCCGGCGACCGGCGGCGCCGCGTCACCAGGTGCCACGTGCCCGTGCACGCCTTGCCGGACGATCGGGCTGCCGTGGTAGGCGACGGTGAATTCCTCCATCTCGTCGGCGATGCGGTGCTGTGCGAACTCGGTCCCCGCAACGATACGCAGCACCTTGTTGCGCACGGTCCGAACGACTTTGGATTCGACGGTGGCAGCGGTGGTCAAGGTCGTCGTCTCGGCGATGACGTGAGCGGCGACGGGATGCCGCTCGTCGTGGTAGCTGTCGAGGAGCAGTTCCGACGCGTTCCCCCTCGTCGCCGCTGCGAGCTTCCAGCCGAGGTTGAACGCGTCCTGCATCCCGGTGTTCATACCCTGCCCGCCCGCGGGACTGTGCACGTGGGCGGCGTCGCCGGCGAGGAAAACCCTGCCGGTCCGGTACCTCGGCACCTGAGCGTGATGGATCTCGAACGTCGTCAGCCACCGGGGCGAGCGCAGGCGCACGCCGAGTCCTCGCTGAGTGCACACGCGCTGCAACCAGTCCAACGACGGCGCCCGCCCGGACTCGGATGCGTCGATCGCTGCGATGACGCGGACACGGTCGCCGACCATCGGAAACAGCATCGCCGGGCCCGACCCGGCGGACGCGAAGATGTGCATCGCGCTCGTATCGAACGGGTAGGTGGCGTCGACGTCGCCCATCAGGAAACGCTCACCCACGAACGAGCCCTGCAGCTTCAGACCGAGGTGATGACGAACGGTGCTCGACGCCCCGTCGCATCCCACGAGGTATCGGCACGTCACGGTGTCGCCTCCTACAGTTGCCCGCACCCCGTCGTCGTCCTGGACGAAGTCGGTCAGCTCTTCCCCGCGCTGGATCTCGACCCCCAGGTCGAGCAGCCGCCTCGTCAAGACGGCTTCGGTTTCCGTCTGTGCCGTGGTCACCGTGAACGGGTAGGCGCTGTCGACGGTGTCCAGCGGAATCTGCGCCAACAACTTTCCGTCGGCGTGAAAGTGCACGCCCACTGTCGTACGTCCCGACCCCACGATGTCGTCGACGACGCCCAGTGCATCCATCATTTCCAGGCTTCGAGAATGAACGACGACGGCGCGGGATTCATCGGTGGGTTCGGTGCGGCGGTCGATGACGCGCACTCGTGTGCCGCGGCGAGCGAGGTCGACGGCGAGAACCAGCCCGACTGGGCCCGCTCCCACCACCAGGACGTCGGTATCGAAGATCGTCATGCTGGAGATGGTGTCTCGAAACCAGTCCCGTGCGCGACGAGTTCGGTGAGAATTCACCCGCCGTCGATGGCAAGAATCACCCGGGGCTTGCGTCCACGCGCGACCACCCGCTCGATCAGCATCACGATCCGAAATTCGACGCCGTACTTCCTTCGAATCAGTTCGGCTGCACGGCGCGCGGGCTCGTCGGTGACGATGCGCGCGGTACCAGCGTGCGCGACGGCGTCGTCGGCTACCTTTCCTCGCCGGTTGCACGGGCGGAGTTCGACGCGTCCCGAGTTCCTGATTCGTTTGACCTTGCCGCTGTCGGTCGGGGTGAGCACGATCAGTTCATCCCCGTCGCGGCCGATCCACACCGGCGTCGAGACCGGCTCGCCGGATCTGCGGAACGTGGTGAGCGAGACGAACGGCTGGTCGCCGAGCGCGAGGAACGAAGCGGTCATGGATGCCAACGTACGCGCTGATCGGTTCATTGCCGACGGCTCGAGTCCCTGCCGATTCCGCGGGTGCACTCGGCGGTAGTCCGTATTGTGCAAGTGTGACGCGCGGCACACAGCGCACGGAATGATTGGGAGTGGAACGTTCATGAAGAGCACCATGCAGGACACCCCGTTGTCGATCGGCCAGCTCGTTCGGTTCGGGACGTCGATTCACCCGACCGCGGAGGTCACGACCTGGAGCGAGCACGGTCCGTCGACCGTCACGTTCGAGCATCTGGGCAAGCGGGCGGCGCAGCTCGCTCATGGTCTCCGGTCGATCGGGATCGACGACGACCAGAGGGTCGCCACGTTCATGTGGAACAACGCGCCTCACATGGAGGCGTACATGGCCGTTCCCGCGATGGGCTCGGTGCTGCACACGCTGAACATTCGTCTCTTCCCCGAGCAGCTCACCTACATCGTGAACCACGCCGAGGACCAGGTGATCATCGCCGACGCCAGCCTCCTGCCGCTCCTGACGCCTTTGCTTCCGACGATGCCGACGGTGCGTCACCTCGTCGTCGTCGGCGTCGATCCTGGTGATGTCGACGCACCCGACGGGATCGAAGTGCTCGCCTACGAGGCCCTCCTCGAAGGCCGCCCGGAGGAGTTCGACTGGCCGGAGCTCGACGAACGATCAGCTGCGGCAATGTGTTACACGTCCGGAACCACCGGTGATCCGAAGGGGGTGGTGTACTCGCACCGTTCCATCTGGCTGCATTCCATGCAGGCGTGCATGTCCGACGCAATGGGCCTCGCGCAGTCCGACAAGGTGCTGGCGATCGTGCCGATGTTCCACGCGATGTCGTGGGGGTTGCCGTACGCCGCGTTGATGGTCGGGGCGTCGTTGATCATGCCGGACAGGTTTCTGCAGCCCGCTCCCCTTGCCGAGATGATGTCGACGTTGCGTCCGACGGCTGCTGCTGCCGTCCCGACGATCTGGCAGGCACTGCTTGTTCATCTCGACGAGCATCCGGCCGACCTGTCGAGCCTGCGAGATGTCCTCGTCGGCGGAAGTGCCTGCCCGCCTTCGCTGATGCGCGCATTCCACGAGAAGTACGGGATTCACATCACGCAGGCGTGGGGCATGACGGAGACCTCGCCCGTAGGCACCTCGGGACGACCCGATGTCGGACTGTCGGCGGAGGAAGAATTCGATCTCCGTTGCACGCAGGGGCGTTTCGTCGCTGCGGTTCGCGCTCGCCTCGTCGACGACAGCGGAAAGGAACTGCCCTGGGACGGCAAGCAGGTAGGCGAACTGGAAGTGCGGGGGCCGTGGATCACCGGCAGTTACTACCGCAACGACGCGCACGACAAGTTCGACGACGGTTGGCTCCGGACCGGTGATGTCGGCACCATCTCCCCCGGCGGTTACCTGACGCTGACGGACAGGTCCAAGGACATCATCAAGTCCGGCGGCGAATGGATCTCGTCGGTGGAACTGGAGAACCACGTGATGGAGCATCCGGCCGTGCGCGAGGCCGCGGTCATCGGAGTTCCCGACCAGAAGTGGGACGAGCGTCCTCTGGTCGCCGTGGTGGTGCGCGACGGCGAAAAAGTCGCGGCCGAGGAGTTGCGTAACTTCCTCGATGGCCGAGTTGCTCACTGGCAGTTGCCCGAACGCTGGACCTTCATCGACGAAGTTCCCAAGACCAGCGTGGGCAAGTACGACAAGAAGCGTCTGCGAAGCTCCCACGCCGACGGCGCTTTGAACGTGATCGAACTGGGCTGAACCTTTTCACCGCACTTTCTCCGGAGCGAACGGGCCGCTCGGTCAGTCTGACTGACTGAACGCCACTTTCGCTCGAAGCTGATCGTGGGTGCAGGCGACGAAGGTGTCGACTGAGGCACTTTCTCCGGAGCGAACGGCCCGTTCGGTCAGTCTGACTGACTGAACGCCACTTTCGCTCGGAACTGGTGGTGGGCGCGGATGGACGAAGGTGTCGATCGAGTTTCGAGGCTCCGCCGCTACCGGGGTCCCTCCAAACTCGACGCGGTCTCCTCGTCCCGAGCAACCGTGTCGGTGAAGAACTTCTTGAACACCGCCTGCATCTGGCAGACGACCTCGATATGGCCCTGCAGAACATCGACCATATTGTTCTCCCCTCCAACAGCCTTCTGCGAAAACACCTGCTCGATCTGTTTGCCCATGTCGAAATCACCCCAGCCGGTGACATCGGCGAGTTGTTTGGCTGCGTTCTGATGCTTTACAAGTTTCTTGATGTACTCATCGCAGGACGCACTGCATGCCCGCGCCGCGTCCTGGTCGAGATACAGATGCCCGTTGTCGGCGGCCATCGCAAGGGACTGCCAATACGTGAGGGACTCACCTTCATTACTCATTTCGCTCCTGTTCGCTAAGCGCTCGGTAGCGCAACTTTCAGATCGTCAACGTGACGGTGCAGTATCGGGCAAGGGTCCACACCATCGCCGACATGCCGATAGTCAACCGAGAAGACAACTATCCCCGATGGCAGATCGACAGCCAGATTGCAGTCGATGATCGAGCGCGCGACATCGGTCCTGTACTGAAAAGCGTCTCGTCCATCCAATTCGGTATCGAGTCCATCGAGATTCCCCGAGTCGCTGCGCGCCTCATCGACAGTGCGGTTCAGGGACGACTTCACAACGAACACGTAAGGCACATCGACACCAACTGGCCGGAACCGGCAAATATCCCAATCCGGCACGACGATGCCTCGCCCCCAGCCGACGTCGCGGTGGTCCGGATCCAAGCCGGTATCCCCGATCTGCTCAGGGGTGATGCTGCACGGATCCCACCGAGTCGGCTCGGCCACCGCCTGCGGCGACACCTCCCTCGCACAACCCCCAAGCAGGGCAGACACCGCAATTAAGGCCACGATCCACCTGCGCACACGGTCCCCCTCCGTCGAGTACGGCTACCAGATTAGACGCAGCGCTTCCTTGATCGGTTCCACTTCGTCCGACAGCTGTAACGGACCTGACAGCAAAACCGACCAACTGTGTCGTACCCGTCTGGCACAGTGCACAGCACTTGACCCCCCTGCCTCTCGAGAAGAGAAACCCATGAACAATCAATTCCACAACAGCCCCAACTACGGCACCATCAACATCCACCAGACCACTCACGTCGGCTACGTCGTTCCGCAGCGGTCCTGGCCTCGTCGCCATCCGATTCTGACGGCGATTCTGGTGCTGTTCGGCATCGGTTTCATCGGTGCCAATCCGTGGATTCTGATCGTCGTGGCTGCGGTGTGGATCGGCATCAAGGTCTACCGGAATCAGGAAGCGAAGAAGCTCGCCGCGCGTCAGGAACAGCAGCGTCTGATCGACAGCGCGAACGCCCAGAACCAGGCCTACCTCAACGGCCACCAGTTCGGCACGCACGGGCACTTCCCCACCCAGCCGGGCCAGTACCCCGCCCCTCAGCCCAATCAGCCCTACCCATTCCAGGGTTGAGCTGTCGCGGCGGACGGAAGTGGCTGACTACGAGGTAGGTTCGGCACTATGACGGTTCCTTCCTTCGACACCATTGCGTTCGTTCAGCGTTTGGTCGAGTTGGTGGATACCGGTCGGCGTGAATCGACGTACAAGCTCGCGACGCTCATGGCGTTGATCGACGTGTGCGTCGAGAACGAAGCTGCGCATAACGGAACGCTCGCAGTCCCTGTCCAAGAATTGGCGCACCGCATCATTGCCTATTACTGGCCACAGGTACGGGCGTACGACGAACGGATTGTCCTCAGTCAGAACAAGTCTTCCGGCCGGACTATCCCGGTGCTGGTCGCTCGGTACAAAGCCTCGACCGCGTTCACCACGGCCGAGGCTGCGCGGGAAGTCGAGGACGAGCATAACGTCGCGCTTGTCCGCGACGTGGAGCTCACGGTCGCTCGGCAACCGTTGACGCACTTTCACACTCCGGCCGGCCGCAACAATGACTTTGCGAACGACGATTTCGTGTTCGACGCGCGCGGGTTTCACAAGAAGATGAGCAGGACGCACCTCGTGGAACGCGGTCATGTCGTTCTACGGAGCGGGGTCCCCCGCGCGCTTCGCGACACATCGGTTCTGCTCCGATCGTTCGTGAAGAACGCGTGGGTGGCCGATGTCGTTCGTATGAACAAAGTTTCGCTGGACGTCGAGGCGATCGACGGGTTCTTGTTCGGCACGTCGCGGGAAGCACTGACCACACTGAACGGCCCTTTGCGTGACCTCCAAGACAACCGCTGCTTTTACTGCGATAGCAAGCTCGGGCCCGGAGCACATATAGACCATGTGCTCCCGTGGTCGCGAATTCCCATCGACGGCGTCGCGAATCTCGTCGCAGCGGATTCTGCCTGCAACCTCGCCGAGTCGGCGAGCGTACCCGTTCGCGCACATGTAGATCGAGCGCTGCGCCGACCACGATCGGATCTGCTCGCCATCGCGGACAGGACCCGCGTGCCGCTTCTTCATGATCGAACGCGGTCTGCCGCGGAGGGCGTTTACGCTTCGCTGCCCGCCGGCGTTCCCCTCTGGATTCGGTCTCGTGAGTATGAACCGTTCGTACCTGTCTGATTCGAGCGCTCAGACCCGGCGATCCAATTGCTCGACGGCGTCGCGGAGCTGGGCGCCGATGCGGTCGGTGGTCTCGTCGAACATGTCCCGAGCGGCGTTGAGGTGTAGCGAGCCCAGTTCATCGCCTTCTCGGGTTTCGTATTCGTTGTCGTCGGGGGTGCCGTGGTGCTCGATCCAGCGGACTTTCTGAAGCTCTCGGTCGATTTCGACGAGCCCGTCGAGGTAGGACCGTAAAGCCGTGAGTCGGGCGATCAGTGTTCGCTGACGATCCGCCAAAGCGTCACTTCGCTCTTGGTAGATCTTCTGCACTTCGGCGTCGTCGGCAAGGTGGTTTGCCGGTTTGGGGCCGAGCCGCACGAATGCGGCCTCGAGCTTGCCTGCACTCCAAGCGACCGAAGTCACCTCCGAGACCAAGTCGATGCGGACGATGCGGTGGGCGGTGTCCAGCGACGTCCACGCGCTCAACGACGAAATCTCGGCTGCGAGAACGACCACCGCGTGGACTACTCTGCCGCGGGTGGCCGACCGGAGAGAAAGCAACTCGGCGTGCTCGGCCCCGAGGTGATCGACACCGCGACCTCGATCGACGATCTTGCGAACTTTCTCCCGTCGCGGGGAACTCGGATCCGCTACCGCCGATCCACGCCACGCCTTCAGTGCCTCGCGCACAAGGTCAGGTTGTTTTGCGGCAGCCTTGGCGTCGAGACCGACCAAGGTGTCGTCGATGGCGCGAATGTCTGCCGACCGTCTATCGAACGGGTTCCACCTCATCGTCGCAAGGTACCTCAGGACTCGGACACTCGTCGCGCTCGTGGCGTGCTACGCCCACTGGTCACGGCGTTATGGAAGCCAGTCGCTGCGCCGCAGCATCGGTCCCGAGCTCGAACCGCATCTTGGGATTTTGCAGATAGAAGGCGATCCATGCCTGCAGGACTACTGGGTGGACGTCGAAACGCCGGCAGTCGAGATCCATCGTTATGATCGGTCGTTTCTCGATTCGCCAGAACCAAGCGGTATCTCGTTTGTATCCCGAGAGAACAATGTCCGGTTTGAGCGATACACACTGGTGGGTGATAGTGACCCACCCTTGTGACGTCATCGAAATGCGGTCTTCTATCCGTACGGTGTGCAGGGAGTCCCACGATGCCCTCATGTCGAACGACCATCCTCGGTGTCGTACTCCGTCGGCATCCAGTTCCACCCACCCGTTGCGGACCGAACGCCATGCCAAGGCCCCATAGAAGGTAAGGAACAGCGGAGTCAGAAACCACAGGCTAAGCCACATCAAGAGCGCGAACGCGCCGATGAGAGCGCTTCTCCAGAACAATCCCCACCGCTCGTACCGGATGGTGGAGCCGTGGACGCGGTGTAGTACAGCCGGTCCGACCTTCGACG
The DNA here is from genome assembly GCF_000383555.1 of Rhodococcus sp. 114MFTsu3.1. NCBI lineage: Bacteria > Bacillati > Actinomycetota > Actinomycetes > Mycobacteriales > Nocardiaceae > Rhodococcus > Rhodococcus sp. 114MFTsu3.1. The sequence continues at coordinate 29,926 of NZ_KB911559.1, read as the reverse complement.
AGTTCTGGTTGAACCACGGGCTGGTAGTACCTAGGACAAGGCAAAGCGCAGCGGCCAGGGCGAATTGGGCTGCAGCTCGGCCATCACCCGACGAAATCGACAGTGCGCCGTATACGAGAAGTGCAGCAGCCGACAAGCCCACGGCACTGGACACAATCATTTTTGTTCGCGGTTTCCGTTTGTAGACAAACGGTTGCACGGTGGAATCAGAAGAGGGCGTCCCACGCTCCGGTTGCCAGTTCACCGATCGACCTTCCTGTCTCCGCCAATGCCTCTTCGCCACCTGTAATGGCCTGATCGACACTTCCAATTCCGGTCTCGTACATCGAATCAACGGCACCAGATGCGTAGATTCCGGCGATTGCGCCTGCCGCTGCACCCGTCAGCGTCCCGAGTACAGGGACCGGAATGAAAGAACCGATCACCGCGCCGGCAGCAGCCGAAGCAGCGATGCCGGCGCCAGCGGAGACGATTGCCTGATCGGCCGGTTTCCCGTTGTGGATGTCCCATGCGACGCCGGCAACAGCGAGAGCGCCGCCGATACGCCCCGAAAGTTTGTCGGCGGATTTGGTGAGGTCTTCTGCTGCCTCGGTCAGCACTGCCGCTCGCGCCGCAGTGGTACGCGCGTAATCCACGTCTCGATAGATCACCGATGACGGGGTTCCTTCGGACGCGTTGCGTGCCAGGTCGAAATATTTGGTCGACTCCGCATCCAGCCAAGCTGCTTTGTTCTTCATCGCCCACGTCTGGACGTCGACGACAGACATCGCGGCCGCGTCGACCACTTCGGTTGCCAGAAAGAACCAATCGACATAGGGGTTGGTCCAGACTCCAACGAGCGCTTCTGCTGCTTCACGCTCGACCGAGCGAGACTCCTCGGCATCTCTGGTCGCCTGACCGTACGCAGCAGACAGGTCCCCCGACAGCGGATCGTCGATCGCGTCGCTGCTGATCGTCAGGCCGGCTGCTGCGGCATCACGGCGCGCATCCGCCATCATGGACTGCGCTTTCTGCAAGCCGGCCGCGAAATTGTCGATCTGCTGGGCGTGATCACGAGCCGCCACAGCGATCTTCTCCGCGCCTTCGGCGGCTCGAGTCAGCTTCGGCATCGCCGCGTCGGAGGCAGGGCCGTCCCAGGCGCCGTCGATTCGGTTGCGCGCGGCGAACACCTTATCTGCCGCATCGTCCAGGACGGGCGCTAGCTGTTCACGCAGCCAGCGAGCAACCTGCCGAACCGATTCCGGGTCACCGTCGATGTGGGTGTCTATGCTCATGTTCTATTCCGCCCATGCCGCGACGTTGATTTCGTCGGCTGCGACGATGTCCTGCTCGGCGTACCTGGTGGCGCACTCGTTCAGAGTCACGTTCAGGCCTGCTAGTCCCGAGACCAGCTCACCGGCGGAGGCAACGAAGTTGCTCAGAATACCGAGTATCGCAGCGGTGCCCACACCGCCGTCGACGGCACCGGGAATCGACGGTGCGACCTCGTCGACTCTCGTCGCAGCGTCCCGCACGTACCCCGCCTGCAGACGAATTTCCTCGTGATCGACGACGATGCTCATGATGCACGCGCCTTATCCGGCACGACGACGTCGAGCAGCACCAGATCGAAGTGGGCAACTTCTTCGATCGCAGGCAAAAAGGTGATCGGAACCACGATCCACGGCTGGTCCCTGCCCATGCACGTGTGCAAACGATCGAGTGCCGAGTAGACCAGAAGCGCAGACCTGCCGTCGCGCGTGTCATTGATCAACACACGTGCATCCGACGGGTCCGAAACTTGTTCTGCGCACGGCACATACAACACCGGTGGATAATCTGACGGAATTTTCACGAAACGTCCTCCCCTGCTCCGGTGTGAAAACCGGTCCTACAGATTCAGACGCAACGAGTTGTGAATCGGTTCCACTGTCCGACGGATACCATCGGTGGGTATGGAACCTCAGAGTTACTCGTCCGGCGAGCGAGTGTTCGGGCCACCCCGCGGGACGTTCGACGCGGACTGGGCCGCCACCGCCCTTCGATCGAACGTGCCGGGTCTGGACTTCGCGACGTCGGTTCGGGTGATGGAGTATGCGTGGGAGCTAGTGCAGTCGCGTGACCTGCGCGGAGCCACGCTCGCCGACGCACTGAGTGACTCGACTGCCGTGAGTGTCGATTCCGACCTCGCTCGCTCAGCCGCGGCGGTGGCAACCGAAATTGCGGAGTTCTACCTCGACAGAGACTGATCGGCCGGGACATACCGCGACGCGACGACGCCGTGACTGAACTCCTCCCGCCCGACGAGCTCGAGTTCGACGCGCTCCGCCAGCCCGGCGAACAGGGTCGGCCCTCGACCGACCACAACAGGGTGAACGACGAACTCGTATTCGTCGATCAGTCCCATGTCGGCGAGTGCGAGTGGCAGTTGCACCCCGCCGGTGAAGATGCCGTTACCCGGCTCGTTCTTGAGTCGCCGGACGGTTTTCTCGATGTCACCGTCGACTATCTCAGCGTTCCAGTCCACCGATGCCAGCGTGCTCGTGACGACGTACTTTCTGCTTTCGCTGATGCTCTGCGCAAACGGCGCTGTCCACTCCGGCATGTCGGGTGAGGGTCGTCTCCACGCCGATTCCATCATTTCGTACGTCGTCCTCCCGAACAGCAATGCATCAGCACGAGCGATGCTCTGCGCCGCGTGCAGGTGCAGATCCTCGCACGGGCGTGCGAAGTTGTGGTCGACGCAGCCGTCGAGCGAGACGTTGATGGAGTACCGCAGAGGTCGCATTCGGTGAATCTACCGGCTCACATGCCACGCTGCCGCACAATCGCTTTCGCTCGTGACAGGACCGGGCGGTCGTTCTCGATCTGAGGTGAAACCCCGCGACAAGGGCACCGGTGATCGGTCGCGGACGCCATTCAGTGCTGCTGCCAACCCCCGATTGAACAGACGTAGGGCAGACCGTCTCTCGCACACGTTGTAGCTTTTCGCACACGTTGCATCCTGTGCGAGGAGCTGGAAGATGTGCGGGAACGCAGAACAGCAGACGCGGGGGCAGGTTTGTCGCGGCGTCTGCCCACCACCCCCGCTACCTGGGCCCCTCGACTTGAATCCCTGCGGCGTTTGCCTCGTCCACGTCACTTGTCGAAGTGAAGAACTTGTTGAAGACAACCTTCATTTCCTCGACGACGTCGATATGACTCTGCAACACGTCGACCATGTTGTTCTCTCCGCCTACAGCCTTTTTGGCGAAGATGTCCTGCAGTTGAAGGCCCATGTCGAAGTCACCCCAACCGCTGACGGCGGCAAGGTCGGTAGCTTTCCGCTGATGGTGTTTGAGCTTGCGAAGGTATTCATCACACGCTGTGGAACATGCCATCGCGGCTTCCGGATTTAGGTAGAGCTGCCCGTTGTCCGCTGCAGCGGCGAGCGCGTTCCAGTAGGTCGACGAATTACGCGGATCTGCCATTTGAACTCCTACTTCGCTGCTGCTGGAACCGCGCTGAGTAGATCTCGTACGTGGCGGAGCACTATTTCGCACGGGTCGACACCGTCGTCGGTTTGATAAAGCGCCGCGAACACCACGACTCCGCCGGCCACATCGAGTGCGATTCGGCAGTCCCTGATCGCGAAGCCGACCTCGGTCTTGTACTCGTACGCATCACGACCGTCGATCTCTAGATCGCGACCCTCCAAATTTCCGGGATTTGCACGAGCTTCGAGGATTGTGTGGTCCACGGAAGACAACACACTTAAGGCGTAGGCAGCGTCCGAGCCCCGCGGCATGAACTCACACCTCGCCCAATCCGGAACCTCGATCCCCTTGCCCCACCCCTCATCGCGATATTCCGGATCCAAGCCCGTTGCGGCGATTGCTTCTGGCGTGATGCTGCACGGATCCCAACGTTCAGCAGCCACGGGACTGCCCTCGACACCCCCACTGCATCCGGCAAGCAAAGCCAACAAAGCCACCAGCGTCGCTATTCGTATACGCACCCGACCCCCTCGATCACGTCGATCAACAGATTAGACGCAGCGACCATCGAAATGGTTCCAGTCGGGCTCCACCAACAGGCCAGGTGTCACGCACTCAACGACTAATTCGCCGACGGTGGTTTCACGAGCCGGCTCTGCCCTCGAGCCACCCCCTGTCAATGGAGACGTGGTCGCCAGAGCATCTCTCGCACACGTTGTTGCTTCTCGCACACGTTGCATCCTGTGCGAGGAACTAGAGCCTGTGCGAGAACTCAGATCAGCCGACGCGGAGCCGCGCTTTCGCTGCATGGTCTCAACCGGTCGGCGCATTACCCGGCCAAGTCGCCGAGGCAAGGCTGGCGAGTTCGAAACCTTCATCGCAGACGAATGCGGAGAGGACCGCTCCGGGGTGTCGCGTTGTCAGCGACGTGCAAACGGTGCTGCACCTCGGTGTAGTTCGGTCACCAGTGCAGCGGGGTCGTCGACATACATGCTGATACGTCTGATGGACGAGGCCTTGCGATGCTTTGGGAGCAAGGCTGGTAACCGAACTGAAATCGATTGGGCAAGCACAATATCGACGTTCGTACCGTCGACGTTGGGAAGATGCAATCGGCTCTCTGTGGCAATGGGGGTGGTTTCGCAGAACCGCCGCGACAGGGCTGCGGACGCGATGGAGCAACGCTCGATCGCGGCGATAGTCGAACCGGATTGCCGCACAACGAAATGAGTGTCGGTCAAATAGTGCGGACGGACTCGGTGGATTGCTAGATAGCCGAACACCGCGAACAAGGACCACACTGACAGCACCGCGAGTGCGATACGCAGCCACATCCATGGAAGAACGACATGAAGCACACAGATCTCTACGACGGTGACCACGCCGAAGGCAGCCGGTAGCGTCATGGTCCCGCGGTTCGACCGGAACACCAGCGCACCCGGCTCGACGTCAGCTACGCGGCCCCTGATCCACAACCACAGAGACGTGTAGGCGCGAACCTCCGCCAGAATCATCGGCCAGAATGACGAGTTCTCGGCCGTAGCGACCACCGCCGCTCTTGCATCCTCCCCGTCGCGACGGCGGGCCCGGTAGGTCGTCATCAGACCGAGCATCACGATAATGGCCAAGGGAAGTTCGACGGTGGCGAACAACAGCACGGCCTGCCCTGGCCCGAGGACTCCGGTCGCCAGGAGGATCGCATCGACAGCCAAGACAGTTGCTGCAAGCGCTTGCATGGATCGGTGGAAACTCTTCGAGGCTAATACCTTCATGAGGCGCCCTTTACAGAGCTTGACTTGCTCACGAGCGCACGTTGGACTCGGGAGACCACCTCGCGTTGAGCCGGGTCGGGGATGATCGCGTCGAGTGGGATCGGCATGCCTGTTTCACCCGACTGTGTGGTGTCGAATTCTCTGCTTGAGAATGGATCTGCCTCCTCGAACCAGGCCATCAACGTACGCGACAAACGTTCGATCATCGGTTCCGCCGAATTCAGTGACTTCCCCTCCAGACTCGACCATTCGGACAGAAGTTCGGCGTACCGGGAACGCTGCTCGTCGTCGGCGATCGACGCCGCGTAGAACGACAGAAATTCCTGCGGTGCCTTACCCGAGATGGCGAGTACCTCGAGCAAGTCACGCTCTCGCTCGAGCGCTGTGCGGACCGCAGGCGTCGGGGCGGATTCGAGAGCGCCGGCCAACAGTCCGGCGACCTTCGGAGGGAGCGCGGAGAGCGGCCGACCGCTCTCGACGTCGTCGACCATCGAGGAGAGCTTGATCAGCCGCTGTGTCAGTTTGGCGCGTTCGGCCTCGAGTGCTGCGACGAGTGCGCGTAGATCAGCGATTGTGTCGTCAGCACCCTCGATGTCAGAGGCGTCGCGCGCGAGAACCGCGGCAACCGATCCGAGCGGGACGCCGTTGGTCGCGAGCCAGCGAATGCGCATGAGCCGAACGACATCGTTCATCGTGTACTCGCGGTAGCCGTTCCCGCGCCGTTGAGGCTCGGCGAGGAGACCGAGGCGGTGGTAGTGACGCACCGTTCTCGGTGTGGTGTCGGCCGCGGTAGCGAGTTGCCCTATCTGCATGCCTTCAGTCTCAACCATGACCTAGCGTCAAGGTCAATGCCTGAATTCTGCCGCCCTACCCTGAGCCCACACACCACAACGCCCACCGGAGCTCACGTAGTTTCAACCGAGCCGACGCGTTGACCGGTTGAGACCAGCTGCGCGTCCGCGCCAACTGCCGCTATCTCGGCCCTTCGACCTCAATTCCTGCGGCATTTGCCTTGTCGACGTCATGGGTCGAAGTGAAGAACTTGTTGAAGACAACCTTCATTTCTTCGACGACGTCGATATGACTCTGCAACACGTCGACCATGTTGTTCTCCCCACCCACAGCCTTTTTGGCAAAAATGTCCTGCAGTTGAAGGCCCATATCGAAGTCACCCCAGCCGCTGACGTTGCTTAGCACACGTGCTCTCTCCTGGTGGATTCTCAACCTCTGAATGTATGTGTCGCAGGCCGTGTGACATTGCTGTGCCGCTTCTTCGTTCAGAAACAAATGCCCTTGATCGGCCGCGACCGCAAGTGCCTGCCAGTACGTTGTCGGTTCGCCAGAACCACTCACGATGACCCCCTATTTTGCTGCGGCCGGAACCGCAGACTCCAAATCGTTGACGTGCTGCAGGACGACTTCGCATGCATCCACCCCGTCGTCCTTGTTGTACAGAGCGTTGAAGACAACTACCCCGCGGGGCACCTCGATGGCAATCTGGCAATCTCGGATCGCGTCACCGAACTCAGTCCTGAACATGTAGGCGTCGCGCCCGCCGATGAACAGATCGCGGCCATCCAAGTTGGTCGATTTTGCCCGAGCCTCAGCGATCGTATGGTCCGTCGAAGACAGCACGCTCAACCCATATGGCGAGTTGACCCCTCCTAATGCGTGAAAAGTACAACTAGACCAATCCGGAACCTCGATCCCCTTGCCCCACCCCTCATCGCGATACTCCGGATCCAAGCCCGTTGCAGCGATTGCTTCTGGCGTGATGCTGCAAGGATCCCAACGCTCAGCCGCCACGGGACTGCCCTCGACACCCCCACCACATCCGCCAAGCAGCGTAACCAAAGCCACCAGCGCCGCTATCCGTCTACGCACCCGACCCCCTCGATCACGTCGATCACCAGGTTAGACGCAACAACCATCGAAATGGTTCCAGTCAGGCTCCACCAACAGGTCGGCCGGGGGTTCTCTCTCATCGATTACTTCGCCGACGACCGTTGACGAGCCGGTTCTGCCCTTGGGGCACCCCAGTCGATGGAGAAGGCAATGCCGGTAGGTCGACACAGATCGTCTCTCGCACACCCTGTCGCTACTCGCTCACGTTGCATCCTGTGCGAGAAATCGGAGTACGAGCGTTAGGCCACGATCATCTCTGCGCGTCCGCGCCAACTGCCGCTATCTCGGCCCTTCGACCTCAATTCCTGCGGCATTTGCCTTGTCGACGTCATGGGTCGAAGTGAAGAACTTGTTGAAGACAACCTTCATTTCTTCGACGACGTCGATATGACTCTGCAACACGTCGACCATGTTGTTCTCCCCACCCACAGCCTTTTTGGCAAAAATGTCCTGCAGTTGAAGGCCCATATCGAAGTCACCCCAGCCGGTAACGAACTGTAGGTTTCGCGCAGCGGTCTGATGGGCCCTCAATCTCTCGATGTATTCGTTGCAGGACTCAAAGCACGCCTGTGCCGCCTCTTCATTCAGAAACAATTCGCTTCTGTCGGCCGCGACTGCAAGTGCCTTCCAGTAGGTGATTGGCTCACCATTACTCATCTGTCCCCCTAATTGGGTGCGGCAGGAACCGCGGACTCCAAATCATCGACGTGCATTGCTACCACTGCACACGCGTCTACTCCGTCTGCTTTGTTGTACAGCGCGTTGAAGACCACCACTCCTCGCGGCACCTCGACAGCGATCTGGCAGTCACGGATCGCGTCACCGAACTCAGTCCTGAACATGTAGGCGTCGCGCCCACCGATGAACAGATCGCGGCCATCCAAGTTGGTCGATTTTGCCCGAGCCTCAGCGATCGTGTGGTCCGTCGAAGACAGCACGCTCAATCCGTAGGGCGAGTCGGCGCCACCTGGCGCCCGGAATACACATCTACCCCAGTCCGGGACTTCGATCCCCCTGCCCCACCCTTCTTCGCGGTACTCAGGATCCAAGCCCGTTGCCGCGACTGCCGTCTGTTCGATGCTGCACGGATCCCAACGCTCAGCAGCCACGGGACTGCCCTCGACACCCCCACCGCATCCGGCAAGGAGAGCCAACAAAGCCACCAGCGCCGCTATCCGTCTACGCACCCGACCCCCTCGATCACGTCGATCAACAGGTTAGACGCATCGACCATCGAAACGGTTCCACTTGACCGCAGTGCGGTGACCTACAGGTCGGCCGGTCGTGCGAGGGATCTGACTGTCGACTCGGATGCTCGATACCCTGCCTCGTACATCCATGGCCAGTCGGCGAAATCCTCCGGGTCGACGACGAGGGACTCGATCCCGCCGTTGCCGAGCCGTTTCGGCCGGTTCGCCGGGTGGGACGGGAAGTCCTCGATTAGATACTCACGCTGAAGACTTTGCCGAAAGATCAGCCACGTCTCGGGAGTGAAGCCAACAGCTTCCGCCCTCTTGGCAAGATCGATCCACGCGTCGATGTTGGTGTAGCCACCGTCGAGGATGTGTTGCCTCGTCGCGATCATCGCGAAGGTCCCATACCAGATCGGCGGGTAGTCGAGCAGGGTTCGGCACCACCGTCGCCTGCGTTCCGGCGGGATCGGGTTCCACTTCGCTTGTGCCTCAGCAAGTCCGTATGGATCAGACATGATTCACCTCGTCCCGGAGGTTCGGTACCTCCATCGACTTGCTCGCCGACTGTCGTCGGTCGAGCCGGTTCTTCCCCTGGGGCACCCCTGTCGATGGAGACGGGGTTGCCGGACAGTCGGCCAGGTACCGCGTGACTGCCACTCTTGAACCTGCATCCGACGATACTCGCCTTGGTCGTCGACCGACCAGCACTACCTCGTCGTCCGACGCGTGCGCTGAATGAACCGTCTCGAACCGGTCATGTGCGACGTCGACCTACAACAGAAGGAGAACACCGTTCCGCAACAGGAGTACGAACCGACCTTGCGCGACGATGCATGACTCGAGCCACGCCCGAACGGTTCCTCCCTGCCGTGTGACACGCAGCGAAGGGCCGCATCCCCGTAGAGGTGAATGAGGATGCGGCCCTTCGTTGGACAGAACTTCAGATCAGCCCAGCAGTTGCTGCATGGTGTCGATTTCTTGCTGCTGCGTGTCGACGATCGTGCGGGCCATCTGCTGCGCGTCCTGGTTGGATCCGTTCGCGATCTCAGCTTGCGCCATCTCGATCGCACCGGTGTGGTGAGCGATCATCATCGTCGACCACTGCCGATCGAACTCCGCACCCGTCAGGCCGGCCAACGTATCCATGTCCTGTTGGGTCATCATGCCCATGCCCGAGCCGTGATCCATCCCGCCCATGGTGCCCATGTCCCCCGAGGGTGCGGGCTGACCCCACTCGGCCAGCCAGCTCGTCAGCTGGTCCATCTCGGGCTGCTGCGCGGCAGCGATCGCCGACGCCAACGCCTGCACGTCCGGGTTGTCGCTACGGCCTTGCACCATCTCCGCCATCTCGACTGCCTGTTCGTGGTGTGGGTACATCATCCGCGCGAACATCACGTCGGCATCGTTGAACTGAGCCGACGCACTCGACGACGTCATCTCCGTCGACTGCCCGTCCATCGACGAATCGGTCGAGGTGTCACTACAGCCGCTCAGCAGGAACGCGCCGACGGTGGCAGCGGCGATCGAGGCGGCAATCTTGGTATGCATGTGAAACTCCTTGCAAGAGTGAGTAGAACAGGGAATCAGATCCGCCGGTAGACGCTCGTCGACCGGGCTCCCTGTCACACTCGCAAGGTCACCGATTTGTCCAACTCCCACAATGTCCACGGTGGAGCTCGCTCCTGAGTCGAGTCGACGCGCATGTGGCGCCACTCGGTCGATATCGGCGACAGGTCGATCTCACCGCTCGTCGCCGGGTCGGTCAGCGCAGACCACGACACCGTGGTGCCCATGCAGGGGTGCATCATCTGATGCGCCGACGGGCAGTCATGCTCGCCGAATGCGACAGGAACCGAGCCGTCGACGGCGTCCGACGCCACCATCGAGCCATGATCGCCGATCATCGATCCAGACGCCGACAGAACCGGCGTCACAGAATGCATCAGCAGCACCCCGAACACCACCAGGGCAATCAGAAGTCCAGTCGAGGCTGCGCCCCGTCCACGGATGCCGACTGACTGCATGCCATCGACGATAGCAACATATACCCCCAGGGGGTAGCGTCGCTGGTCTCGTGGTGCTCCCCACGGATCGGCAGCTGGTTAGTCTCGAACCCATGACACCTGCCGACAACTCCGCGAAGGTTGTCGAAGCGCTGACCGACGACATCGGTGACACCGAGCTCGACGCGCGCCTCGCCGAGCTCGGTGTCGATGCCGCAACCCGAGCTTCAGCACTGCTGCGCTCCCGTGCGATGCGAGAGGAGGTCAGTCGGCTTCGCCGGCGAGAGCACGAGCTGGGCACCCTGTTCGCCAGCGCCCGCGACTTGGCAGAGGTGCGCGACATCGACGGACTGCTCGAACGCCTGGTCTCGCGTGCGCACGACATGATGGGTAGCGACGTCACGTACCTGTCCGAGTTCGACTCGGGCACTCGGGACCTCCACGTTCGCAAGACGATCGGATCCGTCACCCCTCAGTTTCGACGCCTCAGAGTTCCGGCCGGCATGGGGCTCGCCAGCCGGATCGCCGATTCGCGCAGCGCGCAATGGGTTCAGCGTTACAGCGAGTACGACGAGGGTACGCACGACACCGACATCGACGACGCCGTTCACGGCGAAGGCATCGTGTCGATCCTCGGCGTGCCGATGCTCTCCGACGGCCGTGTTCTCGGCGTGTTGTTCTCCGCTACACGTCAGGAACATGTCTTCGCGCCGGAGCAGATCGCGATGCTGTCCGCGCTGGCCGACCACGCGTCGATCGTGCTGCAGACCGCGAACACGCTGGCGCAGCTTCGAGCGTCGGAAGAGGAGGCCCGCACTGCACTTCGCACGTTGACCGAGCACGTCGCCGTGCGCGACCGTTCCAACACCGTGCATCAAGAATTGGTGCAGGCTGTGCTCGTCGGCGGCGGATTCAGCCAAGTGGCAACCACATTGGCGCGGGCGCTGGGACGCTACGTCACCATCGTCGATGCCGATCTGCGCATTTTGGCGTCGTCGGAGGAGTCAGCGCACATCTCGGCCATCGTCAGCATGGGAAGCGCCGCCCACCGGGCGGTGGAACAGAGCCGCGCGACCGGTCATTGCTCCTACGTCGACAGTACGTCGTCGGACATCCAGGTCGTCGCTGCGGTCACGGCCGGCGAGTTGTATTTCGGCGCGGTCCTACTCAGCCCGGGTGAGCTGGAACTCGGTCCTGTCGACGACCGCACCATCGAACGCGCCGCCCAGGTGGCGGCTTTGCTCACCCTGCAGCAGAACGCCGTCGCCGACGCCGACCAACGTGTTCGACACGAGATCATCGCCGACGTTCTGGACCCGTCGCCCGAACGTCGCCGCGATCTCGACCGTCGTGCTCGCGCTCATGGCGTCGACTCCTCCACCCTGGACACGGTTCTCGTCATCACCACGTCTCGATCGCGTAGTACCGCAACGTCACTCGTTGCCCAGCACTTTCGGAACGGATTGGTCAGCGAGTACTCGGATGTACTGGTCGCGGTGATCCACAGTTCCGACCGCATCGCCAGCGCGACCGAGGTGCGACGCATCCTCCTCAGCGGCGGTGTGCCGGATGTGCGTGTCATCGTGCCCCCGCCCGCACCGTCGGTCGATGTCCTGTCGGACAGATTCGACGTCGCACACCGAACTGCTCGACTGCTCGACGCACTCGGCATCGACGACGGTGTCGTCACAACCGAGTCGTTCCACCCCTACATGGTGATGTTCGGGTCGGATCCGGAGGCCGTGCACTCGTTCATCGACCACACGATCGGGTCGGTGATCACCTACGACGCCGAACACGGGACGGACCTCGTCGCGACGCTGCGCGCATTCGTGCGCAACGAGTCGAGTCCGACCAAGACCGCTCGTGCGTTGAGCTATCACACGAACACGATCCTGCAGAGACTGGAGCGACTCCGTCTGCTGTTGGGCGACGGCTGGCGGGACGACGAAGCGCTGTTCCGTATTTCCACTGCAGTCCGGCTGGACGCCCTGAGAGCCGCGCGCCTGCGATAGCTGTGTGCTTTCAGCACACTGATGGTCCGGATCGATGGGTCAATGACACATATCGCACGTCACACCATGCCCCGTAGCGTTCGAGTTCGATACATCAGAGACGAACGCGTGGAGGATGAAGTGCCCGTCAGCAGCCGAATTCCAGGTTTCAAGGACTTGTCGCCGCTGGAGCGTCGTCGCGTCGTCGCCGAGCGCACCGACTTGCCGAAGACCGCGCTCGAGCCGCTGGATCCTGCAGCAGGCCTGTCGGTCGAGCAGGCCGATCACATGGTCGAGAACGTCGTCGGTGTCCTCGGCATCCCCGTCGGCATCGCCACGAACGTCATGGTGAACGACAGTGAATACCTCGTTCCGATGGCCACCGAGGAGCCGTCCGTCGTCGCGGCCGCCAGCAATGCCTCCCGCATGACCCGTCCGCACGGTGGATTCTTCGTCTCCCACACCGGGCCGGTCATGCAGGCGCAGATTCAGTTGCTCGACGTGCAGGACCCCGAGGCAGCTCGTCTGCGCATCCTCGAAGCGCGCGAGGAGATCCTCGAACTGTCCAACGCTCAGGATCCGACGCTGGTGAAGTTCGGCGGTGGTGCTCGCGATCTCACCGTCCGTGTCCTGCCCACCCGTACCGGAGTGCACGTCGTCGTGCACATCGTCGTCGACGTTCGAGATGCCATGGGCGCCAACGCCGTCAACACGATGGCCGAGGCGATTGCACCACGCGTGGCCACCATTGCGGGCGGTAGGCCACTGCTGCGCATCCTGACCAACAAGGCCGACCAGCGCATCGTGCGGGCTCGCGCAGTCTTCGACCGCGACCTACTGGGCGGCGAGGAGGTCGTGGACAATATCGTTCATGCGTCGGCCTTCGCCGAGGCGGATCCCTACCGAGCAGCAACACACAACAAAGGCATCATGAACGGCATCAGCGCCGTCGTACTCGCGACGGGCAACGACACCCGCGCCGTCGAGGCGGGCTGCCACTCCCACGCGGTCGGTGCCGACGGCCGCTACACCGCCCTGTCCCACTTCGAGAAGACAGCCGACGGGCACCTGTCCGGAACGCTGGAGGTTCCCATGGCGGTCGGCCTCGTCGGCGGCGCGACGAAAGCGCATCCGGTGGCCAGGACCTCGATCGAGATCCTGGGCGTCACGTCTGCGACCGAGTTGGCCGAAGTCATCGTCGCGGTAGGGCTGGCTCAGAACCTCGGCGCGTGCCGCGCATTGTCGGCCGAGGGAATCCAGCAGGGCCACATGCGGCTTCACGCCCGCACCATTGCCGTCACCGCGGGGGCGACCGCCGCCGAGCTGGACAACGTCGTCCAGCGGCTCATCGGAGACCGCTCGATCCGCGTCGAGCACGCCGAGAAGGTGCTGGGCGAGCTCCGAAACGGCAGCTTGGTATGAGCCTCCCCCGTCCCGACGTGCACCGCGACCCGGCACTGCCGAACTCGGTCCGCGTCTACGAAGTCGGCCCACGTGACGGTCTCCAAGCCGAGACGACGATGGTCCCGACGGCAACGAAGGCCGAGTTCTGTCGTCGACTCGTCGCGGCAGGGATCACCAACCTCGAGCTGACGAGCTTCGTCTCCCCGCGCTGGGTGCCGCAACTCGCCGACGCCGAGGAATTGATGGCGAGTCTGGAATTACCGTCGTCGATCCGGCAGATCGTGCTGGCGCCCAACGCACGCGGCCTCGATCGCGCTCTGTCCGCCGGTGCAACCGAGATCGCCGTCTTCGTCAGCGCCACCGAAACTTTCGCGGCCAAGAACCTCGGAACAACTGTCGCCGACGCCTTGTCGTCGGCCGCCACCGTCGTCAAGGGTGCTACTGCAGGTGGTGCCGCGACGCGCGGTTACATCTCGATGTGTTTCGGTGATCCGTGGGAAGGCGCCGTCGCCGTCGAACGCGTCGCCGATATCGCGGAAAGCCTGATTCAGATGGGCGTCGGGACGCTGTCACTCGGTGACACCATCGGTGTCGCGACACCCGGCCACGTCCATGCAGTCCTGAATGCTGTTCTTGCACGGGGTATCTCCGTAGACCGAGTGGCGATGCATCTGCACGACACCTACGGTCAAGCCCTCGCCAACGTCTACGCGTCGCTGACGGCCGGTGTCACCGAGTTCGACTCGTCGGCCGGGGGCCTCGGCCGGTGCCCCTACGCCAAGGGCGCTACCGGCAACCTCGCCACCGAGGACCTGCTCTGGATGCTCGACGGCCTCGGCATCGAGACCGGCATCGATCTACATGCACTTGCCGAAGTTTCCGACTGGCTTGCCGCCACGATGGGGCGGCCCAGTGACTCTTCCGTCGTGCGAGCGTTGTCCGCAGCGCGCGCCGATCACGCACTCTCCCCCACCCGCTGATCTCAGCCCCCGAAGGAAGCAACATGTCCAACACACCGAACCTCCCCGAGGTCGACACCAAGACCAAGAAGGAACGTCGTCACGCCGTCATCGGCAGCTCGGTCGGCACCATCATCGAGTGGTACGACTTCACTCTTTACGGCCTCGCATCGGCTCTGGTGTTCGCACCGCTGTTCTTCCCCGGCGCGGGCAGTTTCGCCGGAATGCTCGGTGCCTTCGCGGCGTTCGCGGTCGGGTTCGGAGCTCGGCCCATCGGTGGTCTGATCTTCGCGCACTACGGCGATCGCGTCGGACGCAAGATGACATTGCTGGTCACACTGATGATGATGGGTATCGCGACGACGTTCATCGGTCTGCTACCCACCGCCGATTCGATCGGCATCTGGGCACCGATTCTGCTGATCGTGCTCCGCATCTTCCAGGGCGCAGGAGCCGGTGCGGAATTCGCCGGTGCCATGACGATGGCCAGCGAATCCTCCGATCCTCAGCGCCGCGCCTACACTGCGGGCTTCCCGGGTGCGTCGGTCTATCTCGGAATGGCTCTGGCTACCACCACGTTCGCACTACTGACATTGCTGCCGGACGAGCAATTCCTCGCCTGGGGCTGGCGAATCCCGTTCGTCGCGAGCGCAGTGATCGTCGCGTTCGCACTGTACTTCCGGCTGCGGGTCAGCGAGACAGCCGCATTCGAGGAAGCCGCCAAGGACGGCGCAGTGCAGAACTCGCCGCTCTCCGGTGCCGTGAAGAATCACTGGCGCATCCTCATCTGCGGTATGGCGCTGTTCACGTTCACCTTGCCGTGGGTCTACATCGTGCAGACCTTCTCGGTCTCCTACGTCACCGGCACACTGACCGTCGATCCCACAGCGGCTCTGGTCGCGCTGATCATCGCCGAGCTCCTCACCATCCCGACGACCCTGTACTTCGGTAAGCTCGCCGACCGCATCGGCCGCAAGCCGGTGCTTCTCGGTGCGGCAGTGTTCGGCATCGTGCTCGCGTTCCCGCTCTTCTGGCTGTACGGCACCGAGAACATCCTGCTCGTCGGTGTCGGCTTGGTCCTCGGCCTCGCCGTCATTCAGGGCGCCACCATCGGCGTTTCCGCTGCACTGCTCGCCGAGATCTTTCCGACGAACGCCCGGTGGAGTGGCATCGCCATCTCCCGTGAGATCCCCGCGGCTGCAGTCGGCGGCACGGCGCCTCTCGTCGCCACCGCACTCGTCGCTGCGTCGAGCGGAAGCCCCTGGCTCGTGGCCGCCTACCTGATGGGCCTGAGCATCATCGGTCTCGTCGGAATCGCCTTCCTCCCCGAAACTTTGCCGTCGAAGGTGCAGGACGACACACTGGATCCCATCATGGTGGCCGACGTCGAGACCGTCGCTTGATCTGTAGTACCGATATAGAAAGAGTAGCTCTATGACTTTCCCTCAGGTAGGCAACGCAGGATCACTGTCCGGCGTGGTGGTGCTCGATCTCTCGCACGTTCTCGCCGGTGCCTACGCAGCGCAGATGTTCGCAGACTTCGGTGCGACGGTCGTCAAGATCGAGAATCCGACGGGTCCCGACGTGGCCCGCGGGTTCCCGCCCTACATGAAGACCGAGGACGACGAATTCTCTGCGTACTACGCCCAGTACAACCGCGGCAAGCTGGGCTTGACGCTGAATCTCGGCGCTGACGAGGGCAAGGCGGTACTGAAGGACCTGGTCGCGAAGGCCGACGTGCTGATCGAGAACTTCCGGCCGGGTACCACCAAGAAGCTGGGCATCGACTACGACACTCTGGCCGAGATCAACCCGCGGCTGGTCTACCTGGCGATCTCCGGTTACGGCCAAACCGGTACGCGCAGTTCCTATCCTGCGTTCGACAACACCGCCCAGGCTGCAGGCGGTATGTGGTCGATGAACGGTCAGCTCGGCGAGGAACCGGTGCGCGTCGGGGTCACGATCGGTGATCTCTCCGCCACCATGTTCGGCGTGATCGGTGCACTCACCGCACTTCGGCACGCCGAGCGCACAGGCCAGGGCCAGCTCGTCGACGTCGCACAGGTGGACAGCATCTTCGCGATGACGGAAACTGCCGTCGTCGATTACACCGTGGACGGCAAGACCGCCGTGCCGTCGGGCAACAAGCATGCGTGGGTGCGTCCGTACGAGCTGTACCCCTGCGCCGATGGCCAGGTGTTCTTCGGCGGTTACACCGACAGATTGTGGAACGCGAGTTGCAAGCTGTTCGGCACGCCGGAGGCCGCGACGGATCCCGAGATCGACACCATGCGTAAACGTTTCGACCCCGAGGTCTACGAGCGTCGCGTCAAGCCGTTGATCATCAGTTGGTTCGACGGGCGCAAGCGCTCCGAACTGGAAGATCTTGCCGGTGCCGTCATTCCGCTGACCGCGATCAAGAACATCGGTGAGGTGGTGGAGGATCCGGGCACCGCCGAGCGGGACATGATCGTCGAGGCGGATTACGGCAAGTTCGGAACGCTGCGCATGTTCGGGCAGCCCATCAAACTCGGCGCGACGCCTGCCGATCCGGCCCGTCGGGCCAATTCGCTCGGTGAGCACACCGATCAGGTCCTCGCGGGTATGGCGGGGTACTCGGACGAGAGGATTTCCGAGTTGCGTGCGGGTGGGGTCGTCTGATGGCGGTGGTCCGAACCGAGTCCCTGCGAATCGCGCCCGCGGCCGCCTATCGCGGCACCTTCGCGCCTCTCGCCGCAGAACCGAAGCCGACGGGTGAGCTCCCTCCGGGCTGGGAGGGAATCTACTTTCCGTTCGACTCCGCTCTCGCCGATCTCCGCCCCGATGGCTCCCCCGCCGACGACGGCGTCCTACCTGTCATCGACCTGCCGCGACGGATGTACGCCGGTGAAGACACTGTCTTTCATCGATCGCTGGCGTACGACGACGTCGTCGAGCAGCGAGTTCAGGCCGGCGCAGTCGTCGAGAAGGAGGGGCGAGGCGGGCGGCTGGTGTTCGCCGATGTCGAGAGAAGCTACCTCGTCGCCGGTGAGCTTGCGATCTCGAGCGTCTGGCACGACGTGTTCCTCGAGGCTGCGAAGCCCGGTGCTGTCGCGAAGCCGCCGGCACCAGCACCCGATGCGGAGTGGGCGTGGACGGAGTCCTTGACGCTCGATTCCCGCCAGCTGTTCCGGTTCTCGGCACTGACGTTCAACACACATCTCGTGCACTACGACCGGGACTGGGCTCGCGGTGTCGAGGGTCTGCACGACCTCCTGGTCCACGGACCTTTGGTGCGGATGTTGTTGCTCGACTACGCTGTTCGATCGCAGCCGGGGATCAAGGTCGAGAGGTTCTCGGTCCAGATGCAGGCACCGGTCTTCGTGGATGCAGAGGTTCGATTGGTCGGGCGTGAAACCGAGTCGGGTAGCGAGGTTCTGGTCGTGGACGCCCAGAGCGGTGTCCTGGCCCGGGGATTGGTGACCGCGCGTTAGTGGGCATCTCCTTGGCCGCGTAGGATTGCAGCGCAGTTCATCACCGCCCCCGACGCGTGCGCTCGGCGAAACGGTCGAGTGCATCGAGGATCTCGTCCGCTTGCCAGACGCGGTTTCGTCGCCCCTTCGAGGTCTGATGGAGAACTTCCGCGCCGACGAGTCGATCGATAGCTCGCTGAGCAGCCATGTCGCTGACACCGAATGTCCTCTGCACGAAGGGGTTGTCGATCACCGGTTGTGCAATGAGAGCGTCGAGGAGGCTCCACACAACCGATTCGCGACGTGCAACGACGCTGGCGCCGAACCGGTCTCGCACATCGGCGAGTTCGTCGACCAGCATCCTTCCGTTGGATACAGCGGCGAACGCCGCGGCATTCAGCCGGCGAACGATCGGTTCGACATCGCCCTGTCGATATTCGTCGAGACTCGCAAAGTACGACGCAGTGTCGGCCAGCAGACCCGCGGACAGCGGGACTGTGACGCGTTCGACCACGTCTGCCCGACGAAGCATTGTATGTACCAACGACCTGCCGGTGCGTCCGTTGCCATCGGTGAACGGGTGGATGGTCTCGAACTGCGCGTGCGCGACGGCCACCTGAGGAAGGACGGGCAGATCAGCTCTCGACGCGAACACGAAGAGGTCGTCCAAACAGGCCTCGAGTCGATCGTGATGCGGCGGAACGAACGCGGCGTGGTGGGGTCCGAAATTCGAACCACCGATCCAGACCTGCTGGGTTCGCCATTGCCCGGCGTCGGGATCGCCCGCCGGCTCCATCAGTGCCCTGTGCATGGCGAGCACGGATTCGGCAGACACCGTCGAACTCGCTGCCAGTGCGGCCTCCATCGCACGCACGTTGCCGCTGATAATCGATGCGTTCCGACTGGTGGGTGAACCCAGCTCGGCCAGCGCGAGGGACCGCGCGCCGACCGTGAGGTTCTCGATCTGCGACGAGGCCGCGCTCTCGGACCTGAGCAAGATCGAACTCATCGGCGCCAACTCGGTCGACGAGCCGAGACGCTGCGATGCGTACTCGTCGAATCGGACAATTTCGCGTAGCGCGTCCTCGGATTCGGCCGCGACTTCATCGGTGAGTCGGAGTTCCAGATCGGCGATCCGCGGGGGCACTGCAGCCCGGTAGTCACCTGCATGCAGCTTGCGCTGCGTCCTGGAAACAGCAGCAGACGACGATTGCCATGGCCGATCTTCGTACTCCACGGCGGCCAGGCCACTGTTCGAATCGTTGGCCATCAAACAACCATACCAAACCTTAGGTAAATATCGTTTGGTATGGACTATGATAAACCTCCAACGCTTGACCTACTTCGGCCTCCTACGCCATGCGCCTCAGCAGCGGAACCACCTCTGCTGAGATGCGGTTGCAAACGGCCTGACGACGTGAAGAAACAATCGGGATGATCAGTACAGCATCCGCAACGGACGCGGCTTCGATATCGGCGACGAGGCCGGCCAGCCCGCTCGACGTTCCGACGTAACGAACCGTCTTGGTTGCGCCAGTCGAGGACGAGGCCAATTCCTTTCGTGCCGTGCGTGCGTCATCGGCGATGTGCGTTTCCAACTCGAGAACGACGGCAAAACTCGCCGCATCTTCTCCCTCGGTTCCGAGTTCACGTCGTATTCGCGTGCGCATCGACTGGGCTTGACCGAGGTCGTCGGCTCGAATGAACACGGTCTTGGCCGGCGGAGATCCAGTGAGCCACACGTGGTCTTCAGCGTCCGCCGTCGCGGACGCGTCGAGGCACACATGGATTGTCGATGACTCGTGCTCGTCCGACTCCACTCCCCACGAACTCGCCACTTGGCTGGTCATGGCTGTGACGCGGCAAACTCTGCTGCTGCAGCTACGACGTCGGTTGCGAACGTTCCGAGTGTCACCGTGGTTGCGCCGCCGTCGACCGGGATGACGGTGCCGTTGACGTAGGCCGCCATGTCGCTGGCGAGAAAGGTAGCGACCGAGGCAATGTCGTCGGGAAACCCGACTCGACGCGAGGGCTGTCCGGGTCCGAGTCGCGCGGCCAGGAAGTCCATGAATTGTTCGGATTTCGCGGGCTCGACGCCGAACGTGCGGGCCATGATGGGAGTCATGATGATTCCGGGCGCGATGGCGTTCGACCGAATCCCACTGGGGCCCAGTTCCGCGGCCGCCTGTCGCACCAGCCCTACGACGGCATGCTTGGCTGCGGTGTATCCGACAGTGCTCCACCCACCTTGAATTGCTGCAGCACTGGCCGTGGAGATGATGCTGCCTGGAGTTCCTTGGGCGATGAACCGGCGCGCAGCATGCTTGTGTCCGAGCAACACCGATCGTGTGAGGAGAGCTGAGGTGCGGTCGAATCCATCGGGATCCGCGTCGATGATCGATGATGGGTCACCCTGTGCACCAGCGTTGTTCACCATGATGTCCAGCGATCCGAAAGTATCTGCAGCCAAAGCGACTGCCGCTGCGATGTCGGACTCGGTGGTGACATCGACGTGCGCATAGACGGCGTGCTCGCCGAGCTCCGCAGCCAGCGCAGCTCCGGCATCGTCGTCGATATCGGTGAGAACGATCTGCGCGCCCTCGTCGACGAACCGAGATGCGATACCCCGTCCGATGCCACTCGCGGCTCCGGTGATGACGGCGACTTTGCCTGAAAGAAGAGTAGACACCACGAATCCTTTGCCCGTCGAATAAGTTGCAGCACCTGACCGAGCTGACGCTAGCAACGGACGAGTGTGTCCAGTAGTCCTCGAAAGAGGACTACTGGACACACGGCCGGCCTGGTACGACGAACGGCCGGACACCGATGCGGTGCCCGGCCGAAGACGACTCAACCTATCTCAGCGCGATCTCGGCCCCACCGGAGAACATGGAGTCATGCACCTCGAGCGTCGCGGGTACCGCGTCAACGGGAATGTCGAATACGATCGTGATGTTCCGTGACAGACCGGGATTGATGTCGCCCCCGATTGCAGTTTCGGCCTCGAGATTGATCGCCGCCATTGTGTCGTTCTCGAACTCGCGTCCCTGCGTGTCGATCAGTTTCTGGTTCGAGCCGAAGTAAGTCTGCGATCGATCGGACACGTTGGTGACCGTGACGTTGACGAGAACGAACTGCCCAAGCGCATCCTTTTGCAGATACGGGTTGTCACCGAGTGTGGTTACACCTGTCTCGACGCCAGTCACGACAAACCCGAATTTGCCGTCACGCACTTCTTGGCCGATTCCTGGAGCCGACTGTTCCGGTGTCGGTGCGGAAGTAGCCGGTTCGACGGGTGCCGCCACTGCCTCGAGAGATGCGTTCGCGCCAGCGGGAGGTGCGACCGCGACCGACGACGTGGATTGTGCTGTCGTGCTCGACTTGTCGTCGTCACCCCCACCTGCCATCCCAGCCACGATGAGCACTACCACGACGCCACCGACAACCCACGGCCACTTACGCTTCTTCTTCCCGGGAGGCTGCGGCTGGCCGTACGGTTGCTGGGGGTAGGACTGGCCGTGCGGCGGCTGGGCACCGTAGGGAGCCTGGGGTTGTCCGTAAGGGGCCTGCGCGAAGGGCTGAGGCTGACCGTAAGGGGCCTGCCCGGAGGGCTGGGGCTGATTGGGGTCGTGCGGAAACGTCATGGCGTCCTGGTCTCTGGTCGAAGTGGTGCTTCGTAGTTATAGGACCGGTAGGTCGGAATGTTTCAACTCTGACTTCAGATTCACTCGATCGAATGACCATGCGGCGCTCTCACCTCAGCGAGGTTCCGCACATCGACTCCGATACGTCTATCACCCGCGAGGGACTGCCGGTTAGTTAGTCCAGGTCCGAGCCCGAGGCCCGAGTAACACACCCCTCACATGGGCTGCGAAAACCAGTAATGGTCTACCCATACCGTCGACCTAACAGACGACGGGATGGGAGTGGACGAGGGTGTGGATCAACCGGATAGCCGCAGCTCTGGCCCTGGTGTCGGCCGTTCTACACGTGGCCATGGGCGTCACCGATGTCTTCGTGATGCCGAGGTGATTCTGACCAAGTACCGGCAGGTGAAGTCAGCGATGCTGGCGTCCGGCTTGGATCTGGTTGCGTTCCATAACGACCCGCCGCCCGGCAACATTCTCATCGGTGACGGGTTGCCGATGAAGTTGGTGGACTATGAGTTCGCGTCGAACAACGACCGGGCCTACGAGCTAGCTGTGTTGGTCACCGAGATGTTCTACGGCGAGCAGCAGGTCATGAAGTTGTGACAATCAACGTTCGGCGACGAGTCTGTCTTCTGCTGCGCGCGCTCCGAGTTCGATACGTGCAGCGGGGTTGCCGTTGTGGAAGCGGATCCATCTGGTCAGAACCATTGGATGAATATTTACCCGTCGACAGTCGAACTCGATGAGAGGTCCGGCCGATATCTTCTCGATCCTCTAGAACGGTGTCGAGTCACGCCGGAGGACGGAACTCGCCGAATCGACACGAATGGCGATGGCGGCGTAGCGCATGACCGAAAAGGACACGTCGACTACGGCGTCCCACATCACCTCGGCCTCGTACGACCAACCGCGTTGACGAATCCCCTGCGGAGTGAGGCCGACCGTGCCGTTACGTATCGATCGAGTGGCCAGAGGAACGAAGAAAGTCGCAAGGAACGTACCCATCACACCGCAGATCAGCAGCTGCGGACCACCAGCAACGAAACCGCATCCCATCAGGACGACCATCGGCGACCCGACCACCGCGGTGAGCAGTGGCAGGCCACGAGAGTCGTATCGCACGGTCGACGCTGTGACCGTCCGACGCGCAGCCTCACCTACGTTGCGTGACGGTTGATTGCTTCATTCGAAAGTTGCTGTCGCAGTGCTGGACACCGAAAAGGACCCCGTCGCGACTGCGGACGCTGCCTGCCCGGTGATGACACTGGATCCAGCCACTATCAGGGCGATCAGCGCAATAACACCGGCGAACACACTGCCCAGAACCAACTGCACCCGCGGGACAGGGAAACGGAAAGCTCGCCAGCGTGTTGGTCAGAAAGTCGGATCCCATCCCCCCGTTGCCGATTCGCCGATCGCGGAACCCGTGTCAGCAATTGCTGCGGCGCCGTCGCCGATTGCATCGCCCACGCTACCCAATTCTTCACTGTAGAGAGTATCTACGGCACCCGACGTGAAGATCCCGACCGCGGCCCCACCAAGTGCGCCGACGGCGGTACCGACTATCGGTATCGGGATGGCAGTCTCTTATCAACCCATCTGCAGCCACCGCCGCACCGAAACCGAGTCCGCCCGACACGATAGCCTGATCGACCGGCTTGCCTGTGTAAATGTCGTAGGCAACACCGACGACTGCGAGCCCTCTTTTCTGGCCGACGTCGAATGGGGCCTGTGGGGTGTGTGAGCCAACAACTTCGTCGCAGGACCTCAGTCGCAGTTGGCGAGTCCTCCACCAGCCACACTCACGACTTTGAAACCACCAGGACCTGCGATGGTCCAGGCTTCGTAATCGGGTTGGAGGAGACCTCAAGGCTTGCACCCTCGCCGAAGCTGACGCTCAAATCACCCGAGTCCGACGCTTGTGCATCGCCCACCGTTCGACTCATGAGTCGGCCAAGAACAGAATTGTTCGAAAGCGATTCATCAGGTACGTCTACGAAGCGTTCACGACCGGACTCGGTCACCTGAAATGCCGACTCTATGCGTATTTCATAGCCTCTGATGGTCAGTAGCACGAGTGAAAACCCAAACTCTATCGACTCGATCGTTTGTCCTAAAATCGAAATCTCCATGTGTTACGAATCTTTCGGGACCGGAAAAGAGCCGCCCAGCGCTATCGGGAAGTGTGTCGTCGAGCTCGGTCCCGGTTTGCCGTTCATATCGATCGGCTGACCGTGCTCGTTGTAGTAGCGAACATACCCGTTGGGGTACCGGGCGCAGTGGGATCCGTGCTCCGCATCCGCGTTATTGGAAGACCCTTGCGACCGTGTCACTGCCCGATATCGACACGCACAGGAGTCAAGGTGGTCGGTCGTTGATCTCGGAGGATCGCTGTCGGGGCCTCACGGTATAAAGACGGCGTCGGCATTCCTTCTCGAGAAGGTCGTCTCACCGGCATTCACGGCGACTCGACAGAAATGAGCATTGTGGAACCACCCACCCCTGCCCGCACACCGACCGAACCACGCGCGTTCACGATCGCCATCGAGGTTGACGTCCGCTGGGTAGGCCTGGCATCCCACCGACGTGACGATCTGATCAGAAGCGTCTCCGACGATACAGCGCACATCCACGACACAGCGCATGTGGCCGCGTCCGCTCTCGGAAACATGGTTGTCTCCTTCGAGTCCGAGCACACCGACTAGACGCAGGCCGGACTGCAGGCACTCGATGCCGCCAGGGCGGTCGGGAACACCTGGCCGGTTGCCGGTGTCGAAGTCTGCCGATCGGATCTGTGGTTGTACAAACTGTTCTTCGACTATGAACCGGACGGGCTCGTCGAGTTGCCGACGTGGTCTTTCGAGGCAGATCCTCATCTCTGCTCGACGGTGATTGTCGAGGTCGAGCTCGAGAAAGCCACGACGCGCTCCCTTCACGACAACCAGCTGACGCAGGTGCTGAACGAACGTCGCAACGTGCGTCTCAGTCGCTCGTCGAACGGTCGCCCACAACTCATTTTCGAAACCAAAGGATCGCCGACGACAGCCGGGTTCTCGATCGCTAATCCGTCAATCACCCTTGACCGACAGCGCACGATTACCCGTGCCCGATCAGTGCGCGCGGACATCTACCGATCCGAAGTGGCTCTACACGAAATGGTTGTTCCCAAGGTAGGACAACCACGACTTCCCGAGTGGCGATATATGACCGACGAAGGTGATCGAACCGTTGTCGTGACCGATCTCCGGGTGAGGCTTGAGGGTGGAGAATCATCCACACATCAGTCGACGGAATCACCGACACGAGCAATTTCGGCTTCGGGTCCGTATGGCGGGACGACGATGGCAACCTGAACTCCGTCTGGGACGGCGACATACTGGATGCGTGGGAAGCACCCATCCCGCAGGGCTCGAACCTCGACACATTCGTCCTCGATGGCACACGGCGGTCTGGCCGTTCGACGAGCAGCCAAGCCTGATCATTAAAGCGACCACAGCGACTCGCACAACGCGCGGAATCTCATGGGAACCTCCGAGGGTCTGGCTCGGCCGACGCCAAGGAGTGCCGTCGGCGAATGGCTTGTTTGGAGCAGGCTTCGATCCCGGCAGTCGTCCAGCGTTGCCGAGGCAGTTGATGACGGTTCCGCCCCTGCGCGAGCTCGCAGGCCCACGCGTCACCGTTAAAGGTGGCAGACTACAAACTCGCGTCGAACAACAACCAGGCCCAAAAACCGACCGTCGTGGTCACCGACAGTTCGAATCGGCAGTCGCAGCCGATAGAACCGGTTTCCTGCGCCACAGATTCGAGGACATGCGCACATCCTGCTACAGGCTCGCAACATTCTCGGAACGCGGGCCGAGCTCGCCAAACCTACTCGGCGCGTACCATCGTCCGCGCAGGTAGACGGGTATCTCAATCTCCTCGGCGCAGAACGTCTACTATAAGGCGGTGCTGAATACAGACATCCGACTGGACGAACCCAGCGCGGCATCAGCCACAAGAAAGCGCCTCGGACAGTACATGACGCCCACAGACGTCGCGTTCTTCCTCGTAGACCTCATGCCAGAACAGGACGACACCGATATTACCCTTCTTGATCCCGGCGCTGGACAGGGAGCGCTTACGACCGCCTTCATAAAAAAATGGACTTCCCAGCGCCCTCGCCGTCACCTTGCAGTGGACGCAGTCGAAATCGATAAACGGCAACATGGGATGCTGGTAAAGAATTTATCATCGCTGCCGCAAGATCAGCTACTAACCTTGGGGACGCGACGCGAGGACTTCATCCTTAGCGCACTAAAGTCAGATAAGAAATACAGCCACATTATCTTGAACCCACCCTACGCAAGAATTGATTCGAAGAGTCCGCAAGCAAAACTCTTACGACAACAAGGACTACCTTCTACAAATCTATATAGCGCGTTTTTGTCGATCTCCATAAAATCTCTCGCTGCCAACGGTAGCCTTGTAGCCCTTGTACCTCGAAGCTTTTGCAACGGTAAATACTACAAACCTCTGCGGGACTTGATTCTGCACGAGACCTCAATCCATCATATTCACCTTTTTGAGTCGCGCACAGACACCTTCAAGAGCGATGGTGTGATCCAAGAGAATATAGCCATCGTACTGAGGAAAAGAACACAGGCGCAAAATGTCTCCTTATCAACGTCCAAAGCGAAGAATCTCAGCTTATCCAGCCTTACCGTGAGGCCTTTCCAGGAGATAGTGCGCAAAGGCGATGATATGCGGGTCATACGCCTACCTCTTCATCAAGATTGCGAGACCAGCCGGCTTGAGCCACTGATCGTGAAACATCGACTGTCGGACCTCGGGCTCAGCGCGAGCACTGGTCCGATAGTTGACTTTCGCAACAGACGTCAACTACGGCTCACACCGACGCAGGCTTCTGTGCCGCTTATACATAGCTATCACATACAGTCGCATAATCTTTGCTGGCCTTTAATAACGAACGGAAAAAAGAACGCGCTAGTTCTCACCAATAAAAATGCAAAAAACGTGTTAAAACCTGGCTACTATATAGCGATTCGGCGGTTTTCTTCAAAGGAGCAGTATCATCGCATTGTAGCCAATCCAGTGGAAGCCATCGGCCCTCCGTTTTTGAATGGTGTCAGCTTCGAAAACCATGTCAATTACATCACTACCGCGCTGACCGAGATGGACCGCGAATTATGCTGGGGCCTTACAGCATACCTCAATACCGATCACGCTGACCGAGCATTCCGGGACATAAGCGGGAGCACCCAAGTCAACGTGAGCGACCTCAAGATCCTCGACTTTCCGCCGCTAGAAGACCTACGCCGATTTGGCATCGAACTGCTGAAACTTGGCTCGGTCAGCCCTGTCAATTCAGAGCTCGCAGTCAAGAATGTACTCAGCACAATTCACGGCCATCCGATAAATTAAAGGAGAAGTAATGCAACGAAGACTAACTTCACAAGATGTAACATGGTTTCTGGACCTTTCGGGCTTGAACCGCTTGGATCTTGATCCTGCATATCAGCGACGTAGCGTTTGGACCAGAAGAGACCGCCAGTTCTTCTTAGACACAGTATTTAAGAACTACCCAAGCCCCGCGATCTTTCTTCACAAAGACTTAGATGAACAAGGAAACGCCACTTATCATGTCGTGGATGGAAAGCAACGACTGGAAACCATACTACTTTTTGTCGACAATAAAATTCCCATCCGTGACGACTTTGGCGACACGCGTCTTGACAACAAAAAGTGGCGCGATTTAATACAACATACCGACCTTAGGAAAAGCCTGCTTGATTATCAGATAACCGTCGAGATGCTTGATTCCATCGAGCCAACTGTCGTAAACGAGGTCTTCGGCAGATTGAATAGGAATTCCAGAAAACTAACGGCACAAGAGGTTCGTCATGCTCGTTACGATGGTTGGTTTATCTCCAAAGCGGAAGATGAATCGGAAGATCCGTTCTGGAAAAGAATGAAAATTTCTACCTCCGGACGATACAAGCGAATGCAGGACACCCAGTTTATCTCCGAGCTCATGGCCGCAACAATCGAGGGCGGCGTGGTTGGGTTCGATCAAGGTGCGTTGGACACATTTTACGCCGAGTACGATACCCCGGATGAGAATGAACCGCCCTTTAGCACCGAAGAGTTTAGCGAGAAGTTCGACAACACTAAGCATTTTCTCGAATCCGCCGAGAACAATTACGACAATATCGTAACCACCTACGCAAACAATCTAGCTCATTTCTACTCGTTATGGTGCTATTTGGTTTCAAAAAATACCTTGCCGGACCTCAATACCTTCGCGGAAAGGTACCTTGCGGTGATGAAAATGATCTCTAGATACCTGGCAGATGGCGAGTTTTCGGATGAAGTTGGTGCCGAACGAGAATCTATAGTCCAATACGGTAATAACATTCGTGGTGCAACCACAGATTCTGCGCCCCGCAACGCTAGGCACCATGCGTTGACTCAACTCATGGATCCTGCTCTCCACGACGTACGATGAAGGTTTCCGCATCAGTTCGGGCCGAGTTCGAAAAACAGCTCGAAATAAACTCGATCATACGAGACCGCGTTGATAAGTTGCTTAGACCCGCCGTTCAGGAGCGATGGCATTACGAGTCACGCCTCAAACAAGAGACGAGCTTTGCGCTGAAGTTAGAAACTGGCCGCTTCAGCACTCGCGACATGAACGATGTGTTTGCTTGCACTATTGTTGTGCCAACGTTGCAGGAAATTCCAGACGCGGAGAACCTGGTATTGAGCCGATTCTCACAGGTCGATCGTAAGCCCGCCTCGGACGCTGTTGCGAATATCGCACCCACGAGTTTTACCTTTGACCATATACGGTTATACGTCCAGCTGCTACCGCCCCCAGGATTGCCGCCGCAGCCAATAAATTCGATCACATTCGAAGTGCAGGTAAAAACATTTTTGCAGCACGCTTGGTCTATTGCCACGCACGATCTGACTTACAAAACGTCAAAAGTGAGCTGGGGGAAGGAACGCATTGCTTCGCAGGTGAAAGCTGCGCTTGAATCAGCTGAATTAGCCATCGCCGAAGCTGAATATCTTGGTGCGCGCTCCAATCCGATTGTGAATAAAGAGAGTAAACAAACATCAGAACTTCTTCACATCGTTGAATCTCTACAGAGGGAATTTGATCAACCTTATCTACCCGACAATATCAAGAGTCTAGCCTCTTCTATCTTACGTCTTTTTTTCCTCAGCGAAGTCGCCGTGATAGAGATCGACGATATAGCCAGCGCTGGAAAAGCTGCGCGTGGAGGCTTGCATCCCAGTGACTACTCGCCTTACGGTGTGTTTCTCCAATACTTTTTTGAACAAAAATCGGACCAACTGAAGTTAGGATTGAAAAGGCGAAGAAAAGAAAGAATTTTTGTCCCTCCCGAAATCACTGTCCCTGACAACCTTATGAATTCCTGCCCTAGTTCCTTCACTACTATATAAGCTAAACGCACAATGCAGCCTGTTTTTCGAAGACTAACGAACGTTGATTTTTTTAACCAGAAGTCGTCGCTCAATCCAGAGCGAGGATGTCGCAGAGATCTAATTAATTTCGATGTAAGCGACACAAATGGAGGGTATATCAATTTCGATTCCCAAATAATTTGATCTACAGCCATCGTCCTGAAGTCCCCTGCCCCCTCTGAATTCTATTCGAGGCACGCCGCGGCCTGGTGACGGCCCTTTCTTCGCAGACGCCGACGTCGACGCGATCGTCGACACGCTCCGACTCATCAAACTGACCGCCGTCCCCACCCAAGTCGCTTGATCCTTCGTCCAGGGACGCTATTGCAGATTGGATGGGTCTCCGCTGGACAAGTTGACGAGGCTCAGCGAAGTTCCCCAACCACGCTCACCGAAATTCCCCACTCGTGAGCGGTGTTCACTGTAGCGGTTGGCGCGTTCCTGTGGCGGCTTTGCGGAGTTTCTCCGATCGTGCGTTGTGGTCGCGGAGTCGGTAGGAATCTCCGTCGAGGTTGAGCACAACGGAGCGGTGCAGGAGTCGGTCGAGCATGGCTGCGGCGACGGTGTTGTCGCCGAGAACTTCACCCCACGATCCGACGCCGCGGTTGGTGGTCATCACGATCGAGGTCTTCATATACCGTTGCG
>NZ_KB911558.1:0-153266 GCF_000383555.1 Rhodococcus sp. 114MFTsu3.1 | reverse complement strand
TTTTCAGGAACGCTGCCTCGGCCCGCAGTTCCCGGTTCTCGCGTTCGAGCTGCGTCAGCCGGGCACGCTCGGTCGAAGTCAGTTCGCTCTCCGGGCCGCCGCCGTGAGTCTCACGGTACTTGGCCAGCCACCGCCTCAAACTGTCGTCACCGACCCCGTAGGCCTTGGCGACTTCACTGACCGGTTTCGATGAATCGATCACCTCTCGACACAGTTCGTCCTTGAACTCTGCCGAGAAGGATCGACGTGATCTGCTCATGCTGGTCGGACTCATTTCAGTAGATCCCTATTCTAAGCGGGTCCACTGTCCGAAATCCCTGGGCCGATCAGAGGGCACAAGCCATTCCTACCCGGCCGCCGGTAACAGTTGTTGATGCAGCAGTTGCTTTGGTAGCTCTGCCATTTTGCTCTTCTGATCAAGACTTCGTATTAGCTACCATGTTTGCCCGCCCCGCGTAGAAATTCTTCTCCCCGACAAGTGATGGGCGGAGGAATTATGACGTGCCGGGCTCTGGCTGACTTGAACATCAGTTGTCTATGGAAACGGCCGAAAATCTGTACCCAGATTGGGAATTGCCGTCGAACGTACCCACGACATCGAACGCGTCCTGCCCATAGAAAGTGCGAGCCTCGGTCCACACCTCCGCGGGCGTGTCTTCGACGCGTGGGCTCGGCAGATCGTCGACGAATACGAGGAGGTCGTTGCTGCCTTCAGGGGTGGAACCTTGCACGCTGACCATGACTTGAACTCCAAATCTCCTTGTGGGCTATGCCGCAAGAATCGATTGATGCCGTCAGCCCGAGGATACGTCCTATGGCGCCTTCGCATCACTACCTAGCTGCCGATACACCCACACATCAGTCATAAGGGCCTAAGAATCTTGACGGACCGGGTTGACATAAAACCGGCTTATCGGTGCCGGCGACAGCGTGCTGACGTGAGGGCTGCTTATCAGCGGCGTCCCTTCACGACGTGACGGTACGGCAACCGTCGTTCACACAGTTTCCGCGTCGGTGGGGGTGCTTGCCTGGCTATTTGAGGCCGGATCTGACGAATCCAGCCACGATCTGACGCTGCAGGAATATGTACAGCAGGAACACCGGTAGGCAAGCCAACCCGCTCGCGGCCATCACTGCTCCCCAGTTGTTGCCTTCGGCTCCCATGAAGGCGCGGATTCCAACCTGCACGACTGTGGCTTCCTGCTGCATGATGAGCAGGGGCCAGGTGTATTCGTTCCATGCGGAGATGACCAGAATTACGGCCAATGAGGCCAGCGCGGGAATCAGATTTGGCACGATGACGAGCCACAGGGTCGCCCAGCTGCCGCGGCCGTCCATGGTGGATGCATCGATGAGTTCTCTGGGGATCGCGCGCATGTGTTGGCGCAGCATCAGTACAGCGAAAGCCGAACACAGATTCGGGACAACTATCCCGGCGACCGTATTGAGGAGACCGAGCTGAGAGATCGTCACGTAGTTGGGGATCATCGTCACCTGAAACGGCACGAGCCAGGAAGCAACAAACAACAGATACAGGACTTTTCGGCCGCGGAACTCGAAGACAGCGAAACCGTAGGAAGCGAGGATTGCCACCAGGAGCTGCGCAAACGCGATGGACAGGGCCATCGCAGCGGTGTTACCCAACATCGTCAGCATCGGGATGGCTTCGAAGACATAGTCGAAGTTGTCGAGGGAGAACGACCACGTGTTCAGGCGGCCGCCGACCATCGTGCCGGGAGCGGCGAACGCGGTAACAACCAGCCAGATGAGCGGCACCACAGCGAGGGCGGCGAGCATGATCATGATGATGTGCGCAGCCCCCCTGCGCCCCAGCCAGATAGCGAGTCTGCGCGGACGTGATGTCATGGGTGGGTGGACCACCGGGACGCTCGGGCGTGCGGACTCCACGAGTGTGAAGGTCATCGTGCCTTTCCTAATCGTCGAAGAAGCTCAGTCGCTCGCTGA
The DNA here is from genome assembly GCF_000383555.1 of Rhodococcus sp. 114MFTsu3.1. Taxonomy (NCBI): domain Bacteria; kingdom Bacillati; phylum Actinomycetota; class Actinomycetes; order Mycobacteriales; family Nocardiaceae; genus Rhodococcus; species Rhodococcus sp. 114MFTsu3.1. The sequence continues at coordinate 151,301 of NZ_KB911558.1, read as the reverse complement.
GTTCGACGAAGAACCAGGCGATAAGACTGAAAGCTATGAAGAAGAGAACCCCTGCGGCTGAAGACATTCCAGCATCGAAGTTCTGGAAACCGAACACATACAGCAGGTGGTAGACGTTGGTCGAGCTAGCACCCGGCCCGCCGCCGGTGAGCAGATCGATGAGGGGAAACGACCACTGGGCGACGAGGAGTACGGCCATCAAACCGAGGAAAGCAAGCGTCGGCGAGAGCAGCGGAACTACGATAGTCCAGGTGATTCGGCGTTCTCCTGCACCGTCGACAGCGGCCGCCTCGGCGTAGGTGGGGTCGATACCGGTGTGACCGGCACTGACCATCAGTACACCGAATCCGATCATCTGCCACCCCAGAATTGCCACTATCGCCCACAAGGATGTGTCGGGATCGCGGAAGATGTTGCCGAGTTCGAGGCCGATGGCGGCCGCCCACTGTGTGACAAGGCCGGTTTGTTCTGCGAAAAGCCATCGCCAAAGCGCTGCGGTCGCGACTGGGGTCATCAGGTAGGGCAGGAAGATCAGCGCTTGATAGCTACTCGATGCTCTTCGCCCGAGTTTGCGAACGACGAGAACTACGGCGGTGGGCAGCAGTACGAGAAACACGATGCCCGCGAGTATGTACAGGCCCGTGTTCGTGACAGCTTCGCGCATCTCTGGGAGGTGGATGACTTCGACATAGTTGTCGATTCCGACCGGTGTGGCCGGGCTCGTGGGCAACATGTTCCAGTCGTAGAACGAGTAGCCGACCGTCTGCACGAGTGGCCGATAGATCCAGTATCCGACGAGTAACACGGCCGGTAGTACATACAGGTACGGCGCCACTCGGCTCGAGTGCCGCGCTAGCGTCGAACTGCGAGACTGCACGGTGCTGTCCGTCGCTCGGTGGGATGTTTCGTGCAGGTCGATGGCTGTGTCGTGGTCTTGGGTGAGGCTGACGATGAACATCAGCTTGTCAACAGATCGGTGAAGACCGGTTCCCCGTTGGAGGCGCTGGCTATCGCGGAAGCCGTGTCTTCGGGCGACAACGCGTAGACGGTAGGGCCCACCGTGACATCGATCTGTGAGTGCACGATTCGGTCGGGGTACACGTGTACAAGGTTCGCGCCTTGACCTGAATCGGTGGCGTGGGTCGAGCCGGTTGGGATGGCGAGGTCTTGCGTGTAACAGGTGGCCGCCGCAACAGACACAGGTATTCCTGCGAACGTCGAGTGGGTCGAGTAGTGGAAATGGCCGGCGAGGATGCCTCGCACGTCAGTGCCGCGCAGAACTGTCTCGAACGGCGCTGCATCGCGCAGTTCGACGAGCTGAAGCAAGGGCACGGTGGTCGGCACGGGTGGGTGATGCAACGCGATCAACGTTCCGTGCAGTGCGGGCGTCTCGAGCTGCTCGTCCAGCCATTCGAGTTGGACTGCGGAGAGTTCGCCGTGGTGGCTCCCCGGCACGGTGGAGTCGAGTGTGATCACGCGCAGGCCGTTGACCTCGTACACACGATCGATCGGACTGCTGCCCGGTTCCTCGTTCAGTAACTCAGCGCGAAACGTTGCGCGATCGTCATGGTTGCCCATGACCCAGAGAACGGGGCATCCGTGCTCGGCCGCAAACGGCTCGACGAGCGCACGAAGGCGTACATAGGCGTCCGGTGCCCCAGCGTCTGCAAGATCCCCCGTCAACACGATTGCGTCGAGATCGATCTGTGCACTGCGTAGCCGATCGAGGAGTGATTCGAGGTTGGCATCGCAGTCCACGGCCCCATAGAGCGGGCGGCGCTCGCCGACCAGGTGTGTATCACTCAGGTGCAGAAGGGTGTGACTCGGATCCGGGTACTGAACGGTGTTCATTTCTCTCCCGTGCGGGTAGGCGCCTCAGGGGTTACGAGGCGTGCGTGGAGCGCGGCGAAGTCATCGGCGTCGAACCCGTGACGCTGCAGGTAGCCTTGCGCGCCGCCGTACTGTTCATCGAGCCGGTCGAGGAGGATTTCGATGACCGGTGCCGGACTTCCGTTGATGATTTCGAGCACATTGGCCTCGAGCGAGGTGACGTCAACTGCGAAGGTCTCGAGCGCGGACTCGGTCCATGAGCCTTGCAGATTGTTGTGGCTGGCGGCGTAGTCGAGGACGACGTTCTCGCGCGGAACGCCCACCGCGAGGAGGGCAAACGCGACGACGATGCCGGTGCGGTCCTTTCCTGCGGCGCAGTGCACCAGCGCGGCACCGGCCGTGGGCGCTGCAATGGCACGCAGGGCACGAGCGATCATCGGTCCGTTGTGATCGACGAGATGACAGTAGAGGTCAGCGAGCGTCTTGTCGGTGGTCAACGCGTCGGTGGGATCGATCAGTTCCAGGCGAACGGCGGTGCGTTCGATCCCGTCGAACGCATAGGCCGAGGACGCCGTCTCGTCTGCCGACCGTAGGTCGATGATGTGGTCGATGCCGAGTGCGGTCAGCGCTGCGGCGCCGGCGTTGTCCAATCGCGCTGGAGAGTCCGAGCGGAAGAGTGACCAGGGTTTGACGACACCGTTGGTTGCTGTCCATTCGCCGGTGCTGCGGAGGTTGTACAGCCCCGGAACGGTAATGCCAGCGACATTATCGTTCCGAGCGAGCGATTGCTGCGTCACTGTTCGACGAGGGTCTGGGCGCGGGCGGCCGCGGCGGACATGGTCGCCTCCGGGTCGGCACCTTGGTAGACAACCTGCTCGATGGCATCGGTGATGATCGTTGCGATCTGTTGATAGTTCTTGCCCGGATACGCCACCCACGGCTCAATGGAGTCGAGTTGCTCGATATTGGGTGCGAGCAGGTCTGCCTGCTCAGCGGCCCACTCGGCCAGTGGGCCGCCTTCCTCGGTCATGGACGTGCGCAGTGGTAGGTATCCGATTTGCGGGGTGATGACCTCGTACGCGGCCGGGCTGGTCATGAACTTCGTCAGCTCCCATGCGGCAGCTTGTTTCGCCGGATCCTTGGTGAAGATGGACAGCATGGACCCGGACGATGTGGGCACTACGTCTTTACCTTCGACACCGGGCATCGGTGCTGCAGCGAGCTCCCAGCCGCCTGCATCGGCGCCTTTCTGGAAGGCAGACTGTAGAGAGGCGGAATTGATGTGTATTTGGGTTGTTGCGGCGGCGAAGGCCTCGTACTGGTCGTAGTAGTCGCCGTTCTGCAATGCCCCGGATTCGTTGATTTCTTGCATGGTGATCAGTGGGTCGACTGCATTGGGTTCGCCGACCGTGATCGTGGAGTCGTCTTCGTCGAGAACCCGGCCGTCAGCTGAGCGAACCATGGACTGGTAACACCATTCTCCGATCGCGTCGAGGCATGAATTGCCGAACGACGGCGCACCGGTCTTGGCTGACACGCGAGCGGCAATGTCCGCCAAAGATTCCCAGGTCGAGAAGTCTGGATCGTCGATACCGGCGTCGGCGAGAGCTGTTGCGTTGTACCACAGAATCGGTGTCGAAAGTACGTACGGAATTCCGTAGGTGGATCCGTCGACGACCCCGAATCCTCGAACCTTGTCGTGCATCGGGTACTCACCCTCGTAGTGTTCGTCGAGGGCATCCTGCCCGAAGAGCGTGTTCAGCGGCTGGGCCTGAAGATCGCTGACGGTGTACCTGAGGGTGTCGAACGTCATCTGCGCGACATCCGGAGGATTGCCCGCGATGACTTGCCGTTGCACACTGGCAGCGCTACCGCCGGCAGCCGTCGAGTCACCGCTGGCCTGCGGGATGACATCTACGTTGGGGTATTCGGTCTCGAACTTTTCGATGAGGGAGAGTATTGGAGCTTCCCAAGTCGCACTGCCGAGATTGTAACTTTCGAACACAATCTCTACTGGCACATTAGGGTCGAATGCCATTGCGGCGGTTGACGACTCGACTGATGTACTCGACGGCGCGCAGGCGCTGAGTGCGAAAGTCGAGGCGCCGATTGTCATGAGGGCGACCGTCTTTGAACGTACGAGCATGTGGATTTCGCTTTCCCGATGGGTGGGTATTGAGTCAGGGAGAATGAGGTCGTGAAGCTCAGGCGGTCGCGAGAACGCGATCATCAGCGGAAGCGTGGCGTTGAGGCTGCCACTCGATACGACGCCCGCTGGCGCGGTCGAAGAGATGAAGGTGTTCTGTGGCGGCGCCGACGCGAAGCGTTTTTCCAGCGGAAATCGCGACGTCTGCCGCAGTGCGCAGGATGATGCTACTGCGGCCGCGACCGAACGAGCAGAACAGTAAGTTTTCGTGTCCGAGGCGCTCGACGGTGTCGACGACGACGTCGAGTTGTACCGGGGCAGGAACGCCGATGACCAGATGTTCAGGACGGATACCCAGGACAGCGTCGATGGGCGATGTTTCCCCGTCCCACACGTGAGCTTCGATACCGTCGCCGGATAGTCGAACGCGCCCAGCGTCGGTCGTGATCTGCACGTCGATGAGGTTCATCGGCGGACTGCCCAGAAAGCCTGCGACGAACACGGAGGCGGGCTTGGCGTACACCTCGATCGGATTGCCGACCTGTTCGAGCCTGCCAGCGTTGAGTACCGCGATCTTGGTGGCCATCGTCATTGCTTCGACTTGATCATGGGTGACGTACACGAACGTTGCGTTCAGTCGCCGATGCAGGTCCACGAGTTCATGCCTTGTCGCTGTGCGGAGCTTGGCGTCGAGATTGGACAGCGGTTCGTCCATCAGAAACGCCTTGGGCTCACGGACCAGCGCCCGGCCCACTGCAACACGTTGTCGCTGACCGCCGCTGAGCTCCTTGGGCTTACGCTCGAGCAGGTGACCGATTTCGAGTAACTCGGCTACATGTGCCACACGTTTGTTGCGGGCCGGTTTCGCCATCTTTCGGGCACGGAGCGGATAGGCAAGATTGCTGCGGACACTCAGGTGCGGGTACAGCGCGTAGCTCTGAAATACCATGGCAAGGTCGCGGTGCCGGGCATGTTCATGTGACATGTCCGTTCCGTCGACCACGAATCTGCCCTCGGTTGTGGGCAGCAAGCCGGCCATCATGCGCAATAGCGTGGACTTTCCGCACCCGCTCGGTCCCAGAAGTACGAGAAAGTCACCGTCGGCGACATCGAGACTGATGTCGTCGACGGCCACGGTCTTCCCGAACCGTCGACTGACCCGCTCAATTTTGATACTGCCCATCGGAGCTCCTCGTAATCACGTTGCATCGCCGGCGCCATGCTGCAATGCAATTACAGAGCATTTTGTGAGACGGAAAAAGTATTACAGGTTAACGCCGGATGAATCTGCCGACGGGGAACCTGGACGACGGTTCCCGGTCACCACACGAACGATGTCGTCATAGACCGCGTCGGCCTTGTCGCCCACTTGGCGAGCTTTCGCGACTTCGGCCACGAGCGCGTTGAGAAGGAACGATTGCAGTAAATTGCTCGTGAGAACTGATTCGGGCCACGGCCTTCCCGATGCGCCGATGATGAGCTGCTCATCCGCCAGCCGCGCAAGTGTCGACCGCGGAAAGCTCGACACGGCGATCACCTTCGCGCCACCACCCATCGCAGCCTCGGCGCAGGGAAGAGTGGACACGTTCTCTCCCGAATCGCTGACCGCCAACACCACATCGCCGGGTTCGAGCAGCCGACATGTCAGCAGCTGCAAAGCAGGCTCATTCGGTGCCTCGACCGAAATGCCAGTACTCATGAACCTCAAAGCAATGCTCAAGACTGTTGCTGCCGATCCTCCCGCTCCGATCAACACAATCCTGCGTGCCCCACCAACCAACGTGACCGCGCGACCGAACGCACTCAGATCCACCGTGGTGGGTGCCGAATCGAGCTCGCGAGCCGCTTCTGCGAACAGACGGTGAAGTGCATGCTCGTAAGCCTTGCCGGTGCGGCCAGCCTGAGCCGCAGCTCCTTCGTCACGCACCAGCAACGTGCGCAAATGCGGAAATCCGTCGAATCCCAACGATTGGCAAGCCCTGGTCACGGTAGCTGCGGACGTCCCAGCATATGCGCCCAACTCCGCTGCACCCATCCCACTGACCTTCCGCGGATCACGGACAATTGCTTCGGCCACCGCACGCTCACGAGGCCCCAGGCCTGGCAACGCAGTTCGGATCAGCAGGACAGTGGAGCCCACCCCAGGGGTCAACATGAAAACATCGTAGAGACCGCTGAAACGAACCACCGCATCGCCGCCACAACCTCATCAGAAAATCATGACCCCGTTGCGCACCAAGACGGTATCGACGAGGCCGCGATCGACGTCGATGGCGTTGGGCTGAATTGGCATCGCCGATGCGCGTCGACGGAGACGACGTGATCATGATAGCCAGCGTCGGGCGCGGCACCGTGCACCCTGGAACTCCGCGCGGTGAAACCGGTGATCACCGCCAGCGCCGGCAGCGCACCGGGTTTGAGGAACGTCAGTGAGATCACGGCGATGATCAGCATCGGAAGGGCGCCGGAGGCAATGACAACGACCATCTTCGTGCGCATGTCCCATCGAGACCTAGGGAGGGCACGGTCTGTGCTTTCCCGCCCGCTGGCCTGGAATGGTGTGGTGAGCTGCGGTGTGCATTCATCGGCGTGGCGCTCCCGGCGGTCCCACTGCGCCCGAGCATGATTCGGCAATGCTGGCTCGGGGTCGGCGCCCCACTCGGAACACGTATGTCACCCGCGAACCCAGGATGCGACGCTCGTAGATCGGCCCGTACACCAATCCCAACATCGCCACCCTGGCTCGCACGGAGGTGGATGCGATCTCCACGTGACCGATTCCAGCCAATGGGGCATGCGCGGAGCGCACAATTGTCGCGTTCCCTCACCTACGTCAACCGCTCGGCTCTCACTTGACTATAGGTCGAACGTGCGTGGTGGCCTGGTTCCTACCGAATGGTCATGTCGGCAGCTCCTTCCCAGCGGCACGCCATGCACGCCGCATAAAGGCTCGTGATGCTGTCGGTCGGTGTCACAGTACGACGCACCACTTCTGCGTGGCAGCAGTTACCGCAGGGTGGGCATCCTCGATCGAAGTCGACCTCGGGAACGGGCCAATACGTGGGCATAGGTCTTTCAGCTCCTTGCAGGTCCCGACCCTGGGGGCGAAAGTTGTGTTGAATCGCGGGCGTTCCGCGCGCCGTTCTCCGTTCCTCAGTTCGATCTAGGCCAAGCCAACGCTCAGACTGGGTGGGCCTGTCGCTGTTGGGATACAATCACAGCATTTGGTCGTTGTCACAGGTACATCGGGTCTTGACGGTGCAGTAACTGCGCCGGGTAAATCCAGGCTAACCTTCCGTAAGTTCGACCGACCATTGCTGCAACGCGAGATGAGCGGTTGCGTCTCCCGGGTGTAGGGAGACAGCTTCGGGCGGTACGCCGCTTCTCCATATTTCGTCTGCCGCTGCACGAATGATCGACAGGCCGTCGCGGCTCGGATCGACGCCGGTCGAGCTGATCGTGATGCCCGTCGAATCCGTCTTTACGTTCCACGCAGTTTGAGGCCCTATAACGCCCTGGTTCACCGGGTCGTTGATTCCACTCAGATTTCGCGCGATGTGGGTGGGTCTCTCGGCGGGCGAAGCACGCAGGATGTCTGCCGCTGAACTGACACCGGTCAACACGAGCAGGCTGGGCAGACCGGCTGCGTTCGCTCCGGCGATGTCTGTGTCGAGGCGATCACCGACGACCAGTGGTCTGTGGAACGTTCCACGCGCCAGGGCATCTCGATACAGCACAGGCGCTGGTTTACCGACGACTTCAGGGTCTACGCCGCACGCTGCTCGGAGAGCTGCAGCCATCGAGCCGTTGCCCGGTACGAGTCCGTGTTCGGTCGGCAGAGTCATGTCCATGTTCGTGACGATCCAGGGTGCCCCGGCACGGATGGCCCAGACCGCTTCCTTCAAGTCCGCCCATCCGGTAAGGGGCGAGTGACCTTGCACGACCGCGATGGGCTCCTCACGGAACGTCCTGACTGCGGTCAGGCCGGCTCTGCAGATTTCGTCGACCAGCGCGACGGTACCCAGGACCAGAATTCGAGACCTTGGAGCAAATCTCGTGGCAAGGATCCGTGCTGCGCTTTGGCCGCTAGTCGCAATGTCGGCAGCGCTGCCCGCGATGCCCATTGCGTGCAGACGGTCCTCGACATCGCGCACGCTGCGAGATGCGTTGTTGGTGACGAACAGTTTTCGGCCCGGTACTCGGGCCAATGCGTCGACGGCACCGTCTGTGGGTTCGCTTCCTCGACACACGGTGCCGTCGAGATCGAGCATTAGGCAGTCGTGGGTGTCTGCGAGTGTTCTTTGCACAGCTGCTCCCGTTCCTGTTGTGTCACCCGAATAGGGTCGATGCCTCGTCGTACCGATGCCGAGGAACTGTTTTGAGCTCGGTGACAGCATCGCCGAGGGGAACGTTGACGAGGTCGATTCCCTGACTTGCGATCATCGTTCCCCACTGGCCCTCGTGAGCCGAGCGCACGGCGGCCATTCCCATTCGTGTGGCAAGGATCCGGTCGAATGCGGTAGGGGATGCGCCACGTTGGATGTAGCCGAGTGTGGTAGAACGTGTTTCGATACCGGTCTCGTTTTCGATCGCATTTGCGAGCACCTCGCCGATGCCGCCCAGTCGTGGGCGTCCGAAGGTGTCGATTCCGTGGCGGTGATGCGGGGTGTCCATGGTGTCGAGCGCGAATCCTTCGGCGGCGACAACCAGTGGTGTGCGACCGCGATCGCGCGTGGTCTGCACCCAGACACATATTTGCTCGATGGACACCTTTACTTCGGGGATGAGGATGGCGTGCGAGCTCGTGGCGATGCCGGCGTGCAGGGCGATCCACCCGGCGTTGCGCCCCATCACTTCTACGACCATGCAGCGGTGGTGGGATTCGCCCGAGGTGTGGATGCGGTCGATTGCTTCGGTCGCGATTTCCACCGCGGTGTCGAACCCGAAGCTGTAGTCCGTTGCCGACAGGTCGTTGTCGATGGTTTTCGGTACACCGACGACGTCGAACCCTCCGCGTTGGAGTTCGGCGGCGACCGACAGCGTGCCTTCTCCGCCGATCGCGATGAGCGCTTCGACCCCGGCGTCTTCGAGAGCGGCGTAGACTGTCCGATCCTCCATTCCCGCTGCGAACGGGTTGGTGCGCGATGTCCCCAATGTTGTTCCGCCCAAGCGGTTCAGGCCTCGTACCGCGCGCCAGTCCAAGGGGATGTGGTCGCGTTCCATCACCCCGCGCCAGCCGTCTTTGAAACCGACGAAGTCATCGGAGTGTTCACGCGTGCCCTGAAGGACTGCCCCGCGAATGACCGCGTTGAGGCCGGGGCAGTCTCCGCCGCTGGTCAAGATCCCTAGTCGCATGGACTTCTCGGCGCTCAGAAGATTCGTACGGCGGCGGAGGCGGGTGCTTCCAGAAGCGAGGCGATTTCGTCGTCGAGCTCGACCAGCGTCACCGATGCGCCTGCCATGTCGAGGGCTGTGCAATAGTTTCCGACATAGGAGCGCTCGACCGTGATGCCTCTCGCGGCCAGCTGATCGTGGGCGCGGCCGTAGAGAAGATAGAGTTCGCTGATGGGCGTGGATCCCAGTCCGTTGATCATCAACGCGACCCGAGATCCTGGCTGGAACGGCTTGTCGGTGACGACCATGTCGAGCATGTCGTCGACGATTTCGTTGGCCGGTCTGATCTTTTCGCGTCGGCGACCTGGTTCGCCGTGGATTCCGACTCCGAATTCGATCTCGTCGTCGGCGAGATCGAACAGTGGTGCAGCCTTGGCTGGTGGCGAGCACGCAGTCAAGGCGACGCCGATGGATCGTGTGTTGGCGTTGACCCGCTCGCCGACGATGCGGACATCGTCGAGCGTGTAGCCCTTTTCTGCTGCGGCACCAACGGCTTTGATCACGAAGAAGTTGCCGGCCACTCCTCGGCGGCCGATGGTGTAGGTCGAATCCTGCACTGCGACATCGTCATCGATGAACAGCAGCTGGGCATCGACTCCTTCGGCGGTGATCATCTCTTGGGCCATCTCGAAGGCCATGCGGTCTCCGGTGTAGTTGTTGACGAGCAGGAGCACTCCTGCGTCGGAGACAACTTCACGAATTGCTGCGAGAATGTAATCCATGGGGGGAGCGGCGAAGACATCGCCGGGGCATGCGACGTCGAGCATGCCGGGGCCGACGTTCATCACGTGGGCAGGCTCGTGGCCCGAACCCGACCCTTGCACGATGGCCACTTTGCCGTCGACGGGGGCGTCCGATCTGACGATGAGGTTGTACTTCGGTTCGTAGCGGAGGGTGTCAGGGTTAGCACGGGCGATACCCGTGAGGATCTCTGCGACGAACTCTCTCGGATCGTTGACAAATCTCTTCATGGTCGTTTTCTCCTCGGTTGCGGGTGTCAGATGGTGGAGCTGTGGGCGGTCGGCTGCCAGATCTGGGCGATGTTCTCGGCCATCACGGCGATCGCGACTGCGCCGGGGTCCTCGGAGCCCACGCTGCGTTCACCGACGTAGCTCGCACGTCCGCGTCTGGCCTGAAGTCCCTTGGTGCTCTCTGCACCTCGGCGCGCAGCGGCCGCAACGGCATCGGCCACCTCGGAGGCGTCCGCCGATCCGGTGGATCGGAGTTCGAGTTCGGCTCGGACTGGCCCCAACGCGTCGAGCAAAGTCTTGTCTCCGAGGGATGCACCTCCGCGCTTCTCGATTCCAGCGATCGCGGCGTCGACCAGGGTCAGCACGTCGCGAATGTCGAGTTCCGATCGACCGTCAACTGCGGCTCCGGCACGCAGGAAGCCTGTTCCCCAGATAGGGCCGGAGGTGCCTCCGAGTCGGGTTGCCAGGGTGGTGGCGACACCCTTTAGCAGGCTCGAGGGCGTCGACTTGTCCAAGCCGTCCCAATTCTCGAGCACCGACTCGAAGCCGCGTGCCAGTGAGTACCCGAAGTCGCCGTCGCCGGCGACGGCATCGAGTTCACAGAAGTACGTTTCGTTCTCCAGTGCGGTGTCCGCGATGATGCGCACCGCGGTGGTGATTGTGTCGAGAGAATTCATCGGTGCTCCCCGGAAATCTTCGTGGTGGGTCGAGTGACGTTGCGATGCTTCAACAGGCGCTCGAGCGAATCGATCGTGACCATGCTCTGCAATCCGAAGTCCACGGCATAGCGATCGGATATCACCGACAGTGGGTCACTGGGTTCACCCAGTGAGGTCACAACCGCTGCTGCGAAGGTGAAGTCTTCGCGCAACGTGTAGCTACTCGGCGTCACGATGCAGGTCAGGCCTGCCGAGACTGCTGCTTGCAGTCCTACCGCGCTGTCCTCGATGACCACGGCATGCTCGGCGGTGACACCGAGTTCGGCGAGCGCTATCTCGTAGATGTCCGGTGCGGGCTTTTTGGCGGGCACGATGTCGCCGGCGAATATCGGTATCGCAGAGGCTGTCTCGGTCCCGACTACCGAGTCCAGGACCGACTTGACCGACTCGGGAGCCGATGTGGACGCCACGGCGACCTTCCATCCGGCTGCGAGTGCCGAGCGGATGAGCCGGGCGACCCCTGGGCGCGGGGGCATGACGCCGGCCGAGACCATTGCTCGGTAGATTTCGGTCTTGGCTTTGTGCAGCGCTGGGACCGACGTCGTCTGCAACCGCTCGTCGTCGGCGTTGCCGTGGGTGCGGGCGGCGTCGAGGGCTGCGGTGATTCGTTCCTTGCCTCCGCCGATCTTCACCAGTTCGGCGTAGTCCTGTTCGGTCCAGTGCAGTGGGATGCCGGCATCGTCGAAGGCCTTGTTGAACGCGGGCAGGTGTCCGAACCGTTCGGTGTCGGCGAGCACTCCGTCGCAGTCGAAGATCAGAGCGTTGTCCTGCGTGGTCATGCCATACCCGAGCTACCGAATTGACGCATCAAGTCCGAGATCATTCGGTGGATGTCACCGGCGGTGTGCGCGAACAGTGATGGCGGATCCCATTTGTCGTCGATGGCGCTCTGCTGCAGGAAGTTCAGGTTGGACTGCATGTAGGTCATCTTCAGCGCCGTCGAGATGTTGACCTTGGCGCAGCCCAGGGCGATCAACCCGTCGAAGTCGGATGCGGTCAGTCCGCTGCCACCGTGCAGTGCGATGGGCACGCCTGCTTCCCGGACGATGTCCTCGACGCGGTCGAAGTCCAACACGGGCTGCTGCTTGTAGACGCCGTGTGCGTTGCCGATTGCGGGTGCGAAGACGTCGACTCCCGTGTCGGTGATGAAGTCGAGGACCACCTGCAGCGGTTGACGCTGGGCTTCGTCGTCGGACCCGTGGCCGTCCTCGACGCCGGTGATCGATTCGATTTCACCTTCGACGTGGGCACCGTAGCGACGGGCCTCGGCAACCACCTCGACGGTTTGCCGCTGATTCTCTGCAACGGGGAGTTCGGAAGCGTCGAAGAGAACGGAATTCCATCCCTGCTCGAGGCATTCGGAGATGACCTTCCGATCCGGGCAATGATCGAGATGGAGGCAGACCGGGACCTCGATTCCTTCCGTCATCGAATGCCACATCGCAGAGAGTGATTTCACTCCGATGCTGCGGACGGTCTTGACCGATGTCTGGATGATGACCGGGGAGCGCTCCGCGACTGCGGCCGCGAGCACTGCCTCCATCGTCAAATCGTTGAAGACGTTGACGGCAGGAACACCGTAGCGTTTGTCGAATGCAGGCTTGACGATGGCATTCAGCGATACCACTGGCACGTGATTTTCTCCTTGGTCGCGGCGGTCGCGATGCGCACCCTGCCGACAGATCGATGGTGTACCGAGTCCGCGAACAGTGGGCGCAGTGGCCGTACTGGGTGGTTTCGAGGTCGGCGATGGTGAAGTGGGACTGCTCGGACGTGCTGGGCGGTTCTCGCGCCGAGGGGAGATGATTGCGCCGACGGCGATGTGAATGCCCAGGTGCGTTGCGCGCCGGATGTTTCGAGCGATTCGTGGTCTATGTCCGGTGGGCGGCTGGTCCGCCGGCCGCTGGTGTCACAGACGCGCAGTAGTCGAGGTCTTGGCCTCGCGAGCGGCAGCGGCGAAGTCCTGCATGGTCGGGAATTCGAGCGCGTACGTGTAGTCCTCGCTGGGCTCGGGTGTCGCGCCCCAACCCGGTCGATCGAATCTGCGGTTGATCCACACTGATGGCAGTCCGTGGCGTTTGGCGGGAACATGGTCGTGAAACAGGCTCTGCGCCACGTGCAGCAGCCGATCCCGGGGGATCCCCAGGTCGGCGAGGGTGCCGTCGAGGGCCTCGAAATGGTTGGGAGCGGGTTTGTAGGCCTTGACGTCCTCGGCGGTGATGACGGCGTCGAAGTCGACTCCGAGGCGAGCGTTGCTTCCTGCGAACCCTTCGCGGTCGACGTTGGACAAAATGATCAGCTTGTAATCGCGGGCCAGAGACGCGAGCGCCTCTGTGGAATCGGGGAATGCGGGCCATTGCGGTACCGAAGAGCCCAGTTTCGCTGCCCACTCGTCGTCGACCGGCTTACCGAGCTTCTCGCCGGTCCAACGGAAGGCGTCGGCGAGAACCGTCGAGTACAGCGCGGTCGGGTTCTCGCGTTCGGCGCGGGCCTCGTTCTCTGCGTAGGCGAGCAGCAGCTCTTCGTCGGTCATCTCGAGGCCGACCTGTTCGGCCCACGGAGCGAGCACTGCTGCGATGCCCGCCTCCCAGTCGATCAGGGTGCCGTAGCAGTCGAAGCTCAGAGCGTCGTAGTCGGCCAAGTTCATGGGTTCTCCTCGGTGTTCGGGTTGTTCAGGAAGTTGGGTGGGCACGAGTCCGGCAGATTCAGGTCGGATCGGGCTGTGGTGGCACCGTCGACACCTCAAGCAAAAACGACGTAAGACCGTTAGACGGTTATACCGTACATCTGTCACTCAGCATAGAGGTACAGAATCGGAATTTTCATCAACACCCCTAATCCTGCGCCGACGGTATCGGTTGACAATTCACTGTTATACAGTCTTACTGTAAGAGCGTAAACGGTCTTCGGCTTACGCAGTTCTCACAGTCGAAATCGAGGTTTTCTGTGACCGTGCACGCCTTGGACACGCAGTTCGTCACGCTGCTCGAGTCGGCGGCAGCACAGGTGGACTTCAGTGAAAGACGCAGGGCCGAATACAGTTACGACGCCTCCAACTACCGGGTCGCACCTGGCGCGGTGGCGTTCCCGCGCTCGGCGGCCGAGGTCGCCGAGCTCGTCCGGCTCTGTCACGCAGGCGGCATCGCGTTGACAGTGCGAGGCGGCGGGACGTCCATGGCCGGCAACGCTGTCGGTGACGGCCTCGTCATCGACCTCTCCCGCTACATGAACAACATCGTCTCGGTCGATACCGCCGCCAAGACCGCCGTCGTCGAACCCGGCGTCATCCTCAGCGAACTGGCCGGTGCTGCAGAGAATGTCTCGGGAGGTGAGCTCACGTTCGCGCCGGATCCGTCGAGCAAATCTCGCGCAACGGTGGGCGGTTCGATCGCGAACGATGCGTGTGGCAACCACTCCGTCCGACACGGCCGGATGGCAGACCACGTGGTGGCCCTCGACCTGGTTCTGGCCGACGGAGCTCAGGTCACCGCAACAAGAACCGGGCTGCACGCCACCGATCCAGGCGACACGGCAGCAGTGGCGCGCGCCGCCCAGATCTCCCGCGAGTTGAGCAGCCTCGCATCGGACAACCTCGCCATCTTCAGGCTCGAGCTGGGAAGAATTCCCCGTCAGGTATCGGGCTTTCATCTGTCACATCTGTTGCCAGAGAACGGCTTCGACATCGCACGAGCGTTGGCCGGCAGTGAGGGCGCGTGCGCGGTCGTCGTTGCCGCCACGGTCCGTCTGGTCGATGTCTCGCCGTCTGCACTCCTGCTGATTCTCGGATACAACGATGTCGTCGACGCCGCACGCGATGTCCCGACCATTCTCGAGTTCGCGCCGGCAGCAGTGGAAGGCATCGACGAGCTCATCGTCGACACCATGAGGGCCAGGCGCGGCGCGGACGCAGTGTCCGAGCTTCCGCCCGGACACGCGTGGTTGTACGTCGACCTCGACGGCGCGGACATCGAATCCGTCGCCGAACAGGGACGGATATTGCTCGACAAACTCAAGCAGCACGGCCGCGTACTCGACGGCCGCGAAGTGCGCGATGCCGCCTCCCGGGCAAAGCTGTGGCGAGTACGCGAGGACGGTGCCGGCTTGTCCTCACGCCTCGAATTGCCCGACGGCACAGGAAGTATCGCATCGTGGCCAGGATGGGAAGATTCGGCGGTCGCACCCGAAAATTTGGCCGACTACTTGGTGGATCTGCGCGCTCTGCTGTCGAGGTTCGGCCTGGTCGGTGTGATGTACGGACACTTCGGCGCAGGCTGCATGCACATCCGCATCACCTTCGATCAGCGCTCACCGGAAGGACGGACGGCGATGGCCGACTTCCTTCAAGCAGCCGCCGAGCTCGTCGTCGGCCACGGCGGCACACTGTCGGGGGAGCACGGTGACGGACGAGCGCGGTCGGCCTTGTTGGGCACCATGTATTCCCCGGACATGATCGAGGCCTTCGTGCGCTTCAAAGAGATCTTCGATCCCACGCGCATCCTCAACCCCGGCATCATCGTCGATCCACCCGCTGCGACAGACGATCTGGCGCTCGACGGGGTCCCGACTCTCCCCTGGCGCACCAGCTTCGCGCTGCACGAGGTGGGCAAATCAAATGATGGCGCGTTTGCCGACGCGGTCCAGCGCTGCATCGGCGTCGGGAGATGCAGGTCGCACTCCGGTGGGGTGATGTGCCCGAGCTATCGCGCGACCGGGGACGAGAAGGACTCCACCCGCGGCCGATCCCGCGTTCTGCAGGAGATGATTCGCGGCTCACGAACGACCGACGAGGGTTGGCGATCTGAGGAGGTCCGAGAGGCACTGGACCTGTGTCTGTCGTGCAAGGCGTGTTCGACCGACTGCCCCACCGGGGTGGACATGGCGACCTACAAATCCGAATTCTTCGACCATTATTACTCGGCTCGACGGCGCCCAATGGCGCACTACTCGTTGGGCTGGCTGCCCTTTTGGTTGAAGATCACCTCTCGGATCGCTCCAGTGGTCAATGCCGCACTTGCGACACCGTTGAAGTCGATGATCTTGCGTATGGGAGGTCTGACCACCGAACGCGATCTCCCACCGTTCGCATCCCGGCGCACGCTGAACAAAATGATCGGATCGACCACCACGCCGGGCAGTGACGTCGTTCTGTTCGTCGACAGCTTCACCCAGGGCTTCCGACCCGAAGTGGCCGGAGCAGCGAAGCGCGTGCTCGAAGACGCGCGGCATCGCCCGGAGATTCGCACCGACCTGTGTTGTGGGCTGACGTGGATCTCCACCGGCCAGCTCTCACGCGCCCGCAAGCAGCTCGCTGCGACAGCCGACGCTCTCGACGACGGCAGCAGTCGTCCCATCGTGGTGACCGAACCGAGCTGCGCTGCCGCACTCAGGAAAGATCTGCCCGAGCTGGTCGATTCCGACGCCGCCCGACGGGTATCGGCGCGCATCCGAACCTTTGCAGAACACGTGACCGCTCAGACCGAACGTGGATGGGTGCCGCCGCGCGCGGTACCTGCCGAGGTCACCGTGCAGACGCATTGCCACGAATACGCAGTGTTCGGTGCCCAGACCCAGCAACGCGCACTGCACGCGGTCGGCGTCGCGACCGTGCGCGAGGCCACCGGGTGCTGCGGTGTGGCAGGAAATTTCGGATTCGAGAAAAACCACTTCGACACCAGCATGCAGGTCGCGAAACAAGCCCTCGAACCGGCCCTGAACGCATCGAAAGACGCCGTCGTCCTCACCGACGGATTCAGCTGCCACATGCAGGTTCGACAGATCAACGAGGACCCTACACCCGGGGCCTCGTCGCATCTGGCCCAGATGATCGACCCTCGACCCCAAGGAGAAACACAGCAATGACCACAGTGGAAGCATTCGTCACCTCCGCCGACACCGGCCTCGAAGTCCCCACCGGGCTGTTCATCGGCGGAACTTGGAGCGAGGCGGCCGACGGCGGCACCTTCGAGGTCGAGAACCCGGCCACCGGGGAGATCCTCGCCGTCATCTCCGACGGTGGCGCCACCGACGCCGAGCGCGCACTCGACGCAGCCGTCACAGCCCAGGTCGAGTGGGCACGAACGGCTCCACGTGACCGCAGCGAAATCCTCCGCCGTGCATTCGACCTCGTGCTCGAGCGCAAAGATTGGCTCGCCGAGATCATGACCTCCGAGATGGGCAAACCCCTGGCCGAAGCCAAGGGCGAGGTCGCCTATGCCGCAGAATTCCTGCGGTGGTTCTCCGAAGAGGCGGTGCGGATCTCCGGCGATCACACCACCACCGGCGACGGCGCGAATCGCATCATCGTCACCCGTGAGCCCGTCGGCCCGTGTGTGCTGGTCACGCCCTGGAATTTTCCTCTTGCTATGGGCACTCGCAAGATCGCCCCGGCCGTGGCCGCCGGGTGCACGATGGTGCTCAAGCCGGCCGAGCAGACCCCGCTCACCTCCTTGGCCCTCGCGTCGATCCTGCACGAGGCCGGATTGCCGGCGGGCGTGCTCAACGTCGTGACCACCACCGATGCGTCGTCGGTGGTGACCTCGTGGATGTCGAGCGGAAAGGCCCGCAAGATCAGCTTCACCGGATCCACTGAGGTCGGCAAGCTGCTGTTGCGCCAAGCTGCCGACACGGTCATGCGCTCGTCGATGGAGTTGGGCGGCAACGCACCGTTCATCGTGTTCGCCGACGCCGACATCACCACCGCCGTCGAGGGAGCGATGGTGGCCAAGATGCGCAACATGGGCGAGGCGTGCACTGCCGCGAACCGCATGTACGTCCACCGTGACATCGCGGCCGAATTCGCCGACCGGCTCGCCGATCGGATGAGCTCGCTCGTCGTCGGCAACGGCCTCGACGACGGAGTGCAGGTGGGGCCACTGATCGACGAAGACGGGCGCGGCAAGGTGCAGCGTCTGGTCGACGATGCGGTCGGTCGTGGTGCGCGCACGATCACCGGAGGCGCTCTCCCGGACGGCCCGGGGTACTTCTACCCACCGACCGTGCTGGCCGACGTCCCCACCGATTCGGCCTTGATGCAGACCGAAATTTTCGGCCCAGTGGCACCGGTCATCACCTTCGACGACGAGGACGAGGTGATCCGTATTGCCAACGACACCGATTGGGGTCTGGTCGGATACATCTTCACGCAGGACGTCGATCGTGCCTTCGACCTCAGTGAGCGTCTCGAAGTCGGAATGGTCGGGGTCAACACCGGATTGGTGTCCAACCCCGCCGCGCCGTTCGGTGGGGTCAAGCAGTCCGGCCTGGGCCGTGAAGGAGGAAAAATCGGCATCGACGAATTCCTCGAGTACAAGTACTTCGCCGTGCCTCGCCGACGAGGCCTCTGACCTGTACCGAGTCACACCATCGGCCCGTCCTGTGAACGACGAACATCGGTCACCGGACGGGCCGTTGTTTGCTTGTACATGCCCGGGCGGCGG
Source organism: Rhodococcus sp. 114MFTsu3.1 (assembly GCF_000383555.1). Taxonomy (NCBI): domain Bacteria; kingdom Bacillati; phylum Actinomycetota; class Actinomycetes; order Mycobacteriales; family Nocardiaceae; genus Rhodococcus; species Rhodococcus sp. 114MFTsu3.1. The sequence goes on along the minus strand of NZ_KB911558.1, from coordinate 132,805 downwards.
CGAGGCCACGTGATGACCAACCGTGAGTTACCGTATGACTGAGAGTCGGTCAAACAAGGAGAATGATGTCGGTATCGTTGCAGATCACGAGCACACGCGATGCGTTGGTCGCGGAGATCCGCAACCAGATCCTCGGGGGTGACCTCCGGCCGGGAGAACCGCTGACCGAGACCGCGCTCGCGGCACGGTTCGGCGTCGCCCGACCGACCGTGCGGTCGGCGTTGCAGGTACTGGTCGGGCGTCACCTCGCGGAGCAGTCCCAGGGGCGATCGTTGATCGTTCCGCAATTCGACAACAGCGATGTCGAGGACCTCTATTTCGTCCGTGGGCCACTCGAGATGGAGGGCATCCGCGTGATCATCGAGAACTCGTATCCGCTGGACGAGGCCGAGCGGTGTCTGGGATTGATGGAATCGATGCCCGATGACGCCAGCTGGGGTGTCCGAGTCGAGACCCACACTGCGTTTCATGTTGCACTCATCGATGCTGCAGGCAGCGCACGTCTGAGTCGCATCTATGCGTCGCTGCAAGACGAAATGCAGTTGTGCCTTGCGCAATTGCAGCGCTGGTACCCGAATCCGCAGGATTTGGCGACCGAGCACAGGCTCCTGCTCGACGACATCCGTTCCGGGGATGTCGCCCGCGCGACGGACACGATGCGGCGCCACCTCGCGCAGGCTGTCGCGAATTTCGAGTCCGATCAGTAGCCCACCAGCGGTGAATCACGGTCGTGAGCCGATGGAAACGGCCCCGTCACGAATCTGGACGTGACGGGGCCGAGCTGTGGGGTAGCGCGATCAGGCCGAGGTACCAGCCGGTACCGCACCGACGACAGCGGCGAGGGCCGCCTCGAAGCGTTCGACGCCGAGCGTGATCTCGTCTTCGGTGACCACCAGCGCCGGAATCAGCCGCACGACGTTGCCCTCGGGTCCGCAGGTCAGGGTGAGAAGCTGCTGGTCGGTGGTGGCCTTCTGCACCGCCGCCGCAGTTCCGGCGTCGGGCTCGCCCTCGGGGGTGGTGAACTCGATTCCCTGCATCAGACCGACCCCGCGCACGTCACCGATCCCGGGGAAGCGTGACTGGACGGCCTTGAGTGCGGCCTGCAGCTGATCACCGCGGCGGCGGGCGTTCTCGACCAGGCCCTCTTTCTCGATGACACCGAGTGTTGCTACTCCGGCTGCCGCGGCTACTGCGTTGCCGCCGTAGGTTCCGCCCTGCGATCCGGGCCACGCTTTGGACATGGTCACTTCCGACGCCGCGATCGCCGAGATGGGGAAGCCGGACGCGATTCCCTTGGCGGTGACGATGATGTCGGGTGTCGCGGCCGAATGTTGGTGCCCCCAATACTTTCCGGTGCGACCTACTCCCGCCTGTACCTCGTCAATGATCAGCTGGATGCCGTACCGATCGGCTCGCTCGCGCAGCGCTTCGAGGAAAGCCGGAGGAGTGGGTATGTAGCCGCCGTCGCCGAGCGCAGGCTCGATGAGGAAGGCAGCGGTGTCGTTCGGGGCGACACGCGTTTTGAACACGTAGTCCAGTTCGCGGATCGCGAACTCGACGGCGCTGTTCTCGTCCAGTCCGTAGCGGTAGGCGTAGGGGAACGGAGCCATGTGCACACCGGACATCAACGGGGAGAACCCTGCCGAGAATTTCGTGCCTGCCGTGGTCAGTGATGCGGCCGCGACGGTTCGGCCGTGGAACCCGCCTTGAAAGACGACGATGTTGGGGCGGCCGGTCACCATGCGCGCGAGCCGGATTGCTGCCTCGACAGCTTCCGATCCGGAATTGGCATAGAACACCGAGTCCAGTCCGGTCGGTAGTACTTCACCGAGTTTGTCGGTCAGTTCGAGCAACGGTGTGTGCATGACCGTCGTGTACTGAGCGTGGATGATCTTTCCGACCTGCTCTCGCGCCGCTTCGACGACGGCCGGGTGGCAGTGACCGGTGCTGGTGACACCGATTCCGGTCGTGAAGTCCAAGTACTCGCCACCGTCGGTGCCGTAGATCCAGCTCCCCTTCGCGTGGTCGACGATCACCGGGGTGGCCTGCTTGAGTGCAGGGCTGAGGCTGGCCATAGGTATACCTTTCGAAGTTTCGGACGTGGATGGTGTTCGGGTGTGCGAGAAGTGGTCAGGGAAACAGGCCGCGGGTCAGATGGGCCTCGGCGACGCGGCTGACTGCGGTGACGGTCGCTGCTTGTCGCAGTGTCAGATCTCGCCGGGTGGCGGTGTCGAGGACCGACTTCCACCCTTGTTTCATCCGGCTTTCGAGACGTTGTTCGACTTCGTCGGCGGTCCACTGGTACGCCTGATTGCCTTGTGCCCACTCGAAGTACGAGACGATCACGCCGCCGGCGTTCGCGAGTATGTCGGGGACGACGAGAACGCCGCGAGCGTGGAGGATTTCGTCCGCTTCGGACGTGGTGGGCCCATTCGCGCCTTCGACGACGATGGATGCTTGGATCCGGTGGGCGTTGGCTGCATTCACCACACCTTCCACTGCGGCGGGTACCAGTAGATCGACGTCGAGGGTGAGGAGATCGTCCGAGTCGATGGTGTCTGCGCCGACGAATCCGACAACGGAACCAGTTTGTGCGACGTGAGCTTGCAACGCTGCGATGTCGAGCCCGGCTTTGTTGTGCACGGCGCCATATCGGTCGGACACGGCGATCACCTGCACGCCTGCTTCGGCCAGGAATTGCGCGCTGCCCGATCCCACCTTGCCGAATCCCTGCACTGCTGCGCTCGCGCGTGACGGTGTCGCCCCGCGGTAGGCCAGGGCTGCGAGTGCGATGTGAACCACCCCGCGCGATGTCGCGGACTGTCGCCCCAGAGATCCCCCGAGATTGACAGGTTTTCCGGTGACCACTGCCGGAACGGTATGGCCGACGCTGGTGGAGTAGGCGTCCATGATCCAGGCCATGGTCTGCTCGTCGGTGCCGATGTCGGGTGCCGGAATGTCGGTGTCGGGACCGATGATCGGCAGGATCTCGTTGGTGTACCGGCGCGTGACCCGCGAGAGTTCGGCGGTCGAATAGTTGGCCGGGTCGAGAGTGATCCCGCCTTTCGCACCGCCGTACGGTACGTCGAGAAGCGCGCACTTCCACGTCATCCACATCGCGAGGGCTCGTACCTCGTCGAGCGTGACGTCGGGACTGTAGCGGAGTCCGCCCTTGGCCGGCCCGCGCGAAAAGTTGTGCTGCACGCGGTAACCCGTCAGTACTTCGACAGTCCCGTCGTCGCGTCGCAGCGGTATCGAGACTGCCATTTCACGTCGCGGCTTTGCCAAGAGCTGATGTAAGCCCTCATCGTAGGCGAGCAGCTCGACGGCGGCGGAAAGTTGTCTCAGTGCGTCGTCGAGTGGGCCGGCGTTCACCACGGCCGTGGCGGCAGCAGATGCAGTAGTCAAGGCACAAGCCTTTCAGGAGATGTGAGTGTCGATGCCCCAACCCGTCCACCGCGACAGCCTCACGGGAGGCAGTAGATGGTGCGATGGATGTCAGGCTTCGAAGAGGTGGGGTATGTCGGCGGCCGTGTCCTGCCCGGTCCCGATAGTCAGGCCATCGAGACCGGTCGAAGCTGGCCGCGGTGGGCTCAGAGATTCATGCACAATCTGCGAGCATCGAAGATTGCCGCGTGAATCCCTCTGTGCGAGATCGCATCTCCAACGCGATAAAGGCGGAACGAGTCGTCCGGCGCGTCTGGATCGACGGGCTGGGCGGTGCCCGCTACGAACGCGTCGAGGTCGATCTCTCCGCGATTGCTCGACTGCTCTCGGAGCTCGTCGTAGACGTCAATGAACGGTGTGGTTCCCTGCTCGACGACGACTTTGTCGACCACTCTCGTGGAGATTTCGTCGGTCATCGTATTGCGGAGCGTTGCCGTGAGCTTGCCGTCGACTCGTTTGACGCCCCGGAGTTCTTGATCCGGCGTGACGTGTACTCCACCGTCGTAGAGAATTTTGCGGTATTCCGCGATGATGGTATGTCCGACGTCGTGGCCGACCGCCTCGTCGTAGGTGACGAACTCGATGCTGTTTCCAGCGCCAGTTGCCAGGTGCTCGGCTACCACCAAGGCATGCTCGCCGCCGTTGTCGTCGTAGATCAGAATGGATTTGTTCGCCGGCGCGGCGACGTTGAGTACGTCGGAGGAAGTCTCGACGAGCTCGTCTCCGCCCTCGGGCAGTGCGGTGTTGGGCATTCCGCCGGCGGCGATGATGACGACCTGTGGGCTTTCGGCGAGAACGTCGGCCCCATCCATATAGGCACCGAGTTTGATCCGGGCACCTGCCAGCTTGGCTTCTTCTGCGAGCCATTCGGTGATGGATCGTTTTTCCGAATTACGGTGCGTGCGCGACAAGGTGAGCACCTGACCACCGATGAGGCTGCCCGCCTCGAACAGTGAGACGTCGTGACCGCGTTCGGCGGCAACTCGGGCAGCTTCGAGGCCCGCGGGCCCGCCTCCGACGACAACGACGCGCAGATGCTGCGTGCCGCGCGAGATCAGTTGCGGGATAGTGGACTCGCGCCCAGTTGCGGGGTTGTGGATGCATTGCATCTCCCTGCCGTTGAGGCAGAAGCTGGCTCCCACGCACGGCCGAATGCGATGTTCTTCGCCGGCCTCGAGTTTGCGGACGATGTGCGGATCCGCGATGTGGGCACGCGTCATCCCGGCCATGTCGATGAGACCTTCGCGGAGCGCGTACCGAGCGGTGGCGAGGTCGGCGATTCGGCCGGCGTGGAAGACGGGTTCGCTCACCGCGGCCCGGATGCGTTCGGCAATGGGTAGGTAGACCCCCAAGGGGGTACCGGAGGAGGGAATCTGTCGACCTAGCTCCCGGTGGGTGAAACCACTTCCGTACATGACATTGAAGAAGTCGAGTTGCTTGGTTTCCGAGAGCCGTTGCGCAATGGCAACGCATTCGTCCTCGGACAGGCCTTCGGCCGATGCTTCCTTACCCGGTATACGGATCGCGACGATGAAGTCCGGTCCCACTGCGGTTCGGACGGTGTCGACGACCTGCAGCAAGAACCGCATTCGGTTCTCGAAGCTGCCACCGTATTCGTCGGTGCGTTGGTTGGCGCGGGGGGCGATGAACGTGTCGGGGAGGTGACCGCTCATGGCCGCGATCTCCACGCCGTCGAGCCCGCCGTCGCGCACGCGGCGAGCCGCGGCGGCGTACGCCTTCAACACGCGCGTGAAGTCGTGATCTTCCATCGGCTTGGGAAAGCTGCGGTGCGCGCGCTCACGGATCGGGGAGGGTGCGATGGTCGGGAGGAAGTCGACTCGGTCGTCTGCTCGCCGCCCGAGGTGACTGATCTGCACCATCGCCTTCGCGCCGTGCGCGTGGAGGCGATCTGCCACGGTCCGGTACCAGGGAATGATCTCGTCCACGCCTGCGTCGAACGCACCGAAATGACTGTGCGAGTCAGCCGAGACGAAGCTCGAACCGCCGAACATGATCAGGCCCTGACCACCGATCGCTTTCTCTTCCAGGTATCGCACGTACCTCTCGTCCGGGATGCCGGACTCGGGCACGAAGCCCATCGGTGCGTGGGCGGTGGTGAAGATGCGATTCTTCAGGGTCACGCCTTTGATCGTGAGTGGTTCCAGAAGCGGATCCATAGGTGAGCCTTTCGTATTCAGCGTCTCGAAAGATGATTTCGCGACTCCCCGGAGAGCTGAGGTGTCTGCGAGATCTGAAGCGGTATGTGCGAGCCGCCGGGGGCTGACCGCAGGCTCTCGTCGAGCGTAACACCGCTGTGTATAACAGTGCGACAGTTATACGTTTAACGCAACTGTTACCCCAAAAACACGAGCACGATCAACTAACGCTCCATGATGGGTGCCGTTCATGTATAACTGTGAGACAGTATGCCGGAGTGACTCAGATCACCGTGCCCGCCCGGCGACCGTCACTGTCCGCGTACGCCCAGACCAAGCCCACGGCAACCGGTACCGGTTCGTGTACCGCCCCATCAGGAGAAGCTCATGAAACTCAGGCTCATCAGAACCGCTGCCGCATGTGTCGGCGTGGTTGCCATCACCGCCACCGCTGCCTGTGGAAATTCCGATCCGGCACCGAGCACCTCGGCCGAATCGGCGCGAGTGGCTGAGATCGCCGACCTCGTGCCCGCCGCGATCAGCTCGAAGGGCGAACTGTCCATCGGAGCCGCTGCGTACGCGCCGGCAGTCATCGCCCCCGGATCCGACGGCCAACCCAGCGGCTGGGAGGTCGCGCTGATGAACGAAGCGGCGGCCGTGATGGGACTGACGGTCAACTACACGATGATTCCGTTCGACGGCATCCTCACGGGACTCGAGGCCGGTCGCTACGACGCCGGGGTCGGCGAGGTCGCCGTACGGCCCGAGCGGGTGGAACGAGTCAACTTCGCCGTCAACCACACCACCTCCAACGTATTCTTGACCTCCACGGAGAACCCGCGGGACACCTACTCATCGATCCAGGATGCGTGCGGCTCGAACATCGGAGTGATGATCGGGACCAACGAAGCAGCCGCGGCTAACGACGTCGTGGCCGAATGTGAAGCTGCCGGGAAGCAAGGCACCCAGGTCACTACATTCCAAGATCAGAGCACGGTCAACCTGGCACTGAGCGAAAACCGCGTCGACGTCGACCTCACCACCGACGGACAAGCCGCCTACGTCCTCGATCAGACCGGCGACAAGTTCAAGATCACTCCTCTCGGCTTCGGTCCCACCGTCGAGACCGGTGTCGCGTTCCAGAAGACGGCCGACGGTGCCGCGTTCGCGGACGCCTACTCCAAGGCCATCGATCACCTCATCGAATCCGGCCGCTACCAGGCGATCCTCGACGAATTCGTCGCCGGTCTCGGCCCTATCGAAGCCAGTAAGACCTACACCGAGACCAGCCAACTCGCAGGCCAGTGAGCAAACAAGGATCCGACATGAGCAATACCCTGGCTGCGGCCGACACCTCCGACGACACACGACTCGATCCCACCGCACTTCCACCGACCGAGATCGTCCCACTTCGGCATCCGTTCCGGGCGCTATCCGCCCTGCTACTTCTGTTCCTCGCTGTCTGTTTCGGCTACTCGGTAGTCACCAACAAAAATTACGAATGGGGCATCGTCGGCAGCTACCTGTTCGACGACCGAATCCTCACCGGCCTAGGACGAACACTGCTTCTGACTGCCTTCGCCATGTCGGTCGGCATCGTGCTGGGCATTGTCGTCGCCACCTGCCGGCTCTCGGAAAACAGAGTGCTGTCCACGTGTGCTAATGCCTACCTCTGGTTCTTTCGTGGAACACCGCTGTTGATCCAGTTGATCTTCTGGTTCAACCTCGCAGCCCTGTACCCACGAATCGGCCTTGTGCTGCCATTCGGTGGACCCGAAATCTTCGGATTCGAGTCGAACACCGTCCTGACGGTCTGGGTCGTGGCACTGCTCGGATTGAGCTTGAACGAGGCCGCGTACATGGCCGAGATCATCCGCGGCGGGCTACTGGCCGTGTCGCAGAACCAAACCGAGGCCGCACGAGCTCTCGGCATGAACCAATTCCTCGCGTTCCGCCGAATCATCCTGCCTCAAGCGTTACGGGTAATCGTCCCGCCCACCGGCAACCAAGTCATCGGAATGCTGAAGTACAGCACGCTGGTCAGCATCATCGCCCTACCGGATCTGCTGTATTCAGCGCAGCTGATCTACTCGCAAAACTTCCAGACGATCCCACTGCTGATCGTGGTGTCCATCTGGTACCTGCTCTGCACGACCATCCTGACCGTCATCCAGCGGTACATCGAACGGTACTACGGCCGCGGGATCAGAAGCTCCAGCCAGACAGCCCTGAAACCAAGATTACGTATGCGTAATCGAGCCAAGAGTCGTGAACCGCTTCACAATCAGCAACTGAACAACAGCACACCGAAGGTGGATCCATGACCGTCAACGAAATCGACCACCGCACCTCCGTCGAGGATCCGATCGTCCGAATCTGCGGACTGCACAAAAGCTTCGGCGTACTCACCGTCCTCGACGGTATCGACCTGGAGGTCGAACGCGGCACCGTGGTGGCCATACTCGGTCGCTCAGGATCCGGGAAGAGCACGATGCTGCGCTGCATCAACCACCTCGAACGACCGACCGCCGGGGCCGTCGTCGTTGACGGCCAAGTAGTCGGTCACCGCATGAAAGCAGGAAAACTCTTCGAGCTGACTCCCCGCCGCGCAGCCGCGCAGCGCGCAAACATCGGCATGGTTTTCCAGTCATTCAACCTGTTCCCACACATGACGGTGCTCGAAAATCTCATGGAAGCCCCGCTACGAGTTTCCGGACGCGACAAGGGTCCGTGTCTCGAAGACGCCCGGCGGCACCTCGAACAGGTCGGACTCGCGGCCAAGGCAGATGCTTACCCGGGAACGCTGTCCGGTGGGCAGCAGCAGCGAGTTGCCATCGCCCGCGCACTCATGATGAATCCGGCTGTCATGCTTTTCGACGAACCCACATCCGCCCTCGATCCAGAACTGGTCGGGGAAGTCCTCGACGTCATGAAAGGCCTCGCCAAAAGCGGTATGACCATGCTTGTAGTGACACACGAAGTGGGCTTCGCCAGGGGAGTCGCCGACAAGGTGGTCTTCATGTCGAACGGGCGAATCGTCGAACAGGGGCCACCGTCTCAGGTGATAGACAACCCGAGCCATGACGACACCAAAGCGTTCCTTCGGAATCTGCTGTGAAACGAATCTGAGCCGTGTAGCTGGCGGACGCTAAAGTACCCGGCCTTCCGCAATCGACGACTAGTTAGCCGCCGACTGCACGCGGACCACCTGCCCACGACCTGGGGGAAGCCTCACGTCTCTTCGGGGCGCGTCACCAGCGTCCGTCTGAAACAGCTGTGAGCCGACTCACGTGCATCGCTTCGAACGACTATGCGACAAGCAAGCACCTTACGATCCAAGCGCCTGGAAGTGCACGCAGTTCTCGGTATTTCGCTCACGCGGCAACAGGTACGCCGATGATGGCCGTTACCGCCGCACAGGTGGCACCGAGACAGCGAGGCGCGAATAACAGTTCAAGCTACAGTAGCGGGCACTAGTCGCAGATTGGTCCGCCACATCCGACGCATCGCCTATTCGTGCGTCGCCGATCACACCGGCACGGTTACTAGATGAAAATGCCGCGACCCCTGCGGTGTTCTTAGGCTGTCGGCCTTTGCAGGCCCGAACCTTGGGTCAGACGCGGGTGATTTGCTCGCCGGCAACCTGATTCTCGCGAAACTGAGCGAGCCGACTGATCGTGCATCCAGCCGGACACCGGCTCGTCGCCTGAGCCGAACAACAACGAACCTCGACTGTTCACTCGGTTGCACTCTGTCGACGCGTTCGGACAGTCTCAGGTTTGGCCGGTCGATCTGTCGCCGGAGAAGGCGGGCTGGACGTCCCGGAGCGAGCAAGGGCTGACGCGATTCGTTCGTTGAACTGGATTCGGGATAGACCGAACGCGACGTACAAGTCCTCGCTGGAAGGGCCTCCATATGGTGCCCATATCCGCGCGAACTGCAGCATCTGTTTCTCCTCCGTGGTCAGACCGGCGGCGATCGGCGCATTCGACGGGACATGTTGATGCACCTGATTCCGGCCTGGCTTCATGGTGCTTACCTCCTCAACGACGTGTTCGATTCGGCCCGGGGGAGACGCGACTACAGTATGGATAATGTAAGACAGTTGGGGCACATGTCAATGTTTGGCGTCGTAAGTGGGCATGACTACAGCGCGCAGAGTCAGCCAGACTTTTGCGCGCTACTGTCAGGTGTCGCCCGGCCAGCAAGTAGTTGGGCAAGGTGGTACGCGCTCCGGTCGGAAAACATCTCGACCTGGGTGCGGCACGAGAATCCGTCGGCGAGGAGGACCGCGTCTGTTGGAAGATCGCGAATTCCGGGCAGCAGTTGAGTTTCTGCGACCGCACGCGAGACATCGTGATGCTCGGGTACTATTCCGAAGTTTCCAGCCAGTCCGCAACACCCTCCGACAGTCCGGACATGGGCACCAGCCGACTCGAGCAGCTGGCGGTCTTGTTCCCAGCCCATTACGGCGTGATGGTGACAGTGGGGCTGAGCAAGTATCTGTAGGCCGGTGAGGTCTACAGGTACGAAGGTTTCGTCTCGGTTGAGCAACTCGGCAAGCGTCACCGTCGCGGATGCGACGGTGCGTGCAGCAGTCGAGTCGACAAGGTCACCTAGGTCTGACCGCAGCGCGGCGGTACAAGACGGTTCGATTCCTAAGATTGGAATACCGAGCTCCGCATAGGGGGCGAGGGTACGGACAGTCTTCAGCATCCGGGACCGCGCACCGTCGAGTTGGCCGGTTGAGGTCCACGTCAGGCCACAACAAACAGGGGTGGACGGAAGATGAATCCGATACCCGGCGTCACTCAGAACCTCGACGACTGCGGAAACGATTTCGGCCGAGAAGCTGTCGCTGAACGAATCGACGAACAAGAGGACTTCTTTTGCGTTCGATGGTCCGGTGCCGGATCTGCCGACTGCAGACTGCCACCGGCGTCGGCTAGAGGCTGTCGTGAGTTGAGGAAGTGGCCTGCGAGTGTCCATTCCCATCGATCTCTTGATAATCGGTTGAAGTACCGTGATCTGGCCGACCGCGTTGACAACGTGCGGTATTCGTCGTGCGAAACCGAGCCATCGGGGGAGTTGACCGAGCGTGTAGTGGGTTAGTGGCCGGAGTTTCCGCTTGTACTGCTGGAATAGGACCTCTGATTTGTAGGCCGCCATATCTACGCCCGTCGGGCAATCACTCCGACAACCCTTACACGACAGGCAAAGATCCAGTGCGTCGCGAACGGCCGGGCTCGATATTCCGGCGCGCCCGAGACTTCCAGTCAGCGCGTCCTGAAGAACGCGCGCTCGACCACGGGTGGAGTCCTTCTCATCGTGTGTGGCTTGGAACGACGGGCACATGACCGACGCACCTGGGTTAGGTGCCACGCACCGCCCAACTCCCGTGCAGCGATGTACCGCACCGACCAACCCATCGGAGTCGTGAGCGTAGAGAAGGCCAAGATCGACCGTGACGAGTGGTGCTTTTTCGTACCGGATGTCGCGGGCAACTGGCGCGGGGTCGGTGATCACCCCCGGATTCAAAAGACCCAAAGGATCGAAAAGATGTTTGACCGCGCCGAACAAGGCCAGGGCATTGGGCGAGTACATGTACTTGAGCAGGTCGCTTCGCGCACGGCCGTCTCCGTGTTCTCCGGACATGGAACCCCCATGAACGGCAACCAATTCAGCGCTGTCAATGAGAAATTGTCCGAATCGATCACGGCCGGAATGGTCGGTGAAGTCGAAGTCGATTCGCACGTGCACGCACCCGTCGCCGAAGTGGCCGTATGGCACACCGTGATATCGGTAATCGGCAAGGAGTTCTTCGAATTCTGCTAGATAATTCGCCAATTGCGTGGGAGGAACCGCCGCGTCTTCCCAGCCCGCATGCGCTGGCCTACCGCTCTCCGAACGTGCAACCAAGCCGGATCCGTCTTCACGGATTTTCCACAAGGCGGCCATTTCTGCAGCCGAGTCGACCACGCGGGCGCCGAGTGGGTTGGTTGCCACCCGAATCGCGTCGACTAGATCGTGTAGCTCGCCGGCGGTTTCGCCGACAACTTCCACGAAGAGCCAGCCACCGCCGCGGGGCATGTCAGGTACCGCAGACGGTCCCCGGGTGGCGCTCACTACATCGGTGATTCGGCGATCCAAACCTTCGCAGGTGATGACGGGGAAGCGCAAGACTTCCGGGACTGCGGCAGCCGCCGCGATCATGTTCTCGAATCCCAATACGATCAAAAGGCGATACGTTGCGTCACGCACAAGTTGGACGTCGGCCTCGAGTATCACACCTAGTGTTCCTTCTGTCCCGACCAATGCGCGCGTGACATCGAATCCGTTCTCGGGCAACAGGTGTTCGAGCGAGTATCCGGATATCTGTCGGCCGAATTTGCCGAACTCTGTGCGAATGGTCGCAAGCGATCTCGAGGTCAGCTCGCGCAGCGAATCGACCGCATCCGATGAATTGCCGGTGTTCAAAGAACCCAAACGCACGTGCTCACCTGAGCCGGTGAGGACATGCAGTCCGGCGATGTTGTCCGAGGTTCGGCCGTATCCCAGTGCGCGCGAACCACAGGCGTTGTTCCCGATCATCCCTCCGATGGTGCAACGACTGTGTGATGAGGGGTCGGGACCGAAGCGCAACTGGTGGGATAAAGCTTGCCGTTGTAGCGTCGCGTGCGCGGTTCCAGCTTGAACGCGAGCGGTAGACGCGTCGAGGTCGATGCCCAGGACTTGATTCAAATGCCGACTGTGGTCGATCACCACGCCAGGTCCAATGGCATTGCCTGCAATCGACGTGCCTGCCCCGCGACTGGTGATTGGGACTCGGTACTCGCGACAAGCAATGACGATCGCCTCGACCTCCTCACTCGACTGGGGAAACGCGACGCAGGCGGGTGCAACTCGGTATATCGATGCGTCGGATGAGTACGTCGATCGAGCAAGCTCTGAATCGTCCACTGCGATTCGGTCGCGGCGCAGGGACTTGACCAGTGACACGGAATCGCCACGTGTTGCTGACCGCGGCAACGCCGAAGGCCCGTCTGGAGTAGTCATTGTGCGATGATGCACAATTTTTCGATCGTCAGCTCGGAGGCTGTCCACTCCGGCCCCTCTTTTGTGTTTCCGGAATCGCGAATCCCGCCGTAGGGCATGTTGTCGGTACGGAACGACGGCGATTCGTTGACCAGAACAGCCCCGAAATCGAGAGCATTCATGACGGTCAGCGCTCGCGTGATGTCAGATGTGAACACCGAAGCCTGTAGTCCGTACGCCGAATCATTGGCCATGGAGATCGCGGTTTCGATATTATCGAAGGTAGCCACACCCATTACGGGCGCAAAGGCCTCGTTCTGCATCAACGCACTATTTTGAGGCGCGTCACTGATGACGGTCGGTAATAGAACGCCGTCTGACCGTCGCAGTCCACCGGTCCGCACACAAGCTCCTGCGGCTACCGCCTCGGACAGTGTTGCAAGGGTCTTTTCAGCTGTTCGGTCGTCTATGACCGGCCCACACACGACATCATCGGATGTCGGGTCACCCACGCCCAACCTCTCGGTTGTAGCGATCAGTCTATCCAGCAATAAGTCGCGGACGGATTCATGAACGTACACTCTCTGTACAGAGACACATGTCTGGCCGGCGAAACCGAACGCATTCGGGGCTAATACCGATGCAGCGAGTTCGATGTCGGCGTCGGCGTCCACGATTGCAGGGCTGGCGTTTCCCAGCTCGAGTAGAACTTTTTTGCCCGTGGCTCGACTTGCTATATGACGACCCACCGGGACGGATCCGGTAAAGCTAATCGCAGCGACACGTTGGTCTTCGATGATGACCTGGCCGATCTCCTCCGGGCTTCCTGGTACTACCGACAGCCACCCCGCCGGTAGGCCCGCTGACTCCAGCACGTCCGCAAGTGCGAAGGCGGTCAGTGGTGCCTGAGGCGCTGGTTTCAGCACCACGGGGCAACCCGCTGCCAAAGCCGGAGCCAGTTTGTGCGCTACGAGGTTCAGTGGGAAATTGAACGGCGTTATCGCAGTTACGACTCCGATCGGCAAGTTCTGGGTGAAGGCGATCTTGCCCGCCCCGGCCGCTGTCGCGTCCATGGCAACGACAGACCCCGCCGATAGCCGGGCAACAGCGGCTGAAAGTCGGAAGGTGTCGATTGCGCGATCCACCTCTCCCCTCGCCATGGATATCGGTTTCGCAACTTCCGCGCAGATCAGAGCCGCGATCTCCTCGCGTCGCCCAGTCAAAGTCACTGCCACTCGATCGAGGATGGCTGCCCGCTCATGCGCGGGCAGGTTTTGCCGCAGCGTGTCGTGAGCGATCGAGACGGCACGCTCGGCTTGATCGGCACTAGCCTGACCGACAGTGCCAACTAGGCGACCTGTAAACGGGTCATGCACATCGCACCGAAGTGCGGTGTCGTATTCGCGATTACCTAAACGCACTCCCCTGTCTACGACAGCACATGAGACCGCTCGAACTTTCGGAGTCGTCTTGGAGGGCATACGGAGATTCCTTCATGGTGTGCGCCGAATGCAGCAGTTCCCGGCGTCTGTTGAACTTTTGGACCGAGTTGGTTTCCCGACGTTACCAAACGATTGGCAAGCCCGCTAGCTGCTGCTACGGTTCCGGTTGTAACGGCTGATTACTGGCGTCGGATGTAGGAGGAGGGTGCAGGGCTCGATGCTCGAGTACGATGCGGGCTTTTGTGAGGTGGCGGATGGCATCTGGTCTGCGCGGTACGGCTGGCACGATGTGAACGTCACTTTGATCTGCGGAATGTCGGGAGTTCTACTCGTTGACACGCACGCGTCGCCCCAGGCGATGTCATCAGTATTGGAAGAGGTCAAAAGGTTGGGCATCGGCGAGATCACTGCCGTTGTCAATACCCACGAACACTTCGATCACGTCTTCGGAAATGCTGCAGTCCGTGCGGCGCTTCCGAACGTGCCCATTCATGCGACTCGGCGCGCCGCCCAGCGGACTTCGGCGTCAGCCGACTACTTCAAGAACCGCGTGAGGCAAGCGATGGCGAGGAGCGAATCGTTCGACCCCAGAGATATGGACATCCTGGAAGCGATCGTCGAGCCCGCCTCTCATGTGTTCGACAGGCGGACATCGATCGACATGGGCGGGCGTGTCGTCGAACTTGTTCACCCCGGGCCCGCGCATACAGCGGGAGATTTGGTCGTGTGGGTCCCGGACGCCAACGTGATGGTTGTGGGTGACTTACTGGAAGCGACCGGCCCGCCCGTGTACGTCGACGACTGTTACCCGCTTGAATGGGCCACCGCCCTCGACGAAATTTACGAGTTCCTAGATCCAAGATCTCTCCTGTTGCCCGGTCACGGACCGATCGTTGATCTTTCGTGGGCGCGAGGTCAGCAAGCTGAAATCAACGACGTCGCGGCCATGATTCGTCAGTTGTGGTGCGACGAAGTACCCGTCGAGCGCGCCGTAGAGTCTGGAGCTTGGCCGTGGCCAATCGACTGGCGCTTCGACGGTGCGCTGTCGGCCGGGTATCGGCACATGTCACTTGCAGCCGAGCGTCAGTCAGGCTAGCTTTCGACGAGCCAAACGATTGGCTTCCACCTGAAGATGCGGCGGGTTGGAAACAGAGAGTAATGCCTCACTACGACCGAGACGGTGAAATTCAAATGACTCGATATGCGACACCACTCCCGTTCATAAACGGAAAGTTCACAGTCCCTTCCGGCGAAGAGGTCGATAGGTTGGTCGATCCCTCCAGCCTGGAGTCCATCGCCGAGGTCCCCCGGTGCAGCCCCGCAGACGTCGATCGCGCGGTCCGCTCTGCCGACGAGGCATACCGGAAATACTGGCGAAAAACTACACCTTCGCAACGGAGTTCGATGTTGCTGAAAGTGGCTCGTGCGATCGAGGACCGCACCGAAGAATTTGCTCAACTCGAGTCTCGCAACGCCGGAAAACCGATCTCGGCTGCCCGTGGGGAGATCGCCTCGGTTGTCGACAGCCTGCAATTCTTTGCGGGTGCTGCTCGGACCTTGGAGGGGGCGGTGGCCGGCGAGTACCTGCCGGGTATGACTTCAATGTTTCGGCGCGATCCACTTGGCGTCGTCGGGCAGGTGGCACCGTGGAACTACCCGTTGATGATGGCGATCTGGAAGTGCGGGCCCGCTTTGGCAGCAGGAAATGCTGTTGTGCTCAAACCTGCAGAGACAACCCCACTGACGACTTTGCTACTGGCGGAGGTTGCTGCCGAGTTCCTGCCCCCAGGAGTACTGAACGTGGTTACTGGCGCTGCCGCCACGGGCGAAGAGTTGGTCGGGAACCCGCTCGTCAAGATGGTGTCGATAACCGGATCCACTGCCGCGGGTAGACGTGTTGCGGAGCTGAGCGCCCGCGGACTCAAGCACGCACATCTCGAACTGGGAGGCAAGGCGCCGGTGGTGGTATTCGATGACGTGGATATCGACGCCGCCGCCCGCATGATCGCTACAGTCTCGTTCTGGAACGCGGGTCAGGACTGCACCGCGGCAGCACGTCTGATTATTCAGGACTCCATATTCGATAAGTTCGTCGATGCGCTGACCTCTGCTGCGTCCGACATTGAAATGGGAGCGACCAACCACGAAGCGACCCGGCTCGGGCCGGTCAACAACATTCGTCAGTACGAGCGGATCCAAGGCTTCCTGGATCGATGCCCGAGCCATATCGAAAAGCTGCGCAGTAACGTCGCAGCAACACTCCCCGGCTATTACGTTGATCCTACGATCTTGGTCGGGGTCGAGCAGGGCGACGAGGTGGTTCAGCAGGAAATATTCGGGCCGGTCGTAACCGCGCAGTCCTTCAACTCGGCAGAGCAAGCACTCGAACTTGCGAACGGCACTGACTATGCGCTTGCTTCGTCCGTATGGACCAAGGATATCGACCGCGCCCTGTGGTTCACCCGCGAGCTCGATTTCGGCTGTGTGTGGGTAAATCATCACATCAGTGTTACGCCCGAATTCCCGCACGGCGGAGGGAAATCCAGCGGCGGAGGCAAGGATCTATCTACCTCCGTCGTCCACGAATATACCGAAGCCCGGCATGTGATGATTGGGTCGCTACAGCCGTAGAGATAAATTCACGACCCCATAGCGTGGTAGTCACGGTCGGGCCACAAGGCGAATTTTTTTGCGTGGCCCAACCGTGATGACGACTGAGCGGACTAGTAGGTAACCACGGAGCGGCGTCCGCGACCTGCCTTCATTTCCTCAAAGGCTTGTGGCACGTTGGTGAGGTCAATTCTCGTACCGACAAGTTCGTCGAGCGGCAATTTTCCGGACAGGTAAAGGTCAGCGATCATCGGGAAAGTCAGAGCAGGTGTGGCCCCTCCGTAGCTACAACCTAGAATGGATTTTCCGTTCATCGTCACGTCGAGCAAATTCAGTGGCAAGGGATTTGCGCCGGAGGGCATTCCTACCAAAACCGTAGTGCCGTCAGGGGCCGTCATGTCTACGCACTGCCCTGCCGTGTCTACGCGTCCTGCAGCCTCGAATGCGTATTCGACTCCATAGGACGTCAACGCCATGACCCGATCAACGACACTGCCCTCGTTCGCGTTGACGACGTGGGTGGCACCGGCTGCTCGGGCAGCGTCGAGCTTCTCGTCGGACATATCGACGGCAATGATTGGGTTCGCGCCGGCCAAAGCCAGCCCCATGATCACTGACAGTCCCACTCCGCCGCAGCCGACAACAGCTGACGAACTGCCTGAGGTGACCTGAGCAGTGTTCAGAACGGCACCTATTCCAGTGGTTGCCGCACAGCCGATCAGAGCCCCGATCTCGAAGGGGAGTTCCTTCGGCATGGTTATTGCCCCCGACTCGGGCACGACCGCATACTCTGCGAAGCTGCCGACGTTGAGAAACGCGTAGACGCTTGCTTCGTCCCGTCGGAGCCTGGTCGTACCATCTGCCATCAGCGCGTCGTTGGCCGTGGTGTTGCGACAGGCCCATTGGCGCCCGCTTATGCAGTAACTGCAGATGCGGCATGGGGCGAACCATGACAGCGCCACGTGGTCGCCGATTCTGGAGGTAGGTACTCCTTCCCCCACTGACTCGATGATTCCGGAACCCTCATGGCCTAGTACGACGGGCGATTTGCCACCCCAATCGCCGGTCACGACATGAAGATCGGAGTGGCACACGCCGCTTGCGCGCATGCGTACTCGAATTTCACCTGGTCCGGGCGGTAAAACGTCCAGTGCCGTCAGCTCCAGACCTGAGCCGTCGGTGAACATCATTGCGTCGGCCTTTATTCGATTCAAGACAGTTCCTTCCGAGAACGTCGGGGGTTGGTAGGGGATGGAAGCGTGGAAACCCGGAGATTGTGCCAATCGTTTGTCATTCTCTGTCTACATCGTGTCAATTGCAAGGTTCCGCGCACCTGCTCGGGTCTGATGGCGCCGGGCTTGGGCATGTACAGGAGCGTGGGGTGTGTACGGCGCTGAGACCGCCGGATGAGAAGTGCGCTTGTTACAACCGTGTGTATCGGAGGGGGGGTTTGAGTCGTGCACGTTAAACCTTCGCCCGCCACCTTGCGAGCGACGTACGTCACAGCTAGAGTCGAAGCCAATCGTTTGGCACCGACGGCGGACGGAAGCGGACCATTGAATGATCAACAATCTGCTCTCTCTGCCAGACGCCCCGACGAGTCAGCAGTCATCTCACGTCGGATGTCACCGACCGTATTGAACGGAGATCAAGATGAAGAAGTCCAGTGCGGCTCTAGCGCTTGTCGCCAGCCTGGGGCTGGTAACGGCCTGCGGAGGTGGTGCAGGAACTGGTGACGCGATGACGTTCGTGTCCTGGGGCGGTGACGGGCAAGATTTGGAGGAGCAGTACTGGACGACTCCGTTCGCTGAAGAAAACGGGATCACAGTGGTTCAGGACGGTCCCACGGACTATTCGAAGATTCAAGCAATGGTGGAAGCGGGTAACGTCTCATGGGACGTGGTTCAGGTCGATTCCAGCGTGGCAATCAACCAGTGTGACAGGTTCTTCGAACCACTCGACACCAGTGTTATCGATATGTCGAGTATCGACGATTCGGTGAAGTTCACCGAATGCGGTCTTCCAGTTCTTCAGCAAGGCTATGTGATGGTGTACAACACCGAACTGTTTGGAGACAATCCGCCGACTTCCATGGCGGACTTCTACGACACGAGTAAGTATCCGGGCAAGCGAGGGATCTACAACTACGCGGCTCCAGGTCAATTTGAAATGGCGCTGCTCGCAGATGGAGTCCCGGCGGACCAGATGTACCCGGTGGACTACGAGCGGGCACTCGACAAGCTGGCCACAATTCGCGATGACATTTCGTGGTACGGAACCACGGCTCAGTCCGTTGAGCAGCTCAACTCCGGGTCAGTAGCCATGTCGCTCGTTTACAGTGGCAGGGCATACACCGCGGCTCAGGATGGAGCTCCCTATGCGCCAGTTTGGAGTACCGGCTACCGGTCGACGGACCAGTTGGTCATTCCGAAAGGTGCACCGCATGCGCAAGTTGCCCAGCAGTTCTTGAACTACATTGCGCAACCTGGTCCGCAGGAAGCGCTCGCCGCTGTTGTGCCGTATTCACCGACAATTACCGGAGCCACTGTCGAGCAAGATGAACTTGCTACCGAGTTTTCTCCCACATCTCCGAGCCATATCGATCAGACCCACGTAGTGGACCAGGCGTGGTGGGGATCAAACGTCGACGCGGTGGACCAGGCGTGGACCGCGTGGCAGGCCGGGTAGGGCCATGACGCAGTTGACGAAATTCGATGACGAAACTGCCTCAGTGGTACCCGCCAGCGCCAATCCGAGATTTCGGCGATTGTTGCGAAAGGGAGGTTGGTTATGGCTCGCCGTACCCGCGCTACTGATGATTGTAGTTCTGTTCGCTTGGCCAACTGTCGAAACCCTACGTCGAAGTTTCACTGACTATCAGGCCCCTCAGGCTGGTGGGTTTGACAATTACACGTGGTTCTTGGGCGACTCTGTCAATCTCCGTATCCTACTCCGCACCATGGTCACGGGTGTTCTTGTAACCTTGGGCTGTTTGGTCATCGCATATCCATACTCATATTTCATGACGGTGACCAAGCCCTTCTGGCGCGGATTGCTCTTGGGTATCATCCTGCTTCAATTCTGTTCTTCTCCGGTTGCGCAGACATTCGCCTGGGTCGTCATCCTGCAGGACAACGGACCACTCGACACATTGGGGCGATCACTTGGAATGGATCAACTTCAGCTGATGGGTAGCGTTCCTGGTGCTGGACTAGGAATGGTGCAGGCAATGCTTCCGTACATGATTCTTCCTCTCTACGCTACGATGTCAGGCATCGATCGAAGCCTTGTGCGCGCAGCTCACACACTCGGAGCGAGGCCCTCCGTCGCGTTCCTCAAGGTGTACGCGCCTCTCTCGATTCCGGGGGTACTCGCCGGCAGCCTCATGGTGTTCGTGATCTCCCTCGGCTTCTACCTGACACCTGCGCTGCTGGGTTCACCGAATCAGGTACTGCTTTCGCAGTATCTCTTCTCCCAGATCAGCACGCTTCTGGCGTGGGGACGAGGTGGTGCGATAGCAGCAGTCATGATCTTGACCACGGCAGTCATCTTGATCGCTGGGCGCAGGTTCATCCGGCCCGCATTGTCGTCCGTCAGCAACAACGTGAAGGGGCAGTGAAACTGTGTATCGGGTCAATCTCAGCAGAATCTTACTGCCCGCCTGGGCCTTTCTCGTTGCCGTCTGGGTACTTTCGCCAATCGTAGTTGTCACAATCATGAGTTTCACTGGCGCCGGGAGCTTCCGGTTTCCGCCCCCCGAATGGTCGACACGGTGGTACGAGAATTTCTTCACGAATCCCGGTTGGTACAACGCGTTGTCCAACTCGGTCCAAGTCGCGCTCATTGTTACCGTCCTCGCAACGGCTTTAGGCACCGTAGCTGCGCTGGGGCTGCAACGAGCTCGCTCGCGACGGATTTCAGCCGGTGTTCAGTCCCTGATCATGCTCCCTACGGTCGTGCCCGCCGTCGTTGCCGGAATTGGAATGTATTCACTGTTCCTTCAATGGCGCTTGTCCGGAACAATAATGGGATTCGTACTTGCCCATGTCGTTTTGGTTCTACCGTTCGTTGTGATCAGCGTCAGCGCATCCCTGCAGAACTTCGACCGCAATCTAGAGCAGGCGGCCGCCTCGTGCGGATCAACGCCGATCGCAACGTTCTTCCTGGTTACGGTCAGAATGATTCTGCCCGGAGTGCTGACAGGCGCACTGCTCGCTTTTCTGGGTTCTTTCAACGAAACCTTGGTGTCGATTTTTCTATCATCGCCGTTCCGGTCCACGCTTCCGGTCCAGATGTATTCGAGCGTCGCTCGGGACTCTGATCCGACGCTGGCGGCGGCCTCAGCACTAACCAGTGGTGTGACAGTGGCATTGTTCCTCGCTGTCGTTGCTGTCCGTATGACAAGGAGTAAAAATGCAGCATAATGCTCGGAGTGCAGCGGGCGTGTCGCTCGATCTGATCGATCTGACCAAGAACTATGGGAAGAACGGTGTCGTAAGGAATGTCGATCTTAGCGTCAAGCCAGGAGAGTTCCTAACTCTTCTAGGGCCTAGCGGCTCCGGCAAGACGACGACGCTGAGTATGGTGGCAGGCTTCACGCAGCAGACCTCCGGTAGCATCCGATTGGGTGGTAACGAGATCAATTCACTGCCGCCTCACAAACGGAACATCGGTGTTGTTTTCCAGAACTATGCGCTTTTTCCCAACATGAGTGCAGCGGAGAACATAGCTTTTCCCTTGAAGAGGCGGAAGATAGCAGGTGCTCAGGTCAAGGAGCGAGTAAAACAGGCTTTGGGGCTTGTACACCTCGAGCAGTATGCAGATCGTTATCCCCGAGAGCTTTCGGGAGGCCAGCAGCAGCGTGTTGCTCTGGCCCGGGCTGTGGTGTTCAATCCGCCGCTCCTGTTGATGGACGAGCCGCTTGGAGCTCTCGACAAGAAACTACGAGATACCTTGCAGGGCGAGATCAGACGCATTCATAGGGAGTTGGGCGTCACCGTAGTCCTCGTCACACATGACCAAGAAGAGGCATTGACGCTATCGGATCGTATCGCGGTGTTCAACGAGGGCAGGATCGAGCAGTGCGACACTGGCGAAAATCTGTATCGACGGCCGAACACTCGTTTTGTTGCCAATTTCTTGGGTGAGTCGAACATATTTACGGGTGACGCTGAGATGTACGATGAGCACGCGCTGGTGAAGGTAGGCGACACCCGAATCAAAGTGGATCGTTTCGGTTCCACGGCGGGGAAGCCTGTGTCGGTTTTGCTTCGACCGGAAGCGTGTGCCGTCGCAAGAGTTTCTGACGCGCATCAGTTCGACGGTTGTTCCCTCCCCGGGGTTGTGGCCGATCTGGTCTATCTCGGTTCGTCCCGTAGAATCGAAATCGACATACCAGGACATGGTCGAATTACAGTTCGTGAACCGGCACTGGAAGCGGACCGGTTGAGCGCAGGCGATCCCGTGGCAGTCTCCTGGGAGCACGGTGCCGCCACTGTAATTCCCGCTGAGCACGTGGGAGCGGCGTCGGAGCACTCAAGTGCGCCTCGTGAGGACTATCGCTCCACTCCCGATTCAGCGTCCACAGCTCGAATGTCCAACTTGTGATCCGACCAAGCCCAGTTGTCGTCGGGGACGTCGACTGACATCATTCCGTGCCCTGACATCGCCGAAATACTGAACGAAGGACTGTAGATAATGACTATCACAAACCCCTCGGCCAAAAGCCAGATATCGATCGCAGACCTACCCGACACCGGACTTCCTCGTGATGCTTACACAAGTGATGACTGGTTTGCTCATGAGCTGGACACTTTTTTCGCGGCACGCTGGCACTATGTAGGCCATGTTTCACAGTTGTCAAAAGCCGGTGACTTCATCAAATTCGATTTCGCCGACTATTCCGTGCTGGTTACGCGTAGCCGTTCGGGCGAAATCAGCGCGCTGCATAATGTATGCCGACATCGGGGATCCCGGTTGACGGATGATGCAAAAGGCAATTGCAAACGTGCTTTTGTCTGCTCCTATCATGGGTGGTCATACGGCCACGGCGGAGAATTGCTCGGCGCGCCGCGGATGCAAGCCGATTTCGATAAGTCCGCGTTTCCGCTCAAGCGTGCAGCCGTTGACGTGTGGGCGGGTCTGGTCTTTGTCAATTTCAGTGAGAGTCCCGCCACGACAGTCGCGCAACACCTCGCGGTGGCAGATCTCAGTAAGTACCGCCTGGATGAAACCAAGGTCGCCTGGGATGAGACCAAGGTACTGAAATGCAATTGGAAGGTCCTGTGGGAGAATGGTTTGGAGTGCTACCACTGCGCAATCAATCACCCGGAAGTCAGCAAGGTCATCCGTGTTGAGCGTGACGGCCCCCTCGGGACCGTCCTCCCGGACGGCGATTTCGACTGGACCAATGACTATCCTCTCAATTTCGAATCTTTGACAATTGACGGTAAATATGGAGTCAAAAAATTCTTGGGCGACCCGGAAACGCCTCAGCCCAACGCATCGTATCTTTCATGGCACTCGGGGTCGCTTGAAGTGGTTGTCCTCCCTGACTACGTGAAGATAACCAATTACAAGCCTTTGGATGCCCACACGACGGAAGCACGTGTGATTGGACTCGTCAACGCCGATGCACAAGAGGATGTCGACTACGATCTTGCGCACCTCCGTGAAGTAAGTATCGCTACGCGTTCACAAGACGATGCGTTGTGTGAGTTGATTCAGCGAGGACTCAATTCCCCCGCATACGAGCCGGGCCCCTTCAACGACACGTACGAGACGATCAATCGAAACTTCAAGAGGCTGTATCTCGAAGCTATTGGAAGGTGACGGTCGTGGACTTTGTGGGAAGGTGGTCAGAGAGGCGTGACAAACCTGAAGATCGGTGATTCAGAGACGCATCGGACACTGAACGACATCAAACTCACTGTGACCGTTCAGGAGCGAACGCACGTCGCCGACGGCGTCGTTGCGCTCACTCTAGTGTCTGCGGATCCAATGGTTGCGCTCCCTGCTTGGTCTGCCGGAGCCCACATCGATGTGTTTACCGATGGCAGTATTGTTCGGCAGTACTCACTGTGTGGTGATCCAAGGAATGCAGATTCGTACAGGATCGGGGTATTGAGAGACGAAGGGGGGCGGGGCGGGTCCAAGTTCATTCACGACGAGGTGCGCGTCGGCTCCGAACTGACTATCCGCGGACCGCGAAATCACTTCGAGCTCACGCAGTCGGACCGGTACGCTTTTATTGCTGGGGGTATCGGTATCACGCCGATTTTGCCCATGATTTTGCAGGTCAAAGAACAAGGGGCTGAGTGGACCTTGCTCTACGGCGGTCGTACCCGCAGCTCGATGGCATTTCTGAGGTGCCTGGAAGAGGAGGGGCCCCATGTCGTGGCGTGGCCGCAGGACGAGTCCGGGGTACCGGATCTGCATCGTGTGCTGGGCCAATTAGACAGGCGAGTGTCGATCTACGCTTGCGGGCCCGAGCCGTTGCTGGTGGCCGTCGAACAGACCTGCCAGGAGCTCGGTCTTGCTGCGCCCAGAGTTGAGCGATTCAAACCAGTTGACACACCGGCTCATTCGGTCGACTCGTCGTTTGTAGTCGAACTTCAGCAATCGAGCAAAATCTTGACCGTCGGACACGACGCTTCTATTCTTCAGACGCTGGAATCGGTCGGCGTGATGGTTCCTTTTTCCTGCAGGCAGGGCACGTGCGGAACCTGCGAAACTGCGGTGTTGGGTGGCGAGGTTGACCACCGCGACTCCATTTTAACCGACGATGAGAAGGCCGCGAACGACACCATGATGATTTGTGTCTCGCGTGGAAGGGGCAAACTGACGCTGGATCTGTGAGACGTGGCTTTTCGCGTTACCGCGGAGGCGGTACAGCCCACGGGGAATTGAGGGGTTCCGGAGGTGCTGTACATGGGGGTGATTCGTTCAAGATTCGCGCCCAGCCCTCATGTCCCCTCTGTGCATGGCTACCCTCGGACTAGCGGGCATGCAGTGCTCGAACAACTTGCACGCAGCTCCACCGGTCGATCTCCGAAACGCATGCCTCGGTGAACCCAAGTCTGCTGGTCGTGGGCGCGCAACAAGCGGATCGCCTGGGCGTCCGTCAATCGCGTTTCACGCCAGCCAAGGCCAACGGTAACGCAAGCTGATGGCAATCCTCGGTGATTGCCTGAGTTCCGGTCGTGGACCGTGAAGTCGAATCGCGCGGCACTCGCTCCGCTCTTGAATCACCAAATCAAGAACGACGGCACTCTGCAAGACGACGAGCTGCGGTGGCAGGCAGTTCGTGCAACGGGTGGATTGCCACCGGGAGGACTGGGGCCGCTCGCGTATCGTGGGCTGACCAGGAATTTCTGGGTATGACTGGGTTAACGTCGTCATTGCGTGAACGGGGACGACGATCGGTGCTCCGGTTGTGACGTGTAAGGGTTCAGGACATGTTTGACACAACGTCACCAGGACACAGCTGACAGCCCACCAACGAAGTTGATCTTGATGCGATGCCGTCACCTCATTCGCCCGAGTCCGAGTCCGCCATCACCGCCCGCATCGCTGTCGAGGTGCGACTACGTGCCGTCATCGAGGTCCGCGACGGTGCACCGATCGTCGATGTCGCCGAACGACTAGGCGTGTGCCGGCAAACCGTTGCAGCGTGGCGCACACGGTACGAGAGCTCGGGCCTCGGCGGACTGACCGACATCTCGCGGCGACTGCATTCGAACCCTAACCGCATCACGCCCGCGATCGAGGCGTCCATCTGTGAGATGCGGCGGCAACACCGCCGGTGGGGAGCACGCCGCATCTCGCACGAACTGCGTAATGAGCTCGGCGATCGAGCCCCGTCCCGCACAACCGTCCGTCGAGCCCTCACCCGAAACGGACTGCTCAATCGTCAAGAGCAGCAACATAAACGGATCCACGAGCGGTGGGAACGCGAAGCGCGGATGCACCTGTGGCAGCTCGACCTGGTGGGCGGGATCTTCCTGGTCGGCGGCCGCGAATGCAAGATCCTCACCGGGATCGACGACCACTCCCGATTCATTGTCGTCGCCGCGGTACTCGAGAAACCGTCCGGTGTGGCCGTCTGCGCAGCGTTCGTCGCCGCGATGCAGAGATGGGGCGTTCCCTTCGAAGCCCTCACCCACAACGGCAAACAGGTCACCGGCAAATTCACCCGCCCGCTGCCCGTCGAGGTGCTCTTCGAACGTACCTGCCGCGAACACGTTATCAGTGCGCGCCTGGCGAAACGACGATCACCGACGACCACCGGCAAGATCGAATGATTCCACCTAACCCTACGACGCGAACTGCTCGACGAAGTAGGAGCCCTTCGCCTCCATCGAGGCCGCCCAGTTCGCCCTCGACGAATGGGTGCACAGCTACACCACCGAGCGCCCCCATCGATCTCTGGACATGGCCACAGCGGTGACGCTGTTCCGCACCAGAGAGGACGCGGCACCAGCCGCCTCTGCGACTGCGATGCCAGTGGCTGAGGAACCGATTGCTGCGGAACAGGATTCAGGCTACACACCACCAGGTGGGGGTTACGAGATCGGTCTCCGCATACCGCCGTCGGGGGTCGTCGACCTGGTCGATGCACAGCAAGTGTGGATCGGGAAGAGTTTCGCAGGGACGCACGGTGACCCTGTGGCCCGACCTCACCACCGTCCACGAGGTCGTAGATGCGAGGTCGTCACCACCGCAGTGTCCCGGCTGACGACCACGGACCTCGATCGGTTGACGATGCGAGGTGCACGGACCGGACAGCCGGCACCGGCCCTGCCCGCTGAGACCCGAACCCCTCGACGGGCGCCGTGGTAACGATCGAGGTCGACCGAACCCTCACCCGCGACGGACTGGTTACACTGCTCGGTCATCATCTTCCACTCGGCCCGAACACCGCCGAAACCTGCGTCGCGGCCAGAATCGAGGGTGGCCTGATCCACGCAATCGCCGGCAACCACGTGATCAAGACCCTGCCGAATCTATTGAACAGCAAAGACGACGGCCGACTTACCCGTGTGCGCCGGGCAACCACGCAGTTGCACCACCGCCGCCGTCAGGCCCCCAACGCGTTCACCGGCGCGTCCCGAGGGACGGTGTCGTCATGGTCGCCGGGCAGCGACTTCGCGTCGGATGCACACATGCAGGAACCATCGTCACCGTGGTCGTCGAAGATCACCACTTCCGGGTTCTCGACGGCACCGCCGAACTCTCACTGCACGCCCGGACTACTACGAAACCGATCCGGAACTTCAACGCTCACCGCCCTCGAGAGCGTTAATCATGTCCCGGTGACGTTGTGTCACAAATGTCCCGAGACCACACACGTCAGTTGCGCTTTCCTCCACAACCAAGGCGCCGACCGGTGTCACCGCACTCGGCTTTACGAACAGGGAAAGCTGGATGCTCCGAGTGCGCAACCGAACTCGGAGCTGTCCATGTCCTCGACGGCATCGATGACTCCGGAGCGCCACTGCTGAGTCCCCGACGCGCGAGGTCACCACCGAACATCTACTTTTGCACGCCGCAGGTGTCGGCTACGACTTTGGCGCCGAGCAGTACAACCGTTTTGCCCCACAGGTAGCTCAGCATCGTCACCCACGGTCTCGAGGCACTGCGGACTCCGCTGACGTTCGATCCCGGCGAGCAGTGGACTGCAGAAGCACCATCGACTGGACCGGACAGCTGGTCGAGGGCATCACACAACTCGTCCGGGTGCCATCATGCTACAACCCATTCTGCAGCCCCTGGTGTACACAGGATACCGCGTTCGCCCCTATGTACCGCACACGAGGCCGCGTTGCGACGATGCGCCACGAGAAGGCCGACGGTTCGCTGACTTCTTACGACGTCGCACTGGCGTGGAGCATTTTCTGAGCCCATCGAGCCGACCGCCGAGATCGAATTGCCGACGAGAGGTGCCCTGATGATGCACCTATCCACAGTGACTCCCGGTTACGTTGTTTCCGCGCTTGACTGGCTGACGTAAATCGTGCGCAGCACGAACGCCAGATGCGAGACAAGGACTGTGATGACAGATCAGCTCAGGCAGGTGGGAGGTGGACGGTCGATGTTCGAAGGTTTTGCGCCGAAATTAGCAGAGCTCACCGACGACGTACTTTTCGCGGACGTCTGGAACAGGCCCGAACTTGCCCCGCGTGACAGGAGTCTAGTCACTGTTGCGGTGCTCGCGGCTGGTGGTGACTCCGCGCAACTCGAGTTCCACCTCGGTCGTGCGATCGAAAACGGAGTGACGGAGGTTGAACTGATCGAGATGCTGACGCACGTAACGCTGTACGCGGGCTGGCCCAAGGGTATGGCAGCTATGGCCGTCGCCAAGAAGTTCTTCGGCTCGGGCACACCCTGAGGTACAGCATTTTCCGGGTAGATTTACGACAGAAAGTTAGCCTTCGATGAACATCGAACCTGCAGTTCCCACCACCAAGAACCCCCCGGAGCAATTCGCCGGCGATGTGTGGCTCGACCCGATCGCAATGCCACATGAAGCGGGTCAGACGATGGTTGTCGCGACCGTTCGATTCGCACCCGGTGCCCGCACCGCGTGGCATTCGCACGAGAACGGTCAGTACCTGCGCGTCACACAAGGAATCGCACGATTCGGAAGCCGTGACGGTACCATCATCGAGCTACACCCTGGTCAGACCCTCTACACGCCTCCTGGTGAGGAGCACTGGCATGCTGCAGCGCCCGGTGTGTACATGGAGCACATCGCGATGCTTCAGAACGGCGAGGACCCCGCCACCACAACCACGTGGGCAGAACACATCACCGACGCCCAGTACGAGGGTCGGTAATCTGCCCACCCTTCACGTGCAGTTGATTGGTCTCCACAAATAGAGAAGGAAAACAAAGTGAAGAAGATAGTGTCTGCCGGATTCGGTGCAGTGGCGCTGTTGGTGACGACCGCAGGCTGCTCGCAGGCATCGGAGGAATCGAATAGCGACGGACTGACCGGAGAGTGGCGCATGACCTCCCTCGAGGTCGGGACCGAGGGGAACATGGCGACCGTGGAGTATTCGGGGCAGGTCATCTTCACCGACGACACCATGTCGGTTCAGGCAATGAATCCGGACACTTCGGCACCGGATACGCCGCTCACCGTGCAGGGATACGAGGCCTACTACGGCGACCTCACTAGGGATCCCGATGCCGGAACCCTCAGCGTCACTGTCGAATCAGCAGCGGCTCGTGATCTGATCGGACAAACGTTCGATCGGAACTACGAAGTGGACGGAGACACTCTTGTTCTGACGCCGAGCGATCCTGCCGAAGGGTTTCGCGTGACCTACGAACGGCATTCGCCGTCGTGACGGCATCGTATGCGCGGAGTCGAATCGCTGCAGGCGCCCTCGCGGCATCGTCGGTTGTCGGGCTGGCGGCGTGTTCCGGCGAGACCGTCTCGGATTCTGGCTCGGAGGCATCACGCGTCACACAGTTCACCCGTTCCTCTACGTCCGAAGCGGCGAATGGTCAGGTCGACAACGGAGAAGCGATGAGGATCGATATCCGAGTAGGCGATCGGACGGTGGTCGGAGCGCTGAACGACAGCGCGGCCAGTAGCGACCTCCTCGCTCAACTTCCGGTGACGCTGACTATGTCCGACCACGGTTCGGTGGAGAAGACCGGGCCGCTGCCATCGGAGTTGTCGACCGACGGAGCTCCCAGGAGTGCGGACCCGAGTCCTGGTGATATCGGCTACTACGCGCCGGGAAACGACTTCGTCCTCTACTACGGGGATCAGGGCGAATACCCGGGCATCGTCGTTCTCGGCAGTATGGGGGAAACCGGCTCGGAGACTTTCGGTTCCATAGATGGCGATGTGACGGTGACCGTAACTCGTTCGGAGTGAGCCCGCCAAGACCGCCTACCAATTTCAGGGTCGGAAACGGAGTGGACCACGGACTTCGAATCCGTACGCGATACGGCGACAGACCAGGTGAATGAACGGAAGGGAGCAACGTGTCGGCGAGCTCGTCGGTAAGAAGTGGTGTCCAGTCCATCGCCTCCGCCCCTGAGCTTCAAGCCCTTATGGGAGTTGCATGATCTCTACGGCCACTCGGGACCGAGCGTCGAGGCGAGGAGCCCAGGCCCAGGTCACCCAAGTCGGTCCATTCCACCGGCAATGCATTACCTCGCGTCCCGAGATTCGGCCACGACAGGGCTCAGACCGCCGTCCGTGCGAGGCTACATCGGCGGCGTGGTGATGTTGTTGTCCAAATCGCCTGTGTTGCATGGTGGGCCGCCGTAGTGTCGGTCAGGGTGAGGCTGCTTTCGTCGAGTAGTGGGGTACTGGATTCAAGACGACGACGAACTCGCGAACCCGACGCGATAGCGTGCCCGGAAGCCAGAAGTATCGGTCAGCGTGTACGCACGTTCCTTGTCTGACGAGCAGGCACGTTGGAACGATGGCGGCCGAATTAGCCTCTTGGCGAAACAATCCAGGCTCGGCTTGGCTGGAAGGAGTGCGTCGAAATCTGCAATCAAGTCCACCCGAGTAGCCGCTGAGCGTTGCTGGGGAGGGCGAAGTCGAACGCGTCGTTGCCGATCAAATCGCGTACCCAGGCTATCTGCCCCCTCATGTCGCGATCCTGCTCGTGCTTCGTGAAAGGCCAGTCGGTCCCGAACAGTAGGTTTCTGGTTCCCTGCGCGTCCAGATAACGCCGAAGTGCATCAGCAGGGTTCGAACTGCGATACGGCGCGGATGCCTTAATCCAAACGTGTTCCAGCGTCCACAAGCGTGCCACCGCGTCGGATGCTGCAGGATCGTCGATATCCGGCAACCCCAGGTGGTCTATGACCACAGCCGACCCCCACGTAGCAAGACGCGATGCCAGCCGGTCCCACTGTCTGCCTTTGGCCTGAACCTCCAGATGCCACCCGAGTCGGACCATGTTCCTCTCGATTGCTCGCCACGCAGGGCAGTCGAGGTCGGGAAGATCGGCATCGATGAGATTGAGTCGGATTCCCCGTACACCCCGATGGTGCAGTCGATCCAAGTCGTGATTCGTGTCCGGCTTGATGACGACGACGCCGCGCAGTCTGTCGGGATTCCGGTCGAGAGCCGTGAGCAGATACGAGTTGTCGGTACCGAGAAAACTTGGCTGTACCAAGACGCCCCGTGTGATCGTGTTGTCGTCGAGTTCATGCAGGTACGACGCAACGTCAGCGTCGTACGTAGGTGCGTAGCGCCTGGCGGGCGAGAGAGGTAGGCCCTGACTGAAGATGTGTGCGTGCGTATCGATCGACAATGACGGGATCACCTCACGACCGTACGAGATTCGACCAATCCTGTAAAGGACTAGATGTTTATAGCAATGTGTGCGATCGTGTGAGGCATGACACAAGTTGGTGACGGCAGGCTGCCGCTGCACGCCCGCCTCCGGGACGACCTGCGCGCACGGATCAACGCGAACGAATGGGGCCCCGATGCTGCGCTGCCTTCGGAATCGGAGTTGGCCACCGCCTACGGCGTTTCGGTCGGCACGATGCGGCGGGTCCTCGGCGATTTCGTAGCCGACGGGATTCTCGACCGTAGGCAGGGGCGGGGCACGTTCGTCCGTCGTCCGACGTTCGACAACGCGTTTTTCCGGTTCTTCCGTGCCCGCGGCGATACCGACCGAATCCCGGATGCCCGTATCGTCTCGCGAGACCGACTCCGTGCACCCGCTGACGTAGCACGTGTCCTCGACCACGATGGAGACGTTCTCCACCTCCATCGCGTCCGTGAATACGATGCGATTCCGTTTCTTGTAGAGGACATCTGGCTTCCTCTGTCAGCATTCGAGCCGATCGCATCCATCGACATCGAAGAGATCGGCCCATTGCTGTATCCCGCATACGAGCAGCTGGCCGGCATCGTGGTCGGTTCGGCAACCGAAGACCTCTCCTTCGGCCACGAGGATTCCGCGGTTGCCGGTGAACTCGGCTGCGCACCGACCGAAACTCTCGCGCGGATCCAGCGCTCCGCTCGTACACACGCAGGTGACGCAGTCGAGTACCGCGTTTCCTACGGAATCGCCTCAGCATTTCGTTACCGATTGGAACTCAGATGAACACACCCGAATTGATTGCCATCGCCGGGCTGGTCGCAGTATTCGGTATCTCGATGTGGCGCTCGTTGAACATGGGTGCCGTGGCGCTGGTCGTGGCGTTCGTACTCGGGGTCGGCTACTTCGATCTCGATGTCGCAGACATCGCTGAAGGATTCCCCGGCAGCCTCTTCGTGACGCTCCTGGGGGTGACCTATCTGTTCGGCATCGCCCGTGCGAACGGCACTGTCGATTGCATCGTCGGTAGCGCAGTTCGGCTGGTGAAGGGGAGGGTTGCCCTGATTCCCTGGATATTCTTTGTTTTGGCCGCGATCATCACCGGTGCAGGAGCCCTGAGCGCCGCCACCAACGCAATCCTGATTCCCGTCGGACTCGCCTTCGCCTACCGATACAAGATCAGCCCGCTTCTCGTCGGATTGAGCGTATTGAACGGAACCAACGCCGGTGGCTTCTCGCCGATCTCGGTCTATTTCAACATCGTGGACGACGTCTTCGGTCAGAGCGGAGTCACCCTCGATCCTGCGCCGATCTTCCTGTTGACCTTCGTTGCAAACCTGGTCTTGAACCTCGCCGCATTCTTCCTGCTCGGAGGACGCGAACTGCTACGCCGCGGCCGGCAGATCGCTGAGATTTCGGACGAGGAGCGCGACCTTGGCCCCACCCCTTCGAGCGGTGGAACGGCAGTCGCCACGGCCGTGAAATGGACGACCCGAAATGTTCTCACTGTTGCGCTTCTCACCGGAATCGTATTCCTGGCACTGACATTCACGTTGGATGTCGGGTTCCTGGCCCTCACATCGGCTGTGATTCTTGCGGCGTTGTATCCGTCGGATTCGAAGAAGGCCGTCGAACAGATCGGGTGGGGGGTCATTCTGCTCATCGGCGGAATCGTCACCTACATCTCGGTTCTCCAAAGCGCAGGCGTCATCGATAGTATCGCCACGTCCGTCACCACCATCGGTTCACCGCTGGTGGCGGCGCTGACCATTCTTTTCGTCGCAGGGCTGGTATCGGCATTCGCCTCCACCAATGCCATGTTCGTAGTCTTGGTACCGCTTGCCGCCCCGCTCGTCCTTACGGGAAACGTCAGCACCCTGGGGTTCGTCGTGGCGTTGTGCATCGCAGCATCGGCCGTGGATTCGAGCCCGTTCTCAACAGGTGGCGCACTGATAATCGCGAACACCGAAGAAGAGTTGAGAGACAAGACCTTCCGCGGGCTGTTGATCTGGGGAATGTCGATGATCGTCATCGCCCCGGTCATGGCTTGGCTTCTCTTCGTTCTGCCCACCTGATCACGGAGCAGGGTCCTGCGGCCATCGCAACAGCGCGGGAAGGGCGAGACCAGGGAGCACGTACTCGCAGGGCCTCCCTCGCACGCGGACGACGCTCTACCGTCGAGGGTGTGGACCTGGCGGTATCGACGAGATGGCGTGAGCTGTGATCGCGTGCCGTAGATGTAACGATAGGACAGAGAGAAGGAATTCGTGTCGCGTGTATTGATCACCGGCTCGACCGACGGCATCGGCCGCGCCGCTGCCGAATCGTTGCTCGATGCCGGCCATGAGGTGGTCGTTCACGCTCGCACGCGGCAACGGTTGTCCGCGTTGGAGGACCTGACCGCCCGCGGTGCGTTTGGCGTTGTCGGCGACCTCGCTCACTTGGATCGGGTCCAGGACGTCGCTGAGCAAGCGCACCGTATCGGTTCCATCAGCGCTGTCATCCACAACGCCGGTGTCATCGACGGGGTCTCGCTTTTGCCGGTCAATGTCGTGGCACCGTACGTCCTCACCGCCCTGCTTCGGGATCCGGGGCGGCTGGTCTACCTAAGCAGCAGCATGCACCGGAGCGGGCATGCAGACCTCACCGGCGCGGACTGGTCCGGATCGAAGGAAACCGCCTCGTATTCGGACAGCAAGCTGCTGGTCACCACGCTCATGGCCGCGGTGGCCAGGCTATGGCCCTTGGTGCCTGCGAATGCGGTCGATCCCGGTTGGGTGCCGACCAAAATGGGCGGACCGTCTGCCAGCGATGACCTCGAGCTCGGCCACGTGACCCAAGCATGGCTTGCAACCACCGACGATCCGCAGGCTCATGTCTCCGGGCGCTACTGGCACCACCAGCGCACCGAAAAGCCCCACCCCGCCGTGCACGACGAACGATTCCAGAACGAACTGCTCGCTGCTCTCGCGCAGCACACCGGACTCGACCTGCCGCACAGCTAGGCCGACTCGAAGGAGAAGACCCTCATGACCGTCACGTACGACTTCACCGGCAAGACCGCATTCGTCACAGGTGCCAGCGCCGGAATGGGCGCGGCAACAGTGCGCGCGTTCGCCGAAGCAGGTGCCGCAGTCGCCATTGTCGACCTCGATGGGGACGCTGCCCAGCAGCTCTCAGACGAGTTGAACGCCAATGGTTTCACGGCAATTGCGTTGCATTGCAACGTCTCCGACGAGGATCACGTTGCCGCGGCAGTCCGGGCTACCGTCGAAGCTTTCGGCGCTCTGGACATGGCGTTCAACAACGCCGGCATCATGCTTCCGCCCGTCGATTCCGCAGACGAAACTGCCGACGCATTCGACAAGATCGTTGCCGTGAACCTACGGGGTGTATGGGCGTCGATGAAGCACGAACTCGTGCAGATGCGTGAGCAGGGGTCCGGTGCAATCGTGAACTGCTCCTCGCTCGGCGGTCTGGTCGGCGGAGCTGGTCGCGCCACGTATCACGCCACCAAGCACGGTGTGCTCGGTGCAACGAAAAGCGTTGCACTGCAATACGGAAAGCATGGAGTGCGAGTCAACGCGGTGTGCCCCGGAACCATCAGTACACCCATGGTCGAACGAATGATCGCGGGCGGCGAGCTCGATTCCGACGCTGCCGCGAGCGGCGTTCCGTTGGGGCGGCTCGGTCGGCCGGAGGAGATTGCGGCGGCGGTGCTGTGGCTGTGCAGCGATGCCGCCAGCTACGTAACGGGCGTTGCACTGCCCGTTGATGCGGGATATACAGCGCAGTAGACCGGCTTGACCGGGCTCTTGCTCTTTGAGACGCATCAGGGATGCCCTGTCGGTGCACCCACTGTCAGGGACTCCCGTGGTGTGCGGATCGCGGGTTCACTCGTTGCCAGATGTCCGAATAGTTCGATTCGGGCAGAGATGGCGTCGACGAAATGGAGTATCGAAAGTGAGACGAACCCGACTGGTTCTGATCAGTTCCGCGATCGCCACCGCAGCCTTCCTGGCTGCATGCAGCGCTCAAGAAGCGAACACCGCAGAACCGGACACCACCGGACAGACCGAAGCCGCCGAGTCGACCGAAATCGATGCAGGACCGATCGTCATCTCGCCCGAATCGGAGCGGCCCTCCTCCGCAGGCTCGGAGGACTACTTCACAGGGACCGCGACAATCGGACCGCTGTTCGACGCTATCGCCGAACGGGCGACCGGCGCAGCCGAAGTCACCTTCGAGCCTGGGGCCCGCACTGCATGGCACACGCACCCGGCGGGACAGACGCTCGTGGTCACCGAAGGGCGCGGGTGGGTACATCAAGAGGGGGCTTCCCGTCGCGACATGGTCGCCGGTGATGTCGCATGGATCCCTGCCAATGTAAAACACTGGCACGGTGCCACGGCAGTCGATCTGATGACTCACCTCGCCGTTCAGGACAGCGTCGACGGATACGGTGTCGACTGGCTGGAGCAGGTCACAGACGAGCAGTACCTCGGCTGAACCACACCTCGAGACGAAGGAGAAGAGCGATGGAACGTTCCAAGATGTTGCTGGTCCCGGTAGTCTTGACTGCGGTCTCGATGGTTGCTGTGGCGTGTGGCGACGGCGTCCAGGCAGTCTCTGACTCCAGGAACGCTGGGGTCAGCAGTTCCTCTCCGCGGTCGCCCCCGCACTGGAGCACTACAACGAAACTGTGGTCGAAGAAGATCTGTGGAATCGCGAGAACCTTTCCTACGCGATCGGAGTCTGGTTACGGTTTCGGCGTTGGTCGCACAGAATCAACCCGGGGTGCTCGCTTCCGAGATCGAACGGGGACTCGACAGAGGGCTCGAAACAGCCGAAATTTCCGAGATCATCACCCATCTCGCGTTTTATGCTTCATGGCCGAATGCGCTCGCGGCTGTCGAGGCGGCGAGACCGGTGTTCGAGGGCCGGGGGGGTCGATCCCGCGCAACTTTCCGGGACCGATGTCGAACTACTTGCGCAGGATCCCATCGCTGAACAGCAACGCGCATCGAGCGTCGAATTCGACTACGGCACTACGGCGCCTGGCGTCGTGCAGTTCACCACCGAGACTGTCTTCGGCGACCTGTGGCTGCGGCTCGACCTCGCCCCGCGCGACCGCAGCTTGGCCAAAGTGAGTGCCTTGATTGCAACGGGCCAGGTCGACCAGATCACTTTCCATCTCGGACGGGCCATGGATAACGGACTCACTGCCGCGCAAGCATCCGAGGCACTGTCTCTTTGGCTTTCTACGCGGGCTGGCCCAACGTGTTCTCCGCCTTGCCCGTAGTGCGCAACGTTCTCGACGCACGCCTGTAGCGGAGTCGCACGGCGGTAACGAAGATCGCAGCAAAGGGTGCTCCAGCAGAACACTGTTCACTTCGCCCTTTCACGAAACTCGTCGAGCGGGTTAACTCGAAGACGAGACGAAAGGGTGTGCCATGACAGCGGTCATTGGGTTGAACAACGGGATACCCATCCCGGCTCTCGGTTTGGGAGTGCTGCAGAGCGAAGGCAGGGATGCGACGAGAGCAGTGTCGTCGGCTTTGTGTAACGGTGTTCGATTGATCGACACAGCTGCGGCGTACTTCAACGAGCGTGAGGTGGGTGAGGGTATCCGTGATTCGGGCATCGATCGCGGCGA
This sequence comes from Rhodococcus sp. 114MFTsu3.1, assembly GCF_000383555.1. Lineage (NCBI taxonomy): Bacteria > Bacillati > Actinomycetota > Actinomycetes > Mycobacteriales > Nocardiaceae > Rhodococcus > Rhodococcus sp. 114MFTsu3.1. Next base: position 96,150 of record NZ_KB911558.1, on the reverse strand, counting down.
TGTCTTCCTCACCACGAAATTGTGGATGACCGATTACGGGTACGACAGCGCCCTACGCGCCTTCGACACGAGTACCGCAAAGCTGGGTGTCGACTATCTCGATCTCTATCTTCTGCACTGGCCATGGCCGGGCAATTGGAGCGAGACGGTGGCCTCCTACAAAGCTGCAGAACGTCTACTGGGGGAGGGGCGCGTGCGGGCGATCGGTGTGTCAAATTTCAAGCCCTTGCACCTTCGGAACCTTCTGGAAGTTTCGGACCGGGTACCGGCCGTGAATCAGATCGAACTGCATCCCAATTTCCAGCAGCCCGAACTTGTTTCGCTGCACCGGGAACTCGGAATCCTGACCCAGGCCTGGTCGCCTATCGGTGGCGTCTATGGCTGGGCCGGTGAAAACAGAACCCTTCCTCCTATGCAGAACGAAGTCATCGGGAAGATCGCCCACGATCACCGCAAGTCACCTGCACAAGTGATTCTGCGGTGGCATCTTCAGGAGGGCCGCAGCGCAATTCCGAAATCGATCAATCCTGAGCGTATCGCGGAGAACATCGACGTGCTCGATTTCGAGCTGACGGCGGATGAACTGTCCACCATCGCCGCCATCGATACGGGTCGGCGCGGTGCGCTCGACCCTGACGATGCCAGCCCGGAGACAATCGGTCTCACGATCGATGCGGCCTGACATGTCGGGTCCCGAAGAGATCAACAGTTTTCTCACCACGCGACGAGCCCGCATCAGTCCCGAGCAGGCCGGCGTTCCTGTGTACGGAGGAAGTCGGCGAGTCCCCGGACTCCGTAGGGAGGAAGTCGCTCATCTCGCGGGCGTCAGCACCGACTACTATGCAAAGCTCGAGCGAGGTAAGATTCGCGGCGCGTCTCGTGAGGTGCTCGACGCGATCGCTCGCGCGCTGCAGCTCGACGACACCGAACGGGAGTATCTTCTCGATCTCGTCGAGATTGTGGTAGCACCGCACCGGCGCAAGCACCGCGCGACACGGCGCGTAAGCGTAGCTGCGGGGACCCAGGCAGTGTTGGATTCTCTGACTGTTCCTGCGCTGGTTCAGAATTCGCGTTTGGATTTCGTTGCAGTAAACGCTCTGGCTGCGGCTCTGTACGACGTGCCGAACCGCAAAGACGGAGAAGCGTTCAACGCCGCCAGGTTCCAATTTCTCGACCCTCGCGCAGCGGAATTCTCACTCGATCCTGGTCGCGCAAAGCGTAATACGGTAGCGCTGCTGCATCAGGCAACGGGTCGAGATCCGTTCGACGACGACCTGATCCGACTCATCGGAGAGCTGTCCACGCAAAGTTCGGAGTTTCGGGTGTTGTGGGCAACGCACGACGTGATCCGCTACCAGCGCGGGGTCAAACGGTTCCGGCATCCGTCGGTAGGAGAGGTGGAGTTCGGCTACGAATCCTTCGATCTCACCACCGAACCAGGCTTGACGATGCTCGTCTATACGGTCGAGCCCAAGTCGCCGACCGCGGAACGTATGTCGCTCTTGGGATCATGGACGCAGATGTCGGTCGCGACTTCGGATCCCGGAACAGGCTCTGCTCACACGAGAACAGACAACTTTAGCTGAAGGAAATGCAATGACTGAAACGATTCTGCTCAACAACGGCGTCAGAATGCCCTCTGCGGGATTCGGGGTGTTCCAGAGCGCACCAGAGGAAACCGCGATCGCTGTCGAAACTGCGCTGAAGGCGGGATATCGTTTGGTCGACACCGCTGCTGGTTACGGCAACGAGAGAGAAGTGGGCGACGGACTGCGACGGTCCGGTGTCGACCGAAACGACGTATTTCTCGAGACGAAGGTGTGGGTCAGCGACTATGGATTCGACGAGACGTTGCACGCATTCGACAAGAGCGCGAGCAAGTTCGGGGTGTCCCAGATCGATCTGTTGATACTGCACCAGCCGATGCCGCAGCACTTCGATCGCACCATCGGCGCGTATCGCGCCTTGGAGCGGCTCCTCGCGGATGGCAAAGTCTGCGCGATCGGAGTCAGTAATTTCATGCCCCATCATTTGGCGGCGCTTCGGGAACACACCGAGATCGTCCCCGCGGTCAATCAGGTCGAGTTGCATCCGTACTTCACCCAGCCCGCCGTGCAGCGCGCGAATGCCGAGCTCGGTGTCGTGACGCAAGCGTGGTCGCCGATCGGCGGCATCACGTTCTATCCAGGTTGGGGCGAGAATCGAGTCAGCGTGCTCGAGGACGCGACGATCGGTGGAATTGCAGCGGTGCACAGCAAGACCGCTGCGCAGGTCATGTTGCGGTGGCATCTGCAACAGGGTCGGTCGGTGATTCCCAAGTCAACGAACCCGGACCGCATCGTCCAAAATTTCGACGTGTTCGAGTTCGAGCTCGACGAAGATGAGCTTACAGCCATCGATGCTCTCGACCGTGGGGTGCGTGGTGGGCCCGACCCTGACTTGGTCGATCCGATGACCTTCGACGTCGAGATCGCCGAATCTTGACTCGCCTTCTTGTCGGGAAGACGCCGGGTTCAGGCCTGGGACTTGGCTCCAGTGTTCTGTGCTGACCATGATCCAAGGAGATTGAGCCGCTCGGCGCTCGGCGAACCCGGCTCCGCGGTGTAAATCATGAGGATGGATCCGGGATCAGCAGTGACAACGAGTTCCTCGTAGGCCAAGTGGACCTCACCCACAACGGGGTGATGGAAGCGCTTCTTACCCGCTCCGTGGGTTCGAACGTTGTGCGCTCCCCAGAGCCTCCTGAAGGTCTCGTCGCGCGTGGAGAGTTCGCCGACGAGGTCTTGGAGTCCCTTGTCGTGTGGGTCGCGGCCTGCTTCGGCGCGCATGATGGATACGCACATTTCGGCGAAGGTATCCCAGTCGGGATAGAACTCTCGGGCCATTGGGTCCAAAAATTGGAAGCGGGCAAGATTCGGAGTACGACCGCCGTCCCCTATGATCGGGGCGTAGAACGCCTTTCCGAGTTCGTTCGTCGCCAACAAGTCTTGCCGTTGATTGCGCACGAAGGCAATGCCGTCGGTGATCGAGTCGAGTGCCCATTGCAGGCTGATTCTGGAGGCGGCCGGGCGCGCAGCCTTGCGGCGTGGTCGCCCCGAGGTCGGAACCCCATCCGCGGCTCGCGCCAGGTCGAGCAGGTGTGCATGTTCAGTGTCGTCGAGATGGAGCGCACGTGACAGCGCATCGAGCACGGACGAGGACGCACCGCCAATCGCACCGCGCTCGATGCGTGCATAGTACTCGACTGAAAGGCCGGCGAGGGACGCTACCTCGCTACGTCGTAGCCCGGCTACCCGGCGGTTGCTTCCGCCCGTAATTCCTGCCGCCTCCGGGGTGAGTCTGGCCCGCCGGGTCATGAGGAACTCGCGTACCTCGGCTTTGTTGTTCATAAGCCAAGGTTAGGGCTTCTCCTGCGAATTTACGACGCCCTGCTGATACACCCCTCCTGCTCGTTGTCGTACTCACGGCGTCTCGCCGGTGAGGCGGGCAAGTTCGCGGACTGCGTCCCGGTTCAGTTGCCGTTCACGGGACCCCCGGAGCTTGGCTGTGATGTGATCCTTGACCGTCACCGGCCGATAGCGGGGTGGGTTACCAGGTCCTGTACAACCAGGTAGGCACGCGATAACTGTTTCGGGGTTTCCGTCGTGGAAGAATGCCGCCGACCGCCGTGGCACCAGTCGGCCGTCCACACGCGGTGGCGCAACCCTGTGCATCGTAGAGATCCACTTGTCGTTGGTCCAGCGGGCCAGTGCATCGCCGAGATTCACCAGCAAAGCTCCTTCCATAGGCTCAACCGGGTGCCAAATCCGCTTGCCATCGAGGATTTCCAGTCCAGGAACCTGATCTGCCCACAAGACCGTCACGATGCCGTAGTCGGTGTGTGCACCCATGCCCATCTGCTCGGTTTCCAGGGTGATGTCCGGGTGCGGAAGTGTGTAGTTGTTGATTCGCAAGACATCCAAAGAGTGGTCGGTGAACTGCTGGAAAAAGTCAATCGGAAGGCCGAGGGCCAAAGCGAAGATGTTGGTCATGGTGCCTGCGACCCGTTGGGCTTCGTCGAACCATGCCGTGACAGCCGGCGCGAAATCGGCCGATTCGACGGGAAAATCGTTTGGTGCGTAGTCGACTGGATCGAGATCGAGGTGAGAGTGGGCGGCGGGGTCGACTCCGACGTTGAACGCCTCGAAGAGATCTGCGGCAGTGACAATTCCAAGCGAGTTGGCAAGTGCCTCGGCTTTCGGCGGGGTGTATCCACGGTTGATGTGCGGCGGTGTCACGTACCTGCGTTTCGTGTCCCCTGGCAGGGAGAAGAATTGGTCGGTCGCTGCGGTGAATCGATCGAGCACGGCCGGTGCGATGCCATGACCGACAATCTGCATGAAGCCGACCGTAGATGCGGCGTTGTCGACTTGTCGAGCGATCGAGTCACGATCGAAGTCGTTTCCTGAGTGAAACTTCGAGATGTCGATCACTGGAACGTCGAATTCGATTCCGGTTGAGCGGGCCATTGCCATGTTGTCCTCCTTCTTTTGTTGTCCAGTGCCTCTGGACGTTTCAAATCGTGATTGCGGCGTACCGTGCGCGCAGGTAGTCCGCGGCTGTGACCGATCGATAGTTGTGGGTTCGTCCGATCGGTGGGTCGAACGACTCGATAACCGCGTCGTGATTGGCCTCGAAGAAGAAGATCAGAGAGATCAGTTCTTCCTGTGGGGCCAGCTCCGAGGGAGGCAAAACTCTGTGTCGGGTTGATCGCCAGCGATCACCTGTCCACCGGGCCATCAGATCGCCGATGTTGATGGTGAAGGCATCGTCGACGAAAGGTGCGTCGGTCCAGCTGCTGTCACCGGTGTCGACCTGCAGCCCGCCGTGACCTGCCTGGCGATCGAGGATGGTGATCACCCCGAAATCGGTGTGCGGTGCGATTCGGAACTGGCCCTCCAGCGCTGTGCCTGTCTCGGTCATTGCCGGGTATCGGTTGAGGTTGAACGAATGTGGAGCCCGGTCGGTGCGGGACGTGAACCAGTCAGGATCGAGATCCAGTGCGGTAGCAAAGATTGTGAGCAGTTCCTGTGCCAGCGCACGCATTTGCTGGGTGTAAGACACACATAGCCGCTCGAACTCGGGTATTTCCCCTGGCCAGACATTGGGGGCGAACCATTCGTCGTCGACAGCCTGGTCGCCGGTCGAGTGGTCGTCCCAGCCGCTGGTATAGGTCTCTTTCAGGTCGGCCGGACCGGGGGACTGTTCCAGGTAAGCATTCGCTTCGGCTCCCGAAGGGATCCAACCGCGCCCGCCGACACGTGTGCGATATCTATGTTTGACCTCGGGCGAGCTGGTGAAGAACTTCGATCCAGCCGCCCGAATTCGAGCGCGAAGGCGGGGATCGATCTCGTGACCCGAGATCATCAGAAAGCCTGATTCCTGGAGGGCTCGGTCGACGCGGCCGGCCAGCTGCACGCGCTGCGCTGTCGACCCGCCGCGCCACTCTTGAAGATCGATGAGGGGAATTGTATTCATGCGCTGAGCCTTTCGGTGAGTTTGCTTTCCTTGCGGGTGGATTTGCGAGCCAAAGCCCAATATGCCGTTGCTCCCACGATGAGGCCCGCGGGCACGCTGAGGTCGGTACCATCCAATGCGGACGAGATGGGGCCCGTGAAAACAGTGGTGTTGATGCACAGCAAGGCTGCGATCATTCCGGCGACCTGGGACGTGACCCCGGCTGGGTTCAAACCGCGAATTCGGCGGTACGCACCGCCGTCGCCGGACAACGATGCGATGTCGTACCTGCCCGAGCGCAAGAAGTAGTCGGCCACCATGATCGCCGCCCACGGTGCGAACCAGACGATCATGAGGAGCAGGAAGTTCCCGAGCAATGCGTTGAAGTCGCCGGAAAACGTCACAACGATTGCGATGATCGCGCAGACGACGGCATCGATAACGACAGCTTGCCAGCGCGAGACTCGAATTCCCATTGCTTGAAGCGTCATTCCCGAGGAATAGAGGTTGATGGCATTGAGTGCGGTGAGTTGTAGTAAGACCACGAGGAGGTAGGGAACCAAGAACCACGGCGGCAGAGCGGACGGCAGACCACTGATGGGATCGACTGCATCGGGAACCGCCGTGGCGACGGCCGCACCGAGCGTCATCAGAAGGATCTGTGGCATTGCACCACCGAGTGCAGTACCTGCTACCAATCGAACACGGCTCGTGGATGCAGGCAGATATCGAGCGTAGTCGGCTGCATTCGGCGTCCATCCGAGACCGCTTCCTGACGCCGCCAGCGCTACACCGGCGAAGAACAGCGCGACGCCACCGGACGCAGTTGTCGTGTCGACCGCGACGGAGTCGAACACCAGCACGATCAGAATTGCAAACAAGACCGTGAACGGGATCAAGAGAATTCGGATGGCCTTCATGATTACAGACAGACCGAAGACAGGCAGAATGCTCTGTGTAACTGCCAATACCAAGATAACGACGACTTCGAGCGTAGCTCCCAGTTCGATTCCGACCTGCCCGAGGAGGACGGATGTGGCCAGGAACATCAACACCAGGTCCAGAGACTCGTAGCCGATCTGCATGATCCAGTTGCAGAGTGCTATTGGGCGATTTCCGTTGCGTCCGAAAGGGGCTCGGCTCGCAGCGAAGGTCGTGGTCCCGGCTGCCGGACCCGGAAGCGAACACATCCCGGTGATAATCCACGTTGCGTTGCCGATGAGAATTGCGGCCACGGCCTGCCAAAAGTTCAGACCGAGAAGTACCAGGAGGGTTCCGAAGACGATGCCGGTGACGTTCATCATCGCGCCGCTCCACATCAGCGCCACCGAGCGCACCGAGCCGTGGCGTTCGTTCGTAGGTACATGGTCGATACCGCGTTGCTCGATCGTGAATCGCGACGAGCCGGGTGCAGGTGGAGAATTGTTACTGGCCGGTTGATCGGTTGCACTGGCGATCATCTCTAAACTCCATACTGTGCTCACGAGATCCATTTCGATAACTGTCAGCTATCAAAATGCCGTGCGAGTATTTCCTGTAGCTATCTTCTGTGTAACGGAGTTGTAAATGTCGCAGCCAATCGACGACGAGACCGAGCTTGCTGTGGCAATCGGTGCCGCGGTACGAACTCGGCGTGAGGTTGCCGGAATGTCGATGAGATCGTTGGCCGCGAGCGCTGGCATCAGCCAGCCGTTTCTGAGTCATGTCGAGCGTGGGCTGAGCATGCCCTCGATGGTCACCATCTACCGCCTTGCCGCAGTCCTCGAAGTCGGGCCTGGTGAGCTCATGCCCAATCCGCTGGACTCGCAGAGTCGAGTAGTGATCGTCCGCGCCGGAAGTGGTAACCCGGTGCCGGTATCGAGTCGGTCTGACGCAGCAATCGGCCGCGCGCTGCTGTTCGATCGCGACTCGAGCTTGGAGGTCACCGAGTACAGACTCGAGCCGGATGTGCACATTTCCGAGTGGTTCCAGTCGAATGGGCTCGCGGCGGTCTACTTGATCAGTGGAGCCCTCGAGGTAGAGATCGACGGCGAAGGTTCTTGGCAGTTGGAGGCGGGAGACTTTATCCGACACGACGCCGCCCTTCTACATCGCTGGCTGCTTGTAGGCAACAAGCCTGCTCACGCCCTTCTCATCCTCAATCACACGGTTCAGCCGAGCTCCTGAACCTCTGCTCGTCGACCGAGTGCGCGACGATCGACTGTCCGTCGATCAGGTACTCGGTTGGGCATTTGAGTGCTGTTCGTCGCGCGCCTGGGTAGCGGTCACGACCCAACGGGTATGCCTCATCGACGTTGATCACATCCTCCGGCCGTGGCAGGTGGAGGGCACCGAGCCCCGCCACGTGGACCCGTTGTGCAGGGACGGTTCATTTGGTCGGTCGACGGTGGTATTTCATACGGTTAAAGTCAGACAATAACCAATAAAGTCTATTGACAAGCTGTTCTCAAAGGGACAATATGGATCGCATTGCCCATCGCGCGGCACAGTACGTCGACTTTCACGCCGCCGACCACGAGGAGAGCGCATGAGCCAGGTGCACCAGCACAGCGATCGCAGGAAAAAGCTTGGCGGGGCGATCGGTGAAATCGGAACGCAGTTCGACTACTCGGTGTACGCCTTGATGGCACCCACTATTGCTGTTCACTTTTTTCCGGCTGGAAATCCGGCCGCCGCGATCCTGGGTACCTTTGCCGTATACGCACTGTCGTTTGTGGCGCGCCCGTTCGGAGGAGCGCTCTTCGGGTACGTGGGAGACAAGTTCGGACGCCTCGCAGTCCTGTCCTGGACCGTGGTTCTGATGGGTGTCGGAACGATGCTCATCGGAATGATCCCGACGTACGAGTCGATCGGCATTGCTGCGACACTCATCCTGATCTTCTGCCGCCTGCTGCAGGGGTTGTCGATCGGCGGTGAGACGACGGGGGTCGAGAGTTACATTGTGGAGTCGGCACCTGCAACGAAGCGAGCGTCGTGGATGGGAGCAGTGAAATCCTTCTCCTACTGGCCCGTCGCTGCGGTTGCGGCGATCATCTTCGGGCTTCGCTCGGCCTTGGGCGAAGAGGCTTTCGAGGCATGGGGATGGCGAATCCCGTTCATACTCGGTGGAGTCGTGGCCGTTGTTGGATACGTGCTGCGGAGGACATTGGAGGATCCCGACGAATTCCTCGAAGCGGCAGCGGAGTACGAGAAGATGACCCCTCGTCGCGACTCGGGGAACGCCGTGTCCGGCGCGCTGCGAGGGACCTTCAGTACGCGCAAGTCCATGGTCCTCGTAATTCTGCTGCAGCCCCCGTACGCAATTGGTGCCTACCTACTCAGCGGCTACATGTACACCTTCGTTGTCAGTCAGGGCGGTATTGCTGCAACGAGTGCCTTGCTGTCGAACATGGCTGCCATCATGGTGCTCGCGGCGCTGCTTCCTGTGATAGGCATTCTGTGTGATTGGCTCGGCCGCAAGCCGATGTACTACGCTGGTGCAATCTGGCTCTTGGTCGCCGCGTACCCCGCGTTTGCACTTGCGGGTTCGGGGTCCGTGGCCGGAGCATTCATCGGGCAGGCACTCCTCGCCGTCGGATTGTCGATCTACGGGGCTGCGATGTTCACCGGAATGGTGGAGATCTTCCCGACCGCACTCCGGTGCCGTGGGCATGGAATCTCATACAACCTTTCCGTCGCTCTGTTCGGCGGAACCACGCCGTTGATCGCAGCAACGTTGATCAGCCTCACTGGAAATCCCGTATCGCCTGCCTTCTATGCCATGGCGCTCATCGGCCTGATCGGATTGGTGGGGGTGTGGCTCGTACCGGAAACCAGGAACACCGACCTGCGGACCTCTGTCTACGGTCTGCCCAGTTCGGACTCGGAACCTATTGTCGAGGCGTCCGACTCGACGAAGGTCGCAAATCGATCTTGAGTCAATTCATTCGATGAATCCGACAGAGAGGGCCGTTGGAGCGCAGGTGCCGGCGAAAGTCAGCGTCTCCGCTTCGGCGGCAAGTGTTTTGCAGCCGTTGAACTCGTCGATGATCGCGGTGGCGATGGTTGCCATCGTCACGCATTTCGGATCGACTACAGGCGGATCGTGGTTGATTTCCGGAATGTACATAGCCACAGCGGTTTCCGCGCCCATCGGCGGAAAGCTCGGTTCGATCTTCGGGGCGCGCAAAATCTATCTGGTGGGGCTCGGAATCGTCGGAGTGGCAACGATCATGGGGTCTTTCGCGCCGAATATCAACTGGCTCGTTGCGGCGTACGTGTTGCTCGGAACGGGCATGGCTACACATTTTCCGAACGCGATGACAATCATTCGCGACTATGCAGACCGTCATCGAAGTGATCCGAAATCGGCATTGCTGACGCTCGTGCTGTGCAGTCAGTCCGTTGCTGCCCTCGGTCCAACTCTGGGGGGACTTCTGGTTGGGACTTTCGGATGGCGGTCGATTCTGTGGATCAACGTTCCGGTCATCGTAGCCAGCACGATCGCAGTACTTCGATACGTCGATCGGGGTTCGGGTTCAGCGGTGGGAAAGTCTCGGCGCTCGGTGCTTCGATCGTTGGACCTCCTCGGTGTCGGACTCTTCGTCGTCCTGACCGCTGGTGCCATGATGTTTCTGCTCTCCCTGGCCGAAACGCCTTCGTGGTTTCTGCTCTTGGTACCCGCCATAGCGCTGATCGCCTTCGCAGCGAGAGAATGGCACACCGACGAACCGTTCATCGATGTCAGGGCGCTGGTCCGGAATCGTTCACTCAGCGCGACTCTGGTCCGAACGCTCTTGACCTACGTGGCCTTCTATTCGGTGTTCTTCTCGGTCCCGCAGTGGCTGCAGTACCAGCGCGGAATGACGGCGACCGAAACCGGCCTCACTATGTTGCCCGTCGCCATCGTGGCAATGGGATCGACATACGTTGCATCGAAGGTATTGGCACGCTACGGAATTCGATTCACCCTAATCGTAGGGTCGCTTGCGTTGTCGATCGGTGGACTGCTATTGGCCACCGTGGAGCGTTCCACGGCCCCGATCGTCGTCGTGCTGTTAGTCGCAGCAGTCCTCGGCGTGCCAAGCGGGTTCAACAATCTGTCCAACCAGAGCATGGTCAACTTTGCGACCTCGGTGGACGAAGTCGGTACAGCCATGGGAATGTACCGCACGGTGCAGTTTCTGGGAGCAAATCTAGCCGCAGCAGTACTTCAGTTCACGGCCGGTCCGGACGTGGGTGACGGAGGGATCCGTGACACCGGCTGGGTGGTCATCGGAATCTCGATCGTGCTGCTGACTGGTGTTGTGGTCACGGGGAGCCTCACCCGCGGAAAACATGTTTCCCGCGGGTGAGGAACTCAGTCAGGCGAACCCGTAAATCGACTTGACCTCGAGGTACTCGTCGAGTCCGTACTCGCCCATCGACCGGCCGATTCCGGACTGCTTGTAGCCTCCCATGGGCGTGAGCGAGTTGGTGTTGGCGCCGTTGAACGACACCCGGCCTGCCCTGATGCCGCACGCGAATTCATAACCACGGTCACGATTTTCGCTGAAGACGTAGCCGCCGAGACCGAAAATCGAGTCATTGGCGATCTCGAGTGCCTCCTGCTCGTTGCGGTACGGCATGACGACGAGCACCGGGCCGAAGATCTCTTCCTTGGCGAGGGTCATCTCGCGGTCCACGTCAGCAAGAACGGTTGGCTTGCAGAAGAATCCGCGATCGAAACCGTCTGCCCTGCCCAATCCTCCGGTGACGAGGGTTCCGCCCTCGTTGAGGCCCACTTCGATATGGTTCTGGACGCTTTCGTACTGCTGGGAATGCACGAGCGGACCGTGAGTTGTCGCCGGGTCCCTGGGGTCGCCGAGGCGCATCCGTGTGATTTCGTCTTCGATGAAAGGCAGAATGTCCTTCACCTGAGACTCGTGCACCAACAGCCTGCTGGGTGCGTGGCACGACTGCCCGGTATTCGAGAACCCTCGCTGCACGTTCCAACGAGCGGCCTTTTCCAGATCGCCGTCGGTAAGAACAATATTTGCGGACTTTCCGCCGAGTTCGAGACAAACACGCTTGACTGTGCGGGCGGCCGATTCGCCGACTTTCACCCCCGCGCCCGTAGAGCCGGTGAAGGACACCATGTCGACGTCGGGGTGCCGCGAGAGGGCGTCGCCCACCACGCTTCCTCGCCCGATGACCAGGTTGAAAACGCCTGGAGGTGTTCCGGCTTCGTGCATGATCTCGGCGAGCGCGACGCCCGAGGCAGGGGAGGCGTCCGAAGGCTTGAGTACCATCGTGCAGCCGGCGGCAATTCCGTAGATCACTTTGATGACCGAGGTCTGAACGGGCCAGTTCCAGGGCGAGATGAGGGCGCAGACGCCGATTGCCTCGCGCCGGACTAGCGTATCGGCCAGCTCGCGCTGAAACTTGTAGTCGCGGATGAGGTCGCGAGCGACCTTCATGTGACCGGCAGGGCCGCTCACCTGTGCTTTGAAGGAGACTGGAACGCCGACCTCCTGCGCAATGAGCTGAGCAAGTTGGTCTTCACGGCTTTCGTACACCGCGATGATGCGATCGATCAGCTCGATCCGCTGGCCGACGGTCGTCTTGGAGTAGCTGGAGAATGCGGCTTTCGCCTCCGCTACAGCATGATCGACATCTGCGGTCCCACCCCCGGATGCCACGGTGGCCCAGGGCTCCTCGGACGTCGGATCGACCAGGGTCCGTGTTCCTTGGCCGCTGGGCGTGACCCACCGACCACCGATGTAGTGCTGTCCGAAATGCTCCACTTCAAGCCTCCGTGCGCTGGAAAGGTCAAACTGAACGTGAAATGTCAGACCGAAGCCTACTCTGTATTGCAAACGCCAAGTGAGGCTTGAAACTTTTCCACATTGACCATTGCGCAACTGTCTGACATTATACAATGACCATGCCCGATCATCGAGCCACGCCAGTGCACGGCTCCGGGCGCACGACGACGTGAGGAATATTTCGTGGGTTCACTGACAGGTAAGAACGTTCTGATCACAGGCGCTCTCGGCACCATCGGCCAGGCATTGGTCAGCCGGTACGTAGAGGAAGGTGCCACCGTCATCGCGTTGGATCGACCTGACGCGCCCGACGCGCAGCAGACTCTCGACAGTATCGGTGAAGGAATTCGATTCTTCGGGTGTGACCTGAGTGATCTGGAGGGTATCGAGTCGTCGGTAAAGGCGTTGGCCGACGAGATCGGTGGGGTCGATGTCTTGGTCAACAATGCGGCCCTGGTGATCTTCAAGCCTCATGCCGAATTCACCATCAAGGAGTACGAGGATCAGGTGAGGGTGAACTCCTCGGCCGTTTTCGTATTGTCGCGCGTGTGTTCGGAGCACATGAAGGCAAAGAACTACGGCAAGATCGTCAACATCACGTCGCTCACCCTCACCGGCCGATGGACGGGGTATGTGCCCTACATTGCGTCTAAGGGCGCAATGTTCGGACTGATCAAGGGTATGGCCCGCGAACTGGGCGATTACCTCATCAACGTGAATGGAATTTCTCCCGGTGCAGTCCTCTCCGACGCAGAGTTCCGCGACCGTGGCGACCAGCAGCCTGGATACGACGCGTGGGTGCTCGAGAATCAGAGCATGAAGAAGCGAATCGCGGCAATCGACATTGCGAACCTCGCAGTCTTCCTGTCCACGCCTGAATCGGACATGATCACCGGTCAGGACATTGCGGTCGACGGCGGAATGTAAATCGGTGCGTGACCTTTCATCAGCCAGCCTCTGCTGATCAGGACAAGGAGCTCTCTGTGTCAAGCATCATCGTAGTCGGAGTGGACGGGGGGGAGGCCTCGATGCGGGCTGCCCGCCGAGCGGCGGAAATCGCGCGGAGGCTGGGATCGACTTTGCATGTGGTGAATGCAGTCGACCGCGGCACTGTCAAGGAGTATCCCGGCAGGCCTGGGACCACGGCCGTGACCTCGGGTGAGTTCGCGGACGCCATCGTCGGTGACGCTGCGGACGAACTTCGGACCACAGTCGAGCAGGTGACGACTTCGGTAGTGTACGGCCGCGCCGCGGTCGCTCTATCAGAGGAGGCTGCGAGGCTCGATGCAGAGCTCATCGTCGTGGGAAACAGGCGTGCACAGGGACTTTCGCGTGTGCTCGGAAGTGTTGCAAGTGCCGTCGCTGCTCATGCGCCCTGCGACGTGTACATCGCGAAGACTGTCTGATCGCATAATCGCGCATACAGGACTGGACGTGACCCTCACGGGTCACGTCCAGTCCTGTATGCGCGACAGGTGGTACGGCGGAGGAAGGGTGTGGTCGTCCCGCCGTACCACTTTTCAGAGCTTGTACTCGGCGAGCATCGCTCGACCGATGATGATCTTCTGGATATCCGTCGTACCCTCGCCGATCAGCATGAAAGCTGCTTCGCGGTAAAGCCGTTCGATCTCGTATTCTTTCGAGTATCCGTAGCCACCGTGAATGCGGAACGAGGCCTGAACGACCTCGTTGCAGTATTCGCTGGCCACCATCTTTGCCATTCCCGCTTCGACGTCCATCCGCTCTCCAGCATCTTTCAGCCGAGCCGCACGCACCACCATCGAGTGTGCGGTCTCGACCTTGGTGGCCATTTCGGCGATGCGGAACAGGATCGCCTGGTGTTGGGCGATCGGCTTGCCGAAGGTCTCGCGCTGCTGGGCATACTTGACGCCCAGCTCGAAGGCTCGATTGGCGATTCCCACGGCGCGCGCGCCCACATTGACACGTCCCACTTCGACGCCGTCCATCATCTGGTAGAACCCCTTCCCGGTTTCGCCGCCCAGCACCTGGGTTTCGTCCACCCGATGATGATCGAGGATCATCTCGGTGGTGTCGATGCCCTTGTAGCCCATCTTGTCGATCTTCCCGGGGATGGTCACGCCCTGTGCGGTCTCGCCGAATCCGGGTTCCTTCTCGACCAGGAACGTTGTCATGTTTTTGTAGACCGAGTCGGAGCCGTCTTCTGTCTTGCACAGCACGGCGACGAGATTCGAGGAGCCACCGTTGGTCAGCCACATCTTCTGCCCGGTGATCTCGTATCCCTCGGCCGTCCGCTTGGCCTTGGTGGAGATGGCCGCCACGTCCGAACCGAGCCCAGGCTCGGACATCGAGAACGCGCCGCGAACCTCGCCGGTGGCCATCCGGGGCAGGTAGCGCAGCTTCTGTTCCTCGGTGCCGTGCTGAGTCAACATGTACGCCACGATGAAGTGGGTGTTGATGACACCCGAGACACTCATCCAGCCACGGGCGATCTCCTCGACCACCAGTGCGTACGTCAGTAGTGACTCGCCGAGACCGCCGTACTCCTCCGGGATCATGAGTCCGAAAATTCCCAGATCCTTTAGTCCCTCGACGATCTCCGTCGGATACTCGTCTGCATGTTCCAACTCGGTTGCGACGGGAATGATTTTCTTCTCGACGAAGCGTCGAACGACATCGAGTATCTCGTCCTGCTCGGCAGTCAGTCCCGTTGTGCGCGCGAGTCGGCTCATGATCAGTATCTCCTCTGTGATCCATTTGACTAAGGTACTAGATGTCAGACATATTACATACATGTCTAATTCGGTAGTAGTGGTTACTGGTGCTGGGCGAGGCCTCGGTGAGGCGATAGCGCTGGAGGTTGCGCGCCAAGGCTCCTCGGTTGTCCTCGCCGGAAGATCGATCGAGCCGCTGGAAAGCGTGAAGTCCAGCATCGAAATGCAGGGAGGACGCGCGCTGGTGCGCGTGACGGATGTGACCGATTCCGACTCCGTGGCGGCACTGTTCGAGGACGCAGAGAATGCCTTCGGCCGGATTGATGTGCTGGTGAACAACGCGGGTATCGCCAATCGTGTCAATCTTGTCGATCTCGGCGAGGCCGAATGGGACCGCATCTTCGACACCAACGTCCGCGGGATGTTCCTGTGCAGTCGTGAGGCCGGACGGCGATTCGCTATTGCCGGCTCCGGGCGCGCGGTCAACGTTGCTTCGGTGTTCGGCTTGCTTGGCCGGCCTGGGTATTCCGCGTACTGCGCGTCCAAAGGTGCCGTCATCAACTTCACTCGGTCCGTCGCTGCGGAATGGGCGCGGTTCGGTGCGCAAATGAATGCCGTTGCGCCCGGCTACTTCGCAACCGATATCAATGCCGAGCTCCGCGCCGACGACGCAGCCATGGCCAAGGTCATGCGCCGTATTCCGGCCTACCGCATGGGCACGCCGGACGAACTCGCCAACGTAGTGGCGTACCTGGCACTCACGGCACCGGATTTTTTGACCGGGCAGACCATCGCGGTCGACGGCGGAGAAGCGAGCGTTTGAACAGTGAAAGGGAGAAGCATGACCGATGCAGTGATCTGCGAGCCGATCCGTACGCCGGTGGGCCGCTACGGAGGCATCTTCAAGGACGTGCCGGTGACGACATTGGCCGCGACAGTGATGAAGGGTCTCGTCGACCGGACAGGGTTGACGGCGGCAGACATCGACGACGTCATCTTCGGTCAGGGCTACCCGAACGGTGAGGCAGCCGCCATCGGCAGGATTGCAGCACTCGATGCCGGTCTCGATGTGTCGGTGCCAGGTCTTCAGATAGACCGGCGCTGCGGGTCGGGTCTCCAGGCTGTGCTGTACGCATGCATGCAGGTCGCGACCGGTGGCTCTGATCTGGTGCTGGCCGGCGGTGCCGAGAGTATGAGTCAAGCGGAGTACTACATGCCAAATGCCCGATGGAACTCTGGCGGTCTCCCCGATCTCCGTGATCGGCTCGCGAGCCCGCGTAGCAATTCTGGAGGGCGGCGCTACCCAGTTCGGGGCGGAATGATCGAGACCGCCGAAAACGTTGCAGAGAAGTTTTCCGTCACGCGCGAACAGCAGGACGAGTGGGCGTTGCGGTCGCAGCAGCGCGCCGCTGCGGCCATCGACGCCGGACTGTTCGAGGACGAGATGATCCCTGTGGTTGTTCCGCGTCGAGGAGGTGAGCCACTCGTCGTCTCCCAAGACGAGCATCCGCGCCCGGACACCACAATCGAGTCGCTCTCGCGGCTGAAACCGATGATGCGCGCGACCCTGCCCGGCGCATCGGTCACGGCCGGAAACTCCAGCGGTCAGAACGACGCGGCTGCGATAGCGATCGTGACGACGCAAGTGAAGGCCGAGCAGCTCGGGTTGCGTCCGTTGGCGCGACTCGTGAGCTGGTCCCTGGCCGGCGTTGAGCCTGCGCTGATGGGTATCGGCCCTGTTCCGGCCGCACGTCGGGCACTCGAGCGGGCGTCGTTGTCGTGGAAGGACATCGATCTCGTCGAATTGAACGAGGCTTTTGCTGCTCAGGTGATCGGTTGCTTCCGTGGATGGGGTTTGAGCAACGCAGATCTGGACCGCGTCAACGTCAACGGGTCCGGCATCTCACTGGGGCACCCCATCGGTGCGACCGGCGGGCGCATTCTTGCGAACTTGTTGCGCGAGATGGATCGACGCGAATCGAGGTATGGGATGGAAACGATGTGCATGGGTGGCGGTCAAGGACTGGCCGCAATATTCGAGCGGGTGGCGTGAGGTGACACGAGTCCTGTATTTGAGCATGTCGCGGGAGGAGTACTCGCCCAATTACTTTCCGTATTTGCGCACCTATATCGACGGGGTGAAGTCGCCAGACGTCGAGTTCGAGCTCCGCGGAACGCGGGTCGGCCGCATCGACAGCTTCCGGTTCTTCGAGGTCCTCGACTGGGTGTCGATACTCGACTCGGTCGTTGGCGCGGAGCAGGACGGGTTCGACGCGGTCGCCATCGGTAACATTCTCGATCCGGCGCTCCGTGAGGCCCGGTCGATGGTGGACATCCCGGTGCTGGCACTCGGTGAGACTTCGATGTTGACCGCCTGCATGATGGGTAGCCAATTCTCGCTCGTTGGTGTCAATCCATATTTCGGTGGTCGTTTCGAGGAGAACGTCGCCAGGTACGGACTGCGCGACCGGCTCGCGAGCATCGAATGCATGGGCTTGACCCCGCACGAGCTGGATGCGTGCTTTTCTGACCACGGCGGTCGCCAGAAGGCGATCGACTCGTTCGTCGCGGCGGCCCGCGCCTCGCTCGAGAAAGGGGCCGAGGTCGTCATCCCTGCGGGCGGTCGCCTGACCGCGTTCCTCAACGCCGTGGGTATACGCGAGGTCGACGGCGCGCCACTTCTCGACGGAACTGTCTCGCTCGTGACCGCAGTCGAGTCGGCCGTCCGAATTCATCGGCAGGCGGGCGCTTTCGTCAGTCGACGCCGGTTGTACGCCAGAGCGCCCGTTGCTTCGATCCAGGATTCGGCCGCCGAGTATGCCGATGGCTACAACGTCCCTGCTCTGAAGCGTTTGCTCGGCAGTTTCGATTCCACCACACAGCGATCCGAGGAGTGATTTCGATGGATATGCGTTACCCGCTGAGCAAGCAGGAAGTGTTCGTCTCCAACCTGGATCGCCTTCGCGAAACCGCGCCCGAGGTCGCTGATGCTTTTCGTGGTTTGCGGGTGGCCGCCGACGCCTACGGAACTCTGGACCCGAAGCAGCGCGAGCTGAGCTTGTTGGTGGGGTTTGCGGTCACCCGGAACGAGGGCGGCTTTCGCGTGCATTGCACGCGGGCCAAGGACGCAGGCGCGACGGTGGCGGAGATCGAGCAGATTGTCATCTTGCAGCTCGGTACAAACCTCGGTCTCGTGCCCGTGGTGGAGGCGCTGTCTTGGGCGCACGATGAACTGGGCGATTAGCTGAACGGTTATTGTCAGACAATACTCATCATGATAACTTGTGTCCGAGCGCGCGCACGACCAACCCTCATATTCGAGTTCTAACAGGAGCAACATCGATGACAGAACGTAATGGCACCCGCACTGCACTGGTAATGGGGGCGGGGTCTGGAATAGGCCGTGCGACGGCCATCGAATTGGCGGGTGCTGGAGTGCGCGTCGTTGCGGCAGATTTGAATGCACAGTCGGTCTCGGATCTGGCCGCCGAAGTGGATGGGATCATCGACCTCGGGCAGTCTTGGAATGCGACCGATCCCGCGGCCTGCGACGCTGTGGTCGCAGCGGCCGTCGAGGAGCTCGGCGGCCTGGATACCGTCGTTTCCACGGTGGGTTGGACGGCAATCACCAAATTCCTCGACGAGTCACCTGATTACTGGCGTCGAATCATCGACGTGAACCTGATGTCGGCAATCTACCTGTCGGCGGCTGCTGGTCGGGTGATGAAAAAGAACGGGGGTGCCATCGTGCTGACCTCGTCCGAGGCAGGCACCGTCGGGACGTCCGGCGAGGCGGTCTATTCGGCGGCGAAGGCCGGCATCATCGCGTTGGTCAAATCGCTCGCTCGCGAGTGGGCGCGCTTCGGAATTCGGGTCAACGCAGTTGCACCGGGTATAACCGCCACCCCCCTGCTCGAGGAGCAAGGTCTGGTATCCGGTGACGGCGCGGACGGTGGGGTGCTGGGCAGCATTCTGAGGGGCGTGCCGATGCGTCGAGCGGGTGAGCCGTCCGAAATCGCCGCTGCGATCGCATATCTCGCGGGCGGCGGTGCCAGCTACGTCACCGGGCAGACCCTGTGCGTCGGCGGAGGATTGACGATGGGCTCATGACGTGCCGGCTTGCCATTCCGATCACGAGTTTCTCCAATCCCACACCGAGAGGTCGTTCATCCCATGCGTGACAAAACGGTCCTGATCACCGGCGGTTCCCGCGGAATGGGGCAGCAACTCGCGTTGCGTCTCGCCGGTGAAGGCGCAAACATCGTCGTCAACTACCGCCGCGACACCGAGGCCGCGAGCCAGACAGTCGAGGCCATCGAAGCGGCGGGAGGAAAGGCACTCGCTGTGCAGGCGGACGTGTCCGACACTGCCGCCGTCGAGGCCATGATCGGACACGCGGTCGACCGCTTCGGCTCCCTCGACGTCGTCGTGGCCAACGCCGCAGCCAGCGCATTCAAGCCCCTGATTGACATCCACGGACGCCACATCGAGAAGACGATGGGCATTACCGTGCAAGGCTTCCTCGACCTGGTTCGACTGGCTCTGCCACACATGAACCGTGGCGGTCGCGTCATGGCTGTCAGCGGTTGGGACAGCTTCCGCGTCCTCCCGGGACACGGCCTCCTCGGCGCGGCCAAGGCTGCGATGGAGACCATCGTGAAGTACCTTGCGATCGAGTTGGCCGCCAACGGGGTTAGCACGATCGGAGTCTGCCCAGGTCCGATCGACACCGACTCCTTCCGCTACTACGCAGGCGACGCGTGGGACGATTACGCGAAGCAGTGGCTCGCGCAGACCCCGTCGGGTGCGTACCCGACGCCGGCCGAGGTCGCCGAGGTCATGGCGTTCCTGTGTTCTCCCCAGAGCGCCGCCATCAACGGCCAGACCATCGTGGTCGACGGCGGGCTGTCACTGGCGACCATGCCAATCGGCTTCGGCCAAGGTTGATGATGAGTGCGCAGTCATCGGCGGTCGCCCAGACCGTCGTCCAGTTGATGAGTCAGATCCAACGTCGCCCCGGGCACGAGGTGGCCGCGGAAGACACTGCCGGACAGCATCGGTTGACCATCGCCGAACTAGTGCTCTCGTCGAACCGCTTGGCCAACGCCTTTATAGGCCTCGGCCTGACGCCGGGCAGTCGCGTCGCATACGTAGCGCAGAACCACGTTGAGTACGTGGTGCTCGAATTCGCTTTGCTCAAAGCAGGACTCGTCAAAGTTCCCCTCAATCATCGGTTCGCTCCGAACGAGCTCCGTCGGTGCATCGAATTGGCGGACGTTCGTCTTGTCGTGGCCGACGACGCATCGTCTGCCGTACTCGACGAGGTTCTCGACGGCACCGACATCCTGCGAGTTCACATCGGGCCACGGGACGGATGGCTGAACTTCGCCGGGATCGTCGCAGGCGGCGCACCGACATCCGTACAGGCCGCGACCGGTCCCGACGATCTTTATCACATTCGCTTCAGCTCAGGCTCCACCGGAAAACCGAAGGGAATAGCCATCTCTCATCGCGGTGCTCGTGCGGCGATCCTCGGGAACACCTGGGTGATGAGCAGCAGTGGACCCGTCGACAGGCCGCGAACGCTGCAAGTTGCGCCGCTGGTGTACGCCGGTGGCTGGAGCGTTCTGCCCACCCTGCTCTGCGGCGGCACCAACGTCTTCATGGACCGCTTCGATGCGGAGCAGATGCTGGAAGTGATTATCCGACGCGGGATCACGTGGATGTTCGCGGTACCGACGATGCTGCGGCGCATGAGCACGCTGACGGAACTGTCCGCACTGCGGGAGTCCTCGCTCAGTTGCCTCATGCTTGCCGGTGAACCGGCGGCTCTACCCGCGCTCGAGGTGGTGGGTCAACACACGGATGCATTGATCCAGTGCTGGGGCCAGACCGAAGCGCCCGCATCGACGACGCTGCTGTCACGAACCGACATGAAGCACCGCGAGCTCTGGGCGTCGATCGGGCGCCCGGTTCCCGGTGTCGAGTTCTCGGTCTACACCGATGGTGTTGTTCTGGACAGTCCGGAGCCAGGTGTCGACGGCGAACTAGTCATCCGTACGCCAAGTGTCGCGAGCACTCTTCTGGGGGCCGAGCCCGAACACGCCGAGCGGTTGCTACCCGACGGCTGGTGGCGCACTTCGGATCTCGGTCACTTCGATGACGCGGGGCGCATCTACATCGTCGGTCGCTCGAGCGAAACGATCATTACGGGCGGTACAAATATTCAACCTGTGGAGATAGAGCGGGCACTCGAGGAGCATTCATCTGTCCGCGAGGCCGTGGTGGTCGGTGTTCCCGACGCGAAGTGGGGGGAGACTCCGGCGGCATATGTGCACCTGTCCGAGCCCTGGGAGTCCGTCGGTGCCGATCTCGACGCGTGGCTGAAGAACAACCTTGCCGGATTCAAGCGGCCTGGTCACATATTCGTCTCACCAGATCCTATTCCACGCGCCTCGGGAGAGTCGAAGATCGCGCGAGGCGACATCAAGAAGATCGTGCAGTCGTGGGTTGCGGACCCGAGCGGTGTGCCGGCCAACGTGACCAGAGTGGAGAAATGACGTGACGGACATCGTCGTATCGGTGGCAGAAGAAATCGGAACTGTCCGACTGAACCGGCCGGACAGAGGAAATTCGGTGACCCCGGACGTCGTGCGACGCATGGGCGAAGCAGTGACCGAACTCGCGGAGACCGACTCGGTTTCCGCTGTGGTGCTCACCGGTACCGGCAAAGTGTTCTGCGCCGGCGCTGACGTTCAAGAGATGTACGACGTCTACAACGCCGACGGTCCCGATGGGTTGATGGAGTACCTCGCCGCAACCTGGATGCCTGCCGTGCAGCACACCGTTCGATTGCTGTGGGGTGCAGCGGTTCCGTTGGTCGCTGCCTATAACGGGGCCGCAACTGCAGGAGGTCTGGACTTCGGGCTCGCCTGTGACGTGCGGCTTGCGTCGTCGAGGGCGCGATTTGCCGAAAGTTACGTCAATCTAGGAATGGTCCCGGTAGCTGGCGGCGCGTACCTTCTGCCATCCCTCATCGGTTCGGCCGACGCATTGCGGATGCTCGCAACGGGCGAGTTCATCTCCGCCGAAAGGGCCCTGGCTCTCGGCATGGTCAGTGAAGTGTGCGAACCCGACGCACTGTCCGACCGCGCCTTCGAGGTGGCCCGTGAGATGACGCACGGGCCGTCGGCCACCTACGCGAGTGCCAAGAAGATCGTTCGTGCGAGATCCACAGTCGAGCTCGACGCAGCCCTCCATGCGAGCCTGGCGGCTAACATCGGTTTGATCGCCCGACCCGACGTTCGTGCCGGCATACTCGCGGTCATGGAGCGCTACAGCGCTGGTTCGAGCAGTTGAGCGAACCCATGCGCCTCGGGGTGGTCGCCGAGTCCACGCCTGGTGAAACCCGCGTTGCAGCAACCCCTGCCAGCGTTCGCAAGCTTCTCGGCCTCGGCTACGAGGTCCTCGTCGAACAGGGTGCGGGGGAGCGGGCGAGTTTTACGGACAGTACATACCGCGAGGCAGGCGCGACCGTGGCCACAGGTGATGTCGTGTGGGCTGCCGAGGTCGTCCTGAAGGTCGATGCACCGACAGCGCTAGAGATCGACCGATTGTCGGACGACGCGACGACAGTGAGTCTGATCGGTCCAGCATCGAACGCGGAACTCGTTGCAACATTGGCACAACGGAATCTGACAGTTCTCGCAATGGATGCGGTGCCTCGTATTTCGCGCGCACAATCCATGGACGTTCTGTCGTCGATGGCGAACATCGCCGGCTATCGCTCGGTGATCGAAGCGGCTCATGAGTTCGGTCGATTCTTCACCGGCCAGGTGACCGCCGCAGGCAAGGTCCCGCCCGCCAAGGTGCTGGTTGCCGGAGCCGGGGTTGCGGGGCTGGCGGCAGTGGGCGCGGCTTCGAGCCTCGGGGCAATCGTTCGGGCAACCGATCCGCGACCCGAGGTTGCCGAACAGGTCCGTTCCATCGGCGGACAATTTCTCGAAGTAGATGTAGCGCAGGCAGAGTCGACCGACGGTTACGCCAAGGCCACTAGCGAGGACTACAACCGACGTGCGGCGGAGATCTACTCCGAGCAGGCGGCCGATGTCGACATCATCATCACCACCGCGCTGATTCCTGGGCGGTCCGCACCTCGTCTGATCACCGAGGCAGATGTCGCCTCGATGAAGTCGGGCAGTGTCGTGGTGGATATGGCTGCCGGACAAGGTGGAAACGTTGCCGGGTCCGTCGCCGGGGAGCGCGTTGTCACAGACAACGGTGTGGTCATCCTCGGCTATACCGATCTGGCGCGCCGACTTCCCACCCAGGCCTCGCAGCTCTACGGCACCAATGTGGCAAACCTGCTGGCGCTGCTGACCCCGGCGAAAGACGGCCGCCTGGTCCTGGACTTCGACGATGTCGTTCAGCGCGGTGTCACAGTGGTGCGCGACGGCCACACGACATGGCCACCGCCGCCGACGGCCGTCTCCGCAGCGCCGCCAGCACCGACCGCCGAAGTAGTTGCGCCGCAGGTGCAATCATCCCGGCCGATGTGGCATCGCTGGGCATGGCTTGCTGGCGGAGTGCTTGTATTCTTCCTGATTCTAGGATTTGCGCCTGCTCCGCTCCCGCAGCACTTCACGGTGCTTGTGCTGTCCGTCATCGTGGGTTACTACGTGATCGGCAACGTTGCGCATGCGTTGCACACACCGTTGATGGCGGTGACCAACGCAATCAGCGGCATCATCGTCGTCGGTGCGCTCGTCCAACTCGGTGTTGCCGGTGATTCCACCAATGCCGGCGTGATCCGGGTGTTGGCTTTCGTCGCTACTCTTCTGGCCGCAATCAACGTGTTCGGGGGATTCGCAGTCACTCGGCGGATGCTTCGGATGTTCAGTAAAGGCTGAGGCATCATGACCGTGTTGTCCGCGACGAGCGCTGCGTATCTCGTCGCAGCTGTATTGTTCATCTTTTCTCTGGCAGGGCTCTCGAGGCACGAGACTTCGAAGAACGGCATCGCCTACGGCATCGTGGGAATGGCGATCGCAGTCGGTGCCACCATTGTGGTGGTCGTCGACGGCTCGGGCGGCGTGGCGATTGGATTGCTCGTCGTGGCACTGCTGATCGGCACGGCCATCGGGCGGTGGCGTGCCCGGGTGGTCGAGATGACGGGGATGCCGGAACTCATTGCACTGCTGCATTCTTTCGTAGGTCTCGCAGCGGTACTGGTGGGTTGGAACGGGTACCTCGCACACGAATCCTTCGCCTCCGGTGGAATGGAGGGTATTCATCACGCCGAGGTGTTCATCGGAGTGTTCATCGGGGCGGTGACGTTCACCGGTTCGATCGTTGCGAACCTGAAGCTGTCCGGCCGAATGTCGTCGTCCCCGTTGATGCTTCCCGGCAAGAATGCTCTCAATATCGCTGCGTTGGTGGCCTTCTTCGCACTCACTGTCTGGTTCGTCGCGGTGCCTTCGCTGTGGTTGCTCGTTGCGGTCACCGTACTGGCGTTCGCCCTCGGTTGGCATCTGGTGGCGTCGATCGGCGGTGGCGACATGCCGGTGGTCGTGTCGATGTTGAACTCGTATTCCGGTTGGGCTGCAGCGGCTTCGGGCTTCCTGCTGAACAACGACCTGCTGATCGTCACGGGAGCCCTTGTCGGATCCTCGGGCGCGTACCTGTCCTACATCATGTGCACCGCGATGAACCGCTCGTTCGTCTCCGTCATCGCCGGTGGATTCGGTGCCACCGCTTCTGTCTCGGACGATACCGACTACGGCGAGCACCGTGAGATCGACGCGGAGTCTGCGGCTGACCTTCTGCAGAACGCGTCCTCGGTGGTCATCACTCCGGGTTACGGAATGGCCGTCGCGCAGGCGCAGTATCCCGTCGCAGAGTTGGCCAAGGCTTTGCGTGAGCGGGGAGTGGACGTGAAGTTCGCAATCCACCCGGTTGCAGGTCGATTGCCCGGCCACATGAATGTGCTACTCGCCGAAGCGAAGGTTCCCTACGACATCGTCTTGGAGATGGACGAGATCAATGACGAGTTACATCATGTCGACGTGGTGCTGGTGATCGGCGCAAATGACACGGTCAACCCGGCCGCGGCCGAGAACCCATCGTCGCCGATCGCGGGTATGCCGGTACTGCGCGTATGGGAAGCCAAGGATGTCGTTGTGTTCAAACGTTCCATGGCAACCGGGTATGCGGGTGTGCAGAACCCGCTCTTCTTCCGAGACAACAGCCGAATGTTGTTCGGCGACGCCAAGGCTCGAGTAGAGGACATCGTCCGCAACATGGCATGAAAAAAACCCGTACGTTCGCGCATCGGCATGGAACGTACGGGTTTTCGCGTCAGTCCCGCAGTAGGCGATTGGCCCGGTATCGGGTGTCGTGGTAGCTCGACCACAGCGCGTCGAGCAGTTCCAATACAGCTGCACGTGACCATCCGCGAGTCCATTCGAACGG
Organism: Rhodococcus sp. 114MFTsu3.1; assembly: GCF_000383555.1. NCBI lineage: Bacteria > Bacillati > Actinomycetota > Actinomycetes > Mycobacteriales > Nocardiaceae > Rhodococcus > Rhodococcus sp. 114MFTsu3.1. The sequence continues at coordinate 70,706 of NZ_KB911558.1, read as the reverse complement.
GCCTGCCGGGTAGTTCGTGCCCAGTTTCATCGCGATGTCGATGTCAGCGGGGGAAGCCACGCCGTGCATGGTTGTCTCCCAGGCTTCGTTGGCGACAACGGCCAGGGTCCGAGCGAGCACAAGGCCGGGCACGTCGGACACGGGGTGGGCAGTGATGCCTGCCCGGTGCAGCATGGCCGCCACCGCCGAAAGCGACTCCACGTGCGACGATGCGACCGCTATCGCAGTGGCCTCGGCAACGCTGATGCAGCGGTCGAGAACGACGACGGGTGTGCCGCCTCGTGCTGCCGATTCCGACCTCGCGGTACGACCGCGGGTGATGACGATGGCTGTTCCGTCGAGAACGAGTTCCGCCTGTGCGTCCGGTGCGTGCTCGTCGCGGGTGACCGCGATGCCGGATCGCTCCAAAACCACGTCCAGCTCGGCGCTGTCACCGCGTCGAACGGCATGCGTTGCAACTGCGCCGAGTGGGACCTGTGCGGGAGCTTCGGCGGGGATGTCCTCTGTGGCGTAGGAGTAGAAGCCATGCCCGCTCTTACGTCCGTAGCGCCCCGCGTCTACGAGCTCGTCTTGGATGCGCGAGGGCTCGAACCGGGGATCGAAGTTGAATGCCGACCAGACCGTTCTGGTCACTGCTGCATTGACGTCATTGCCGATGAGATCCATGAGCTCGAACGGTCCCATCCGGAATTGCCCGGAGCCGCGGATGATCGCGTCGAGTGTTGCAGGCGAGGCCACGCATTCCTGGAGAAGCCGGAGGGGTTCACCGTAAAAGCCACGCGCGACGCGGTTGACGATGAAGCCCGGTGCGTTCGTGACGCGGGCGACGGTCTTGCCCCATGCGACTGCGAGCGTGTCGATCGCGTCTGCGACCTGTTGGTCGGTCTGCAGCCCCATGACGACTTCGACGAGTTTCATTATCGGAACGGGGTTGAAGAAGTGCATACCGACAACGCGAGTGGGGAGTGGGCAGCGCGCGGCGATCGCGGAGACGGACAGCGACGAGGTGTTCGTGGCGAGAATGCACTGTGGGCCGAAATGTTCCGCCGCGGCCGTGAAGACAGCAGACTTGACGTCGAGCGATTCGAGGACGGCCTCGATGACCACGGTGTTGGGATGGCTCGGGGACAGCGGGATCGACGTGCAGGTGGTCAACCGGGACTCGAGCTCGGCCGCGATGGAGGGGTGCCGTTTGGACAAGCGCGCTTGGATGTCGCCGGTTGCCGCCACCAGCTGGTGCTCCTGCGGATCGACGAGAGTGACCGAGTGGCCCGCAGCGAGCGCGGTCTGCGCGATTCCACGTCCCATCGTGCCTGCGCCCACGACGCAGATCGGAGTGGATGCTGTGATCATGTTCTCTCCTGGTGTCGTTGGCGAGTCCGCCCGTCAAACAAAACTTGTTGCTTCTATCTGTCTGACAATGTACCTTTCTGTAAAGAAAGTATCAGACTAAATGTCTTACAAGATTCGATATTCAGAACCGCAAGAGAAAGTGGTACCGCAATGACCTACGAAGACATCGTCGTCTTGGTCGACGAGGGGGTGGCGACCATTGCGATCAACCGCCCCGAGAACGCGAACAAGTTGCGTTTCACCACTGCACGCGAGTTGCTCGACGCATTCCGTATGGTGCGTGAGACGCCGACTGTCGACGTCGCGGTGCTGACCGGAGTAGGCAACAAGTTCTTCTGCATCGGCGGCGAACACGAGGAGCTCGCCTCACTCGATTACTCCAGCGTGATGCCGGTGATCGACCTCTACGAATTCATCGACACGATGCCAAAGCCCGTTATCGCCGCCGTCAACGGATTCGCTGTCGGCGGCGGCAACGTCCTTCAGGTCGTCTGCGACCTGACCGTCGCGGCACCGCATTCGATCTTCAGGCAGGTCGGGCCCATGGTCGGGAGCTTCGACGCCGGATACGGGACGTGGTACCTCGAGCAGACGATCGGGCGCCGACGCGCTAAGGAAATGTGGTATCTCAACCGCAAGTACACAGCCGAACAAGCGCAGGAGATAGGGCTCGTCAACGACATCGCCGAGGATCCGGTCTCTCATGCGATCGAGTTGGCGCAAACGTTGCGCAGCCGCGGACCCTTCGCGCTGGGTGCGCTCAAGGCTGCGTTCTCCGGACGGCACACCGGTGTTGTCGGACAGGCTCGAATGGCTCACGACCTCTTGCTCACTGCGTATCGCAGCACGCAGGAAGCCAACGAGATGTCCGAATCGTTCGAGCAGCGTCGCGAGCCCGACCGTTCGAAGTTCAACCGATGAGCGGCCTCGGCTCCGAGCTGCAAGAGTTTCTGGCGACAGCTACGAAGGTTGCGTCTTCGGTGAGCGACTCGTCCGACTCTGTGAGCGCTTCACGGGGGGCGCTGGAAAGTACCGGGCTTCTCGAGCTCGCCGGCGATGTGGCGGACGAGCCTGATGGTTCGGCCTGGCTTGCTCATACTGTGCGTGAAGTAGCGCAGACGTCACCGTCCCTCGCTTTCGTGCTCGCGGGACGCTACGCGGCAGACCACGTCGGCCGCGCGGTCGGGCCCGGTGGATCGGTGTTCGGACTGGGTTTCGCAGGCTCGGCGACGGTGGTGTCGTCGGCACTCGAGCCCGAGCGTGTGGTGGTTTGGGACGCAGTCACCGGGTCGGTGTCGGTGGCACCGTGGAGGTCCGTAGTCCCCGACGCCGGCGCAAAACGATCGGGCCTTGCACAGGCAGACCTGGTCGAGATCACCATTCCTTCGGATGCTGTGGTCGAGGATGTCGACGCGTCGGAACTGGTATCGCGATGGGACCTGTTCAGCGGGGCCGCTCTGGTCGGCACGGCCCGGCGGGCCGTGCTCGAGTCGCAGTCCTATGTTCTGGGACGTCACCAGTTCGGCGTCCTCATCGGGTCCTTCGCTGGTCTGCGTGCCCTGCTCGCCGAGATGGATCTTCGTGTTCGAGAAGCCGAGGCGTTGCTGCTGCGAGCTCTTGATGACGACAGTTCGTCGCCGGTGTCGGCCGTGGCCGGGCGCGCGGCCGTCGCAGTGTGCATCGATGCCGTGCAGGCCCACGGCGGATACGGATACATCGATGAGTACCCCATCGCCGGACTGTTGCGCGATGCAATCAGCATCCAGTCGAGGGCAGGTGGACGGCGCTTCCACCTGGCAAGGGTTGCCCAGCTCGGTCTGGGTTCTCAAGCGACGGTGCTGCCATGAGCGCCTTATCGCATGAGGGCGCCGTAAGCACAGAATCGGAGAAGAGCATGGACGCATCCACTGGGCCGCTGGCCGGGGTTCGGGTAGTCGATATCTCGTCGTCATACGCAGCACCGACCACGTCGATGTACCTCGCCGACATGGGTGCGGACGTCATCAAGATCGAACCGATACGCGGAGACGACGCGCGTGGATGGGGTCCACCCTTCCTCAACGGCGAGGCCGCCTGGTTCCTCTCGGTGAACCGAAACAAGCGAAGCATGTGCCTCGATATTCGTGGCCAGGCCGGCCGCGACGTCCTCTTCAAATTGCTCGAGACCGCCGATGTCTTCATCGAGAACATCAATCCTGTGAAACTAGAAAAGCACGGCTTGAGTCCTGAAACTCTGCGAAAGACGTTTCCGCGCTTGATCATCTGTGCATTCTCAGGGTTCGGACTCACCGGACCTGATTCTGCATTGCCGGGCTACGACCTGATAGCCCAGGCGCGATCGGGAATCATGAGCGTGACGGGTGCCGACGGTGTACCGCAACGCGTCAGCACAGCGCTGTCCGACGTGGCCGCGGGAACGGTTGCCGCATTTGCGGTCTCGTCAGCACTGGTCAAGCAGCAACGAACCGGTGAGGGGGAGATCGTCGATATCGCTCTGCTCGAGGCCGATCTGGCATTCATGTCCCCGCGAATAGCAAGCTATCTTGCTGGAGATGCGGAGCCATCACCGTGCTCGGGCCGCGACTCGGTTGTGGCGATCTACCAGTCCATGCGGACGGCGGATCGCCCCATTGTCGTTGCCATCGGAAACGACGGTCAGTGGCGCCGCGCCTGCGAGGCCCTCGAATTGCATCAGCTAGGGCAGCGAGAAGACCTGCGTACCAATGCCGGTCGTCGTGCCAACCGTGACGAAGTTCTCGGGTTGTTCCAGGATCGCCTCCAGACCATGTCCTCGGAGACAGCTCTGAAGACTCTGCAGAGCGTCGGCGTCCCCTGCTCGAAAATCAACTCCTTGTCGGAGGTGGTTTCGGACCCTCAGGTCGAGGCACGCAAAGCCATAGTCTCCTACGAGCATCCCGTCGCCGGCACGTTCCGCGGCGTCGGTACTCCTTGGAGGCTTGCATCCGATCCCGAAGATCGGCAATCTCGTAGTCCCGCTCCGCTGCGGGGTGAGCACGGGCGGACAGTGCTCGGTGAGATCGGACTCGACGATGCGGCGATCGCAGAGTTGGCGAACGAGGAGGTCGTATGGGTTCCCTGATCGACACCGCTCGTGCGGGGCGAGTTCTGACTATCGAAATCGTTCGTCCGGGTCAGCTGAACGCACTCAATTCCATTGTTCTCGGGGAAATTCTCGAGGTCGTCAACGAGGCGCAGGATGATGATTCTCTGGGGTGCATAGTCATTCGCGGATGTGGCGACCGAGCATTCAGTGCCGGTGCCGATCTCGACGAGATCCGCGGTGTCGATATCGAATCAGCGCACACGTTCATCAAGGCCGGCCAGCGAACGATGACAGCAATCGCAGACTCGGTAGTGCCAGTGGTCGCCGACGTCGATGGATTTGCGCTCGGTGGAGGCTTCGAAATGGTGTTGGCCTGTCACGTGGTGGTCGCCTCCGATCGGAGTCGTTTCGGTCTCCCCGAATCGCGGATCGGTTGCATCCCGGGGTTCGGTGGCACACAGAGGCTTGCGATGTCGGTCAGCAAACCGGCAGCACTCCTGATGATGCTCGCTGGAGAACGAATCGACGCCGATCGTGCCTGGCAGATCGGACTTCTTTCGGTTCCCCCTTTGCCGCCCGAAGTTTCGGCAGCGGAAGTGCAGCGGCTGGCCGAGTTGATCGCGTCGGGAAGTCGAACCGGTGTCGCGAATATCCTGGACGCTGCTCGGTCCGCCTTCCGCGCGGCGGCGCTCGATCACGAGGCCGCACTCGCGGCCGTATCCATAGCTGCTCGTGACGGGCAGGAAGGCATCACGTCTTTCGCCGAGCGTCGCGCACCCGTCTTTCATCAGGAGATGACATGAATACACCCTGGGCCAGCGTCGATTACGACATCATCGACATCGTCGACTCGGTGATCGCGCGTACCATCGCGCCGGAGGCCGAGACGATCGATGCGACCGGCACGTTCCCCTCCGTTGCCATTTCCGAACTGGCGGACGCAGGCCTCGGTGTTCTGCAGATGCACAAGTCACTGGGTGGTGCCGGAGCGAGCACCTCGACGTATGCCGAAGCGCTGCTGCGCATCTCGGCCGCGTGCGGCGCAACCTCGACGGTCTATATGACGCAGATGCATGCGGCTCACCCAATTCACCTGCAGGGTTCGCAGGAGCAGAGCGAGCGGTGGGTGCCCAGACTGTGCAAGGCAACTGCAATCGGGTCGATCGCGCTCACGGAGCCCGGCGCTGGTTCGGACGTCAGTTCGATGCGAACGGTCGCCCGGCGCGACGGGGACAGCTACATCGTCAACGGCGAGAAGACATTCATCTCCAACGGTGACCGTGCCGACGTGATCGTCTTGTTCGCCACTGTTGACACTGCCCTCGGGAAGTCGGGTATCACTGCCTTCCTTCTCGACACCGCGACACTCGACGGCTTCGTGCCGGGAGCGCCGATGAAGAAGTTGGGTCAGAAGGGTGCATCGACGGTGACGTTGTCCTTCCAGGACTGCCGCATCCCTGTCTCTGCCAGGATGGGCGAAGAAGGCGACGGTTACCCACTGTTGTTGCGCTCGGTCGTTCGATCTCGAATCAGCGCCGCTGCGCAGGGCGTGGGGTTTGCGCAAGGTGCATTCGACGTCGTGGTGTCTTGGGCAAACGCTCGAGATCTACTCTCGTCGAAGACCACGCACGCCCAGGACCTGCAGTTCGAGCTCGCCAGATTGCGCGGCGACATCACAGCCGCGCGGGCAATGCTGCTGTCGGTGTCAGATCAAGTCGACGCCAGCGCCGAAGAGCCGGTCGCCGAGGTGTCATTGGTCAAGATGCACTGCACGACATTGGGAACGACAGTTGCCGCGCGATGCGTCGAGCTCCTGGGGCCGGATGGAGACTTGGTCTCGCTCGGGGCTGAGCGGCTGCTGCGCGATGCGAAAGTCGCCGAGATATACGACGGGACGAATCAAGTTCAGAGCATGCTCGTTGCGCGGGACATTCGTCTCGCCGCAACGAGTGCAACCGCGGACGCGTGAGGGATTCGATGCAGTCAACCTACGAAACAATTTTCGTCGACGGCCGGTGGATCGCGCCCGCCTCGTCGGAAGTGACCGAGCTAGTCTCACCGACGACAGGTGAGGTGTACGGCACGGTGCCTGCCGGGTCGAGCGAGGACATGGACCGCGCCGTTCGCGCCGCGCGCAAGGCGTTCGATGACGGTAAGTGGTCGAACACCACGCTGGATGATCGGCTAGAGATTCTGCGGCGACTACGGCAGCTGTTCGTCGAGAACGCGGATGATCTCGCTACCGTAATTACGGCTGAAATGGGTTGTCCAATAACTCAATCGCGGTCCATTCAAGCGGCCAACCCAGTCAAGGTGATCGACGCGTCCCTCGACATCGCCGCTGACTTCCCGTGGCGAGCGCTGCGACGTTCCGGATTGGCCAACGCTCTTGTGACACGGAGCCCGGTCGGCGTCGTCGCCGCGGTGTCGCCGTGGAACATGCCGTTGTCGATCAACGTGCAGAAGCTCGTACCCGCTCTCATCGCGGGCTGCACGATGGTGCTCAAGCCCTCGCCGGAAACACCGTTGGATGCTTACCTCTTGGCCGAGATGGCTACCGAAGCCGGTCTGCCGCCGGGTGTTCTGAACGTCGTGCCTGCCGGCCGAGAGGCGAGCGCCTACCTCGTGGGACACCCGATGGTGGACAAGGTCACGTTTACTGGATCCCCCGCGGCGGGACGAAGCATCGCGGCGCGTTGTGGCGAGGATCTGCGGCGTGTGACTCTCGAGCTCGGCGGCAAGTCCGCGGCGGTCGTGCTTCCCGACGCCGACCTCGATGCGGCTGTAGAAGCGCTCCGCATGGGATCGTTCCGCAACAGCGGTCAGGTGTGCTCGCTCAAGACACGCATTCTTGTGCACGAGTCGCAGCAGGAGGAGTTCACAGACCGCCTCGTGGCCATGGTGTCCGCTATGCCTGTGGGCGATCCGATGGACCCCGATACCCAGATCGGTCCGATGGTGACCGAACGTCAGCGCACCATCGTGGAGGGATATATCGCTGCGGGTCGAGCCGAGGGTGCACGGTGCGTTCTGGGCGGTGGTCGACCCGCCCATCTAGATCGTGGTTGGTTCGTCGAACCAACCGTCTTTGTCGATGCCACCCCCGACATGAAGGTTGTGCGCGAAGAGATCTTCGGACCGGTCGTGACGGTGCTGTCGTACCGCGACGAGGCACACGCCATCGAGTTGGCCAACGATTCCGATTACGGTTTGAACGGCGCGGTGTTTACCGGTGACGTTCAGCGCGGTCTGCGTGTCGCCGAACGGATCCACACCGGCACCGTCGAGGTCAATGGAAATCCGGCCGGCTTCTCCGCGCCCATGGGCGGAATAAAGCTCAGCGGACTTGGTCGGGAGAACGGGCCCGAGGGGCTCGAAGCGTATGTCGAGCTGAAGGCGGTTGGTGTCTCGGGGGAGGTCGCCGACGCCCTCGTCGCAGCGGACCCGTCGCTGGCGATGCCGTGATCGGTCGGGTGATGGGTCCGCTCGCGGGCATCCGCGTCATCGAGGCGTCGTCGTTCGTCGCCGGGCCGTCTGCCGGGTTGGCGTTGTCCCAGCTCGGTGCGGATGTGATTCGGGTTGATCCACCCACAGGCGGGAGCGATGCGAGACGATGGCCGCTTTCCCGTACCGGGTCGAGCCTGTTCTGGACGAATCTGAATCGGGGTAAGCGCTCCGTGACTATCGACCACCGCACCGAGGAGGGCCTGGAGCTTCTGCTCGGACTGGTGACCGCACCCGGTCCCGGCGCGGGAATTCTGGTCGACAACATGGTGGGGCGCAGCCGAATTCGACACGAGCAGCTCATCGCGCGCCGCGCCGACGCCATCCACGTCCATATCGAGGGACGCAGGGGGGGACTGCCGGCGGTCGACTACTCGATCAACGCGGAGGTCGGTGTGCCGATGATGACCGGTCCTAGTGACCGGGTCGGGCCAGTCAACCATGTGCTGCCAGCGTGGGACCTGGTGACAGGGATGATCGCGGCCACTTCAGTGGCGGCGGCTGTTGTCCACCGGGACCGAACGGGACATGGGTCCAAGGTCGACGTGGCGTTGTCGGACGTGGCGCTCGCCGGTGTGGCGGAGATGGGCTGGCTGGCCGAGGCGCACGAATCCGGTAGTGCCCGAGAGAGACTGGGCAATCACATGTTTGGAACTTTCGGCGTCGATTTTGCCACGTCGGACAAGCGTCGTGTAATGGTGGTTGCCCTGACGACAGGCCAGTGGCACGCCCTGCAGCGAGCCACGGGCACCGAGAGCGTGTTCGCGGCGCTGGCACAGACATTCGGTGCGGATCTTGATGACGAGGGCGCGCGGTACCGGTTCCGGGACACGATCGAATCGATACTTCGGCCCTGGTTCGCGGCGCGCGATTTCGCGAACGTAGAAAAATCGCTGGATGCAGCGAGAGTGCTGTGGAGCCCGTACCGCGACATGAGCGAGGTCGTGAAGATCGCGCTAGAGGACTCAGCAGGCATCGTGCACGAAATCGAACAGCCTGGAGTCGGAACCATGCTCAGCGCTGCCGCGCCGTGGCGGTGGGGCGATGTACATGCGAAATCTTCTGCGGCACCGGATTTGTCTGCTCACACGGACGAAGTTCTCGGCGACGCGCTGGGATTGTCGAATGCCGAGCTTGCTGGATTACGCACACGTGGAGTCGTTGGTTAGCGGGCGTACCGCCGCATACGACTCGAGAAGTGAGATGGGAGATAGTGATGCAAGGAGCTGTTTATCTCGGCGACCGCAAGGTCGAGTTGCGTGAATTCCCCGAGCCCACTCCGGGTAAGGGTGAGGTCGTCGTGGCGACCAAGGCGTCGGGACTGTGTGGAAGTGACCTCAATTATTACCGCGCCGCAGCGGATGGCGCTGGACGCTGCATCGCAGGACACGAGCCCGCCGGCGTGGTGCACTCGGTGGGTGAGGGTGTGTCCGATGCCCTGGCGAAAGTCGGCGACCGTGTGATGATCCATCACTACATCGGTTGCGGGGCCTGCTCCGACTGCCGGTCGGGGTGGTCGCAGATGTGTCTTGTGCAGCCAATCGTGGTGCTCGGAAGCGACGACCACGGTGGTCACGCGCCCTACGTCAAGGTGCCGGCGTCGACACTGGTTCCACTCGACGACACACTGAGTTTTGAGGCGGGCGCTGCTATCTCGTGCGGAACGGGCACTGCGTGGGGCGCACTCGACCGTGTGGGCGACGTCGGCGGCAAGTTCGTGGTGGTGTTCGGTCAGGGTCCGGTCGGCCTGTCGGCAACCATGCTTGCGACGGCCTTGGGCGCGCGCGTCATCGCGGTGGACCTGAACGCGAAGAGGCGAGAGCAGGCTCTCGCTTTCGGTGCGGTGGCCGCCGTCGATCCGGCGAACGGGCCTGTACCGGAGGCGATTCGGGAAATTGCTGGTGCCGACGGCGTTCCTGTCGGATTGGAGACGTCAGGTTCGTCGATCGCAGCTGCCGCGTTGGTCGACAGTCTGGAGCGATGGGGACGTGCATGTTTCGTGGGTGTCGGTGCCGAGATCAGAATCGGAGTCTTGCCATACCTTCGGCGCCAACTGACGGTTATGACGTCGTGGTCGATGTCTTGGGTAGGGCAGAAGGACTGTGCCGATTTCATCGTGGCGCACAATCTTCCGGTCGATGCCCTCTTCACTCACCGATGGAGATTGGATGAGGTGTCCGAGGCGTACGAGGAGTTCGACCAGCAGCGGGCTGGTAAGGGTGTCATCGTTTTTGAGTCCACGAGCATCTAGGAACGACGCCGACCGTGATGTCGGCGTCGTTCGTCGTTCACTCGCGAGTCGAGCGGAACCACTCGATCACACTGAGTAGGCCGTCCTTCAGTTCGACCTGCGGCGTGTAGCCCAGCACCTCCTGCATCCTCCGCTGGCTGACCAGTTGATGCCGCGTTCGGTTCTCATCGAAGACTATCGAGGCTGGGTCGGTCCCGGCCAATTCGGCGAGGGTGCCGTAAATTTCGGTGGACGTCCGGGGTAAGCCGGATACGTTGACGGCCATTCCCGTCGCGTCTGATTCGACCGCACGACAAACGGCTTCGGCGACGTCGGAAACATGGATCAAACCGTGTTGCGCCCCCGAGGCCCACGGAATGGTCGGTGTCCGGCCGTCGCGAACAGCATCAAGGAGTTCGGTCATCAACGACCCGTTCGACCCAGGGCTGGTACGGGGGCCGTAGATCGTGCCGAGTCGCAGTGCCAGATAGTCGGGTCCACCGGCGGACGCGAATGCCTCGCAGTAGGCCTCCCCGGCGAGCTTGGTGGCCGCGTACATGTTTATGCCCGTGCAGGCCCACGGTTCGTTTTCGGCGAACGGACGTCGATTTGGATCGGGGAACGAGCCGTACACCGTGTGCGAGGACCCGAAGACGAACCGCCGGACACCGGTGTCGTGGGCCGCTGTCAGTAGGTCGTACGTCGACCCGACATTGATTTCGTGTGCAGCGCGGGTGTTCGAGGATGATGCTTTTGTCCGCACGGCTGCGAGGTGAACAATGATGTCGACCCCGCGGACCATCGCGTTGATTGCAGACAGATCGCGTAGATCTGCGACGCTGGATGTCACATGTGGCAACTGGTTCAGTTGCTCCAGCATGGCTTCGCCGCCCGCATCTGTGGCGAACACCGTTGCATTCGTTTTTTCGGCCAAGAGTTCCACGACGTGAGAGCCGACGAAACCCGCCGCTCCGGTAACCAGAATTCTCGACGGAGCGATGCTCGGCTGCGATGCGGTAGCGGTCATGAACCTAAAATAGCAGCATGCCTAATGTCTGACAATATTCCTGACTGAGTCAGACGTCAGCAGGGGAGCGAGTACTGAAGGACGAAGTCCAGGTGTTCGCGCATCGCAGCCCCGGCCTTCTCTGCGTCGCCTGCCTCGATCGCGGCCTCGATTGCGATGTGCTGACGGACCGTCTTTTTGGCGACTTCAGGGGTCACGTCCAGGTATTGGGCGGGGTGTGTCGCGTCGTGTACGGATGATATGAACGCGGCGAGCAGGCGGTTGCCCGAGGCGTACCCAATTGCGGTATGAAATCGAAGGTCGTACTCCGGGATTTCGGGATCGTCGATCGTGATGTTCTTCTGCAGGTCGATGACGTTGCGAATTTTTGCGATGTCTTCGTCGGTTCGGTTGCGCGCAGCCCATTCTGCTGCCGGGATCTCGAGGAGCCTGCGGACCTCGGTGATCTCCGCTATGTCCAACGCTCCGATGCGTACGATGGTGTCCATCGACTCGGTGAGCATCTGGCTAAGAGAGTGCGGAGTGACTGTGTTGACGAAACTTCCTCCCGCCACTCCGGGAATCTTTCGAATCAGGCCGGAGCTGACGAGGGCTCCGAGCGCTTCCCTCACGGTGGGTCGGCTGACCCCGAAGAGCTGGGCCAACTCGGTCTCGGGTGGAAGTTTGGCACCTTGCTTGAACCGTCCGTCCAGAATTGCTTCCCGTAACTGCTCTTCGACTTGATCGCGCGGACGAGTCACCTGGCGCGCTTTGAACGAGTTGGTCGAGGATGACGTCATGGAATCTCCAGAAGGCGTTGTGTTAGGTGCAAGTGTCGAGGTCGAGGCGATATTTTTACAGTCTCCCATGCTGTAGCCCGAGTGCACGTTTCTTCCGGTTGCGAGCGAGTTGCCACCTACTGGTTCTCACCGATCAGTTACGGCAAAAAATTGCAGCCGATGAAGAATCTGACAGTAGTCTAACTGTTCATCGGTCAATTCGTGAATGGTGGTATAGGCATGTCGGTGGTCGAGTCCCCTCGGAAATTCATCCGGAGTCCCTACTTCGATGAGCTGGTAGTAGGTCAGGTGTTCGATACCGCACCGTCGGTAACGCTGACCGAAGGGCTCGCCGCGGTGCACAGCTCGATCGTGGGCAACCGGTACGCGCTGTCCCTCGACCGCGCGTCCGCGCAGGCAGTCTGCGGCGGTTTTGTCGTCAATCCTGCTCTCGTGTGGGATATCTCGATCGGGCAGTCGACACTGGCAACGCAACACGTACGAGCAAATCTGTTCTACAGAGGACTTCATTTTCATCGTTCACCCGTGGTGGGTGACACTCTGCGAACCACGACAGTGGTCGAAGCCTTGCGTGAGAATGCACGCAAGCCCGAGCGCTCTCCCACGGGGCTCGTCGTTCTGCGGATCACGACGGTGGATCAGCACGAGCGGACAGTCCTTGACTACCGCCGATGCGCGATGGTTCTGCTGTCACCGCTCGCCCCCGAGACCGGCCACCGCGACTATGTCTCATCGGAAACGGAGACCCCCGAAAGTGTGGACACGTTCTCGTCGGTGGTGGAATGGGACACCGAGGAGCTGTCGGCGTCGGGCGGTCTGAAGACGTGGGAGGTCGGCACCGAGTTCGAGGTACTCGGCGGCGACGTGGTCTCCAGTGCGCCCGAGCTCGCGCGGTTGACGGGGAACCTCGCGCGCGTGCATCACGATTCGGCGGCGGGCGGAGGTGCGAGGCTGGTGTACGGCGGCCATTCCATCGGGATCGCGTTCCACCACGTGTGTCAAGCGATTCCAGGTGTCGTCGCTGTCTCCGGTTGGCATGGCTGCGACCACGTGGGTCCCGTGCACGAAGGAGATTTTCTCACCTCGACCGTGACGATCGAAAGTGTCGAACCGAATGCCGACGGGCTTTGTGCTCTCGGACTGCGCGTGGTCACCTCGAGCCGCGACGTTCTCGAACAGGGTTGCTCCACGGTGCTGGTGTGGCGCCCGATCGTGATCGTGAGATGAACGTCCATTTGCAGATTCGGTCTGCAAGGACCTTTCTCTTCGTGCCTGCGTCACGTCCCGAACGGTTCGAGCAAGCGCACGCATCGGGATCGGATGTCGTTGTGCTCGACTTGGAGGATGCGGTGAGTCCCGACGAGAAATCGGCAGCACTCGCCTCGGTCGTCCGGTGGCTGGAGGCGGGATGGCGAGCGCCGGCGACGATAGTTCGTATTAACGCGGTCACCTCGAGGTGGCACGACTACGAGATCGATTCGCTGAGCCGATTCGGGGTGCCCCTAATGGTCCCCAAGGCCGAATCGGGGGCCATGATGGAGGCCATCCACCGTCGATCTGGACTGCAGCTGATACCGCTTATCGAGACACCTACCGGGGTGTATCGGGCGGAGTCCATCGCGGCTGCCGAGGGAGTGATTCGGGTCGCGCTCGGGCACATCGACCTCGCGGCAGCATTACGGGTCGATCCGGATTCGCGAGATGCGTTCCTTTACGCGAGGTCCGAGTTGGTTCTCGCCAGTGCGGCTGCCGGAATCGCCGGCCCGGTGGACGGAGTCACCGCATCGTTGGACGACCCGGCTCGTCTGATCGACGACGTAATGTACGCCCACGGGCTTGGGATCACCGGCAAGCTGTGTATTCATCCCCGTCAAGTCGACGTGGTGCACGGCGTCTTCCGCCCATCGCAGACCGATATCGCATGGGCACAGCGCATCGTGGCGGCGGTGGATGCAGGTCAGGTCTCCGAAGGCGGCGGAGCCGTCGCGATCGACGGCGAGATGGTGGATCCACCGGTCATATCTCGCGCTCGGACGATTCTGGCCAGATATTCAGCTGACGACCGGCCGCGGTGAGCCTGCGTGGCATTCACTGTCGTGCCTCAAATGTACAAACAGTAAATTGTTTGACCGAAAGCCTTGACCGGAGGCTTGACCGTAAGTCATGCTGTGACAGCCATCACCTCGGTCAGTCTTTTTGACTGAATGTAAAGAAAGTTATCAAATGTCAACGGTCGTGCAGAGCGGTTCGACAGCGGCGAGTTCGCGTGCTCCCAAGAGGAGCACGCACAGACTGACCGACATGAAGTATCGATACCCCGGTCGCTACCTCGCCGCCTGGGGCGCGTTGGGGCTCCTCATCGTTGCAGCGCTCATCGTTGCACCGGCCAGCCTGAAGGGAGACTCGATCTGGGTTGTCACGGCCCTCGCCGGGACACTTGCACTGGCGTCCATGGGGCAAATGCTCATCATCATGCTCGGCGCTATCGATCTTTCGGTACCGGCAACCCTGGCGGCAGTGGCAGGAATTATCGTTCACTACGGCGGGGACGGTGCCAATGTCCCACTTGTCGTCGTGGCGGCGGTGGCGGTGGCGGTGGTGATCAGTACGGTGAACGGAATCTTGATCTCAGTTCTCGGGCTCAATTCGCTCATCGTCACGCTCGCAACTTTCGGAATAGTCAGCGGTCTCATCAGCTACTCGACCGGTGTGTCCTTTTCTCTGACCGGTCAAGCGCCCCAGTCAATTCAGGACTTTGCGCAGCTCTCGATCTTCCGTATCAACGCGTGCTTCCTGGTCGCTGTGGTACTCGCCGCCATTGTGGCGGGCGTGCTTCACCGAACTCGCGCCGGCCGACGAGTCGCGGAGGTCGGATCGAATCCTAGGGCGGCGCGTGCATTGGGTGTTCGAGTCACCCGAGTGCGGCTGTCGAGCTTCGCGGCTGCAGGACTTCTCTACGGGCTTTCGGGAGTGCTGCTGTCCGGGTTCGTCGGTACGCCGGACAGCACCGTGGGTGCGCCCTACCAGCTTGCTACGGTGACCGCCGTCGGAATCGCGGGCGGAATCTTCGCGGGCGGGCCTGCCAGTGTTGCCAGCGTTGTCGCCGCCTGCATCTTTCTCCAGTTGCTGGACCAGAGCCTCGCGATCCTCGGCCTCTCCGCAGGCGCTCGAACCATTGTTCAGGGCGCAGCTTTGGTCATCGCGGTTGCCGCAATCACGGTCGGAACAGTCGGTGCCAGCAGCGTCCGCCGCTTCACTCGATTGCTTCGCAGAAAGAACTGACGTGAACCTTCCTTCGTTCCCACTTCCCTCCCAACACACGGAGTCAGATATGAGATCTTCCGCGACACTGCCGCTGCAACGCAAAGGTGCGGGTTCCCGGCGTGCTCGATACGCTGCAGCCCTGGCGGCGATGGCCCTGGTCGCAGGGTGCTCCAGCACTACCGCAGGAAGCAATGGTAACGGCGATTCGGTGGACCCGGTGTCGTCCGACATCGCAACCCCCGAGGCGACGCAGGCCACCATCGACAAGGCATTCCTGCAGCCGGTTCCCGCTGATTCGCTCGACCCGACCATCTTGAACACGATGGCCGTCGCGTCGGTTCCACTCACTAGCGAGCAGGACGCGACGTTTGCCCAGTGCATGCAGAGCAACGTCTGCGAAACCGGCCGGGGATCGCTGACCGTCGCCTTCGCCAACGACAACGTCAACCCGTGGCGCAGCATCTTTCGCGGTGAGGTCACCGCGCAGGCGATCGCATCCCCGCAGGTCGCGAAAATCGTCTACAACTCCTCTACCGATGTCGCGGGCTTCCTTGCCAATTTCCAAAGCTTGGTGGCGCAACGCGTGGATATCATCGTTCTCAACTCGATCTACGGCGGTGCTGTCGGTCCCGTCCTGCAACAGGCAAAGGACGCGGGTATTTTGGTAGTGGAGGCCCACACTCCACTGCCCGATGATGTCGTCGGGAGCGTTGCAGCACAGGTGGTTCCGGACCTCTGTCAGACCTATACCGAGGCCGGCGAAGCGATCGCCGCGACCAACGCACCCAACAAGTCCTACGCCATGTACACCGGCGTTCCGGGAAACAGCAATGCAGCAACGTGGCAGCCGTGCTTCGAGCGCTCGATGCAGGCGGCAGGATGGACGCGCGCGCTCGAAGGCTTCACTCAATGGACACCCCAAGGCACGGCGCAGGCAGCAAATGCGCTCCTTTCGTCGGGAACCACACCGGGTGCGATCGTGTACGACTACACCCCTGAAGACCTCGTGCGGCCGTTCGTCGACCGGGGGCAGACTCCGCCGGTTGTAATGTCGGATGTGGTGAATCAGTCTTGGCTGACCGCGTTCACCGAAGCTCGAGACGCAAACCTGAACCCGACCAGCTTTGTGACCAACAGCCAGGTGTGGATCGGTCGAATCGCAGTCACTGCGGGAATCATGCTCAGAGCCGGTCAGGAAGTCAGTCCGCAGATGACGTCACCCAATCCGGTGGTTCCGCTCGATGACGTACTGCAAAACGCCGATCCGTCGATCCCCGCGAGCACACCGGTGCCCACCCTTCTGACGCCTGCTCAGATCGCACTCGCGCTGTCCGCATCATGACGATCGCCAAGTCTCGCGTCGAACCGGCATCGACGACAACCCTGGAACCCGTATTGGTGATGACCGATGTCACCAAGGTGTACCCAGGCGTTCGAGCGCTGGATTCGATCTCCTTCGATGTCCGACCAGGTGAGGTGCACGCCCTCGTCGGCGAGAACGGCTCCGGGAAGTCGACGCTGATCAAATCGGCCTCCGGCGTACTCACGCCGGAGGAGGGACGCGTGTTGATCGGTGGGACCGAGCTCGCCGGAAGCGGTGTGCGGCGAGCTCGTCAGCTCGGGCTGATGGTTGCCTACCAGGACACATCCCTCGTGGAGGACCTGACCGTTCGCCAGAACGTGGAACTGTCGTTCCAGTCCGTCGGAGAAGCACCACCGGATGATCTCGACGGCTTGCTGGCACGATTCGACCTGCCGTTCGGAACCGGCGACACCGTGCGAGCGCTCGGACCCGGTTCCCGGCAGCTTCTCGAAGTCGCCAAAGCGATGGCTCATAACCCGCTCGTGTTGATGCTCGACGAACCCACCGCAGCGTTGGACATGCGGTACGCCGAGCATCTGGACGGCCTGGTTCGGACATCTCGCGACGAGGGCACAGCTATCGTCTATGTCAGCCATCGACTGCCTGAGGTCCGGCGACTCGCAGACCGCGTCACCGTCATTCGCGACGGCATCATTCAGGGCACCTTCGATTCGGGGAACTGGGAAGTCGACGACATCGTCGAAATGATGGTCGGTGCGCCGACAGCGCTGGAATTTCCCGCTCGCGCATCGCGAAAGGGTGGTGCGCCCGAGCGGTTGAGGGTCGCCGGACTCCGGGGCCCGGGATACGGGCCGGTCGACATCACCGTTACGGCTGGCGAGATCGTGGGGATTGCCGGTGCCGAGGGGAATGGGCAGCGCGAAGTATTGCGCGGAATGATCGGGATCGACCGGGACGCAGGCGATGTCTCGGTAGATGGTGCTCCGATCAAGCGTCTCAGTCCGCCCTCGGCGCTGGACGCCGGAATCAGTTTTCAAAGCGGCGATCGCGCTGCAGAATCGGTGTTTCTCCCACTGTCGGTGATGGCGAATGCCACCACCCAGCTCGGGTCGGACGCCGGTCCGTTCGGACTGGCCCTACCGGGCCGTCTCAATTCTGAGTTCGATAGCGCGAAAGCCAGTTTGGGGATTGTCGCCGCGTCGGCGCATCAGCCCATCAGTGCGCTGTCCGGTGGCAACGCGCAGAAAGCAGTGCTGGCGCGTGCCGCATTGCGCCAGGTCAAGGTGTTGATGCTGGACGAGCCCACCCAGGGCGTGGACGCGAAAGCACGTTTGGATATCTACAGCCTCATTGCAGAGACCGCGGACTCCGGTGTCGCCGTGGTTATCAACTCGTCGGATTCCTCGGAATTGGCAGGACTGTGCGATCGGGTCGTCGTCATGTCGAAGGGTGTCGCGATCGAGGAACTACCCGCTCCAACAACGGAAGCCGCAATTGTTCGCAGTTTCGTCGGTGCGGTCGACGTCGACGACGAGTCCGTTACCCTTCCGATCGGCCCGAGTTGGCTGGGTCGGGCGCTGGGCCGGGTGTCCGGCCAGATCCCGGTGGCCATGCTGCTGGTCTTGCTGGCGCTGGTGTCCATCTACACGGGAACGCAATCGGAAGTCTTCTGGACACCGCAGAATCTTGCCAACCTGTTGCTACTCACGTTGCCGCTCGCGTTCGTCGCGCTCGGCCAGCAATACGTGATGGTGTCAGGAGGCCTGGACATTTCGGTCGGCTCCACGATGAGTCTCACCGTGGTGATCGCGTCGCTCGTGTTGCCGGATCTGTCGCCCGGCACACTTCTTCTCGCGGTGCCGGTATTACTGATCACTGCGCTGGTCATCGGGTGTCTCAACGCATTCTTGATCGAGAAGCTGAAGGTCAACGCCATTGTTGCCACGGTTGCCACGATGGCGATCATCGCAGGGCTCGCGATTGTGTTGAGACCCAAGCCGGAGGGAACGATCGCGCCTGGCCTGAACTCGATGTTTTCGCTCGGAATCGGTTTCGTTCCTGCACCTTTCATCGTTCTCGTCGTCATCGCCGTCGGGGCCGAATGGTGGCTCCAACGCCGTCCCGCCGGCCTCGCTCTGAGGGCAACCGGGTTCGACATGGAGTCCAGTCGACGAGTCGGACAGTCTGTTACCCGCGTGCGGACAGTGGGACTGCTGGTGTGCTCGTTCGGTGCTGTCGTCGGTGGAATCTTCCTGGCGTCGCAGACCGGCATCGGGTCCAATTCCGTCGGCGCGGGATACACGCTGACCTGTTTCGCTGCCGTGTTCCTGGGCGGTGCCGTATTGACCGGCGGTCGAGGGTCGTTCATCGGAGCGATTCTAGGAGCGCTGTTCCTGTCCTTGTTGAACAACGTGACTCCGCTGCTCAACATTCCGGATTCAACGCGCCAAACCATCTACGGGTTCATTCTGTTGATCGCTGTCGGTACCTATGCGTATGCCCAACGGGGACGACGCCGTGATTGAGCTCGACACAGAAACCACCATCGAGGAGTTCACCGTGCCCACAACGTTCGACACCGTCGTTCCCGGACTGACATTCACCGAAGGCGCGCGCTGGCACGACGGCCGTATCTGGTTCTCCGACCTGTACACACACAAGGTGCAGTCGGCCTGCGAGGACGGCTCGGACCTGAGAGAGGAAGCAACGGTACCCCAACAACCGTCGGGTCTCGGTTGGTTGCCGGACGGCCGTCTTCTGATCGTGTCGATGATGGACAAGACGCTATTGCGTCGTGAGGCGGATGGCTCGGTCGTCGTACACGCTGATCTGTCCGACTACGTGGGGGGGTTCCTCGGAGACCTCGTCGTCGACAGTCGAGGTCGGGCCTACCTGGGAGACTTCGGATTCGACCTCTATGCCGGCGAAGACATGCGGCGGGGATTCATTCACCGAGTCGATCCGGACGGCACCATCACGCGGGTCGCCGACGACCTGTGGTTCCCCAACGGTTGTGTCATCACCGCCGACGACGTCATGCTCGTCAACGAGACGTTCGGCAATCGGATCACAGCCTTCGACTTGACCGAATCCGGGGATCTTGTCAACCGACGCGTTTGGGCGTCGTTCGGGCCGCTACCGATTTCGTCGAACGCGGACGACGCGTTGAAAGAGGTGACGGTTGCTCCGGACGGATCGTGTATCGATTCCGAGGGAGGGCTGTGGCTGGCCGACATTCGTCAGGATCGTCTGCATCGGGTGGTCGACGGTGCGATCGTGGAGAGCATAGATCCGGGCTCGTGCGTCTTTGCCTGTGCACTCGGAGGTGTAGACGGTCACACATTGTTCTTCTGTGCAACACCTGATTTCGATGTCGAAGCCCGCAAGGCCGCGCGCGACAGCAGCATCGTGTCGACGCGGGTCGATATTCCCGCCGCGCGATGAGCACGATGACGCGGGAACTGCCCGCTGGTTCGGTGGTCTCGGCGGACGAGGCGCTACGCAGGCTGGACGCAGGGCTGTGGCGACGAATCTCGTTGTGGGACTATCTCGACGAGGCCGTTGCACGACATCCCCACCGAGTGGCGGCGGTCAGCGTCGACCACGAGGGCCGAACCGTCCGGGAGATGACGTTCTTGGAGTTGGACGCGATGAGCCGTCGAGTTGCTGCTGGACTGCAGTCTCGCGGCGTGGTGGCTCGTGATGTCATCACCGTCATGATGACGAACTCGGTGGAGTTTCTGGGCGTGGTCTACGGTGTGTTGCGTTCAGGGGCAACATATTCGGGGATCCCGATCACGTACGGCTCGCACGAAGTGGAGTCGATGACGAGTACGACTGGGTCGGCGGTGCTGATCGTCTCGCGCCGCCACGGCTCCACTGACGTCGTGGCCACAGCTCTGTCGAAGAACATTCTCGGCAATGCCGATCTGACGGTGGTGGTGGTCGGTGAACCAGTGGACGGAACGTTCTCACTCGACGAGCTCATAAGCTCTGCGGACACATTCGTCGAGGTGCCTGCTGACCCACTGGGACCCGCCCAACTCGCTTTCACCTCGGGAACGACCAGCGCGCCCAAGGCGGTGATGAACCTGCACGCAACCCTCGATGTCGTGGTGCGCGGCTGGGCAGCACACGTCGGTGCTGAGTCGCTCGGGCAACCGATGAGAAATCTCGTAATGTCACCGGTCGGTCATTCAACGGGGTTCTTTTGGGGTGCCTTGTTCACCGTTCACCTCGGCGGAACGGCAGTTTTCATGGAGAAGTGGAGCCCCGAGCTCGGCGCGCACGTGATCGAATCGCAACGCATCACGTGCATGGTAGGTTCTCCGACGTTCTTGATCGATTTGATCCGCTCGGCTGGCCTTACTCACGAGCATGCTCGCGATCTGGCCCTCGTTGCCGTTGCCGGGGCACCGATTCCGCGACCCCTGATGTTCGAGGCCGAAGCAGCTCTCGGGTGCTCCGTGATCCCCGCGTGGGGCATGACCGAGTTCGGAATCGCAGTGTCCGGGCGGCCGGGTCTCGGAGACATCAATCGCCAGACCGACGGTGTGCCACTGACGAACGCGGAGGTACGCGTTCGCACGGTCGAGGGTGCCGACGCGGACTCAGGTGAAGTGGGCGACCTGTGGCTACGTGGCACCGGACTGTTTGTCGGGTATTACAACCGCCCCGAGGCCACTCTCGAAGCCTTCGATGACGACGGTTGGTTCGCAACCGGTGACACAGCGATACTTCAGCCGGACGGGTCGGTGACGATAGCGGGCCGCACCAAGGACATCATCATTCGCGGCGGCGAGAACATTCCGGTCGGATCCGTGGAGAGTCAGATCTTCCGCCATCCGGCCGTGACCGATGTGGCTGTGGTCGGGTACGCCGACGACAGGCTGGGCGAGCGAGCATGCGCGTTCGTCCGGTGCCGACCTGGCACTACGGTGACGCTGGAATCGTTGCGGGACTTCTTGATCGAGTCCGGTTTGGCCAAGCGTTACTGCCCCGAACGGGTGATCTTGGTCGACGACTTGCCGAAGACCATGAGCGGAAAGATTCGCAAGGTCGAGTTACGCGAGCGACTCGCAGGCGACCATCGAAATTGAGGTACACCGTGTCCAGGACACCTTCCAAGAATGACGTCACACGGGTGGGCATCGCCAGTTTGATGGGTACTACCATCGAGTATTACGACTTCTTCATCTACGGAACCGCTGCCGCGCTGGTGTTCGGCACGGTGTTCTTTCCCAATTCCGATCCGGTGACAGGCACGCTGTTGTCGCTCGCGACCTTCGGCGTCGCATTCGTGGCACGGCCACTGGGTGGAGTCGTCTTCGGTCACTTCGGGGATCGGGTGGGTCGCAAGGTGACTCTGGTGACGACTCTGGTGATGATGGGCACCGCGACTGTCGCTATCGGACTGATTCCGTCGTACGCCACCATCGGGATCGCCGCCCCCATCCTGCTGGTTGTTCTTCGCTTCATCCAGGGTATAGCGCTGGGCGGCGAATACGGCGGTGCCGTGCTGATGACAGTCGAACACAGCCCCAAGGGCAAGCGGGGCTTCTACAGTTCGTGGGTTCAGACCGGCGCGCAGTGCGGCTTGATTGTGGCGAACGTCGTCTTCCTGGTCGTCGGTGCGTTGATGAACGACGCCGCCTTCCTCAGCTGGGGGTGGCGAGTTCCCTTCTGGATCAGCAGCCTGCTCGTCATTCTCGGATTGATCATCCGTTTGCGTCTCGAGGAGAGTCCGGCGTTCGAGAGTTTGCAGAAGGCGCACGATATAGCTCCTGCCCCTGTTCTGGTCGTACTACGGCGTCACAAAATGGCTGTGCTGTTGATAGCCGGTGCAGCCGTGGGCAACTCGGTGACCTTCTACTCTGCGACGGTGTTCGGTCTTGCCTACGGTTCGACCAGAGGATTTACTCGAAACGAGATGTTGGTGGTCATCATCGCGGCGGCGGTGTGGGTGATCGCGGCCAGCATCTTGTTCGGCGCGCTGAGCGATCGCTTCGGTCGGAAACAGATCTTCATCACCGGAAACATCGCCATCGCGGTCACCGCCTATGGATGGATTCGTGCCTTCGACACCGAGAATCAGGCCGTCGTTCTTCTCGCCTACCTCGCCATGCTGACCGGCTACTCGATGACATGGGGATCCATCGGTGTGTTCTTCGCCGAGGCATTCGACGGTGCGGTTCGGTACACGGGTCTGTCGATCGGCTTCACTCTCGGTGTCATTCTCGGCGGCGCGGTGACGCCACTGGTGCTGACGAAGCTCGTGGCGAACACGGGTTCCGGGATGCCGGTCGTGCTGTGGGTCTCAGCATCGACCCTTATTTCGGCCCTGTGTGCACTGTGGGTACGGGAGATCGACCCACCGTCCGGTAGGACCGTCACCTCGACCAGGACGCGTTCGGATACTCCGCACCCATCGATCGACACGAAGTAACAAACACGTAGCTGTACGAAAGCCTTACTCGAAGAGGAGCGCGGACGTTTGTCACAGAAGATTGGATTCATCGGCATCGGGGCGATGGGGTCAGCCATCGCATCCAGACTGATCGGCTCGAGCACGTTGTTGGTCAACGACTTGAACCCTGCACTGGCGAGTCCGCTCGAAGAGCGCGGGGCGCGATTCGCGGCGCTCGACGAAATCGCCACCTGCGATGTCGTGTTTCTGTCCCTCCCCGGCCCCGACAACGTGGTGAAGCTGTTACTCGGTGACGGTGGCCTCGCTGCGAGAATGACTCCCGGCTCGGTCGTCATCGACACAACGAGCAGCACACCGATTGTAGACGAGGGGCTAGCGCGGGAGCTCGCAGTCCGCTCGATCTCGTACATCGACGCACCGATCGCGGGCGGCGTTCGGCGAGCGTACGACGGTCTTGCCACGCTCATGGTCGGCGCGTCCGAGAAGGATTTTGCCCGAGTAAAGCCTCTGCTGAACACCATCACGGCCAACGTTTTCCACCTCGGGCCCGTGGGGGCCGGACACGCCGCCAAACTCGTCAATAATCTACTGAATCACTGCAACAGGTTCGCGGCGATCGAAATGCTCACGCTCGCAGAGCGATACGGAATCGCACCGGAGGTCATGATCGACGTTCTCAACATGTCGTCCGGACGCAGCTACGTCACCGACTACACCTATCCCGAGATAGTCTTCCCCAACTTGAAGCAGGGTTTCACGCTCGAGCTCATGCGAAAGGATGCGCATCTTGCGGGTGCACTTGCAGACCACGTCGGGCAGGAGTTGCGAGTGGGATCGCTTGTAGCCGAGATGATGGACGAGGCGGTCGATCGACTCGGCGGCACCGCGGACCAGACCGATCTGATGCGCAAGTGGTACCCGCCTGCACACGACTGAAAGTTCAGCACGGGTAGTCCGTCCTATTCCAGCTCATCGAGGGGTTTGTTGTCACAATGTTTTCCAAGGTACTGGTCGCCAACCGCGGCGAGATTGCAATCAGGGCATTCCGTGCTGCGTACGAATTGGGAGCGGGGACCGTAGCCGTGTTCCCGTTCGAGGACCGAAATTCGTTGCATCGCACCAAAGCCGACGAGGCCTACGAGATCGGTGGGCCGGGCCATCCTGTTCGCAACTACCTCTCGGTCGAAATGATTGTCGATGCCGCAGTGCGTGCCGGCGCAGACGCGATCTACCCTGGTTATGGGTTCCTGTCCGAAAATCCCGATCTGGCGTCTGCTTGCGTTGCCGCCGGAATTACCTTCGTCGGCCCCTCGTCGACGGTGTTGGAATTGACGGGCAACAAGGCTCGGGCAATCGCAGCGGCCAAGGCGGCTGGTCTGCCAGTGCTCTCGTCGTCAAAACCCTCGTCGGATGTCGACGCGTTGATGACAGCGGCCGAGACCATGACTTTCCCGGTGTTCGTCAAAGCGGTCGCCGGTGGTGGTGGCCGCGGCATGCGTCGGGTTGCGGAGATATCAGGTCTTCGAGAGGCGATCGAAGCTGCAGCGCGAGAGGCAGAGTCGGCGTTCGGTGACTCGACAGTATTTCTCGAGCAGGCGGTGATCGAGCCCCGCCACATCGAGGTGCAGATTCTGGCCGATACCTACGGCAACGTCATCCACTTGTTCGAGCGCGACTGCTCGGTGCAGCGCCGCCACCAGAAGGTGGTGGAGATCGCTCCGGCCCCGAACATTTCCGAGGCCCTGCGTTCTCGGTTGTGCGCGGACGCGGTCGCTTTCGCGCGAGAAATCGGGTATTCGTGCGCCGGAACTGTGGAGTTCTTGGTCGATCGCGACGGAAACCATGTCTTCATCGAGATGAACCCGCGTATCCAGGTCGAGCACACGGTCACGGAGGAGATCACCGACGTCGATCTGGTGCAGTCTCAGCTGCGGATCGCAGCGGGGGAGTCTCTGGACGAGTTGGGACTTCGCCAGCACGACGTAAAGATTCGTGGCTCTGCACTGCAATGCCGCATCACCACGGAGGATCCGGCCAACGGCTTTCGGCCGGACACCGGCCGGATCACTGCCTACCGGACTCCCGGTGGTGCAGGTGTCCGTCTTGATGGTGGCACCACGACCGGAGCCGAGGTTTCCGCTTACTTTGATTCGATGCTCGTAAAGCTCACGTGTCGTGGTCGGAATTTCGAGACCGCGGTCGCCCGCGCACAACGGGGCGTAGCCGAGTTCCGCATTCGCGGAGTCGCAACGAACATCCCGTTCCTGCAAAGTGTTCTCGCAGACCCGGACTTTCGGGCCGGTGACATCACGACCTCCTTCATCGAGCAGCGGCCAGGCTTGCTGACTTCGTTCGCATCCGGTGACAGAGGCACGAAGATCCTGAACTACTTGGCGGATATAACGGTCAACATGCCGCACGGCACCCGTCCGACCGTGGTCTATGCACGAGACAAGTTGCCGGGACTGAACATGACGATTCCCCCGCCGGACGGTAGTCGGCAACGTCTCCAGAAGCTGGGTCCGGAAGGCTTCGCTCGCGCACTGCGTGAGCAAAAAGCGCTTGCGGTCACGGACACGACGTTCCGCGACGCGCATCAGTCGTTGTTGGCGACGCGTGTACGTACAACTGGTTTGATGGCCGTAGCGCCCTATGTGGCGAGAGCGACACCGGAGTTACTGTCGATCGAAGCCTGGGGCGGCGCGACTTACGATGTGGCGCTCAGATTCCTGCACGAAGATCCCTGGGAGCGGCTGGCCTCCCTGCGCGAGGCTGTGCCCAACATCTGTCTTCAGATGTTGCTGCGAGGTCGCAACACAGTGGGGTACACCCCGTATCCGCAGAAGGTGACGTCCGCGTTCGTGGCGGAGGCCGCGCAGACCGGCGTCGACATCTTCCGTATCTTCGACGCGCTCAACAACGTCGACCAGATGCGACCGGCCATCGACGCTGTACACGAAACTGGCTCTGCCGTAGCGGAAGTGGCGCTGAGCTATACCGGTGACCTGTCGAACCCCGGAGAGGACCTCTACACCCTCGACTACTATCTGAAGCTTGCCGAGCAGATCGTCGACGCTGGCGCGCATGTGTTGGCGATCAAGGACATGGCGGGTCTGTTGAGGGCACCGGCGGCGACCACTTTGGTGAGTGCGCTGCGCAAGAATTTCGACCTTCCGGTGCACGTGCACACTCACGACACACCCGGTGGGCAGCTGGCGACCTACCTCGCTGCATGGACGGCGGGGGCGGACGCAGTCGACGGTGCGTCGGCTCCTATGGCAGGAACTACATCTCAGCCGGCACTGTCGGGCATCGTGGCCGCCGCGGCCAACACCGACCGCGACACTGGCCTGAGCCTGCAGAGTGTTTGCGATCTCGAGCCGTACTGGGAAGCGCTGCGTAAGGTCTACGCGCCGTTCGAGTCCGGTCTGCCGTCGCCGACGGGCCGTGTGTACCGACACGAGATCCCCGGCGGCCAGCTGTCGAACCTTCGGCAGCAGGCGATGGCACTTGGGCTTGGCGACCGGTTCGAACTGGTCGAGAGGGCCTACGCCGACTCAGATCGGTTACTCGGTCGACTGATCAAGGTGACACCGAGCTCGAAGGTGGTCGGTGATCTCGCGTTGCATCTGGTCGGCGCGGAGGTGAGTGTGGACGATTTCGCCGCCGATCCAGGAAAGTACGATATCCCCGATTCGGTGATCGGATTTCTACGCGGCGATCTCGGGACACCCGCTGGCGGGTGGCCCGAACCATTTCGCGAGAGGGCCTTGGCTGGTCGCAGTGGTGCGCGTCCCGACGCGCCCCTGACAGCCGAGGACCGGGCTGCCCTCGAAACATCCGGACCTGTTCGTAGAGACGCATTGAACCGACTGCTGTTCCCGGGCCCAGCCAAGGAACTGGCGGACCACCGCCACAAGTATGGCGACACGTCGTCGTTGTCCGCGAACCAGTTCTTCTACGGCCTGCGCCAGGGTGACGAACATCGGGTGCAACTAGAGAAGGGTGTCGAGCTTTTGATCGGTCTCGAGGCCATCTCGGAGCCCGACGACGCCGGAATGCGGACGGTGATGTGCATACTCAACGGACAATTGAGACCGGTATCCGTACGCGATCGATCGATAGTGTCTGAAGCCCCGGCGTCAGAGAAGGCGGACCGGAGCGATCCGGCGCATTTGGCCGCACCGTTCGCCGGGGTTGTGACCGTGGTCGCAGCACAGGGTGACTCGGTCACAGTGGGGGACACCATTGCGACGATCGAAGCCATGAAGATGGAAGCCAGCATTACTGCACCACGCAGCGGGCGCGTTGCCCGACTCGCGATCAACGGTGTCGCACAGGTAGAGGGAGGAGACCTTATCGCCGTCATCAGCGTCGGTGATTCCACCGATCAGTCGTAGGTTCGGCCACCTGGGATCGAGTACGAGTCGGCAACGTGCGCGTTGACAAACCTGTGGAAGCGGTGTCACGATGAGCATCGATGCTGGTGGCCGAAGAAGATCGGCAGAACGGCGCAGGCGATTAGGGGGACCGATGGAGTACGACACGATCGATTGGTCCATTGACAGCGACGGAATTCTTCTACTGACGCTGTCGCGGCCGGAGCAGCTCAATGCATTCTCGGTAACAATGGCTACAGAATTGGTGGCCGCATTCACGAGAGTGCGTACCGACGATGATGTCCGTGCGGTAGTGGTGACAGGTGCCGGTCGCGCATTCTGCGCTGGGATGGACTTGGCGGTCGAAGGAAACGTTTTCGGCCTGGACGAGGCATTGAGCCCCACAGTGGCAGACATGCGCGATCGTCTCACCGAGGAACCGTTCGAGTCTGGGGTTCGGGACACCGGCGGAAAAGTCGCTCTCGCAATACATTCCTGTGACAAGCCCGTTATCGCAGCGATCAACGGTCCTGCCGTGGGTATCGGCGCGACCATGACGCTGGCGATGGACATTCGGATGGCGTCGTACGATGCCCGGATCGGTTTTGTCTTCGGGCGACTCGGCATTGTTCCAGAGGCCACGTCGTCGTACTTCCTGCCCAGAATTGTCGGATTACAGACAGCGCTCGAGTGGATCTACTCGGCAGACATCCTCGATGCCCAACAGGCGTTGGATGGGCGATTGGTCAGGTCCGTGCATTCCCGTGAGGAATTGTTGCCCGCTGCCATGGACCTTGCGCGTAAGTTCGTTGTCGGTCGTTCGTCATCCGCCTTAGCGATGGCGCGACGCCTGATCTATGCCGGGTCGGGCTCCGCTCATCCTATGGACGCTCACCGGCGGGACAGCCTGGCGATGTGGCACGCCTCGGTGGGTGATGGCAGGGAAGGTGTTGCCGCGTTCATGGAAAAGCGGAGGCCCACCTTCAGAGGCACGACCGCGGACGTTCCCGACTTGGGCTGAGGAGCTGGCACCGCGGACGAGATCGTCAGTCCTTCGCGTGGCCCTCTGCCATGATTCCGTCGAAAAAAATCGCCGAGAACACGCGGGCGAGATCTTCCGCCGAATAACGGCTCTCACCCGGCACGAACCACCGATGTGTCCACTGGGTCATTCCGAAAATGCTGTTCGCGATCAGAGTGTTGGAGAGATCGTCGCGGAATGTTCCGTCCTTGACCCCGAGTGCGATGGCATCGAGAAAATACTTCTCGATCTTGTGCGTGTTGGCGACCATCTCCTGAGCCCATTTCGAGTCCAGCGAGGAGACTCGGCCCCAGTCTTCCTGCATGTAGACGTACATGTAGGGGTAGTGCTCAACTTGCGAGGCGAGCAGCATGGCGATGAGCGCCTCGAGTGTCTCGCGCGGTGGTAGTTTTTGGGCGACAATTTTCTTTGCGCGAGCCAGGTTGGTGACCACGGTGTCGGTAATGCACTCCTGAAAGAGTTCTTCTTTGCTGCCGACGTAGTAATAGAGCGAGGCCCGGTCGGTTCCGTACGCCGCCGCAATGTCGTTCAACGTTGCGGCGGCGTACCCCTTTTCACGAAATACTTCAGCCGCGACTCGCAGCAGACCTGCTCGTCTAACGGAGTAGTCTGCTGAATTTTCGGTCAGCGCACTCTTTCGACGCCGTGCAATTCCACTGACCGGTGATTCCGCCACAGCCCTGCCTCGCCTTCATGACCGTTGTTTTTCGGGTGGTTCAGTCAGTATAGGTTCGACGATCTCGACCCGGGCGGCCGCTGCAGAGTGTGTATGCAACGGGGCGCGGATAAGGGCTGCTCACAGTAGCGTCACCTGCCCGCCCACTGTGGCTTGCGCTTCTCCTCGAACGCTCTTCGCCCTTCGAGAACGTCCGAGGACCGAGCGTAGGCCTCGATGAGCTCGAACTTGGTGGACAGTGCCACATCGAGGGGATAAGCCGCGCGTGAAAGGACGGCGTGTTTGGCGGCTTGTTGAGCGAGCGGCGACGCAGCGGTGAGCTTCTGAGCCCACCGAACTCCGGCCGCCGTCAGGTCCTCGATCGGCACCACTTCGTTGACTAGACCGTGTGTCAGGGCGTCCTGTGCTCCCATCCGATCGCCCGTGAGGATCAGCGCCATCGCGACACGGTGCGGGAGGTGGCGGATCGCCCGGTGAACGACGCCGGCTTCGCCGATGATTCCGGCCTTGACCTCGGGAAGTCCGAACTGTGCGTTGTCGGCAGCGACGATGATATCGGCACACATGGCAAGCTCGAACCCGCCGCCGAGAACGTACCCCTGGACGGTGGCGATCAGGGGCTTGCTCAATTCTCTGAGCGGTCCTCCGACCCCGGTCAGCCCCCCTCCGAGCGCGAGTCTCGACGGGCTTGCATCGGTGCCCCCACTGATATCGGCACCTGCGCAGAAAGCTCGCTCGCCGGTTGCGCCGATCACAGCAGCCCAGATGTCGGGATCGGCCTCTATCTCGTCCCACCGGCGTGCCATTTGTTCGTCGACATCGGCCGAAATGGCGTTGAGCACCTTCGGCCGGTTCAAAGTGAGATAAGCGACGTGTTCTCGGACCTCGTAGAGAAGTTCGTCGGACACGGTCAGCTCGTCTTCTGCGCGCGGGGTGTGGGGACGAGAGCGTCGGCTTTTGCGTGATAATTTTCTGTGCCGGCAGTCTTCTGTTCGCGACGTGAAATTTTCCAGCCCTCGTCAGTGCGAATGAATTCGTCGTGATACTGGGCGTACACGATTCCGTCGGGACGATCTCGGTAGTACTTATGCCATGCGTAGAGAACCGATCGCACTTTCGCACTGTCCTTGTTTACGAAGTCGATCACGATGTTGCTGACGTGATGGCTGGTGCCCGCGAAGAATGCTGCTATTCCGGTCTTGTCGTTAGATAGAACGTGAAGGTACTTGTCCGCACCGGTCGCGCCGTGGGAAGGGCCGTACGCGACGTAGAGGTCGTCGACGAAGAGGGGGAGCATCGAGTCGGGGTCGGCTGCATCGAGATGGAATGCATACTGAAAAAGGACTCGTTCGATTTCCCTTTCGTCGGAAATACGCTGTACGACTTCCACGATGTTGTCTTCGTTGACCGAAGTCATGACGCTCCATTCGTTTTTGGTGTCGAGCTTGAGATTGTCGATACTCAGTCTACGTTCATGTTGACGGCACCGTCAACGGTCTCGTTGCCTAATTGTCATCGGTCCGATGTAGGGACGACAGATCGGAAGTCGGTGCCACACGGAACGATTCGATGACCGATTTGAGACCTTCCTCGGAAATGCGTCCGCGCAAGGCGGCCACCTCGGGCGTCATGTGGGCCAATGCGTCTGCGTCGGCTATGGCTCCGAGTGCAGTACGGAAACCCATCGCCTCCATGGCGCGATTGATCGAGACCTTCTTGATGGTCAGTAAGCTGGGCGGTACCTGGGCGATACGTCGCGCGAGCGAGTCGACGCGTGCGATGAGCTCGCCTTCCGGAACGGCGTGATTCGCCCAACCCCACTCGACTGCAATTCGCCCATCGATGCTGTTGCCTGGGACGAACGCGAATTCCTTGGCGCGCTTCGGGCCGACGTGTGTTGCCCATACCGGTGACACGTATCCGGCACCCACCGGAATGGTGACCTCGGCAATCTTCGCGTTCTCGGTGACGATTGTGATGTCGGTAAAAGTGGCCAACTGAGTGGCACCGGCGACGCAGTAACCGTGGATCGCGGCAATGACGGGCTTGGGGTGATCCCAGATCGCCAGATAGCGATCCAGGTTCTTCTGCAATCGCGTTCTATCGGCGACGGGGTCCGCGGCCGTGGTGGGCGCGACCTGGCCCAGATCGTATCCAGCGCTGAAGCCCTTCCCCTCGCCCCGGATCGCGATGATAGGTTCGCCCGTATCTTTCAGCCGAGCAAGGGCATCGGAGAACTCGTCAAGCAATTCGTTGGACAGTGCGTTGGCCTTGTCCGGTCGATCGAGCACGATCCATGAGACGGGGGAAGAATGCTCGACCCGGATGTTGGCGTAATCGGGCATTGCCAGGTGTTGGGGCATGTGGGCTCCTAGTTCGAGTGGTGCAGTGTCGTTCTAGTGGCTGGGTCGTTCGAGTGGGTCTAGACGCCACTTTCCGTATTCGCAAGACTATGCAGCCGCTATCCCGTCGTCAACACTTGTGTTGCCAACGTGTGGCCGATGTCGATAAGCTCAGCTCGGCAACGTTTTTCGACGATGAGGAGAGTCGTGACAGTCAGTCAGCGAGAGATCGACACGCAGGCGGCAGAATTGTTGGACGGGGTTGCCGACGGCGAGGATCTGACCGAACTTCAGGTTGCGCTGATCGAGTTCGCGCTCCGCGCCACCTCCTCGTCCCTGGACACTCGCGGAAGTCGTCACTGGGCGCAGCGCGCTGTTGCTGCGGGAGCGACGCTCGATCAGCTCCACGAGATCGTCACGTTGCAATCGAGTGTCGGAGTCCATGCCTTCTTCGAGAGTTCACGCCACCTGGCCTCGATGGCGTGTCCGGAGGGTGGTTGGCCCCCTCTCGACGAGAGGCGACAGCAGCTGTGGGACAAACACATCGGCGGAACCAAGTATTGGACGACCATGCAGGAGGAAATTCCGGGATTCTTGGAGTCCTTGCTCCGAATGTCTCCGGAAGCTTTCGAAGGATTCATTTTCTATTGCGGACTGCCGTTCCGCGCGCACTTGGTTCCGAACATCACGAAAGAACTCATCAGCATGGCCTCGGATGCCTCGACAGCGCACCGATATCTGCCCGGGATGCGCATGCATTTGCGCAATTCGGTCAGGATGGGCGCGGGACGGAGGGCTGTGGAGCACGCAATCCGGCTCGGCGCGACATCTCCGGGGTTCGTCGGCGTCGAATAGAACGGTGCACGGCCTCACTGAGGGCGCACCATGATCGAGAGTAACGAAACCGAGTATCGGTCTCGCTCAGTCGCGCGGGCCGGGGGTGAAACTGCGGTGCCGCGCGATCGCAGCGACGATCAAGCCCACGGTGGCGAGCAGGACGACTGCCCAGGGAAAGGACCCCGGTCCCCACGTCTGCAATATGAGGCCGCCGACGACCCCGCCGCCGAAGATCGCGAGATTGAAGGCGACCACCATCAGTGCCGTGACGATGTCGACCGCTCCAGTTGCCGAATCGGTGGCGGCTGTCGTCAGCTGCGTTGCCGCACCGCCGAACGTCAGCCCCCACAGCACCACGGCCGCCCAGAACAGGACCGAGCTGTGACCGCCGAGTGCAAGCGTGAGACCCGCCAGAGCAAATGCGGCCAGGCTTCCCAGAACCAGCCGTCGGAGCATGGCATCGACGAGCCGGCCGGTGAGCCAGATTCCGATCAGCGCCGCACAGCCGAAAGCCATCAGCACGGCGTCGGTGCGGGTGCCGACTTGCAGCCAGGAGATGTATGGAGCGATGTAGGTGTAGAGAAGGTTGTGTGCCAGCAGCCAGGCAAACGTCGTGGCGAGCACCGGTGCGACACCAGGGATCGCCACGACGCGCCACACGGCCGTTTGCTCCTTGCGAGCTTGGCCTGGACGGTCGGGCACTCCGAGAACGATCCAGACGACCAGGCACAACGCGACCATGGACATCGCGGCGAACGTCCACCGCCAGCCGACGATGCCGCCCATCAGTGTGCCTGCGGGCGTCCCCAGCGACAGGGCCAGCGGCGTGCCTACCATGGCGACCGTAAGGGCTCGCCCGGCCAGGCTGCTCGGCACGAGTCGGCGGGCGTACCCAGCGAGGATTCCCCAGACCAGTCCGGAGAATCCGCCGGCGACCGCGCGGGCGATCAGAGCGACCTCGTACGTGGGAGCCAGGGCCGTTGAGGCGTTCGCGAGGAGGAACCCAGCGGCGCCTATCAGCAGCAGCGGCTTGCGTCTGATCCCTCGGGTCAATGCGATGGCCGGAAGCACCGTGATTACGGTGCCTGCCGCATACACGCTCACCCACTGCCCCGCCGCGGCTTCGGAGACTCCGAGGTCATCGGTGATCTGCGGGAGAAGGCCGACGGGCAGGGTTTCGGTCATGATGCACACGAATCCGGCCAGAGCGAGCGCCAGCAGCGGTGACCAAGGGAAGTGCTCGTGCTGCGCGGACTCGGGTCCTCGAGTTTCACGAGTACCGGACGTTTCGCGGGAAGTGCTCATGTGTCCTTACGTCGGCGAGACCGTACGAGTTGTCGGTCGAGAAATGCCCTCGCAGGGGTCGGTAGAAGTGAAGACAAGCCTATAGACACTCCCCTCGAACTTCTTTCCGAGGCTCGGCCTCATTGCCTGGATAGGACGAGCCCAGCCAAGCGGCGGTCGATCAATTCTTCGGCATCGTCGATGATCCGGCTCACGACGTCTGTGCAGGTAGGGATGTCGGTGACCAACGACTGACTCTGCCCGACCCACCACAGCCCATCGTCCATGCGCCCTTCCGTGAGGACGTTCTGCCGGCCCCGAGCACCCGAGGCCAGAGCGGCGATGTCCTCGAACGTCGTTCCTTGTCGTCTCTCGATCGCGAGAATTTCGTCCGATACGGCGTTCTTGGCAACCCGTGCGGTATTGCGAAACTTGCGGAATATGAGGTTGGTGTCGCGTTCGGTATTGGCCACTATTCGATCTTTCACGTTGGGATGCACAGGAGCTTCCGCCGTCGCGACGAACCGGGTTCCCATATTGATGGCGTCCGCGCCGAGCGCCAGGGCGGCGACGAGGCCTGCGCCGGTGGCAAATCCACCCGACGCGATGATCGGTAGATCGGTTCTGGCCGCGACAGCGGGAATCAGCACGAGACTGGACACGTCGTCCTCGCCGGGGTGGCCTGCACACTCGAAGCCGTCCACGGACAACGCGTCGACGCCGAGCTTCTGCGCCGAGATCGAGTGCCGGACCGCGACGGTCTTGTGAATGACCTTGATGCCCGCGGACTTCAACGACGGCAGATGGTCCCTCGGACTCGAACCCGCCGTTTCGACGATCTTTATACCGTTGTCGATGATGACCTGGCGATACTCGTCGTACGGAACGGGTTCGATCGTCGGAAGGATCGTCAGGTTGACGCCGAACGGTCGATCCGTCAATGCCTTCGTCCTCCGAATCTCTTCGTCGAGATCGGCCGGTGAGGGTTGCGTCAGCGCCGAAAGAAAGCCCAGGGCTCCAGCATTGGCGACGGCGGCGATCAGGACGGCTCGTCCCGCTCCGGTCATGCCGCCGCACACGATGGGATGATCGATATCGAACTCGCGCGTGAATCGGGTGGTGATCATCGTTCGTGTTCCTTGCTCGAGTGGCCGGTGAAGTGTTGGAGTGTCCGGTCCGACGCCCCGTTACGGAGGTCTTGCAATCGCGCCTCGATCTCGGTGCCGGGGTAGCCGTGGGTGAGCACCGCGTTCTGGCCTGTTTCCACGGCTTCGACAGCGAGTTCGCCCAATGTCTCTGCCGCGACGGGAAGGTTGTAAGTGAGAGTTGCGGCTCGTTCGGGCTCATACGCTATGACGTTCCGAACCGCGGACCTATCGGAGTCGGGCCGAAGGCGCTCGCTCGTCGCGATCGAGGTGGGGACGAGTCCCGGGTACAAGACCGTGACGCCGAAATCGTCGTCATGGTCCTCGAGTTCGTAGCGGAGGGCGTCGGACAGCGCAGTGACTGCGGCCTTCGAGGCTGCGTACGGCGCGTGTCCCGGAGCTATGTCGAGCGCCGTCACCGAGGAGGTGTTGACCATATGTTTGTGACCGGGCTGAGCGCGCATTCTAGGCACGAAGCTGACGATTCCGTGGACGACGCCGAAGTAGTTCACCTCCATCGCCCACGCGAAGTCACGGATCGAGGCGTTCCACGACGCTCGGTGCGGGCGCATCGACACCCCGGCGTTGTTGCACAGGACATCGACTCGACCGTGCTGTGAGAACACCGAATCGGCAAGTCGTTCCACGGACTCCGCCTTGCTGACGTCCACTCGCTCGGCGAAGGCGGTGCCGCCGAGTTCGGACACTTCCGCAACCAGCGCGGCGGCAGCGGCGTCGTCGATATCGGCGACCACGACCCGTGCGCCTCGAGCGACGAACGACAACGTCATCGCTCGACCGATGCCTGTCGCCGCGCCGGTGATGACGACGACGGATTCTCTGTTCAACGATGACCCAGTCATGTTCATGCGTACCTTTCGTGTCGTATCGGTTCTGCTCAGGATGCGCTACCGGGCGATGCTGCGCCGGTGACCCTCGGCTTCCGGCCCCGATGGATTAGGTCACCATGCGGTGTAACCGCCGTCCACCAACAGGGTGTGTCCGGTGATCAAGCCGGCTGCGTCACCGGCCAGAAAGGCGACGGCGCCGATGATATCTTCCGGTTCACCGAAGCGGCCCAACGGGATCCGTCCGCGCAGAGTGTCGCCCCACCCCGGCCTCGACAAAGTCTCCGCGGTCATCTCGGTCCGGACGAAGGTGGGAGCGACGGTATTCACTCGAATACTGTGCTCGGCCCACTCGATGGCGAGAACTTTGGTGAGCTGATCCAGGCCACCCTTGGTGGTGCAGTACACAGCTCGTTCCTCGATCCCCACGGTGCCGGCCTGAGACCCGATATTGACGACGGCACCACGGGCTCCGGCCGACACCCAGTGCTTCGCAACGGCCTGTGTGAGGAAGAATGTCCCTCGTAGATTGGTGTCCACCATGGAGTCCCACTGCTCGACGGTGACATCGAGAGCCGGGGCGGGATGATTGATCCCGGCGTTGTTGACCAGAATGTCCAGGGAGATCCCGCGCGGGTCGGTACCGACACGCTCGACGAAGGGTGCGATGGTGTGCACGTCCTCAAGGTCGAGAACGAATCCCTCGGTGCCTAGATCGGATTCGATCTGCTTCACTCCGGTCTCGGTGCGCGATGTCCCGTACACCGTCGCACCGAGCTCGGCGAGGGCCCCCGCAATAGCCTTTCCGAGGCCTCTGTTCGCCCCGGTGACCAGGGCGGTCTTTCCTTCCAACGAGAACGTGAGCACAGGGAACTACCGCGGCCCGACCGACAGCGTGGCGGGGGCCCACGTAAGTGGTGCGCCACCGTACTTCGCCGCGCGAACATCACCCGAGCGAGCGTGACCTTCGAAGTATTCTACTCGCGCAGCTCTACCGCAGAGGGTCCCGAGTTCGGCGCTGGCAGCCTCGGATGTCACCTCCTGGTAGGTGACGGTCTTGAGGTACTTTCCCACCCACAGTCCTCCCGTGTAGCGGGCGGCGCCGCGCGTCGGCAAGGTGTGATTGGTCCCGATTACTTTGTCTCCGTAGGAGACACACGTTTTTTCTCCGAGAAAGAGTGCACCGTAATTGCTCATCGATTCAAGCGCTCGACGCGGTGTGTCGGTCAAAATCTGTACGTGCTCCGAGGCGAAAGTGTCCGCGAGAGCATAGGCGGCGTCGATATCTGCGGTGACGATCACCTGTCCGTGGTCTCGCCACGCCACACCTGCGAAGTCACGTGTGGGCATGTCAGGCAGGATCGCGTCGATGTGCTCGATCACGCTGCGGCCAAGGGCCTCGGAGTCCGTTATCAGCACTGCAGGTGAATCAGGGCCGTGTTCGGCCTGACTGAGCAGATCCACAGCGACGATGAACGGGTCCGCGCTCGAGTCGGCCACGATCATCACCTCTGTGGGCCCGGCGAACAGGTCGATTCCGACCTGGCCGAAAAGCTGTCTCTTCGCCTCCGCGACGAACGCGTTTCCGGGGCCGGCGAGCATGTCGACCTTGCGAATGCTCTGCGTGCCCAGTGCCATCGCCGCGACTGCTTGCACACCTCCGAGGAGGTAGATGTCGTCGGCTCCGGCGAGATGAAACGCCGCGACCGTCGCAGCAGGAACTTCTCCGCGGATCGGCGGAGTGCAGGCCGTGACGTGTGGAACGCCGGCGACCTTCGCCGTCACCGTTGTCATGTGCGCCGATGCGACCAACGGGTATCGACCGCCCGGCGCGTACGCGCCGGCTGCGGAGACAGGCAGATTGCGTTGTCCCAGATGGACACCCGGTGAAGTCTCGACCTCGAAGTCATGGAGCGAGTCGCGCTGGTGCTGAGCGAAGTCGCGGACGTTCCGTTGCACCGTTTCGATGTCGGCGATGACCTCGGAGGGAACTGTCGAGATGATCTCGTCGATCCTCTCCTCGCTCAATCGGAAGCTTTCGGGGCTCCACTTGTCGAACTTTTCGGAGTAGGCCCGGACGGCGGCGTCGCCACGGTCGCGGATGTCGGCGATGACAGTGGACACTGTCTCGGCGACCGACGGGTCGCCGGTCACCGCAGTGTCGATGACTGCGGGCGACTTCAGATGAAGGATGTCGGGCACGGTGGCCGCCTTTCGGTGTTTCGATCGGGTCGGGATGTCGGTGCGAGGGGTGTTGTCGAGACAGGGACTGGTGTCAGGGAGACGGCCGAACCACGGCGTCTTCGAGAATGTCGAAGTCAGCGAGGTCGGGTTGCCTGACCATTTCCCAGTATTCGACGTTCAAGAAGGGCATGACGAAAATAACTCTGCCCTTCGAGTTTCGGTAATAGGTCGCGAATCCGGGGTGTGTCCACACCGTCTTGGAGTGCAACGTATCGACGAGTTCGTTGTATCGATTCGTCGAGTCCTCGGTAGCGCTGATGGCCGTGATGTTCTTGCGGAACATCTCGGCTAGGAGGTCACGGAGATAACGGGCTTGAAGCTCCATGAAGTACATGAAGCTTCCGCTTCCCGGTAATGAGTGGGGCCCGCCGAGCATGAAGAAGTTGGGAAAGTGCGGAATGGACACGCCCAGGTAGGCGCGAGGATCATCATCATCCCAGGCTTCGCTTAGGTCGAGACCGTCTTCGCCGCGTACCTCGAGCGAGCTCAAAAAGCGCG
The DNA here is from genome assembly GCF_000383555.1 of Rhodococcus sp. 114MFTsu3.1. NCBI lineage: Bacteria > Bacillati > Actinomycetota > Actinomycetes > Mycobacteriales > Nocardiaceae > Rhodococcus > Rhodococcus sp. 114MFTsu3.1. The sequence continues at coordinate 32,439 of NZ_KB911558.1, read as the reverse complement.
CGGCCTCGAATCCTGTGGCCCAGATGATGACGTCGACGTCGAGATGTTCGCCCGTTGACAGCGCGAGTCCAGTTGGGGTCACGTCGGAGACGCCGCTGGTGAAGAGATCGACGTTCTGCCGCTTGAGGGTTCGATACCACCCGTTGTCGAGGAGCATGCGCTTGCCGAAAGGTGGGTAGTGGGGAACGGCCTTCTCGATGAGATCGGGTCGCCCCTCCAGGGAAGACTCGATGTACGATGTCAGGAATTCTCGTTGACGATCGTTTCGCCGATTCACCGACCGCTCCGGGTGTGGCCACGAGGGGTCGACGCGGAGAGCGTCGATGATCTTGTCGCCGTGCTGGTAAAAGAGCCCGATCCAATGCCAGGCTCGGTACAGCGGAACATGCTGCAGCAGAGTGCGTTCCGCTGCGGGAACTTCCTCGCGGAACTGCTCGAACGGCGCCACCCACTGTGGTGATCGCTGCACGATGTCGAGGTGTTCCACTATCGGAGCGATGGACGGCGAGATTTGCTGGCTGCTGGCACCCGCTCCTACGATCGCAACACGCTTGCCGGTGAGGTCGAGGCCATCGGGCCATCTGTTCGAGTGGAATTGAATGCCCTCGAATTGCTCGCGGCCGGAGATCGCCGGGAGTTTCGGTTGGTTGAGCGAGCCAACCCCACTGATGACCATGTTCGCTACATGAGTCTCCACTTGCCCGGCTCGGTTTCGCGTGGTCACTGTCCATAGAGCGCTTCGGTCGTCGTACACCGCGCTCACCACTTCGGTCTCGAACGAGACCTTCTCGCGGGCACCCAACGTGTCGAGTACTCCGTTGAAGTACTCGTACAGCTCGTCCCGAAGCTCGAAATGTCTATCCCAGTCCCGGTAGTCGAACGAGAACGAGTAAAGGTGGCTCGGGGTGTCTACGCCAGCACCGGGGTATCGATTTTGGTGCCACACGCCGCCTGCGTCCGCACCCCTCTCGAATACCGTGAACTCGATCCCGAGTTGCTGCAGCAGGTGGATAGCGGCGAGCCCAGAGATGCCCATCCCGATGACGATGGCGCGCGTTCCGGCTGGGGGAGTGACGTCCGGTTCGTTGTCCTGCTCACTGCCGACTGCAGAGCGTCGCCGTAGCTCCTCGCTGAGGATCGCAGAATATCGCTCATCGATGGGCTCGCCGAGAAAGAAGCTGGCTGCCTTCGACATGTCGTGAACGTTGGTCAGCTCGAGCGCCGGTCGCCGGTGGGAGAGTAGGGAGACGATCGCACTGACCGCTGCGGCGCGGACCAGGCGCTGATCAGCCTCGGCAATATCGCCGGTCGGGCGAGGCGATACTCCGCGAAACTGACTCGGAGCGAACCGTCTTCCGATCCACGACTCGTCGCCCGTCACCTGATAGAGGACCATCAGCAGCACCGGCACCGATGCGCCGTCCACCGCCGCACGAATTTCATCCTCAGTCAGCGCAGGTGTGCCGTTGTAATCACCGTTGTGACGCGGCTGTGTCGTCGTATTGGTCATCGTTCCTCCGTATCGAGATTTGCCCCTTAGTCAACATCATCGTTAACAGACCGTCAACACCTACGTTGAAAGCTTTTTCGGGCGATCGCGGGAGCTGTAAACGAGTGCGTTGACGAGCGATCGACGAGCGGCCTAGTATTCGAATTCACTCATCAGGCTCCGTCTCCCTGCACACCGATCCGGCGACGGTCTACGAAGGCGAGGATCAAGTCCATGTACAACCAGTCCGTGTTCAGTGAATGCCTGCCACTGGGCGATGTGCTCGTGCGCTCCGGAGCCATGTATCCCGACCATCCCGCTCTGGTTCTGCCTGACAGGACGTTTTCCTACGCCGACCTCACGGCAGGTGCCGTGCGGGTCGGGCGGTTGCTCGTGGCTCTCGGGGTGCGGCCGGGTGACACGGTCGGCGTGCTTGCCCCCAACTCGAATGAATTCGTTGAGGCGATGTTCGGTACGGCACTCGCAGGCGCTGTGCTGGTGCCTCTCAATCCGCGTCTCCGCAGCAGCGAATTGCGCTACATCATTACCCATGCTGAGCTCAAAGTGTTGCTGACCAGCGACGCTCTGGCCCCACGAACGGACTTCCGATCCGAGTTGACCGCGGCTTTTCCAGAACTGGCAACCGCGGATTCGAAGAGTCTCGACTTACCCGAGGCGCCGCACCTTCGACGAATAGTGATGCTGAGAGGCGAAGGGGCACCCGGCATAGTCGCGGCATCGGACGTCGAGGAACTTGCTGAGTCCGTGACGAGCGAGCAGATCGCGTTGCGTCGCCAACGAGTGCGGCTCCGCGATGACGCCATGATCATCTACACCTCCGGAACCACCGCCGCCCCGAAGGGATGCGTGTTGTCCCACGAGGCGGTGACCAGAGGGCCCGTCGGGCGAACGGCGCAGGCCGTACCTTTTCCGGAACCACGGGAGAACAGGGTGTTCTGGTCACCCGCACCGCTGTTCCACATCGCCGCCGTCCAAGGTCTGGTCGCCTGTGTGGCAATGGGATCGACGTACCTGACTGATGTGTATCTCGATGGTGATCGCGCGCTCGCCATGGTGCGCAGGTGGAAGCCGACCTCGTTGTGGCCGATGTTCCAATCGGCATTCGACACTCTGATCGACGCTGACGGTTTCCGTGAGGAGGATCTGGCGCACGCCACGTCGCTGCTCACCGTCGGTAGCGCCGAAGAGATGAGGGCGGTGCAACGGAGATTCCCGAAAGCGCTGCTGGTCAACGGATCAGGTATGTCCGAGATGGCCGGCCATTTCTCGTTGTCCGATCCCGCAGACGATATGGAGACGCGGGCGACCACGTCGGGCGTCCCCGTGCAGGGGGTGGAAGTCAGAATCATCGATCCGGTGACGATGGAGATTGCGCCGGTAGGGGAGTTGGGCGAACTTTACGTGAGGGGATACGCGATGATGACGCGCTACTTCCGTGACCCCGAACAGACAGCTGCGTCGATCGACGAGGAGGGCTGGTTACGTACTGGAGACCTGTTTCGGTTGCTGCACCGTGGATACCTTCGTTACGAGGGCCGTCTGAAAGACATGATCAAGGTGGGCGGCGAAAATGTGCCCGCCATCGAAGTCGAGTCGTACCTATGCACACATCCCGACGTAGTGCTTGCGCAGGTGGTGGCCAAACGCGATCGCCGACTCGACGAGGTGCCCGTTGCGTTCGTCGAACTGCGGGACGGAGCCACTGCTGGGGCCGATGACATCATCGCGTTCTGCAGCGGCAAGATCGCAAGCTTCAAGGTTCCGCGTCAGGTCTTCTTCCTCACTCCCGACCAGTGGCCGAGGTCTGCCACGAAGATGAACAAAAAAGCTCTACGTGAGGTTGCGGCCGCTCGATCGTGATCAACGAATGTGTTGCCAGTCACGCCCGGCAACGTTAGTGTTGACGGACACGCACGCCTCCGGGATCGAATTCCCCTGCTGCGGCCACGGCCCGGCAACTCTGTGAACCGAGGAACTCTTATGACTCAGAAGCCAACGCCCACTTCCGATGCGGCCGAGGGGCAATCGGCCCGACGCCGTCTCTTCGGCGGAGCGGTCGGAACATTCGTGGAGTGGTTCGATTTCGTCACCTACGCGGTGACGGCACCGACGCTCGCACTGTTGTTCTTTCCGGAGTCCAATCCTTCTGCGGCCGTCCTGGGCACACTCGCGATCTTCGCCGTCGGCTTCGTGGCTCGGCCATTGGGTGGAGTCGTATTCGGCTACCTCGGCGACAAGTATGGTCGCATCCGCATCATGGCGGCGGTCATCTTGTTGATGGGTGTCGCGACCGGAGCCATCGGATTGTTGCCGACGTATGCGAGTATTGGCATCGCGGCTCCCATTCTTCTGCTGGTCTTCCGGTTGATCCAGGGATTCTCCACCGGTGGTGAGCATTCCGGTGCGCTCAGCTTCGTGATCGAATCTGCGCCGTCGAACAAGCGTGCATCGTGGATCGCCATCATCTACGCAGTGACCATTCTGCCGAGCCTGGTCCTCGGCTTCGGCATCATCGCGCTGCGTGGGGTGATCGGTGACGAGGCGTACACCACCTGGGGTTGGCGTATGCCCTTCATTCTCGGTGCGCTTCTGGCGTGCCTCGGTCTGTGGATTCGACTCAAGCTGAGTGACCCTCGCGAGTTCGTCGAGGCGAATAAGGAGCGCGTGGCCGCGAGCAAGAACCCGCTGAAGATGGCGGTCGTCGAGGAATGGCCGGCACTGCTGCGTGTATTTCTACTGCTGGCGCCGACGCTCATCGCCTACTACCTCGGAATTACCTACCTCTACACGCACATGGTCTCGAATCTCGGCATGGTTCCGAATACGGCCCTATTGGCAAACACATTGGCCGGCGCATCGATTGCAATTCTGGTGCCCTTGTTGGGACGCCTCGCCGATCGTGTGGGTCGAAAGCCATTGATGTGGACCGGCGCGGTGTACATGACGGTCATCGCGTTTCCTGCAATGTTCTTGGTGAACACCGCGACGTTCTGGGGTGCATTCGCCGGAAGCATGCTACTGGCAATTGCTACGTCGCTTTTCGTCTCCGGTTCGATAGTGACGATGCTGGAATTGTTCAGGACTTCCAGTAGATACTCGGGGCACGGCCTGTCCTACGGAATGGGCACAGTTGTTTTCGGAGGCTTCACACCCATCATCGCGGGCAGTTTGATCGACGCGGTGAATCCGTCCGCTCCCGCTGCAATGGTGGTCGCGGCGGGAATCGTGGGCATGATCGTTCTGCGGTTCACCCCGGAGACCAGGGATGTGGCCTTGGCGACCGCTGCTGCGCAGGGCGAACCAGCATCGGGACCCGAGGGTTCGACGCGTTCATCCATGGACGATACGGCCCGTTCGGCACTGAGTTGACCTGCGACGATCGGGTTTCAACATGGGTGTTGACTAGCAGTTTTCGGCGTGATTGACTCGTTGGCATGGGTCGCGAACGATCAGGCATATTCCACTCACGGCGATGGACTCCGCCCAGTTACACCGTCGATGACCAAGGAAAGATCGTCGGTGGTTACGTCCCCACCGGCCCCCACAACTGGGGCCGGTGGGGTGCGGATGATCGCCGAGGAACGGCGAACTTCTTAAGCGCATCGGCGGTGGTCGAGGCAGCGAAGCTCGTCCGGCGCGGTGTCGTCTTCTCCCTGGCTCTGTCGATCGACGACGAGGCGCCTGTGTGGGAAGGGCGCACCCGCCCCAAGCATTACTTCTCGATGACCGGATCGGACGGGATCGCAGGCTTGCCGCATTCCGCACTCGAGCCGGGAGTGACGTTCACCGACGATTACATCGACATGCCGTTGCAAGCGTCGACTCAGTGGGATGGACTGGGGCACTGGGCATACGAGGATTCGCTCTACAATGGCTACTGGGCCGGGAACATCACCTCCAGCGGTTCGCCGGATCTGGAGATGTCGGCGATGAAGGAGAGTTTCGTCGGCCGAGGCGTGCTGCTCGACGTAGCCCGTCAGCTGGGCCGTGGACCGCTCGAGCCCGGGTTCGCGATCACCCCGCAGTTGATCGAAGCCACGATCGAACGCCAGCAGTCACCGGTTGTCGAGGGGGATATCGTCCTGGTTCGGACCGGGCATCTGGGGCGTTGGTACACCCACTCGGAGGCCGCTGACCGCACTGCGTGGTCGAAAGCAGTCCCTGGCCTCTCTCGCGAGATGGTGCCGTGGTTGGCCGAGAGCAAGATCAGTGCGCTCGCCATCGACACGATGGGTGTCGAAGTAGTGCCGAACGAAACGCCGATCGATCGACCGCATCCGATTCATCATGCGGCATTGATCGATCTGGGACTCACGCTCGGCGAATTGTGGTGGCTGGACGATCTCGCGTCGGATTGTGCCGATGACGGGCGGTACGAATTCTTGCTTTCTGCACCGCCACTCAACATTCCCGGTGCGATCGGCACGGTACTCAATCCGATCGCAATCAAATAGCGAACCGATACTGTCCGGAACGCGGCGCGGGGCGTTGGAGTCACCGCGCTGGTAATTGCATCGGTCGTTCGGTCTCTTCGATCAATTGCACATTCCCTCGCGAATCGAAGAATTCTCTGATCGTGAAGAAATTGCGTCACCGCGAGCGTTGACAGCAGTGGTCTGGATCACTTAACGTTATGTGGCCGACCTCATGTTCGCTTCCGCGAATGACGTTTGCGGCTCGAACGCATCGAGCGCAGCGGTCCCGAATTCTTCGAAAGGCCAGAAATTGTGAAACTACACTCGGCTGCAGTGCTGGTGGCGATCGCGTTGTTCACAGCAACGGCGTGTGACTCGGCTGCGTCCACGCGGAGCGGGCCGTCCTCGCAGGACCTCTCGTCGTTCCAGGAAATCGTCGACAGTGCAATGGCTCCGGTCACCGAATGGTCGGGACCCGACGAAACGCCAACGCCACCAAAGGATATTTCCGTGGCGGTCATCGTGTGCTCGGGTGCGGTGTCCGGTTGCGTTCGCCAGGGTGAGGGAGTCGCGCAAGCTGGTGAGGCACTCGGATGGAACGTCACGAGCTTCGACGGCAGAGGAGACCCGGTTGCTCAGAACCAGGCGATGACTCAGGCCGTCAACAGCGGTGCGGATGCGATCATCTTGGCCGCTGCAGATCCGGTTCCGCTCCGTGCATCGATCGAACTCGCCTCCTCACGTGGAATCCCGGTCGGAACAACGGGACTGGGATTGGCACCGTCGAGTGGGGTGGCCTTCGACATCGGTCCCGACTACGAGCAGTGGGGTGAGCAGCTCGGCTCCTGGATAGTCACGGACTCGATGGGGACGGCGAACTTCCTGCCGACCATCGACCGTGAGTTCGCCAATTCGGTGACAATCGCCGAAGCGATGGTCGACACGGTCGGACGCTGCGAGCAGTGCGAAGTGCAGAACACCGAGCAGTTCGTCGTCACTGACATCGGAAACGGGTTGGGCCAGCGAATCGCCAGCACACTGCAGAGCAATCCGAACATCGACTACGTCAGTGGTGCCTTCGATTCTGCGGCAGCCGATATGGTACCGGCCATCGCCAACGCGGGCCTCACCGAACGAATCAGCCTGGTCTCCTGCGTGGGTGCGCCGCAGAACATCGACTTCGTCAAGAGTGGGAACATCCAGAAGATCGATGTTGTGCAGGACGATATCTACCTGGGATTCGCCGCGGTCGATCAGATGATTCGACTTCTGGTGGATCAGCCGCTCTGGCAGACACCCGGTGTCTCGGACGAACGCGTGAGTTACGGAGAAGGATCACCCTCGCGCCTGTTGACCGCAGACAACGCCGATGAGGTGTCGGAGTTCTGGGTGGCAGAAAATGGCTACGTCGAGCGGTTCTACGCACTGTGGGGCGTGACGGCATGAGTGAGGTGTCGAGGCTCCAGGTCCGCGACTTGTCCGTCTCCTATGGTCGACACGAGGTGGTTCGAGGGCTCAGTTTCGACATACCCAAGGGCAAGATCTATTCACTTCTCGGGTCCAACGGATCCGGAAAGTCGACCACTGTCAAAGCCCTGACCGGCGTCAATAGGGTCGGCGCAGAGACCAGTGTCCTGTTGAACGGCAAATTGATTCGTCCGAGGGATTTGACTCCGAGTAAGTCGAGGAGCATCGGTATCAGAGTCGTTCATCAGGAGTCACCGTTGATTCCCAACATGACGGTTGCTGAAATGGCCGCGTTGAACACCGACTTCCCGTTGGTGGGAAAGACTTTCGTTCACCGCAGGCAGCTGCAGCGAAGAACTCGTGAGATGCTCGACGAGTTCGATGTTCAAGTCGACCCGTCCTCGCTGTGCGGTGATCTCAAAGCCGGTGAGCGTGCCCTCGTCTCGCTGGTCGTGTCGATGGCCGGCATCTCACCGGAGCAGGCGCTTCTGATCCTCGACGAGACCACGGCGCCGTTGTCGACGCGAGATGCAGAGCGGTTTCTCGATCGGGTCAGGAGCGTGGCCGACCGTGGCCTCGCAGTTCTCATGGTGACGCATCGGCTGCCGGAAGTAAGTGCCTACAGCGACAACGCACTGGTCCTGAGAGACGGCGTCCTGGTCCGCACCTACGATTCGGAGTCCTTCTCGGAGCAAGCATGCATCAACGACATGGTCGGTGGAACCGGACGCGGTCGATCGACCGACAGGCGCGGAGCAGGGGCGCGTGACGTCGATGCGGGTAAGTCTACGGTGATGGCACGGGGACTCTCCGGCGTCACTGTCCGCGACGTCACGGTGGGCGTGGGCCCGGGAGAGATACTGGGGGTGACCGGCCGCGCAGGCGAAGGGGCGTCGGAACTGCTCCGGGTCCTGAGCGGCGTCGACGGGCCCATTGCAGGATCCGTTGTCGTAGAGGGTAATCCGATGTCGATGACCGGCCCTCGGGCAGCGATCGCAGCGGGAATCTACTACCTCTCGCTGGACCGATTGGTCGAAGGTGGGATTCCGCTGATGACGGTCCGCGAGAACATGATCCTCCCGGACGTGGGCAGGTATGGCTTCGGCGGACGCGGAGCGGCGGCCGCGGTGCAGGGGATGATCGAGGAACTCGACATCCGTCCACCGGACGCAGATGTCGCATTCGGCAGTTTGAGCGGCGGGAATCAGCAGAAGGTGTTGCTGGCGCGATGGCTGCTGATGGCACCGAAAGTGTTGGTACTGGACGACCCAGCGGCCGGCGTGGATCCCAACACACGCGAGATCATTTTCGACACGCTCAGGGAATTGTCTGCGCGTGGAACGAGCATCATCATTCGCTCCTCTGAACCTGAGCACTTGGTGCGCCTGTGCGATCGAGTAGTCGTCGTCAACGGAGGGCGCATCGTGGAATACATCGAAGAACTGACACTCGAGGAGATCAGCCGTGCAACATACGCATAGCCGACGTGACACGGCGGAGTCTGCGTCGACCGAAGCCGATGATCGGCAGGCGACACCCGAGCGAACCCCCGGCCGGTTTGTCAGCCTCGCGCAGAACCACAGCATTGCGCTGATGGCACTGTTTCTCATAGCACTGTTCTCGATCCTGCTACCGCGCACGTTCCCCAGCTCCGCCAATCTGCAGGGACTTGCGCAGGGGCAGGCCGTGAGTGCCCTACTGGCGCTCTCGGTTCTGCTGGTCCTCGTGATCGGTGAGTTCGACCTGTCCGTCGGTTACACGCTGGGTCTCTCGGCTGTTCTGACCGCGAAGCTGACCGGTGTCTTCGATCTACCGGTCGCTTTGACAGTCATCATCAGTTTGGGTGCCGGTGCTCTGATCGGTTTGCTGTCCGGCCTTCTAGTCGCACGCCTCAAGGTGGTCTCCCTCATTGCGACACTGGGTGTGGGCCTTGCCGTCAGCGGCATCACCGTGGGAGTCAGCGGTGGAATGACCCTGTCGCAGAACATTCCGACGGCGTTCACCACGTTCGTCCAGACCAAGATTCTGGGAATCGGTTCTGCCGTGTGGGTTGTAGCGTTGATCGCCGTAGTTATCTACGTCGTTCTGACCAAGACGCCCTTCGGTAGCAAGGTGTATGCAGTGGGCGGTTCGGAGCAGGTGGCCCGGATGGTTGGCATCCGAGTCCGGTTGATCAAGTGCGTCATGTTCGCGACGGCTGGAGCATTGGCCGCGCTCGCAGGGATCATGCAGCTCGGACTTGCCGGCGCTGCCAATCCGAGCTTCGGTGCCAATCTCCTGCTGCCGGCCTTTGCCGCTGCCTTCCTCGGATCGACGACCGTGCGGCCCGGGTTCTTCAACGTCGTCGGGACGATGCTCGCCGTCGTGCTGCTCGCCGTGGGTTTCTCCGGCCTGAGCTTGCTGGGCGCACCGTTCTGGTTCCAGCCGGTGTTCCAAGGCGTTGCTCTCGTCGTTGGAGTGGTGCTGTCGCAGACACTCTCGAAGTCTCCACGGCGCGGCGGCAAGCCGAAGCGAGAGAAGATCGATCCGAAACCGGACAGTCCGGCACCGGTGTAAGCGGAGCTACTCACCAACGAACGCCGAAGCAGGTGTAGCCGGCAGCGCGATCTGTCTGCTACACCTGCTGTGCGCGGTTGCCCTACAGCATGCTCTCGACGGTGATGGGGAGGTCGTTGACCCTGCGCCCGGTGGCGTTGTACACAGCGTTGGCGATTGCTGCGGGAACGCCCACCATGACCACTTCACCCAGGCCTTTGACGCCGATCGGGTCGGCGATGTCGTCGCGTGCATCGAGATAGGCGGCATCCAGAACGGGGACGTCGGCGTTCACAGGTACCAGGTAGTCGGAAAGGTTTGCATTCACCAGACGCCCGTCTCGGTAGTCGATCTCGGCGGATTCGAGGAGTGCCATGCCGATGCCCTGTGTCATGCCGCCCAGGGCCTGACTGTGTGCCATCCGTGGGTTGATGATCCTGCCCGCGTCGTACACGGCGTACATTCGCCGCACCCGCACTGTTCCGAGCAGTTCGTCCACAGCCACCTCGGCAAACACAGCTCCGTATGCGTGCATGGAGAACCGGGCACTGACATCTTCGGGGGTGTAGGTCTCGGATGCTTCGATGCTCGGTTCGCCGCGACGCCGCAACATATCCCGGTAGGTCTCTGCTCGGCCGGAGCTGCCGCGTACCTGCATCTGCCCATCGACAATGTCGATTTCGTCCGGGCGAGATCCGTTGAGGGGGGATGCGGGATCGAGTACGGCGGTTCTGATGATCCGGTCGCGCAACATGTTCGAGGTGATTTCGATGCTTGCGCCGATGCTGGCCATTCCTTGCGACCCGTATTGGGTCGCGGCCTCCGGGTAATTGCTGTCGCCGAGGGAGAATGTGACCCTGTCGAGTGGCAATCCCAGTGCGTCTGCGGCCAGCTGAGTCATTGCCGTGTAGGTACCGGGTCCGATATCGCTTGCAGCAGCGAAGATTTCTGCAGTGCCGTCGTCGTTGATTCGCGCTGTGGCAGACGATGGTGAGCGGAGCGTGTGGTAAAGCGCCGATGCGGTACCCATGCCGATGAGTTGATCACCGTCCCGCACGGTGCCGGGGGTCGGGTTGCGGCGGGACCACCCGAACGCCTGTGCACCTTGGCGGAAGCATTCGGTGAGCCTGCGCGTGGAGAACGGGGTTCCGTTCGTCTGATCGGTTGCGGGCTCGTTTCTGAATCTGATCTCGATCGGATCAAGCCGGAGTTGTTCTGCTACTTCATCGATGGCGCATTCGAGGGCGAACGCACCGGTGACGGCACCAGGGCCCCGCATGTAGGTCGATTCGCTGGTGTCGAGCGGAATGACGGTTGCTGCCGATCGGAATGCCGGCGATGAGTACATCAGTCTCGTACCTTCGGTCGGGGAGTCCTCGTAACCGCCGTACCGTGATACTTCTATCTCGCTTTCGTGGACGGTGGCGAGAAAACGTCCATCCCTGTCGGCAGCCAGAGCGAGTCGCTGACGGCTGGTCGGGCGATAGCCGATCGCCGCGTACATCTGCGGTCGGGTAAGCGACAGCTTCACCGGGCGACGCAACTGGCGAGCGACTTCGGCTGCCAGGAACTGGTGCGGCCACGTTTCACCTGCACTACCGAATGCGCCTCCGACGAAAGGAGATATGACGCGTATGTTCTCTGCGGGGATACCGAGTGCTCCGCTGTACGCGGCCCTGCTGTAATGGATTCCCTGGACTTTGTCCCACACTGTCAGCCGGTCTCCGTCCCATGACGCGATCGTTGTGGGGATTTCCATGGGATTGTGGTAGTTCCGAGCGATGGAGTACTTGCGGTCGACGACGATGGGCGCGCTTCGCAGCACCGCGTCAGCATCTCCCCGGGAATACGACGGGCCCATTCTGCTGGGTTCACGGCCGGCGTCGGCCGCGTCGTCGAGATTGGTGCTCTGTGTTTCCTCGTCGTACCTGACGGATACCAGCGCCGCACCGTGGGTCGCGGCCTCGAAGGTGTTCGCGACGACCACTGCCATGGGCTGGCCGAAAAAGTTGACCTGGGAGATATCGTAGGGGAGTTCGATACCCGGGAAGTCGGTGATCACACCGACAACATCGGGATGCGAGCGAGCGGCGTCGGTATCCATCGACGCGTTACTTGCCCTGGAAACCGTGCTGCAGACCAGGACTGCGTGCAGATGGTCCGGTACCGGGTGGTCGGCAGCGTAGAGAGCAGCTCCCGTGACTTTGCGGCGTCCGTCGACACGGGTGAGTGGCTGACCAGACAGGGGCGTTGCAGCGTCGAACGGAGCGGTCATGACAGGGCCGCCACTCTGGAGAGCTGACGTTGGACTGTACGTTGTAGCAGTATCACCTTGAATCCGTTCTCGGAGAGGGTTTGCGCGCCTTCCGCTGCAACCTCTGCCGCCGTGTTCCACAATTCGGGGCTCGGCCTCTGGCCGACCAGTCGTTCCTCGACGCCGGTCAGGCGCCACGGCACTGTGCCGACTCCTCCGGCAGCAATCCGCGCCGACCGGACGGTTTCGCCGCTTATGTCGAGCGCGACAGCGGCCGAGCACAACGCGAACTCGTAGGACGAGCGGTCACGAACTTTCAGGTATCCGGATCGTCGGGTGTCCGGACGGACCGGAATTTCGACAGCCGTGATGAGAGCTCCCGGTGCCAAGTTGTTCTCGCGGTCGGGGGTGTCGCCGGGCAATCTGAAGAAGTCGGCAATGGGGATTGTCCGCTCGCCATCACGATAACGCGTCACGACAGTGGCATCGAGCGCAGTCAATGCTACTGCGAGATCGGAGGGATGGGTTGCGACGCAATCGGAACTGGTGCCGAAAATTGCCAAGGTGCGATTGCGGCCGTCGATTGCGGCGCAACCAGATCCGGGCACGCGACGGTTGCAGTTGGCATTGACGTCGCGGAAGTACAGGCAACGTGGGCGCTGCAGCAGATTCCCGCCGATCGAAGCCATGTTGCGTAGCTGCGCCGAGGCGCTGAGATCCAATGCCTGGGTGAGCATCGGAAACTGCTCTTGCACTTGTTCATTGGCCGAGACCTCCGACATGCGAGCGAGGGCACCAATGCGCAGGCGGCTCGAGTCGAGTTCGATGTCGCGGTAGGGCAGCGCGTTTATATCGATGACTCGGTTGGGCCGTTCGACGGTCTGACGCATCAGGTCGACGAGGGTGGTCCCTCCGGCAAGATAACGGGCACCGCCGTCGGATGCGTCCAGTGCTGCGGCCTCATCGGCAGCCGTGTCGTACTGGAAAGGAAACATGGTTCACGCACCTCCCTGTTCAGCGACGCGAGAGATGGCGCGGACGATGTTGGTATACGCACCGCATCGACAGATGTTGCCACTCATGGATTCTCGAATATCTTCGGGAGATCCGGCGTGTCCTTCACGGATACAGCCAATTCCGGACAGGATCTGGCCTGAGGTGCAGAATCCGCACTGGAGGCCGTCTTCGTCGATGAATGCTTGCTGCAGCGGGTGCAATCGGCCATTTGTCTCGAGACCTTCGATGGTTGTCACTTCGGTCCCGTTCGCCTGCACGGCGAGAGTCAGACAGGACAGCACTCGCTGGCCGTCCGACAACACCGTGCAGGCACCGCACGCGCCCTGGTCGCAGCCCTTCTTCGTTCCGGTCAGTTCCGTGTGTTCCCGCAACATGTCGAGCAGGGAGGTGCGGTTGTCGACGGTGAGTTCGCGTTCGGCACCGTTCACCGTCAACCGCACCGTCGACGTTTCGGATGTGGTGGCCGGGGCCAGGGCCACAGGATCGTTGGAGCAGCCGTTCAACAAGGAGGCGGCAGCAATCGCTCCTCCAGCGGCAACCGACGTACCGACGAAGGTGCGGCGCGTCATGTTAGGCGGTAGTCGAGATCCTGGAGGCGAATCGGTGTCGTGCTGTGGGACCATTGCACTCTCCTTGGCGCTGTATGTATGTGAGGACTCGGCGGAGAATCCTATGCTCGCAGCGTCTGTTCGAATCGGACAGGCACTGACTGGACACGTACTGACAGGGAACCCCTGTCAGGGCAATCTCTGTGGCCGCGAGCGGCAGTGCGGCGTAGCCTGAAGTCGAAGTGGATTTGTGCACGCTTGTTTTGGGCTTACCCTTTCGGACCCGCTAATCCATTGTAAGGCAGTCGGTTTTGCGGTTCGAGTGCCTGTTCGTGCGTCAACCAAGGAGGGCCAGGAGATGTATGAATTACTCGACGCTATAAACGAGCTCATTTCTTCGTCACCTGTCGCTTTGGCTCGCGTGGTCTCCACGTCCGGAGCAGGACCCCGCAGTGTCGGTGCGAGCATGGTTGTCACCGCGGACGGGCGACCTTTGGGCTCCCTGTCGGCGGGTTGTGTCGAGTCCGTAGTGATCGACACTGCGCTCGACGTCATTCGAACCGGACGTGCTGCGCGCGAACAGTTCGGTTATTCGGATCCGGAGGCCATCGAAGTGGGACTGTCTTGCGGCGGGGAAGTCGAGGTCTTCATCGAGCGTCTCGACGGCTCGCACCGCGAACTTGTTTCGCATCTGATCGGTGTCCGCGACAGAGGCCTCCGGGTCGCTATCGCCACGACGCTCGACGCCGATCCGTCGCGCGCTGTAGTCGACGACGCTGTGGACTCAAAGCGCAGGGACGCACCGTCATCATTGTTCGGATCGAATGTTCGAGGTTTGGTCGAGGCGGGGACGACCGCGGTGGTCGGTGTCGGAGAGGGGCTCGACAGCGGGCGGTTGTTCGTTCATACGTTTGCGCCACCGCCGAGGATGGTGTTGGCAGGGGCCAACGACTTCGTTCGCGCGCTGGGAGCGTCGGCAGTCTTGCTTGGGTACTCGGTAACGGTTGTGGACGCGCGACCTGTCTTCGCGACCGATGTGCGCTTCCCCGAGGTGCACGAGGTGGTCGTCGACTGGCCACACCGTTATCTCGAGGCCGAGCGCGCTGCGGGTCGACTTGACGGACGGACCGTGGTGTGTGTGATGACGCACGATACGAAGTTCGACGTTCCGATGTTGGTCGCCGCGCTCCACAAGAACGACCTGGCATTCGTCGGTGCGCTCGGGTCGCGGCGAACGCACGAGGATCGTCTCGAAAGGCTGCGTGCTACCGGCCTTTCCGAGGAGATGGTCGAGCGTGTGCAGTCACCTCTCGGGCTGGATCTGGACGCGCAGACTCCGGCGGAGACTGCGGTGTCCATTCTTGCCCAGGTGATCGCGGACCGCAGCGGTGCTTCGGGACAGCCGTTACGTGGGCTGTCCGGTTCGATTCACAGTCAGCCGCTGGTATCCGCGCACGTTGAAATTGATGTCCCGCGGGTCGATGCCGGTGCACTTTGACGCGGCTGCGGTCACGATGTCCGTTGATAACGGCGAGTCAAAAGCGATTGAGTATGTGCACCACGTTCTCAGCAGACTCCCGCTGTGCAACCGCCGTCGAACCCACGACGACGATGAACAGCACCGCCGACGTCCGGCTCTCGCCGCCGAGGCTTGGAGCACTCGCCAATGTCCGCCGAGCCACATCGCGGCCCACGTGCCCGACGAACAGAGAACGCGGTCGGCTCGCACTCGACACCCATTCTGCCGCGCCCGAATTTCAGGCGCGCTGACTGCCTGAAGTCAGCAGCGGATGCTCACTGATTCAACCTGATTTGTCATACAGCACCTCGCTTGCACAGGGTGGGTGCGATGCATAGGTGCCTAGAACCGCCTTTTCTGGTAGCGGTGGGCGGTCCCAGGCACCTGAGCACTTTGTTTGTTACCGAGCGGATCAGGCCAGCGTCGAGGTATCGATGACGAATCGGTAGCGGACGTCGGAGGCGAGCACCCGCTCCCACGCGTCGTTGATCTTGTCGGCAGAGATGACCTCGATTTCTGCGCCGAGGCCGTGGTCGGCGCAGAAATCGAGCATTTCCTGTGTCTCGGCGATCGATCCGATGGCGGAGCCTGCAAACGTCCTGCGGTGGGGGATGAGCGAGAATATCTGCACTGGAAGAGGTTCCGCGGGGGCGCCAACGTTGACCATTGCACCGTCGACGGCAAGCAACGACAAGTGTGCGTTCAGGTCGATCGACGCACTGACGGTGTTGATGATCAGGTCGAACGTGGACGCGAGCTCGGTGAAGGTGTCTGGGTCACTGGTCGCGTAGTAGTGGTCGGCTCCCAGTCGAATGCCGTCCTCCTGCTTCTTGAGCGACTGTGAAAGCACGGTCACCTCGGCACCCATGGCGTGGGCGATCTTGACGGCCATATGGCCCAGTCCGCCCATACCGACCACGGCGACCTTCTTGCCAGGTCCGGCACCCCAGTGGCGGAGGGGGGAGTAGGTGGTGATGCCGGCGCACAGCAGCGGCGCGGCAGCGTCGAGCGCGATGCCGTCGGGGATCTTGACCACGAAATGTTCGGTCACGACGACCTGCTGGGAGTAGCCACCCTGGGTCACGGTGCCGTCCCGGTCCGTGCTGCCATAGGTCTGGATGTTGCCGACGAGGCAGTATTGCTCGAGGCCCTTGACACATTGGGCGCATTCTCCGCAGGAGTTGACCATGCAGCCGACACCGACGCGGTCGCCCACGGCATGCTTGGTTACCTCGGAGCCGACTTCGGCCACGACGCCAGCGATCTCGTGGCCGACAACCTGCGGGTAGTTGATCGGTCCCCATTCGCCGCGTGCGGTGTGGATGTCCGAGTGGCAGATGCCGGCGAATTTGATGTCGATGCGGACATCGTGAGGACCTACGTCACGACGCTCGATGATGTTGGGGGAGAGTGGCTTGTCGGGTGCGGTGGCTGCGTACGCCTTCACTGAACTTGTCATGCGATCAGTGAACCCCGCGGACGGCAAACGAGGGAGTCTCTGAGGATGGGTGTACTGGCAAGGTGCCCTTCTTCACGTTCGACCGCCTTTTAGAGGCTCAGTCGAGAGGCGCGGCGAAGACACGGAATCCCTTGCGCTCGGTGTGAATCCTCCATAGCAACTGTGCGAGGGCATCCGGCTCGTGCGAGGGCTCGCCTGCGCCGATTCCCTGCGGAATGATCAGTTGGCCGACGTGCAGACCCTCGGGTGCGAGGGCATCGTGCAACAGCTGCGCGTAGGCGCTTTCCCCGGCGAACGCAATCGAGGTGCCCGCGACGGAGACTCCGGGACGAACAGCGCTCGATCCGTTCACGAACAGTACCGTGCCGCATCCGAGCGTGCGCATTCCGGGCAGCACGTGTGTCACGGCCGTGACAGGCCCGTAGATCGAGAATTCCACCGGACCGACCAGATCCTCGGCGCTGGTCTCCAGGACGGGGCTCATGAACTCCTTGGCCGGCACCGGACTGTACTGCAGTACCTCGATCGGGCCGAGTTGCTCGACTGCCGAATCCATTGCAGCCGTTAGTGACTACGCATCCCGTACATCGGCGGCGAAACCCCGGGCGGTGATCCCCTCGGCGACAAGCTGTCCGGCGATACGGTCGACGTTGTCCTGGTTCCTGGAAATCAGCGCTACTGCGAGTCCTTCGCGTCCGAAGCGGCGAGCAGAAGCATAGCCCAGACCTTCACCCGCACCGATGATTGCGATCGTGGTCATTTGTAGTAACTCCTAAAGTTTCGTTTGTACCGATTTCACATCCTTTCTACAGTGGCGTGTCGACGCGCGAGTGGCAAGTTCGATGTCGCCGGTGACCTGGTCTCGTCCCCACTGAGCGGTTCCCTGTCAGTACACCCCACAGTAGGGACTCCCGCGATGACCGCTCCCGCTATGTACTCGACTACATGCCGAATGCGACCAACGCCTCCCGCAATCGCCGATGATGGCGTCTGGCACTCGGACGCCGCAACGGTTCGCGTTCGCAACCGCGACGGTAGCGCTGGTCGCGGTGTTCGCTGCGTCGGGCGCGCCACTTCCGTTGTACGAGCGATATCGGGCCGCGGAAGGATTGAGCACGCAAGACCTGTCGCTGGCAGCCGTCGCGTACTTCGTCGCTGTCCTGATCGCGCTGGTAGTACTAGGCCGCTTGTCCGATCACCTGGGGCGTCGAGTCGTTGCTCTTGCAGCCGTGGTCCTCGCTGCGATCGGAAGCCTGATCCTGCTCGACGTGTCCAATCTTAGTATTCTGTTAATAGGCAGAGTCTTTCACGGTGTCGCGTGCGGCTTGGCGTCTTCGGCGCTCACCACTTACGTCATCGACACTGCCCCCGACCGCCCGCGTTGGCTTGCTGCCGGGGCAGCGGCGGGCGCGCCCGTCTCGGGGCTTACCATCGGGGCGCTCGGGACCGGCGCTCTAGCACAGTACGCTCCAGCCCCGTTGGTGACCACCTATTTGATCGACGCAACCCTGCTCGCTGTGTGTGCTGCGTTGCTCTTATTCGCTCATGACCCTGTGGACCGGCGACCGGGAACGTTGACGTCCCTACGTCCTCGCGTGTCCATTCCCGCCTCGGTTCGACCGTTGTTGCCGGGCGCTGTCGCCGTGTTCGGTTCGACGTGGGCACTTGGCGGTTTCTACCAAGCTTTCAGTCCGACCATCGCGGCCCGGGATCTGGGCTCCTCCAATACTCTGGTGGCCGCGGCGGTCTTCGCATCGTTCATGGCCCCGTACGCACTGGGCGGCCCACTCACCGCACGCCTCCCGCCATCCGTGGCACAGCGTGCGGGAATCGTCGTGTTCGCAGTCGCAGTCGCCGGCGTAGCGTCGAGTTTGCTTGCCGGATCGACTGTCGGGGTCATGTCGTTCGGCCTGATCGCAGGCGCTGCACAAGGTGTGACGTTCACGGGGTCCGTCCGATTACTGCTCGCTGGAACGATGGTGGGCGAACGTGCCGGACTGATGTCGGCGGTGTATCTGTTCTCCTACTGTGGGGCTGCCGTTCCGAGTCTCGTATCCGGCCGGATGTCCAGCACTGTTGGCCTCCCACTCGTTGCACTCGGATATGCGGCATTCGCCGCGCTCGCGGCAGTCATCACAGTGAGGACTTCACATGCGGACAAATGAACCGACGGGCCCGAGGACCGCTCGCGCCGAGCCTCGTATAACAGTCCGAGGTGTTGCGCTCACTGCCGTTGTCGTTCTCACGTTGTCCGTGTGGGCGCCGATGCACTGCACTGCAACCGATCTGGTTTTTGTACCGAGCCCTGTCGATAGTGCAGAATCGTCTGCCGAGTCGGCCACCGACATATCAGGAATCGACGTGGCACGCCTCGAATCGCGGATGCGCGCCGCCACGGAGGTCGGGGCGGTGAACGGTGCGCAAGTATCTATCACTTTCATGGACCGTGTCAGCGGGATCCGGGCTACCAACAGTAACAAAGAGCAGATCGAAACTGCGTCGGTGTCGAAGCTCTTCATCGCGGACGATCTGCTGTTCCGTAACGATCGAGGGGAAGTCGATTTGAGCCGAAGTGACATGGCTCAGATTGATGCGATGCTGCGTTCTTCGGATGACTCCGCAGCCGAACAACTCTGGAGTCGGTTTGGACGCAATGACATCGTGGGGCGCGTAGCTGCTCGCTACGGGTTGCCCTCCACATCGGTGCGGGAGGGTGACGAATGGTGGTTGACTCGAACCACAACGACCGATGTGGTGACCTTCTACGCAGCACTGATCGACGGTGCTGGTGGTCTCTCGCCCTCTCGTTCGGTCACGATCCTCTCGAAATTGGCCGATTTCACCCGATTAGGCGCGGACGGTTACTACCAGCGTTTCGGACTTCCCGACGCGTTGCCTGATGAGAGCGGCCTGGGTGTCAAGCAAGGGTGGATGTGCTGCGTCGGCGGTGATTGGATCCACCTGTCGACCGGGTTCGTCGGGGCCGACCACCGTTATATCGTGGCAATTGCCTCCCGCGAGGACGCGAACACGTTCGGCGGAGGTTCGGTCGGTGCGGACCACGCTCGTCGAACCATGACCGCGATTGCGTCCGCCCTTTTCCCCTCGGGGCGTGTCGATCTTCTTTGACCTCGGCAAACAGACTCAGTCTCCCGCCTCTCGACCAACTCAGTCTCCCGCCTCTCGACCAACTCGGTCTCGCGGTCCGAAACGTTCCACTCGACTGGGTCAGCCGGCAACAAAGTACAGCAACATTATTGGAACGGCGGCTTCGACGGCTGGCGGCGATGTGCTTGCGGGCCCTACTCGGATCTTCCGGACTCATTCCACAACGATGTTGTTAGGTCCCCAGACTTCCAAATTTCGAGGATCGAGGGGTACCTGGTGGATCGTCGATTTGGAGGGAACTGGTTGCAGTCCCTCTTTTTCCAGTCGCCATCCGATCGAGTTCCAGTCGCCATCCGATCGAGATGGGGCCGTTGTCGAGGCCTTCGTCGTCGAGTTCTTTGCGTGCTCGCACGATTGCATCAGCGATGCCGGTGCTGGTGCGCGTCGGTGATGTGGCGGGCCGTGTGGAGCGGGTGGTGAACGCTGCTGCTCCCTCGGCCTGGAATTTTCGAGAGAGCACATGGAAGGTGTTGCGTGAGATGCTGTGCTCGCGACACAGCCGGGAAACGTTGTTCGTCCGTTTCCCGGCGGCGTGCTCAGCCACAGCTTCGACGATGTCCGGATTCATCGAAAACCCTTCTCCGCCCATCCACGATTATCACCGTGACGAGCTGGTCAGTGTCCTCGATGTCCTGAAACATCAACTGTACTAAACAACTTGAATTTCAGGCAGTCTCGATCGACTCGGTATCGCCCTACACGCAGTAGATGCCGTCGCATTTCTCGCCGCGGGCAGAAAGAGTTGTGCTCGATCTCCATCGAGCACAACGTCGGGTGTGGTCAGACACAGGTCTCGAACTACACCTGACAACGAGTCTCGAATTGGTTGACGTGCTCACGGTTCCGGACGATCTTCGCACAACAACGCGTTTCACGACCGGATCGGTCAGCTCACTGGCACTTCGTCGTCTGCGAACGGCTGACTCGGTTCAGGCGCACTGTCCTCATCGTGATCCCGACGTGCCCGGTCCAGGATCACGAGGGTGCCCAGTGGAACGAGGAGCAACACCGCGAACAGTGCACCCACTACAGGAATCGCGGCGGCTCCGTTTCCGCTGATAGCGTGCGCTGTGACCCATGTACCGACGGCGGTGCCGAGGTTGAACATCGAGGTGCACAACGAGGTGGCCAGCGTCGGCGCACCCTCTGCGAGTCGGACAGCCATCGACATGAGCACGGGGTTCGTCCCAAGGCCGGCCATTCCTGCAAGTGCGAGGAGTGCGATCGATGGAGGAGCGAAAGATGAAAAGACACTCAGAAAGCCGAGCGCGATCACGACGATGATGCCACCGGTCAGCGCGGTGAGATATGGCGCGCGGTCTGCAAACCGACCGCTGGTGAGGGTGCCGGTGACGGCACCGACTCCGAAAATGGCAAGACCCACGGGAAGAAGTTCGGTGGACAGGCCGGAGCGTTCTGTGAGCAGGGGGGCGATGAATGAGTAGGTGGACATGACGGCTGTGGATATGAGAACGCACGCTGCCATGACAACCCAAAGTCGTCCGGTGGCGATCGATGTTAGTTGCGAGCGCAAGGGGGTGACCGCAACTGAAGAGCGGCCAACGGGGACGAAGCGGGCGACAGGAATCGACGCCACCAAGGCAAGAACCGCTAGGATCCAGAACGGACCGCGCCAACCCATCAGTTCGCCGGCAACGGAGCCGAGGGGTACCCCGATCACGGTTGCGAGAATGCCGCCGCTGAGGACCAGGCCGATAGCGCGCGCGCTGGCGTCCGGCCCCGCAACGCGGGATGCGACAGCTGCAGCAATCGACCAGAATGCGCCCGTTGCCAGCGCAGTCACGAACCGGGCCCCAAGGATGATGGCGAGGTCGTCGTTGAGTGCAACGACGATATGTCCGACGGAATAGGCGGCGAGCGCGACCAGAAGAGTCGTCCGTTCGGGAATCTTGAGTACCGTCACCGCAATCGCAGGAGTGGCGATCATCCCGATCGCGAACGCAGTGACCAGCAGCCCGGCCTCCGAGATATCGATGGCAAGGTCGGAGGCGATATCGGGTAGGAGCCCGGCAACGACGAACTCCGACGTGCCCATGAGAAACGTACCCATTGCTAGGACGTAGGCGAGCAAGGGTAGGGATTGTCGTTCATTGATGGAAGGAGACACAACTGAGATCTTTCGAGTGAGGTATTGGCTCGGAGCTCGGACCGGGCACTGGCCGAACCGGCGTCCGACTATAGGCGCGATGTCTACTCGACACCCGGGACAGGAACTGTCCTGTCCTGGCCCGTGTTCGACCTTAGTGCTTACGGCGCGTTCCTAAAACGCCCGGACAGGGCACCCCACTTGTGTAGATCGATCAGATTGAGCACTGCGTAGGTTGCAGTAACCCGAGAATAGTGTTCATTATTTTTCGCAGCCGGAGATTTTGATCGCGCAGGACCTGTAATTTTGCCCATTGCACGCTGTATCGGTTACTGCGGCGGCCGTGCAATGTTTAGTCGGGTTGCCTGACTTGTGACGCGGACGATCCCCTACGTACCACGCGAGTCGAGGTATGTCAGTACAGCCAACAAAACGACAACCGCCACAAAAATAAGCGTGGGGGGTATCTGCGGTTCGTCTTCGGGCAGCCTGTCACTGTCCACGTTTCGTCTCCTGTCGAAATTGCGGACAATGGCAATTTCTAACGTATCCGCGAGCGTCTGCGTCCGGCCTGATGCGTTTACGATCGAGCTGGCCGTAGTTGTATGTGAATGCAACATGAATCATCGAGTGCTACAGATACTGTGAGATAAATCTGAAGACTTTTCTAACTGACGAGAGCAGTTCGTGGGTTGCTCGCGCTGGGCGCTCGCCCAGTTGTGGCGTTACACGTGCCGTCGAGGACGGTGTGGTTCCTTTTGCCCAGGGTAAGGGGGCCGGGTGGCTGTAGACATCGGCACGATCAGCGATATTCATCTGTCTCCACTCAATCTGTGCAGAGGTTGGCGGTGCAATGTGCTGCATTGTGCAGCGCGAGCCCAAAGCCGTTTCGCTAGAATGGGCCTCACGTACTGCTCCGACTGCCATCGGTGCGATGTCGTTCTCACCAGAAGTCGACGCAGACTTAGGTGAGGCAACGGCGAGGACGGCTGCAGCGCGGCGCATGAATAAGGCACGGAGGTTTGGGGCCACCGTCAGTCGAGATTCTGGCGTTTGCTAGTTTCGCAGGCGGGAGTGACCGGGCGCGGGAGCCGGCATGGATCGTTCGCTGACCGCCGTGTACTGCCTTGGAATAAGTATCCAGATCTGCACCAACTCTTTTTGCTGACGTAACTGTCTCGCATACGGGTACGGCATCCGCATGTGGTTAGGGTTGGATCGGCGAGCGTCGCGAACCGAAGCCGCAGTTGATGAAGCGTCGCAGGAGCCAGCGCCGGGTGTGACTTCCGGCTGTACTGGACCCCGTTCTGTTTGCGGTTTCGGGGGCCGATGAGGAGATCTCGCAGCGGCATGGCTTGATAGTAGGCAACCATCGAGGCAAGTGGGATGCCCTGCTGGTACACCCAATATCAAGGACTTTCACCCGCGCGCAAGACAGGTGTCCGTGCAGGGTATCTCGGTTGCTGCAACGGAACTCTCATCGAGGCCGAGGCTTGTCGCTCCCAAGTCCCCACTCGGTCGAGGATGTTGAAACCTCCATTACAAATTTTCTTCGATTGTCCTTCCACAGCTTGGGCTCAGTTCGAATAGCGGGTCTTACACCGCTGAGGCCCTGAGAGTGTGTTGGGCTCGAAAAATCAAATCTGGTTGCTCAAAGAAATCGAAAGGGTATGGCGTGCATCGCTTCATTCAGCTTCTTGTTTCACGACACTGTAATACGTCTTGATCGCCAAGACCGTCTTGAGTCGCAAAGTCCGCCGACGTGCATGCTTGCTGCCAAGTGAAGTCGGCCAAATCAACTGTGCATGGCATTGTCGTGCATCCGTAGCTCCCCGCCGCCAGTTCGTGGTTATAGTGCGCACCCAGTAAATCGCATAACTTTGATGTTTTACGACAAGTTGCCTACTTTCGAGCTTTAGGGCAGTCTGAAAAGTACCGAAAGGACTGTTCGGATTCGAAGCGGGGTGTTGCGACGATCGCGGTCATTGCACATAAACTGCACTTCGCGCAAGGAATGAATCTTGTCGAAATCCTCATCGCACGGCCGGGAATCAGGTCCGGCTATGGCCGTTCACTCCGCTTATCGCACTGGCGGCGGGATACCCCGGAGCATCGCCCCATTCGGGTGTATCGAAGTTACGGTCATGGCGGCGGCTATGTTTGGACAGGACAGCAACCGTTGCACGCGACGTTTTGGTTTTACTCTGAAGTCGATGGGCAACCGTGCGAGCGCCTAAGTTAACAGCACGCCGCATCTGCATGTATGTAACGCCCACGAAACGCTCAGCATTCGGTCACGTTGACGGAGACATTGACGGCGAGTCCTCCGGTTGAAGTTTCCTTGTATTTCGAGCTCATGTCGGCGCCGGTAAGTCTCATCGTTTCGATAACTTCATCCAGGCTTACTCGGTGTGTGCCGTTGCCGCGCAATGACATTCTGGCCGCGTTTATGGCTTTCCCGGCCGAGATGGCATTGCGTTCAATGCACGGGATTTGGACCAGTCCCCCAATCGGATCACATGTCAAACCTAGGCTGTGCTCCATTGCTATCTCTGCGGCATTCTCTACTTGCTCGATGCATCCGCCCATGACTTCAGCGAGACCTGCTGCTGCCATCGAGGAGGCTGATCCGACCTCGCCTTGGCATCCGACCTCTGCTCCGGAGATCGACGCTCGCTCCTTGTACAGCGAGCCGATTGCGGCTGCAGTGAGCAGGAACCGGATCGCGGTGTCATCGGGATCTTCGACACCTGCCGTGGTGTAATTGGTCGCATAGTGAAGCACAGCTGGAATGATCCCTGCAGCGCCGTTGGTCGGAGCGGTGACTATCCGACCGCCTGCTGCGTTTTCTTCGTTGACTGCCAATGCTACGAGGTTGACCCAATCCTCGGCAAAGATTGGGTTCCGTTCGGGGTCCTCGGCGGAGAGTTTCTTGTACCAGCTTTTTGCGCGCCGGCGGACTTGAAGGTTGCCGGGTAAATACCCATCTCGGGTTAAACCTCGCCTCTCGCAGGCGACCATGACGTCTCGGATATGGAGGAGTCGATTGCGTACATCGCTCTCGCTGGTGGTGATGCACTCGTGAGCAAGCATGAGTTCGGCGATGCTCAGACCGAAGTGGTGGGCGAGATCCATCATTTGACGTCCTGAACTAAAAGCGAAGTCGTTGTCTGCAGGAGCTGCGCCTCTGTGTTGTGCTTGGTCTGTGGTGACGAAGCCGCCGCCGATGGAATAGTACGTACATGAGAACAGTGTGTCGCCCGCTTCGGTCAGCGCAGTCAAAGTCATGGCGTTCGGGTGAGTCGAGAGGAACGTCAGAGGATGTAAGACCATGTCTTCCTCGGCTAACGGGACGTCTACAACTCCGCCGAGGAGAATACGACGATAGGCACGGACCTCGGAGAGGCGTCGTTCCATCGTGTCGGTATCTATCTCTTCTGGACGATTGCCCTCTAAGCCGAGCAGAATCGCGGACATGGTTCCATGGCCGGCCCCGGTAGCTGCGAGCGATCCGAACAAGTCCACGCGCACGTCTGCGACGTCGGCGAGTAGATGACACTTCACGAGATCAGTGACGAATAGAACTGCGGCCCGCATGGGGCCGACGGTGTGTGAACTCGACGGTCCGATCCCGACGGAGAACAATTCGAACACACTGATGGTCATGGTTTACAGCTCCGGATACAGCGGATACTTCGCCGCGAGTTCTCGAACCGTCTCGGCGAGTGCTGCGCTGGCCACACTGTCCGCGGCGATCAGAGCATTGGCTATCACGTCCGCCACGACTTCGAAGTCGGCCCGCTCGAACCCGCGAGCTGCTAGTGCGGGGGTGCCGATTCTCAGTCCGGATGTGACCATCGGAGGCCGTGGGTCGAAGGGAACGGCGTTCCGGTTGACCGTGATTCCAATAGCACCCAGACGGTCCTCGGCCTCTTGGCCGTTGATGGCGGCGGCGCGCATGTCGACCAGCGCAAGGTGGACGTCCGTTCCACCGGTGAGCACGCTGATCCCGGCTCGTTCGACATCGGCCCGATTGAGACGGCTGGCGAGTGCGTTCGCACCGTCGAG
Source organism: Rhodococcus sp. 114MFTsu3.1 (assembly GCF_000383555.1). Lineage (NCBI taxonomy): Bacteria > Bacillati > Actinomycetota > Actinomycetes > Mycobacteriales > Nocardiaceae > Rhodococcus > Rhodococcus sp. 114MFTsu3.1. The sequence continues at coordinate 6,372 of NZ_KB911558.1, read as the reverse complement.
TACTCGTCGCTGCCGTTCGGTGAAGTCGGGTTCCGCTGCCATTTTGAATGCGGTTGCCTTAGCGGCGATTACGTGCTCGAGCGGGCCACCTTGCTGTCCGGGGAAGACCGCGGAGTTTACTTTTTTTGCGATGTCGGCATCGTTTGTGAGTATGATTCCGCCGCGGGGGCCCCCGAGCGTTTTGTGTGTAGTCGAGGTCACGACGTGCGCGTGTGGGATCGGCGACGGGTGTAGGCCGGTGGCGACCAGACCTGCGAAGTGTGCCATGTCGACCATCAGAGTGGCGCCGACTTCGTCTGCGATTTCGCGGAATCGTGCGAAATCGAGGTGACGTGGATAAGCGGACCATCCGGCGATGATCAACCGTGGACGGTGTTCGCGTGCGGCGGCGGCGACGACGTCCATGTCGATGAGGTAGTCCTCTCGCGACACCCCGTAGGCAGCAACGTTGTAGAGCTTGCCGGAGAAGTTCAACCGCATACCGTGTGTCAGGTGGCCCCCGTCTGCAAGGGACAGTCCGAGAATCGTGTCGCCGGGGTCGATAAGTGCGTGCATCACCGAAGCGTTCGCGGTCGCGCCGGAGTGAGGCTGCACGTTGGCGAATCGCGCGCCGAAGAGGGCTTTGGCGCGGTCTATGGCGATCTGCTCGATGACGTCGACGTGTTCGCAACCGCCGTAGTAGCGCCGCCCTGGGTAGCCTTCTGCATACTTATTTGTCAGAATCGAACCTTGGGCTTCCAAGATTGCCCGCGGTGCGTGATTCTCCGACGCAATCATTTCCAAGCCGGCACGTTGACGCTCGAGTTCTTTGCCAATCAACATGTCGATCTCGGGGTCGAACTCGGCAAGCCGCTTGTCGAGGACGCTCACGTGTCAGCGCCGTTGTTCTTGGCATATTCCGCTGCGGTCAAGAGGTTGCCTGCGCCAGTGGGCTGAACTGCGAACAACCAGCCCCTACCATAAGGGTCGGAGGTGACCAGGCCGGGATCGTCGACGACGTCGGCGTTGACGAGTGTGACCCGACCGCTGACGGGAGGAAACAGCTCGGAGACGGTCTTGGTCGATTCGACCTCACCGCAGGATTCACCGGCTGTGATACTGGCACCCACTTCGGGTAGTTCGACGAAGACCAACTCTCCTAGCGAGTCGGCCGCGATCGAGGTGATCCCAACGCGTACAGGAGTGTCCGGTAGGGGTGCACCTGGCGCGATGGCGACCCATTCGTGATCGTCGGTGTAACTGCGGTCGTTGGGGATGGGCGTCTCGGAAGTCATGTTTACACCTTGGGGTCGGGCCTACTGCACGGAAACAGAAGGCGTGTGTTCAAAACGCGATGGGAGGTAACAAGCTCGGTCAGGAACGGCGGTAGAACGGGACCGGTGAGATCCGAAACTGCTCTGATTTGTGACGAATGCCGACCGCCACAGGCGTTCCGACTTCGCTGTGGTCGACGTCGATGTAGGCAAGCGCGATGGGATATCCCAGAGTCGGTGACAACGCGCCGGATGTGACCCGCCCGATAGTTGCGCCGTGTGCATCGACGACGGGGTACCCGGCGCGTGCTGCGCGGCGTCCGGTTCCGGCGAGTCCGACCAACCGTCGACGTGGCTGCTGCTCGGAAAGCAACTGCAGCGCATCACGTCCGACAAAGTTCTTGTTCAGGCTGACGACCTTGCCGAGTCCCGCCTCGTACGGGCTCGTGCTGACCGTCAGTTCATGTCCGTAGAGGGCCATCCCGGCCTCCAGGCGCAATGTGTCGCGACATGCCAGACCAGCAAGTGATCCACCCCGAGCAATCGTACCGGCGGTCAGCGCTCGCCACAGTGGGACGGCGCCTGCGTTCGGAATGTACAGCTCGAACCCATCCTCACCGGTATATCCGGTTCGTGCGACTAGGACCTGCTGTCCGGCTATCTCAGCGGTGGTGACGGCGTAGTACTTCAGGCTGGCGATCACGCCGGACTGCTCGGCAGGGCTGAGTTCGGCGACAATATTCTGAGCTTTTGGGCCCTGTACCGCCACAAGAGCTGTCTCGGCCGATTTGTCGTTGACTACAACGTCGAAACTATCGGATCGCGCACACAATTCCGTGTAGACCGCGGCGGTATTGGCCGCGTTCGCCACAACGAGAAAATGATTCTCGGCGAGACGGTAAACCACAAGGTCGTCCACCACGCCGCCGTCATGGTTGCACAGCAGTGAGTACTTCGCCCGGCCGACAGCGATCTTAGAGAGCTCACCGGCGAGTGCGTAGTCGAGGACGGCTCCGGCGTCGCTGCCGATTACTTCGATCTCACCCATGTGAGAAAGGTCGAACAATCCCGCGGTTGTCCGTACAGCTCGGTGTTCGGTGAGTTCACTGCTGTACTTCAGCGGCATCTGCCAGCCTGCGAAGTCGGTGAAACTCGCTCCGAGAGTTTTATGTTCGTCCAATAGGGACGAAGCGGGCGTCGCGGTGGTCATGCGAAATTCTCCTGTTTCAGTGCAGTCTCGGGTGCGGTTTCGAATGCTTCCGGGGCAGGGCAAGAGCAGACCAGGTTGCGGTCACCGTGGACACCGTCGATCCGACGCACCGGAGCCCAGTACTTGCGGCCGCGCAGGGAATCTGCCGGGTACGCTGCCGTGTGCCGCGGGTAGGGCAGATCCCAGGTGTCGGCTGTGACCTGTTCGACGGTATGCGGTGCTTGACGCAGTGGGCTACGTTCGAGGGGCCATACACCTTCGCCGACCAGATCGATCTCCCGGCGAATCATGATCATGGCCTCGATGAAGCGATCGAGCTCGGCGAGGTCTTCGGATTCGGTTGGCTCCACCATGAGGGTCCCGTTCACCGGAAACGACAGGGTGGGGGCGTGAAAACCGTAGTCGATCAGACGTTTTGCCACATCCTCGGCAGTGACGCCGGTGGACTTGGTGAGTTGACGTAGGTCGAGGATGCATTCATGGGCCACTAGACCGGACGGGCCGGTATATAGCACGGGAAAGTGCTGATCGAGTAGCTTGGCGACGTAGTTGGCGGCCAGTACGGCGTTTTTGGTGGCCGCCGTGAGTCCATCCGGTCCCATGAGCGCGATGTAGGCCCAGGTGATGGGGAGAATCCCGGCGGAACCGTAATTCGACGCGGACACAGGAACACCGAATGGATCTGTCGCCAGCGGGTTGCCGGGCAGAAATGGTGCAAGATGTGTTCGGACAGCCACGGGCCCGACTCCCGGCCCCCCGCCACCGTGGGGGATGCAGAATGTCTTGTGCAGGTTCAGGTGAGAGACGTCGCCGCCGAACTGTCCAGGTTTGGCCAGACCGACGAGGGCATTGAGATTGGCGCCATCGACATATACTTGGCCGCCAGCGTCGTGTACTAGTGCGCACACGGTGCGCACGTCGGTCTCGTACACCCCGTGAGTCGACGGATAGGTAAGCATGATTGCGGCAACTCTGCCGTTATGCGTTTCGATCTTTGTACGCAGATCGTTCAGGTCGATATTGCCGTTGTCGGCGGTTGCAACGACGACGACACGCATCCCCGCCAGAACCGCGGACGCGGCATTGGTGCCATGAGCTGACTGAGGGATCAGGCAGATGTCCCGGCTGCTCTCTCCTCGGCTGTGGTGGTAGCCGTTGATCGCCAGCAATCCGGCGAGCTCGCCTTGGGATCCAGCGTTGGGCTGCATGGAAACACGGTCATAACCAGTAATCTCACTGAGCCAGCGTTCGAGACCTCTGATGAGCTGCATGTAGCCAGCTGTCTGACTGAGTGGGGCGAAGGGGTGGATAGAAGCAAACCCCGGCCAGCTGATGGGTTCCATCTCCACCGCAGAGTTCAGCTTCATCGTGCACGAACCGAGGGGAATCATGGTGCGGTCGAGTGCAAGGTCCTTGTCGGACAGGGAACGAAGGAATCGTAGCATTGCAGTTTCGGACCGATACGCGTGAAAGACATCGTGGCGCAGGAACTCGCTGGTCCTCAGAGTGCTGGGCTGGAGCCCCGATTCGGCGTCGGAGCAGTTGGCGGCGTCGAAGACCCGCAGCACCCGCTCTATGATGTCGTCGGTAGTGCACTCATCACAGGCAATCGCGACGTGGTCGTCGTCGACGAAGCGGAGGTTGATTCCGCCGTTGTCGGCGCGGTCGACGATGGTGCGTGCTGTTGCCGGTGTGTAAACGAGAACCGTGTCGAAAAAGGATGCATGGACCACCGAGTGCCCACCAGCACGCAGCCCGGCGGCGAGAGAGCTCGCATGTTCGTGCACACGCTTGGCGATGGCGCGTAGGCCTTCCGGACCGTGATAGACCGCGTACATCGCGGCCACATTGGCCAACAGTGCCTGAGCGGTGCAGATGTTGCTGGTCGCCTTGTCACGGCGTATGTGCTGTTCGCGTGTCTGCAAAGCCAGCCTGTATGCCGCCTTTCCGTCGACGTCGACGGAAACGCCGACCAAACGTCCCGGCAACATGCGTTCGAGTCCCGAGCGGACGGCCATGTACCCGGCGTGCGGGCCACCGAAGAACATCGGGACGCCGAAACGCTGTGCGGAACCGACTGCGACGTCTGCGCCCTGCTCACCGGGAGGCGTGAGAATAGTTAAAGACAGCAGATCTGCTGCGACCGTCACAAGTGCCCCTCGATCTTTGGCAGCAGTGATAATCGGCGCGAGGTTGCGCACGACGCCGCTGGCGCCCGGCGCCTGCAAGACCAGACCGAAAAAGTCACCGTCAGGTAGTCCGGTGGCGAGATCGGCGACGGCGACTTCGATACCGACGAACTTGGCCCGCCCCCGAACAACAGCGAGCGTCTGCGGCAGGATCTCCGCATCGACTACCAGTCGCGGCGCCGCCGATTTCGACTTGTTGGCGCGGCGCATCAGCAATATTGCCTCCATCACAGCGGTCGCCTCGTCCAGCAAGGACGCGCCCGCGAGGGGAAGAGATGTCAGATCCTCGATAACAGTTTGAAAAGTCAACAGCGCTTCGAGTCGACCCTGAGAAATTTCTGGCTGATACGGGGTGTAGGCGGTATACCAAGAAGGTGACTCGAGCAAGTTACGGCGCAAAACCGCTGGTGTGACGGTGTCGTGATACCCGAGGCCGATCATTTGTACCCGGGTCTCATTGCGATTAGCCAAAAATCGCAGGTCAGCTAACACCTGCTGCTCACTGCGAGCGGGCGGGAGATCGAGAGAACCGGTACTGCGAATCTGCCCTGGAACCGCGCTGTCGATCAGCGCATCGAGAGTGTCGTAGCCCAGGGTGCTCAACATTTGTTTAGTTGTCGACGAGTCGAGTCCGATGTGCCTCGAAGAGAACTCGTCATGCAGTCGAGTGGGTGTGTCGTTGACCAAGAGAGTGGCTCCGGTTTCGGTGGGTGCCCGGACGGCACCGGACGATCGATTGGATACACCTCCCCGCTCTGTCCTTGACACCTGAGAGTTTGGGCAGATCGGCCTCATCGGACGATTCGCTCTTCACCTTCGGTAAGTGTCGGTCGCGGGACCGACACTGTTCTCCAGAGTTGCCTCTGCGCAGCGGTACTGGGGCCTGAGAGATTCCTGGGGAGGACATTGCTCCTACGGCGCCTCCTCGTAAGAAGGTTCTCCCGCCACGCGTCGTCAGCAGATTTAGTTTTCTTGTTCGTCAACATACATAGAAAATCTGCCCATGTCGCCTCGGGCGGAACAAGACGCTCAGTCGGGCGCTCCACGCTCTGGTCAACGCTGAAGCGGTGTTGGTCGCGATAGTCGATTCCGTACAACGTGATTCGCCGTTTTCGAGTTGGATCACATTATTCCTGTCAAGGTTGCGCAGTAGTTCAGCTCGCGAGTATGTCGGAATTGGTCACCGTTCCGTGGCAGTACGCCAACAGAAGCTTGTGGCGTTCCCGAGCAACGCCTGCGCAGGCTTATCACCGAGTATGCGTGTCCAGTCACCTCCTGCTTCGGTTCACGGTAGTGTGCGATTTCTCGCCTGTGTCGAAACCTTGTTTCAGCGGCTTCAATGGACTGTATCTGCCGCAGCGAGTTCCCTTTCCAGCCTGCCCGGGGTGTCGTCTGCGCGAGCCGTACTGGGATGGACCGATGCTTGAACTCTTTCTCGCAGTGCAAATCTGCAGCCGTCACTACCGCGGCGCCATGCGGATTGCGCCGTCCATGCGGATGGTTTCGCCGTTGAGGTAGTCGTGCTCGGCGAGCATCTGCACGAGCTGTGCGTACTCCGCCGGCTGTGCGAGGCGCGAGGGGAACGGGACGCTGGCTTCGAGGCCCTTGCGGTATTCCTCGGTGACGCCGGCGAGCATCGGGGTGTCGACGATTCCGGGGGCGATGGTGTTGACGCGGATGCCGACCTGGGCGAGGTCGCGGGCCGCGGTGATGGTCATCG
>NZ_KB911557.1:0-167227 GCF_000383555.1 Rhodococcus sp. 114MFTsu3.1 | reverse complement strand
CGCCTACCGGGCTCTGGTGAGTTCTCTGGGCATGCGGTCCTCGATGGGACGGACCGGGGTGTGCTGGGACAACAGCATGGCCGAAAGTTTCTTCGCGGCACTCAAGAACGAATGTGTCTACCGAACAATCTATTCCACCAAAGCCAAAGCGCGACAAGACATTGTCAAGTACATCGAAGGTTTCTACAACCCGCGACGTCGACATTCAGCGCTCGGATACCGCTTCCCGAACGACGTCCACTACAGTTACCAGCAGCCCGCAATCGCGGCCTGACGATAGTCATCTCCACTGTCCGAAATCCACACGGCAGATCAGAGCTACTTCCGCCGGTACTGTCCCTACTCTTTGATCTCGATCGGGGGCTTTGCCTCGGAACTCTCGTCTTTGCCTCGACTCGATGCCACGCTCTGCAAGTTACGACCAAGCCATCCGAGCCCACTAGCACCGATGTCCGCGGCCTTGCTTCCGATAGCAACAGCGGCGCCACCGACAGCCTTGGCGCGATTGCCCACTTCCGCCAGTGCATCCGAGATGGACGGGTCCTCGTGCTCGATCCATCCGGCCACCTGGCTGCCCCTGGCGCTCGCGAAGTCGTCGAGATCTTGACGCAAGGACGAAATGTCACGCATTAGGTCACTGGTCGAGATCCATCGAACGATCTCCAGTGGTTTGACCGTCGCGTAATTGGCAAGCTCACTTCTGGCGTGGATGAGCAGATCGCCGTCACGCTCGAAGTGTTCCAGCAACAATGCCCGCGCTGACTGCACAACAGTGTCGAGATGTTCCGGCTCAGTAGCTCGGACACGTTCGATGCGCATCTTCTGCCACAGGTACAACGACTGCTCCGCAATCACCAAAAGCTGCAGGGTCTCTCCGAGCCGCTTGTCCTCAACGGCGTCCTTGAGGTAGCTCGCCCGATCCTGCACCGGCTTCAGTGAATCGAAGCCCGCTACGGTGCGCTTGGCATGCTCGCGCAACCTCGCGATACCGACCTCGAGGACTGGGCCCAAAGATGCGATGGATTCCCAGTCTGCGGTTGGCAACGCCCCGGTCTCTTCTTGAACCTTCGCAATGCGCGAGAGCGCCTCGTGGCTTCCGATCACGTCACCCACTTGCGACGCCTGTGCTAGAACAAGGATCTTGTCCACAGTGCCCTGGACGCGCTCGACTGCGTCAGCAACGGACTGAACCGCGGTCTGCAGAGCAATCTGCACTGCGAGCAACTGAACACCCAGCGCACGCGTAGGCGTCATCGACACGCTCTGCCACTGCATCTGCCCACGGAACTTGTGGGACGCATCGACGACGGTCATACGGTTGTATCCGCCGGTCCCGGGCATCACTCGATACGACTGCAACATCTTCAGGCTCTCGGGCGAGAGTCGGACAAACTGACCCTGGCCTACGGCGTTGGTGGCAGCGGCGCCGGCCACCGCAGCAGCCGACGTGAACGACGTCTTGTCCACGCCAGACACCTGAACCGCATCGCCGGCGAGGTCCTTGATCCGTGCGAGATAGCCGGCTACGGCTGCGTCGTCGCCGGACACCAGAACACCTTCCGGTTGAACCGAGACCGCGATTCCAGCGCTCGCCAGAAAAGCCTGGTCATCTTCGGAATACGGGGTCGGCAGTGACTCGTCTGTCATGTGGTCCATCCTGTAGCGAAACGAAACTATTCGCCCGAATATAGGCGACTGCCCGGTTTTGTTACAGCGTGAACAGTTCCTCAACTCCCCGCGCATTGCTAACCGGGCCTGTCGTTCCATCGTCGGTCACGATCACTCCATCTCATCGATCCGCCGGTGAACCCAACCTACGGGACCGGCGTACCAAGTCACTCCCGCCTTGGGGACCGCCGCACCGCTACGATTTCCCGAGTGACGCACGTCCGAAGGCATGTGTCTACAAGCTCCGTTGACGAGGGCCGCGGTGGGGAGTACCGCGTCGAGGAAGACTCTCGTGTCGGACCAGCGTGCAATCCTGTCTCCATGCCGAACGGACGTAACTCAGACCCTGCTGTAGTCGCCGACAAGATTGCGCGAATCCGGGATCCCCACGTCCGCCCGTTGAACGCCCTGTCCGACGCCATTGCGGATTCTGTCGGCCTCCCGCACGGCCACATTCCCTACGTCGATCCAGACCAAGGGGGTATCAACGCACGAATGTTGGTGCTGCTTGACAACCCCTCCACCAAGGCAGAGAGCGGAACGGGTTCCGGACTGCTGAGCCTGGACAACAATGACCGTACGGCTCGCAATTGCCGTGAAGCATATGAGCGCCAAGGCGTTTCACACGCGGACGTGGTCCACTGGAATGTCGTTCCCTTCCCCGTCGCAGGCGTCAAGAATGGCGGTTCAACTCCTGCAGAACGAACTCAGTCCGTGCGATGGACGACCGAATTCGTCGACCTGTGCCCAAACATCGAGATCGTTCTATTGCTCGGCGCCGCCGCTCGAGACGGTTGGGCTCGCGCGAGTATCCAGAGAGACTTCTATGTCGTTCCAGGAAAAGTTCCGCACTGTTCCGCACGGGGACTGAACACCGGTGGCGGGCGCGAACGTTTCGAGGCAGCTATTGCACAGGCCGCACAGATGCTTCGATGACGGCGCGCATGGCGACAGAGCGCCCGAAGCCCACGCCCGACTCCTGATCATTTGCCCAGTTGGAAAAGCGCCTTGTCCACGTCGCGGGCAGACCAATCCTTGCCACGGTTGCGTACCTCGACCCGCAGCTTCTCGACGGTCGTCATGTATCCGCGATACCACCCCTTGGACGTGTCGACGGCCAAGCCGAGAAGCCCGAGCGCCTTGAGAGCCCGTTTGTCGTAGATGGCCATTCGACTCGGCGCAGCCGCGAGAATGAGCGCCGAGGGCAACGCGCCGCCGTTGACGCATCCGGGCAATTCGATCAGCGCCTGTCTCGCTCGACCCGCAGCGGTCGGGACGTCCACCGAGAGATCATTTGCTGCCACGTACATCGCGGCGGTGACGACTCTGACGTCGGAGTCGCGCATAGTGTGAAGCGCCATCGCCCAAGGAGTATCGGCCCGGAGTCGCTTCCAGAAGAGCAAAGCGCCAATGTCGGCCTTACCGATGTTCCGCGCGCACTCGACTCTGGCTACGACGTCGAACAGAACCTCGTCGTACGAGTCGGACACCGTACTTTCGTAGTCAGCGTGTGCGACCAGCAGTTTCCCGATGACGTCGTTGTCGGGGGCGCTCACGCCGCGACCGCTGACTTCAGCACAACTTCGAACCGGTTCGATTCCTCGCAAACGCAGCCGACGCCGTACTCGCCCAAAAGCTCGACTAGATCGTCAGCCGGGCGATCGGGTAGAAGCATGCATATCGACGGACTGGTCTCGATGTGTCTGCGGTAGTCCAGCAGCTGCCCTAATGCCATTCGAACTGCCTCTCGTGACGCCGACGCCTTGGCTTCGTACAGGACGTTGTTCGTGTGATCGAACAGGTCCACCAGCAACGGCCGACTCACACCCTCGACCTGCAGCTGAAAGCCACTCAGGTCCAAACCCTCGGGACGTAATCGCGCAACGAAACGGTCGACCAGTTCCGATTCGGCACGGCGCGCTCGGTAGGAAGCAAACGATTCCACGTCGTAGCTCGGGGTCATTTTTCGCTGCAATGGAATTCGACGAGATACCCGCTGTTGCCGGGACTGGGGTCGACCACCCAACCACGGATTTCGGGTCCGACGACCCAGATCGTCGACGTGCTCGCCCCAAAGGTTTTCGAGCGACGCTGCGGACGGGTCGTAGATGCGCCTGCCGGAACCGAGTACCGGAAAATTGAATTTCGGCAGAGCTTGACGTAGCTCCTCGATCGTCAATCGATCTTCGTCACCGACCATCACGTCCCAGGTGACATCGACGTAAGCGGTTCGCTTTCCAGTTCCGGTCCAGTGATCGTCCATAACGACCCCGTCCTTGGTGATGCTGGCACTGGCGACGACGCCCCTAAGATTTCCTGTGCGCAACAGAAATACTCGGTCACCTGCAAGCGGACTGCCGTATCCACGACCGAAACTCCAGGAGCTGTCGTACAACCTTCCGTCGGCCGTCGCGTCGATCATCGCCTGGCGTTCGTCGGGGTCCAATCCCTCCGGACTGCCATCCCAGAGTACGAAAAAACTCTTGCTGGGTTCGAGAGAATCAATCACCGGCACTCCTTCGACTTCACAGTGTTCGGATCCCCGACCGCCTCTCCACGGTTGCACAGCGTCGCGCCTTTCGCAGACAGTTGGGTTTTGTTGCAGGTAAGACGGGGTTACGGGAAAACGTGCTCAAGCAGTCAGGTCGCGCCGGAGGTCGGGCACTGGGAAACGCGATTGTGACAGGCAGGCGCGGCGTCGTCGTCGAATCTGTCGACGTCGGACTCGACGAACCTCACATCATCGACGGTGAGGAACTGCAGCAGTGGTTTCGCGATCAGGGCGCCACAGAGGTCACCGTCGTCGAGAGGCCGGCACTACCTCAACGAAACGCCTGAAGGCGAAGGAGCAGATACTGGACCAATGTCGATGCAGCAGATCCTGACAGAACTGCGGACCTTGGACGGCGTCCTCGAACTCGCACCCGAGCCGGGGAGCGAGCATCCCCAGATCTCGTGGGGCGATCACTTCTTCTATTACGTGCCCGACGGCCAGGTTCCGAACAACCGTCAGCCATACGCGACGATCGTGACCAAGGACTATCCGGACGATGCGGCTTCTCGTCTCGATTCACCTGATCGCTGGCGAGTGAACATCCACGTCGGATCGCGTGCCTTCACCGACCTGATCGGCTACGCGCCGGGCGACATCGATGCGGCAACCGTGGACTACAGCACCGCGGACGTGTTCAACCCGCACCCGCTGTACGGCGCGTACGGCTGGGTCTGCGTGGTGAATCCCGGCGAGTCAACGCTCGATCGCACGCTGGATGCTCTGCGCGGCGCACATCTCGATGACCGACGACGCGTCGAGCATCGGCAGAGATGACGAAAATCCGACTCGGAAGAACAACGGCAAATCAGCTTCGGATGGCACCCACGTCCCAGTGGCACCGTCGACGAAGTGCATTCAGCTCGGCCCGGAAAACTACCTGGACGCAGCCGGGTGCTGATCGGTTCCAACTCAGGTCTCCGGAACTGAACAGCGCACGCTGCAAAGGCCGCAGGCCCTGGGTGTCACACGATCGCACTCAGCGAAATACGCTCCCCTTTGACGACAGGGACTTGACCGCCTCGATTGTCCAATCCACCAATACTTCCTGCTTACGTTTGCGCGCGGCTTCGCGATGGGGGTCCATCTCCTGCTCCGCGATGATGTCGCGTAGTTGATCGATGCTCAGGGGAATCAACCTGCTGCGCAGCCCGTCTACCCCGTCGGAGTCGAACACCTGGAAGGGATCGAATTCGCCCGCCTTCCGCGCAACGGTCTTTCGCGGAGCTGCTCGCTTCTTGGGCGGTGTCGCTGGGCGTACCGGTTCGAGGGCGACACCGTCTTGACCAACAACTGCTACCGCACCGACTGCATCGACGAGCGCTTTCGCGAAGCGAGGTGTGCGGGCTGCCTCGTCCGCCACAACCTGGAATAGCTTGGTCAGTAACGACGCGGCGCTTGCATCCTTGGCACTTAACTTGAGCAGCGCGCCGCCCAACTCCTGGTTGTCGACTCGCTGCCGGGTATCCACATCGGTCATAGTTTTGCCTGTGCTTCCGTGAGGATGTGCTGGGTGATTTCACGCAATTGGTCGTACTGCCCAGTGCTGCCGTATTTCACTTTGAGGGTTCCGAAAGTTTTGTGCACTGCGGCGGCAGCGATCGCGTTGGACTCTGCGAGGTACACGGGCAGCACATTCTGAATGTGGGCATCTCGACGCAACGATTTCACCATAGTCTTGTGAATCGCAGAATTGGACTTGAACTTCGTGATCACCAGCCCCAACTCGACGATTCTGCGATCGAGCTGATCTCCGAACTTCGCGATGTGGGTCTGAATCTGCGGGATACCGTAGGTGGAAAGCACATCCGGGATCGTCGGGATGATGTAGCCGTCCGCAAAGGCAAGGCCGTTGAGCGTGATGGGGCCGACGTTAGGCGGGCAGTCGATCAACACGTAGTCGTAGTCACCGAGCACCGGTCGCAGGGCGTTCCCGAGGATGTCGACACCCGCCGTTGGCGATCCGCTGTTGATCCTCAGTGCACTCAACTGCTCCTGCAACCCGATCAAATCCAGCGACGAAGGCAGGAGATCGACTCGGTGACCACCTCTGACGGTGGAAACCGATCGTTGAATGGAGCCCTTGATATCGAAATTCGACGTCCCGTCGATCGCATCCCGAAAGATCGTCGCGATCGTGAGGCCTTCTTGGTTCAGTTCGAACCAACGCTCTTCACCGATGAGCATGGTCGTCAGATTGATCTGTGAATCCAGGTCAATCAGCAGCACGCGCTGACCGAACTCCATCGACATGAATTCCGCCAGGGCAGCCGTCACGGTGGTTTTCCCCACCCCGCCCTTCAAGCTGATGGTCGTGATCACCTTGGCCATGCAGCACCATTCTTTCTCTCCTGAAAAACGTTATGTTGCATCAACGATCGCGTCCTGTCCATCTTTCTTGACACGGAATCCGACACGAGGCGTAGGTTCGGCTGCATAAGGGAGTGCATACGAGAACAGGGTCGCGAAGTCCACGGGGTCGACAGGTCCAGTCTTCGCTTTGCCTCGGAATCGAGGGTTCGGATCGTTGGCGAAGACCAGAATCATGCCGCCGCGCGTCCGCGTGTGCAGCTTCGACGCAAGGGCACCCCCGTCCTTCTCCGGACTACCGGCAATGTGGGCGATGACCTCGCGCTCACGCACTGCCGTGCCGGTGAAGCCAGTGCGGTAGTCACGGTCCTGGCGACGACGATTCACCAGTGGCAACGTTCCTTCCCACCCCTTGATTGCCACCGGCTGACGCGTCCGTGGCTGCGGCAGCAGAACAGCGAAGTCTTTCAGCAACCCATTATGGATAGCGTTATCCATTGCCGCGAGGTGCGGTTCGATGTCCCAGTTCGGATCCCACACGAACAGCGACACGGCTTCCCGGACCGAGTCGGCCGACACGATTCCATATCGGGCGTCGAATGTCTGGCGCGTACCGCGACTGCCGGACACGTTGAACGTTCCGGAGTCCTCGAGCGATTGCAGCAGTGGCTTCACTGCGTTGAAGTGCGCCTTGTTGTTGTTTCCATTTCCGCGAGGTGGCTGCATGGTGAAGCTGAAGGGCTCACCGCCCACGCCCCGATAGGCTTGCTCGGCGTTGTACATCTTCTTCGGGTCGGTCGGTTTGAGCCACGGCTGAGACTGGAACACCATGGGCGGTACATCACGAGGGGTCATCATCGGCTCGCCGTTGTTGTTCGTGATGGCGAAGCGCCCGAGCTCTTTCCGAAACTCTTCTTCGTCGTGAACAATCGTCTCGAATGCGTGGTACATGTCGGTCGGCTTACCGGCCGGCCCCGGCACATTGCGAGCGATGTACAACCGAACGAGATCTCGGTATCCGCGTCGGAAGCCGAACCACCGACCCATCTGCATCAACGTGTCGGCCATTGTGGTGCGTCGGGAGTAATAAGTAGTGGTCAGACCTTCGACGGTGAATCCTCGACTCAACTTCGCTCCGCCGACCAGGATCTTCCAGACTCCGCGCTGCTCGAAGTTCAGGTCATCCTGGTCGTATTCGGTGTCCGAGTCACCGTTGACGACGATCACCGGCGACAGACCAGTGGCGATACGCCCCGCACAGTCGCCGATGAAGTCCTCGAGCTCGGCAAACGACGCTGGGGACTGGATGCCCTCCTCGACGCGCACGGCTGACACAGGTTCGAAGTCATCGGTCCACAGCTTTTCGAGGCGCGCCAGACTCGCAGGCTGGCTGTAAGCCGATTTCCGCCACAGGGACTTGAACTCGTCGGCCAACGCTCGATGATCCCCTTTCAGCCGCGACTCGTGCACCAGCATCGTGTGGTGTGTGAAAGGCTTCGCGCCCTTGCTTTCTCGGTACAGCTTGATGGCACCCGCAATGACGAACGAATCGAGCGCCTGCTGCTGTTCGTCCGTTCGTCCCTCCTCGTCGTATCCCGCGTAGAGAAAACGAACGTGGGCCTTCTCGTTGGACGTGGCCGGATTTTTCTCTTCGTCGGGTGTGTCGTCGTCGAAGTCGTGAAAGTCTGCACCCCCCATGTATCCGACGGGACGTTCGAGGCTCAGTATGAAGTCCTTGGGGAAGATATTTTCAGTGTCCACCGGATCGACGAATACGTTGGCGAACGGAGTCGCGGTGTAGCCGATGTACTGTCCGCGTTTGAGCACACGGAGCAAGTCCGCGATGCGGGCGTTGATCGCCGTTCGCTCGATCTGATCGTTCTTCCACTTGTCCGGGTTCAAAGTGTTTATCGACGCCTGGTCTGCCTCGTCGTCGATGATCAAAGCGGGAATCTGATCGAGCGGAGTAGGAATGCGTTGCAGGTCCTCGACCAGTTTCTTGAGAACCGACGAGTTCTTCTTGACAACGGCGAGTCTGACGTTGGACGAGTACAAATTTACTGGGTGGTTCAGCGGTTTCTTGTGGTCTACAAACTCGTAATGCAATGCGCCGAGTCCGTTTCCGAGACGTTGGAAGTCGTAGGACAGGCCTGTGAGCCGTCGAATCGCCGGAATTTCGTTGGACGTGTTGGGGTCGGAGTCGTGTGTCAGGAACTTTCCTGCCGCCCACTCCTGGTCGTTGATGTAGTCGTCGGACGCTCCGATGTTCTGAACGCCGATCAATTCTTTGTCCAACCGGCGTTGCGTCTGTGCTCGTAGCAGTTCGACCGTGCCTGTCAGCACGATAATGAGCCGGTAACCCGCGTCGATGGCTTTCGCGGTGACGCCGGTGAAATTCGCGGTCTTCCCGCTTTGGACGTAGCCGACCACCAGCCCCTTCGACTGGTATGGCTCGTCTCGGGTCGGATTCGCCAGGCGCGACACCACCTCCGAGGTTGCGACGCTCAGCTTGGATACCGCAACCGGGTCCCACCCGCTGCCCCTCAGCACGCGCTCGTACGCATCCCAGTAGAACGGCCGATCGCGGCGGACTTTCGCGATGTACCACGGAGACCACGGCTGAGGTGCCGCGATGACGACCGATCCGTTGTCCACCGGAAGAGCGAAGTCGAGGTGCCCGAAAGCTTCTCCCGGTATGTCCAGCAGCGCGTAGATCAGATGGCGGCGCTGCGAGGTCTTCGGCGCCGTACCCGGTGCCCACGCAGGGAGAGGCTCCGCATCCCAATGCTGGAATGCCGACGCCGCTGCAGACCGGACCTGGACGGCCTTTTCGTCAACCAAATAGGCGACGACGTCGGCAATCTCGAGACGCTCGTTCAACCGTGCGTTGATCGGCGGCAGGAGTGGCGACGGTGCGAAATTACCGTTGAGTTCCCTCGCTATGGCTTCCTGCACCGAGTCGGACGTCATCCTTGCTCCCCACCCATCATCTCGTCGCGATCGGAAGCAATCGCGGTCTCCGCGGAAACTGCAGCCA
The DNA here is from genome assembly GCF_000383555.1 of Rhodococcus sp. 114MFTsu3.1. Lineage (NCBI taxonomy): Bacteria > Bacillati > Actinomycetota > Actinomycetes > Mycobacteriales > Nocardiaceae > Rhodococcus > Rhodococcus sp. 114MFTsu3.1. The sequence continues at coordinate 157,661 of NZ_KB911557.1, read as the reverse complement.
TCAACACGTCCTGCCATGCCTGCATCTGTTGTTGTTGGCGTGCCGAATGACGCTGAGCCGCAAACATTTCCTGTGTCAACAAGTAGAGAAGTGTCTTCAGCAACGGCGCATCATGCTCGTTTCGGCTTCGGTGCCCGAGCAGACCGCGCCTCAACCGCGCATTCAGCAGCAGCTCTCGGCGCACGAGATCTACCTCGAAGAACTTGTCCGGTGCCAGGGCGCGCCACCGCACTGTGACTGGGTCGTAGTCCCCGCGGAGGGTGAACGCGTCCTCGAACTCCAACAACACATCTTCGGATATTCCGTGTCCGAGCTCGACGATGGTCACCGGCCGCGGTTGGGTCTTGCGAGCATTCCGTGCAGTGGCCTCGGCGGCCTCGAGAAACCTGACGTCCCCCATGGCTCGCTGAAGCGCGGCTCCGAACGTCGCGTCGACGGTCACGCCCGACTTCTCCGCATTGATGACGATGTGTTTGCTGAGAACATCGTCCAAATCGATGGCGACGCGGGCGAGTCCGAAGTGCGGTCGCGGTCGCACAACGCCACCCCAGCCACCCATGTGCAGTAATCGATCCGCGCGGTAGACGAAGAGCCCTTGGTACTCCCTGCCCGGAGCGCCGAACAGACGAAACTTTGTTGAGGAGTTCCGCGCCGGCCAGATGTGGGCGGTAGCACTGCTGTGAGCGCCGTCGAGCTCCAGGGACAGCGTGGCGGGGAACGCCGACTCCGTCGCGGTGTCGTAGCCGAACGGATCGGTTGCGGCGATCCTGGTGACCGCACCCGGGCGGCCCGCATCGGCGTCGAAGATGTCGCTGTGGATGGTCACCCCGGCCTCGATCCGACGATGAAACACTATCCCCAGATGCGCGTGCAGTTCCTGTCTGATGTCTTCGAGCCAGGCCATCCGTTCTTGCGAGTCGTCGATCCTCAGGAAGGTACGCAAGCCCTTCAGTTCGACAATCGTCCCTGTCTCGAAACTGAAACGCGGGCGAGGGTCGTCGAGCTCGGCCGCGGCTCTGCTGTCGGAAATGACTCCAATCTCATGCGGCTTCGACCGATCGGCAATTGTGCGCGCGCAAGGTTCGGCCGGCGAGGCCGCCTTCGACCAGACAACCAGTGCGTTGGCCTGACTCAAGGACGCAGCCTTCATCCCCACACCGAAAGCGCCGAGTTGTCCCGCGTCGTAGTGACGTCGTCGTCCGAAAACCATGGCGGATTCCAGCGTGGCCGAATCCATGCCGACCCCATCGTCGTAGATGCGGAGAGCTACGACTTCCGAGTTCTGCTGGACGAATCGAACGGTTACATTGCGAGCGCCTGCGTCGAGGCTGTTGTCGATCAAGTCTGCGACGGCGGTTTGCAAGGTGTGGTGCAGGCCAATGGCATTCACGACGGAGGGATCAGCCGGAGCGTTGATCGTTGCGACGGTAGAGACGACGTCAGTCATTGGAATGATGCACCCAGGCCTGTTCGAGATAGAAGAGGACAGCGGGATCGCTCCCCGCGTAATACGAACTCAAGATCCGCCGGGTTCTGGTTTCGTCGGGCTGTCCGATTGCTTCGGCGAGCACGCCCAGCACGTCGCCGTCGCGAACAGACTCTGGGTTGCGATGTCCGATCGCAGCGAGTGCCTTCCGTAGTGGCGGCGCAGAATCTTCGAGTTCGACGGCCGGAACGACATCGAACCCGCCATCCGCATCGAAATGCAGGAAGACTTCGGCACCGGCCTCGACGGCGAGCTCGCGGAGGAACCGGCGAATCGTTCCGCACGTGGGCTGTGCACCGGTCCACCGAACGGTCTGAGTTCCCAAGCGGCTACGTAATTCGACCGACGATCCCCGGCTGCAACCCAACGCCGCTGCCACACCCGCGGGAACGGCGAAACTGGAACCCCGCAAATGCTCCGTCGTCACGACCAACCGGTACGACCATCCGCCGTCGATTCGATGCAAACGACGCGTGAGGTCCGGTGACTTCACCCCACCCTTGGATCGTCGCCGCATCCGTCCGGAAAATGGCTCCGGCTCGAACTCCGTTTCGGGCAACGGGTTCTGGCTGGCGAACGACGGCACCGCGGACAGCCACTCCGTCAGCATCCAGCGGGACGACTCGTCGAGCACGACGCGGGCATCCTGGGACAGCTTGCGGTTGATGGCGGCCGCGGGTTTGCCGGCTTCGGTCAGTATTGCCAGAGATTCCGCGGTCTGCGGAACACCGACGACTTCGAGTGCTGCAACTGCCATATCTCCGAGCTTGCGCGGCGTCAGGGCCGAATCACCGATAACGACAACGCCGCACGCAGCCAACCAAGGGCGCAATTCTTCAGGAGTCAGCTCCGCCAGTTCGGACAGCTCCGACAGTTCGACGACTCCGTTGGCAGAATCGAGGTCCTCGAGTAATGACTGCGTACGGGCCTTTGCGGCGGCAACATTTGGCGCAGCCGCCCATTGCCCTTCTACCTCGAACATGTCGTCGAATCGATCGAGCACCAGCCATAGCGGTGAATCGACCGACGGGACCGTCCTCGCAAGGTCCGGGTGCATGTCAATGAGACGAGCCAGCGACGCCACTGGCTGAATCTCAACTCTCAGGCTCGCGAGTAAGTTGCCGACCGCAGTCCCGTACACGCAGGCTGACGCCACCTTGCGCTTGACGGCGCGTTCGACATTTCCTGCCTGCCCCGCCGAAACATGCAGCTTCGCACCGAGCCCACCAAGGGTTACCGGACGATCGGCAAGAAGGCGCAGGTCGACTACCCGGCGTTCACGGTCGTCCAATTGTTTGAGAAGATCCTCGATCTCGTCGAGCGGATCCTGCAGTGGTCGTGCAGGAAAGTCTTCGGAAGAGAGTGCGGACAAGCGCTGGGCCAATTGCTGGACTTCCAGCGGAGCTTCGGCGTCGATGTCGATGTTCAAGAACGGGCGGTCCGATCGTCCCCGGACCCGTTGCCATTGGGCCAGCTGCTCGATGTCAGCCACCATCTGCGCGACAACAGGACTCTCATGCGGTTCTTCGTCGGTCTCTTCGACCAGCGCGAACGGGTCCTCCAGGATCGCGACGCATGTCAACGCGCGAACGATGTCAGCAACGGTGTCTTCGCTTGTCCCGCGGATCGCGAACAGCGATTCGACTGCACACTCCAGTAGGAGAGCGATCGTGGCTGACGACCCCAACCGCCCGATTGCCGTCAGCGCCCTCGACGACAGTCCGAGAGCAGTAACTCGCAAATCCGGATCCAGTGTGGGGAACGATTCCTTGAACTGCATCTTCGGGTGTTGCAGCACGAACAGGTCGGAGAGCTCATCCGTCAGCCTTGCGATGTCCAATTCATCGGCAGAAGTCCTCGGCGAGTCTTCGAACCACCAATCATCCGACGGACCGATCTCTTCGAGTGCGGCTGCCTTGGAAGAGACGTAATCCGCCAGCCACGGGAAGACTACCTCCCACTCCTCACCTCGCAGGCCTGAAGGAGGTACGGAACTGACGCCGAGCACCCGATCATGTCCTTCCCGATACCGAACCGTTCGGTTCACGATAGGTCACGACGAGAGGCTGCGCTGTTTCGGTCCCGTCCGTCGACATCTGATGTGGCTTTGTTCGGTCGGACTTAGAGTCCGACGCTGTCGACGCCGAATTGAGCCTCGTCGTAGCTGAAGCCCTCGAATACCAATTGATCGATGAGCCCCTGGCGAGAGAAGGACGTGAAGTCGAGGTAACTTTCGGCGCTGCCTGCGGCCTGTTCGTACCAATCGGGTGCGATGTAGTCCACGGCGAAGGTGGCATCCGAGGTCGAGTAGTCCTCGAATTCCAGCTGATGGATCAGACCCTGTCGCGAGAACGAGCTGAAGTCGAGGTAGTCCTCAGCCGAACGTACGGCGTTTCTCTGTGCGGCACTCATCGACGGCGCGGCAGGTGCGGCTTCTGTGGTGACTGCCTCGATCGTCCGAGTCGGTTGCGGTACAACGGGAGCAACCGGCTGGGCAGGGATCGGTGACGGCTCTGTCGTGGTAGTTGTCGGAGCGGCCGTCGTCCTCGGAACAGTAGTGACGGGCACCTGACTCGTTGTCGTGGGCGCCGCACTGCTTACCTGCGTCGACGTGGCACTGTTGGCAACCGACTCGACGTCGGCGCTCTTCTGCTGAGATCCGATCGCTCCCACAACGACGATGAAGGCCACCGCAGCGCCGACGATCCACGGCCACTTCTTGCGAGTGGGCGTTGCGGACCCGGGTGCTGCGAACGATCCAGTTACGGGCGACGACGAGAGCGGCTCAGCGGACTGCGGCTGCAGCGCGGACGTCCACTGCTGGCCGTCCCACCAGCGCATCTGCCCGGAACCTTCGGGGTCTGGATACCATCCAGCGGGTGTATTCACAGCTACTCAATACCAATCGGTAGGTTATTCGTTACACAACTCAGCAGTTGTTCGGCTCATCGACCTTCACTACAGAAAGCACCGCATCGCCCTCTTGGATCGGTACTCCTACGCCCGGGGTCTGTCCCACGACGATCCAGTTGGAGTCGTTGACCTGCATTCGTCCAGCGCCGGTTGCATCCTCACTTCGGGACAAGAACACTCCTGCGTCCTGAATGAGGTTCTGCGCAGCCTGGAGGTTCATGCACACAACCGGTGGCATGAGGACGGGCGCAGCGACAACACTGGGCACTGGAACAACCGGCGGTTCAGCGGCCGGAGGAAGGCTCGCCTCCGTCGTCGTGGTCGCTGTTGTCGTGGGCGTCGGGGTGGTGGTAGCCGGAGCCGACTCCGTGCTCGAAGCCTCGCTCACCGCCGTGGTTTCACCCGACGAGCTACAACCGGCCATGACACCAACGAACGCCAGCCCGGCGCCTGCAACGGCAACCGACCGCGCGATTCGACTGAAGGGGCGGCCTTCGACAGCGGCCAGGGACCTGTTGAACGACATGTTTTCTCGACCTTTCGATGTCCGCGCGTGATCGCAGCGGAAGTGACTCGACATAGATCGCAGACGTGCGTCATCCGTTACAGGGTGCGAAAACTACAACAACGGACCATCAGAGATCGCCAGCACTACGCAGGCTGGCATGCGTTCGGCCGTGATTCGGCGGGAGCCGGTCTGCTCCTTGCCGCGGTTTCGGGTGGTCTGGGGGTGTCGACCCCTCCCCCGCCGAGAATTCATCGCGACCGAGAGAAACGTCAGCTCAGGCGTCCATTTCCGCGGTGAAGGTCATGCGGTCCCCGCGGTAGAGGGAGCGCCTCTGCTCGATGGGCATACCGTCCTTGTCGAAGGACACTCGATTGAGCAGGAACATCGGCGTCCGGGTGTCCACCGTGAGCAGGGCTGCTTCCCGGGCGTCGGGCAGCACTGTTTCGATGGTGTCGACGACCCGACCGAAAATGACTCCACGGGTGCGTAGTTCGGCGTAGAGCGAGACGCGGTAGTCGAAGGTCTCCACCAGACCGGGAATTCGATACTCCGGAATGCGCGTGGTTTCGAGGCCGACGCGCGTACCGTCCGTCGTGAACACACGCTCGAGCTGGACGACCGCATCACCCGGCTCGATCCGCAGCAGCTCGGCAGTGTCGTCGTCGGCCTTGCTGACGGTCCAGCCGACGAGAATACGAGTTGCCGACAATCCCTTGTCACGCGCCGCTTCGGTGTAGGAGCCGATGGCAAGCGGCAGAACCACTTTGGGGGCGGCAACCACGGTGGCGCGCCCTCGGCGCTCGACTCTCCCAGCTACCAACAACTCTCGCATCGCCTGCCGCAGCGTCTCCCGCGATACCCCGTGCCGCTCGGCCAGATCTCGCTCGGACGGAAACGGGTCCCCCGGCGACAGATCGTCGAGCAGCGCATCCAACTCGCGGCGCACGACTTGATGCTTGAGCACCCGAGGTTCCGAGTCATCGACCATGACCTGACCATAGCAGCAATTGGTCTAGACCTAAGTTGTCGAGAGTCATTCACGTCCCGTTCATGCCAGCAACACGCATTGGTCTATACCAAACGACATCGTCTTCCTCATGCCCAACGCCACCAGCCTCGCCCACCTACCGTCGGCCACCGAACGCACCCTCCCCGTCGAGCTCGTCGTCATGGACATGGCGGGCACCACCGTGTCCGACGACGGCCTGGTCCTCGCGTCGTTCGACGCCGCCGCGACCTCGGTGAACCTCCCCGAAAGCGGCCCCGAACGCGAGGACGCGCGTCGATACGTCCTCGACACCATGGGTCAGTCCAAAATCGAGGTGTTCCGCGCATTGTTCGGCGACGAGGACCGCGCCCAGGCCGCGAACTCCGCATTCGAAGCCGCCTACGACACACGGATCGACACCGGCGTGACCGCCATCGCCGGAGCAGCCGACGCCATCGCACGGCTACGAGACGCCGGCACCAAAGTCGTCCTCACAACAGGGTTCTCGCCGGCAACTCAGGAGCGGATCCTCGACACGATCGGCTGGAAGAACATCGCCGACGCGTACCTCGCGCCCGGTGACGCCGGCCGCGGCCGTCCGTTCCCGGATCTGGTCTTGACGGCCGCACTACGCGCGCAGGTCAGCGACATGACGGCCGTGACCGTCGTCGGCGACACCTCCAACGACATCGACTCCGGCCGACGTGCAGGCGCATCGGTGCTCGTCGGCGTCCTCACCGGCGCGCACTCGGAAGACCAACTGCGCGCCGCCAATCCCACGCACGTACTCCCCAGCGTCGCCGATCTCCCTGCTCTTCTCCTGCACTGACCCTCTCCACACAGACCTCGAGAACGGACATCACCGCCATGATCACGCTCGCTTCCCGCCGCGCCGGCATCGCCGCCGCCCTCTGTTCGGTGACGGCCCTCGTCGCAGCAGGCTGCTCCAGCTCCGGCGCCGACGCCACCACCGAGCAGGGCTTTCCCGAAACCATCACGCTGGCAGCCATTCCCGCCGAGAACTCCACCGACCTGCGAGCCAGCTACGACCCGGTGATCGAGCGCCTCCAGCGCGAGACGGGCGCCACCGTCGAGTTCGTCCAAGCCTCGGACTATGCCGGCGTCGTCGAAGGCCTGATCGCCGGCAACGTCGACCTCGCGTTCTTCGGACCGTTCGCCTATGTGGTCGCCGGAATCAACGGTGCCGAGATGACGCCGCTGGGCGCCGTCGTACAGGATGAAGGAACCCCACCCGGATACCAGTCCTACGGAATCACGCGCTCGGACAACGCGTCCGTCAACTCCCTCGCGGATTACGCCGGAAAGAAGGTGTGCTTCGTCGACCCGAGTTCGACATCGGGATTCCTGTACCCGTCCGCGGGTCTCATCGAGGAAGGCGTCGTCGCCTCGGGATCCGAGGGCGACATCTCCGCAGGCGTCACGCCGATCTACGCGGGCGGTCACGACGCATCGGCGCTCGCCGTGAAGGCAGGCGACTGCGACGCCGGATTCGCGTTCGGCACCATGGTCGACCGAACGATGATCGACAACGGCGAACTCGCACCCGGTGAGCTGAAGACGGTGTGGAAGTCCGAGACGATCGCCGGATCCCTGTTCGCAGCCAACAACGACCTCGGCACCGAGGCGATCGACAAGCTGAAAACGATCTTCAGCGAGGGCATGAACTCCGACGCCTTCATCGCCGACGGCATCTGCTCCGAGGAATGCCGCATCACCGACGAAGACGCCTGGGGCGTGGTGCCTGCGCAGGACAGCGACTACGACGGCGTCCGCCACGTCTGCGACGTGACCGGCTCCGAGAAGTGCCAGGGCTGATCATGTCTCCCCTGATCGAGCGCAAGGACATCGTCGTCAGCGCACACGACGTCACCAAGAAGTTCGGGACCACGACCGCCCTGAAGAACGTCAACCTCGACGTCCACCGCGGTGAAATGCTGGTGCTGCTGGGTCTTTCGGGGTCCGGGAAGTCCACGCTGCTGCGCTGCATCAACGGTCTGCATCCCATCACGTCGGGAACCATCACCGCCCTCGACACCCGAGTAGACCTGGCGTCCCGACGGTCGGTGCGCGACCTCCGCAAGAAGGTCGGCTTCATCTTCCAACACTTCAACCTCGTCGGACGTCTGAGTTGCCTCGAGAACGTTCTCGTCGGCGGCCTCGGGCGACTGGTCGTTCCACGCTACGGCGCAGTGACCTATCCCAAAGCGATGCGCGCCGAGGCACTTCGGTGCCTCGACCGCGTCGGACTCGCCGACTACGCCGAGCGTCGCGCCGACACTCTGTCCGGCGGTCAGCAGCAACGCGTCGCCATCGCTCGCACGTTGATGCAGCGGCCGAGCATCGTCCTCGCCGACGAACCCGTCGCGTCGCTCGACCCGGAGAACGCCGGAATCGTCATGGACCTGCTGCAACGAGTCTGCACCGAGGAGAAGCTGACGGTGGTGTGCACCCTGCACCAGGTCGACCTCGCGCTCGGGTGGGCACACCGACTCGTCGGGCTGCGCGACGGCGAAATCGTTCTCGATCGACCGGCCGCAGGTCTGGCACGAGAGGACATTATGCCGATCTACCAGCGGATCGCCCCGGAGGAAGACACACGCTCGGCGGCGAAACGGTGACCGTCACCCTGGAACCGAAAACCGAACCCCCACAGACCGAGTCCCGACGACGGTGGCTTCTGCCGTCACTCGCCGCGATCGCGGTCGTGCTGACGCTCCTGTCCGCCGGCTACATCGATTTCGCACCCGCCGCGCTCGTCGACGGGCTCGAAGACGTGCAGCGGCTGCTCGGCCGAATGCTCCCACCCCGCGTCGACGACACCGGCCGGATCGTCTCGCTCGCCTTCGACACCCTGTTGATGGCAGTGCTCGGCACCGTTCTGGCCGCGATCGTCTCCGTCCCACTGGCGTTCCTCGCGGCACGCAACACGACGCCGCACCCGATCGTCTACAGCGTGGCGCGCGCGATCATCACCTTCTGCCGCGCGATGCCCGACCTGCTGTTCGCCGTCCTGTTCGTCCGTGCTCTCGGAATCGGTGTGTTGCCGGGCATTCTCGCCCTCGCACTGCATTCGATCGGCATGCTCGGCAAGCTGTTCGCCGACGCCATCGAGGAGGCCGACAGTGGACCACGCGAAGCCGTGCGCGCCACCGGCGTCGGCTACGTCCGAGAAATGATCAATGCTGTTGTTGCGCAGGTCGTTCCCGCATGGATCGCAGCGTTCGTCTACCGGATCGACATCAACCTCAGGATGTCCGTCGTGCTGGGATTCGTCGGCGCGGGCGGTATCGGTTTTGCTCTGCAGGACGCCCTGCGCGGGTTGATCTATCCCCGTGCACTCGGCATCGTTCTCGTCATCCTCGCCATCATCGCGGCGATGGAGTTGGCTGCCATCCTTCTGCGGCGAATGCTGCTCGTCCCGTCGGCGGCAGGACCCGCTCGCGATCGCGCCATGAAGATGGGCGCGTCGGCCGTTCTGATCGTCACTACTATTGCGTCCTTCGTCGTCCTGGAGCTCGACCCCAGGTCGCTGTTCACCTGGATCGGTCCGTCGATCGAGGTGTTCGGCCGCATGGTCCCACCGGACTTCTCCTCTCTCGGTGCAGATCTCGTCGACGCCACCGTGCAGACCATCGCGATCGGCATCGTCGCCACCGCCATCGGCATCGTTCTGTCCATCCCGGTCGGCATCCTCGCCGCACGCAACGTCACTCCTCATCCGGTGGTGTACTGGCTGGCCAGATCATGGATCCTACTGGTCCGCGCCGTACCGGAGCTCATTCTTGCGGTCGTGTTCGTCGCAGCCCTCGGCCTGGGCCCGGTCGCCGGCACGTGCGCACTCGCGATCGGCTCCGTCGGGTTCCTCGGAAAACTCGTCGCCGACGCGGTCGAGGAGATCGACTCCGGTCCGCTCGAAGCGGTATCGTCCGTCGGCGGTGGCTGGTGGAACAAGATCGTCAATGCAGTCGTGCCGCAGGCAGTTCCGTCGATCGTCGGATCGAGCCTGTATCTGCTCGACGTCAACATCCGCACCTCCACCATCCTCGGAATCGTCGGTGCAGGCGGAATCGGATTCCTGTTGTTCGAGTCGATACGCACACTCAACTTCGACGTGGCAGGCGCCATCGTCCTCGTCATCTTCGTCGTCGTCTACGCAGTCGAAAGGATTTCCGGATGGATCAGATCACTCCTCGTCTGACGCAGGCAGCGGTATGGACGCCCGACGGCATCGACATACAGACCCTCGAGATCCCGGAACTCGCGCCGGGAGACGTTCTGGTGGAAGTCGCCCTCGCCACCGTGTGTGGGAGCGACCTGCACACGGTGACGGGTCGACGCCCGGCGGCGTGCCCGTCCGTTCTGGGGCACGAGGCCGTCGGGACGGTGGTTGCGGTAGGCGACGACGCGTCGGCCTCGGTCGGTGATCGGGTGGTGTGGTCGGTGACCGTGCCCTGCGGACGATGTGCGCGGTGCGCGTCGGGATTCACCGCGAAGTGCGTCGACGTACGCAAGGTGGGGCACGAATCCGCCGTCGGCGAATGGGCTTTGAGCGGTTCCTACGCGCGGCACATCGTGTTGCCGAAGGGCACCGCAATCGCGCCCGTACCCAAGACGATGCCCGACGCCGTGGCCGCACCCGCGGCATGCGCGACGGCGACCGTGATGGCGGCGCTCCAGGCCGCGGGTGACTTGGCCGGACGACGGGTGTTGATCTACGGCGCGGGAATGCTCGGCATCACCGCAGCTGCCGCGTCGGCTCATCGAGGTGCAGTGAGCGTCTTCGTCGTCGATCACAATCCTCAGCGGCAAAGTCACGCCCGTGCTTTCGGCGCCATCGACGACGACGATCAGTTCGTGGACGTGGCAATCGACTTCACCGGCGCTGCGGCAGCGGTACAAGCCGCGCTCGGAAGACTCGACACCGGTGGACGACTCGTTCTGGCCGGCTCGGTCACCCCCGGCCCACCGATCACCGTCGACCCCGAACGCGTTGTGCGCGGATGGTTGACCATCACCGGCGTGCACAACTACGAGCCGCACCACCTGACCCAGGCCGTCGACTTCCTGCATACGACCGGTGATCGGTACCCGTGGGCCGAACTGGTCGACGCCCCGGTACCCCTCACCGAACTCGCACGCGTCCTCGTCCCGACGCGACCGGGCATACTCCGAGCATCCGTCGCTCCCGGAGCTTCCTGAGGTCGGCGGCGCGGCTCCCGGCGTCGATCGAACGTGTCGGTGCCCGGTGCCAAGATATCGGCATGTCACAACTCGACGACGGATTCACACCGCCGAAGGCCTGTGTTCAGTGGTGCCAGTTGCGCAGCTACGAGTTGCAGGTTCTCGACGACGGGGTCGAGGTGGATCTCGATTGGTGGAACCTGCATCTCCGCAACGCGGGCCATGACATCCGCCTGCGCGGACGCGACCTCGACGGCGCCGTCGTCAGCGACGGTTCGGCCATCGTGCAGCGCAACGATCTACGCGTCGGCACCGCCCTCGTCGTGGGTGATCAGCCGTCGCTCGGCCTGCTGTTCTTGTGCGCGGCATGGCAGGGTGGGCACAGGAACCGCAAATCGAAACGACGTTTTCCCGACGTCCAGAACCCGCACCTCAGCCGGCCGGACGAAGACCCGTTCGCGAAAACCCGGGCCGTCCTGGACCGGTGCATACGAGACCGCATCGTTCCCGAGCTACCAGGCGGCTCGTGGTCCGGCTGGCCGGACACACCCGGTGTTGGGATGTCACTGATGGCCACGTTCCTGTGGGCCACCGAGACGTCCGTCGAGCGCGGCAAGGCTCAGCTCATCGACCAGTACGGCGTCTCGACGCTCATCCACGAGGGGTGGCTGGAGGATCCCGCGGTCACCGGATTCACCCGCAAGCGGTACGAGCGCTACGTCGAACTGCTCACCCGCTGGGCGTCGGACATCGGTACCCGCCCCGAGCTGGTGGAGATGTGGCTCGTCGAACGGTGGAACGCCCGTCGGCGAGAGGCGCGCGAGGGCCGGTACGCCGAGCCAACTCTGTTCTGAAGTCCACCCGCGTCACAGATCGGTCGGTCGAGTGTCGTCGACGTGAATGGAGTTTCCTCCGGCTTTCTTGGCCATGTACATCACGGCGTCGGCCCTGTCGCAGGCACGCCAGAGATCGTCGGCCGACGCGCGGGCCGGCAACTGGGCGACACCGATGCTCACCGTCGTGCTGCCCGCTCGTCTCTTGTCCAGGTGGACGAGGAGCCGCTGTGCCCGCGCGAGCGCCTCGGCGTCATCCGCCTCGACCAGGATCAGAAATTCCTCTCCCCCGATCCGCGCCGACAGTGCAGGCGCAGGGAACTCCGCGTACAGGGTGCTCGCGATGTCTCTGAGCACCATGTCGCCGTGAGCATGTCCGTAGCTGTCGTTGATGCCTTTGAAATCGTCGAGATCGACGATCATCAGGGAACCAGGGCCCCGCACGCGCTCGGCGAACACGGAATCGAACCCACGCCGATTCAACAGACCGGTCAGCGGGTCGTAGAACGCGGACGCAGCATCACGCCGAAGCAACAGCAAAAGCATGTGCGCGAGGATTGGCGCCGAAAACAGCACGAGCGTCAGGACCACGAGGTACGCACACGCCAGCACCACATCGGCATCCGGCGACGTCACCGCTTCGGTGAACAAGATCCCGACCGTGGTGACCGACAGAACTTGATGAGCAACGAACAGCTTCGGGCTGTGGAACGTGACGATGTAACTGCCGATGACGCCGAGGGCTGCAGAACATGGAAGCGCAACGAACGGGTCCTGCAACAGCAGGAGCAAGATCACCCCGCCAACCTCGAGATACGCGACGAACACTCGCGACATCGTCCGCGAAAGCCAGGACCGGCGGAGCCACACCAGGGCGATGACCGTCGCGGTCGCCGCGAGCGAATACGCGATCACCCGCCCGTTCCCCTCTGGCACACCGACAGGCGTGTGCGCCGCCAACACGCAAAGCACTGCATACAGTCCGCACCACGACGACACCGCCCAGTTGGCATTGCGAAGAAGCGGATCCCGTCGGTGATACGCAACGGTCCAGTCGTAGTCGGCGGGGTGATACCACCATCGCAAAAACTGTCGCATCGTCCTCAGGCACGCCCTCTTGCAGATCCCATGGATCACCGCAGCCCGGAACGTTACCGAGCCGACCCCTCGTGCCCGCAGTGACGTGAACCAGTCAACCAGAGTTGTTCGGCATGAGCGACCACGGCGCAATGCACTGAAGGCACGGTGTCGTCACCCCGAGATGACGGTACGTCCGGACTCGACGAAGGACTCCTTCAGGTCGATCACATCGGGGGAAGGATTGCGCTGATTCTGGACCACGCAGTGAGGTCGACCCACGACGGGTTGGCCTGCTGAGGTGACCGGAAAACTTCCAACTCGGGGAAGGCAGTAAGTCGCTCCGCAAGAATGGGTTCGTCGAACAGCGAGATGTCCGTAGGCACCTTCCACTGCTCACCCGGCACCGCAGCACCGGTCAAGCGACCGGCTCCCCACACACCGCGCCGCCGAGGGCCACTGACCCAGAACAGAACCGGGTGGCCCTCGGCCATCAAGCGAGTTCGATAGTTGTCCGCAACGCACCACCATTCGTGTGCCTTGCCCGAGGCAACCATCGGCGCAAGATCGGTGGAAGCGGGATTGCACTTGATCACCCAGGCCCCCAATGTGTCGAGGGTAATCGGGCGCTGGTTCACCGCTACGAGGATAGTTGCCGTCGGGCCCGAAGCCGATTGTGGACGAGGCGCCTGAATCAGTCGCCTACTGAACCGGCGTCTTCTCGAACGCGCTGAACGGCGTGGGACTGTCCACGTGCAGTTCACCATCGGCGATGTGACCGGCGAAAGCCCAGAGGTTGGCCTGGCGCGGAGCGGTGAGTACCGGTCCGTCCTGGATGGTGAAGTCGATCGGGTGCAGTACGTCGGTCTGGAAGTCCGTCAGGTTCAGGGCATGCTCACGGAAGGTGTCGCGGTCGACGGTGTCGAGCTTTCGTGCCTCCTGCGCGAACGTCCATACGGCGAGCCAGTCGGTGCTGACGCTGCCGTCGTGCGGGGTCTTGACCTTGCCCTCGGGGTCGTACTTTGCCAGCTGGTCCTCGTACTCCTTCCAGGTGGCGAACAGCTCCGCGTCCTCACCCTTCTCGAGCGCAACGGAGTTCTCGATGCCGGAATCCGAGATCACCTTGATGGTCGCGTCCTCCATCACGTTGTTGCTCAGCACCAACGGAATCCGCAGGTTCTGCTCCACCGCCGCCTGCAACAGTGCAGTCAGCTTCTCCGGCGTGTAGATCATGCCGCCCCACACATCCGGGTTCGCCGCCTTGATCTTGGCGATCACCGGCGCGTAGTCGGTTGTATCCGGCGCAATCTCGATGATCTCGACGTCGTCGACGCCTGCGTTCTTGTAACCGAGCTTCGCGTTCTCGATGTACGGCGTGTTACCCGCGTAGGCGACGTACACGGCCTTTTTCGGCTTGAAGCGGGTGCCGCCGAGGTAGGTGCCCTGCGCGGCACCGGCGCAGTTGAGTGCTGCGATCATCGAGAGCTCGTTGTCGACGTCGGCTGCCGCGCAGCCCATCGGGAACCAGTTGACGACGCCTGCCTGCTTCCCGATCTCGGCCAGGCCGTCACCGCTGTTGCCACCGATGAACGCGACGACGTTGTCCTCGTTGACGAGCTTGCGCGCACCCGCGATGACATTCGCGGGCTGCCCCTTGGTGTCGTAGACGATGACGTTGAGGTTCTTGCCGTTGATACCACCCTGATCGTTGATCGCCTTCTCGGCGATCTCGGCGACAAGTGCGGGATCCTGGAACGCCGTCGCCGACGACGACAGCGGTGCGATGAACCCGACGTTGATGGTCTCGTCGCTGGATTCATCGTTGCCGGAGCATCCGGCGGCGAGGAGAGAGAGCGCGGATACGGCGATGATGCCCGCGCGGAACTTGACTGTGAACATGGTTGTCCTTCTGGCTATGGATGGAGATAGGTCTGTTCGACGTGGTCGGTTGCGCTGACGAGTTCGTCTCGGTCGAGTTCGAGAACTGTTCGGCCGTCAGCCAATACGAGGGTTCGATCGGCGATCGCGACGGCAGTCTCGACATGTTGTTCGACGACCACCACGCTGATGTTGCGCCGCTTCGCCTGCTCGCCGACCACTCGGGCGATGAGAGTGCGCACGGCAGGACTCAGTCCGAAGGTGAGTTCGTCCAGAAGTACGACGCGCACGTCGCGCAACAACGCCCGACCGACGGCCGCCAGCTGCTGCTGACCACCACTCAGGCTGCCTGCCAACACGTTCCGACGGGGCTCCAACTGCGGGAACAGGTCGAAGAACTCACCCTCGTCGATGTGAGCGAGCGCGAGATTGTCGGCGAGGGTGAGGCTGCCGAACAGCGACCGTCCCTTGACGACAAGGCTGATGTGTTCCTTGCATCGCCGGTAAGGAGTACCCGTCAGCGCGTCCCCGTCCACCGCGACCGTGCCCGACTGCGGTGCGACGAAGCCGGAAATCCCGAGCAATGCACTCGACTTGCCCGCACCGTTCTTCCCGATGACGCAGACCACTTCACCTGGTTCGACGCTCAGGTCGAAGTCCCACAATCCGGATCCGTTGCCGTAGTCGACCGTCAACCCGTCGACGCGCAGGCCTGCAGTGGAAATTGCTGTGGTCATGCTGAAACCCCCTCCGGCAGCGCCGACTCGTCCTCACCGAAGTAGATGGAGCGCACCGTCGGATGTTCGAGAATCTCGGCGGTGACACCGTGGGCGATGACGGCACCTGCTTCGAGAACGTAGATGTCGTCGCAGACATCGGTGACGACATCTAGATTGTGTTCGACCAGCAGAATCGACGTATCGGTGGTGTCGCGGATGTCCTTGATGGTGTCGACGACGCGCCGTCGGGCATCGAGACTCAACGCCGCGGCGGGCTCGTCGAGCAGCAGAACCGAGGGGTCCTGCACTGCGGCGCGGGCGAGATTGACCCGCGCATGCCAACCCAGCGACAACTCCTCGACCCTCTTGTATCTGATGGCGTCGAGGCCGTGCGCAATCAGTAGTGCATCAACTCGTGCGAGAGCGGCACGGGCCGGGCGCCCGAACCGAACCAGGCTCTCGGCGACGGATTTGCGCCCACGTACCTCGGCCGCGGAAAGCAAGTTCTCCTCGACGGTCAGATCCTCGAACAGCAGATAGTCCTGAAACGTCCGGCTGATACCGTGACGCGCCCGCGCCGGCGCGCTGGCGTGCGTCAGATCGCGATCCCCCACCTCGATGGTTCCCGACGTGATCCGCTGGTAGCCGGTTATGGCGTCGATCGCGGTGCTCTTGCCTGCTCCGTTGGCACCGAGGAGTCCGACGATGCGGCCCGGCGAGACCGTCATCGACACGGAGTCGAGGATGCGATGGCCGTCGATCTCGACCGAGAGGTCACGAACGCTCAGCTGTGGCATGTGCCTTCTCCTTCGCTACGGGTGTCGAGGCAGACGGACGCAGTCTCCGGAACACTGCGCCTCGAAGCCGCAGGAACTGACCGACAACACCGTCGGGTTCCGTGGTCAGGACCAGAATCATGTTGGCCGCGAAGAACAGCGACAGCCAGTCGTTGATGTCGGGGGTGAAGGACAGGATCGACGCCAACAGTCCCCCTGGTGCGAACAATCCGGCGAGCACAGCGCCCGCCAGGTGACCGGTTCCGGCCAGGATGGTGAACGCGATCAACGCCAAGGAGTCACTGTAGGTGAAGCCTTCCAGCGTGATCTGGCCCTTCGAGATGAACCCGCGCTGTATCGCGAGAAGGATTCCCGCCAGTCCCCACAACGTGCCGGACAACAGGATCGACGTGAATTTCGCTCGCACAGCGTTGATTCCGAGCGCCGCAGGCAGCCGCTCGTCCTGCCGAACGGAGAGCAGGTAGCGGCCGACGGACGAGCGTCGGACATTGGCGACCGCGATCAGCCCCACGATCAGGACGGTCCACGCCAGCACCGCAAAGTTCTGCGGTTCGAGAATGTTGCTGACCGAGATACCGAACAGGGAAGTGTCACCGATCGCCCACCCGGTGTTCCCGTTGAAGAAGTAGTCGACGGAGAACACCATCGTCTGCACGATCGATGCGATCGCGAGGGATCCGATGGTGACCTCGTAGATCCGCGCACGCACGAACACGATCGACGACGCCGCCGCGAACGCCAGCGACACTGCCAACGCCGCTGCCGCCGACACCGGTAGCGACGCACCTTGCGAACTGACTGCCCCGAACACCAGCATCGAAATACCCGCGAACGTAAGCGGAAGTGCATTGACCTGACCGGTGAATCCCGTCGAGACGACGATGCCCAACGCAACGAGGCCGAAAATGGCCGTCAGGCTCAACGCGTCGACGGTCGAGCCACTGCCGAACGAAATCAGTGCCACGACCACAGCGACGCCGACGGCGACGTGGACCGGCCTGATGCGACCGGATCCCACATGGAACACCGCCTTGACCTCGCGAGTACCCCGGCTCATGTCGGTACGCGCGAAGGCGATGAGGACGGCGAGGGCGATGATGTGCGGGACAGCGCGTGCGAGTTGGGCGTCGATCAGCCCGGTGACGAGTCCTTCCAGTACACCGGCGCCGATGGCGAAACCGAACGCGACCCAGAAGCGTCGGAACTTCGCGGCCAGTGCAGCGCCGAGCGCGGGAACCAGCAGCGTGGCCGCCGACGTCGGCGACAACTGAGTGATCGGGAGGACGAGGACGCTACCGGCGGCCGACAGCACGCCGGCGAGTCCCCACGCCGCCGAACCCCACTTGCGAGGATCGATACCGATCGACTGTGCACCGAGGTCGGTGTCCTGGATGGCCATGGTGATCAACCCGAAGCGAGTGCGCGTGAACAACGCATGCAGCGCGATCGTCGCAATCAGTGCTGTGGCACCGAGAAGCAGGCTGATGTTCTGGACGCGCACTCCCCCGATCTCGAATCCGCCACTGACCAGGAATGGGTTGATGGTGATCTGGTGATTGGTCCATGCGATGCGCACAATCGCTTCGAGAACAAGCAGCAGACCGAGCGTGATCAAGATTTTCGTGACGACGGGTGCGTGGGCGAGACGCTTGCCGACAACCGCGAAGAACACGATGCCGATCGCGCCGCTGACCACGACGCCGAGCACGATGGCCAGGGGTAGAGGTACTCCCGCCTCGTACAGTTTCCAGAACGAGTATGCGCCGAACGTGCCGAGCGCGCCCTGCGCGAAATTGATGACGCCGGTTCCGCGGTAGGCCGCAATGAGACCCAGCGCGACGAGCGCGTAGGCGCCGCCGGTCGACAGACCGAGCGAAGCGTAGGTGAGGAAGTCCACGGCTCAGCGCTTCCTGTCTCGGAGGTCGATACCGCTGAGCCACTCACGGAACGGCGAGGTGCCGTTGAGTTCGAAGTCGCCGATGCTGGCCAATCGGTACGGCGTCGGGTTGTGGTTCGACAGCGTGCGGGCATTGCGCCAGTGCCGGTCCCAGCCCTTCTCGACACTCAGCGCGGACGCACCGCCGACGTCGAACAATCGTGTCACTGCCTTCAACACCGTCTCGATGACGGTGACCTGCGCCCGGTAGATCTCGATTTCCGTCGCGTCCTCCAGAGCACTGCTGCTCGCGCCCGAGCGGATGGCACGGCTGTGCGCGTCGAGCGTCCGGGCCGAGTGCCGAACCAGCGTCTCCGCGAGGTGGTTGGCTGCACTGACTTCGCCGATCACCGTCTGGATCAACGAGTCCTCGCGCGGCAGCACTCCCGCGCCCTGACTGAAGAAGCGGGTGCGCGAACGGACATAGTCGACGGCGTCCGCATGCGCGGCGCGGCTGATGCCTGCCAGTGCGATCAGATGCCAGAACTGTGCGACCGACGTTCCGTAGCTACCGAGCGCGACGTCGTGTGGGAGTTGAGGAGTATCGGTGATATCGACTTCCTCGAATACCGTTGTGCCACTGGCGGTGAGCTTCTGGCCGAATCCGTGCCAGTCGTCGACGAGAGTGACGCCCTCTGCTCCGGCAGGAACAACGGCCTGCTCGACGCTGTGCTTACCCTCCCCTGTCGTGAGAATCCAATCGGCGTAGAGGGATCCGGTGCTGTAGAACTTCTTGCCCGTGACCGTGCGCCGGCCGGACGCGTCGGTCGAGATACGCGTCGAGAAGTGAGTCTGGTTCTGCGCGTTCTGCTCTGTATAGGCCCCGCCGAAGATGCCGCCGTCGGCGATGCGTCGCAACCACGCCGTCCGGTCGTCGGACTCGGCCGCATGGATCAGTCCTTCGGTGAAGATGAAGTGCGTACGCAGGAGCTGGACCACGTTGGAATCCGCGGCGGCCAAGTCGAGAACAAGTTCGGTGAGCTCGGGAAAGGACAGGCCGTAGCCACCGAACTCGGAGGGAACGCGCAGGGCGCCGAAGCCAGACACAGCGAGCTCACGAACGAGGTCGTAGGGCAGTTCCCGGTTGCGGTCACGGTCGACAGCGGTCGCGGCGATGGACGCGACAACAGCGGAGATCTTCTCGCGAAGCGATGTGTCGTCGAGAGTAGCGGTCATGGATGTGGCTCCGATTCGAAGATGATGCTCTACAAAGAGGCAGGCAGGTCGGCGCCGATGCGCAGTGTCCGTGCGCGGTGGTCGTCGCCGAGATGGTCGCCGCGCCCGAACAGCTTCTCGCGCAGGGTGCCCGGCGCGTATTCGCGCTGCGCGAGACCCCGGTCCTGCAGTACGGGCACGACGTGGTCGACCCACTCGTCCCACCAGCCGAGAGTCGTGATGGGGACGACGTTGAAGCCGTCGACGCCTGCGTTCGCCCATTCCTGCACGTGGTCGGCGATCTGCTCGGGCGTGCCTGCGAAGCGGCCCGGCAGAAGGGACTGGTCGACGAGGTATTCGCGCCACGTGACACGGGCATCCGGATTTTCTTGTGCATCGGCGGCTGCACGAAAGAGTGACTGCACATGATTACCGAGCTGCGCACGACCGGCGAGCTCGGACAGAGGGGTATCGGGGTCGATCGAAGAGAGGTCGATGCCGGAGTTTCCACTCCAGAATGCCTGCAGCGCATCGAAATCGATGTTCGAGCGGAAATAGTCCTTCTTGCGCTGCGCTTCCTCCTCGGTGGATCCGATGACAGTGGAAAGCAGAACGATCTTCTTGAGCGACGACGGCGCCCGGCCGATGGATCGGAGCTCGTCGTCGAGGACTGCGATGTCACGCACAGCCGACGCGGGATTGTTCGACGGCAGGAAGGTCACTTCGGCGTTGGTTGCGGCGAAAGCGCGCCCAGCAGTCGAATTCCCGGCCTGGAACAGCACCGGGGTGCGCTGCGGGGACGGCTCGACGATGTGCGGTCCCTGCACCTTGTATCGCTTGCCGACGTGGTCGATGGTGTGAATCTTGTCGGGGTCGAAGAACTCCCCTGTCTCGTGATTGTGAACAACGGCGCCGTCCTCCCAGGAGTGCTCCCACAGCTTGTAGGTGACGTCGACGTACTCCTGCGCCCACTCGTAGCGATCGTCGTGGCCGACGATCTCGTCGTACCCGTAATTGCGGAAGCCGTTGCTGAGGTAGGACGTCACGATGTTCCACGCGACACGGCCGTCGGTGAAGTGGTCGAGCGAGGACAACTGACGCGCGAACGAGAACGGGTGCGACTGAATGATGTTGCTGGTCACTGCGATACCGAGATGCTCGGTGACGTGTCCGAGGGCGGAGACGATGGTGACGGGATCGTTCTCGGGGAACTGCGACCCGGCTCTGATCGTCGTCGATCCGTCTCCGAAGTCGAGATCGTAGACGCCGACGACATCGGCGATGAAGAGCGTGTCGATCTTTCCACGCTCGAGCGTCTTCACCACATCGATGTAGGGCTGCAGATCCTTGTAGCCGTACTGAACACGACCTTCGGGCGTACGCCAGTAGCCGTGACTGTGATGGTTGGGGGTCAGGTGCAGGAACGCGTTGTAGACGAGCGGTCTGGTCATCACACAGATCTTTCTTGTGGGCCGTTCAGTAGTGCGGCCCTAAATTCGAGAAGGACACGCGTCGATGTGGGGAACATTGGCACCACCGAAAATTAAAGTCAAACTTTTGAAGTCGTCGATAAACAGCGTCTCGATTCGACCGGCACTTAAATTCATCGTGGTTTTAAACCGGGCCAGATCATCGCCCACACAGGCTCCCACGACGCCGTTCCAGGTGTGACGCACTTCACCGACAGTTCGCCTACGCTGACGCCGGTACTTTCTGGACCTGGGTTGACACCGATATTTCAACGATGGCAAAGTCCGCCACGCGCCATTCGACGCCACACCCTTCGGCTGTTCCGGTCTCCACGACACCACCGCGCACTCATCGACCCCGTCAGGACATCGCATGACCATCGACACAGCATTGCCCATCGGCCGAGTTACTCGCCTGAAGAATTCCCAGGAGGCCATCTCCGCTGCCGAGGAACTCGCCGCATTCTTCCGAGAATCGGCAGACCGGCTCGACCGGTCGAGGGAACTCCCGATCGAGGAACTGACAGCACTGGCCGAGAGCGGACTACTCGGCATTCGGGTTCCCCGCGAATTCGGTGGCGCCGGCGTTTCCTACGAGACGGTAGTCCGCGTGTTCGTCATCCTGTCGAAAGCGAGCGGTTCGCTGGGCCAGTTGCCGCAGAACCACTTTCACCTGATCGACTCGATCTTCATCGACGGTACCGTCGACCAGAAGCAGTTCTTCGCCGAGGAGATCCTGGCGGGTCGACGCTTCGGCAATGCCCTGAGCGAGCGCGGATCGAAGCCGGTCCTGTCCCCGCCGGACACGACACTCACCGAGACCGGCAGCGGCTCAGTGGTTCTCGACGGCGACAAGTACTACTCGACGGGAGCGCTCACCGCGCACTGGATTCCGGTGCTCGCATCGACCCTGGACGGACAGTTCTCCCTGACCTTCGTCCCGCGGCACGCCGACGGCCTGACCATCGTCAACGACTGGGATGCCATGGGGCAACGAAGCACCCACAGTGGAACCGTTCACCTGCGCGGCGTCGAGGTTCCTGAACTCTACTCGCTCAAACCATTCGACGGATTCCACCGCCCGGATACGTTCTCACCGTATGCATCCATCATCCATGCTGCCGTCGACGTCGGAATCGGATTCGGCGTCCTGGAACGCGGAATCGAACTGATCCGCACGATCGCGCGACCCTGGCGGACAGCCAACGTCGACCACGCTATCGACGACCCACTCACGGCATACCGACTCGGTAAACTCGCCACCGGCGTGCAGGCTGCCGAACAGTTGCTCTACGAAGCCGCGCGTCGATTGGACCACGCCGACGAACTCCGCACCGCGGACCAATACGAACTTGCGGCAGTGTCAGTCGCGCAGGCGAGCGCGTTCGCGAGCGAGAACTCGGAGCGACTGGCCAGCGAGTTGTTCGAATTCATCGGTGCACGTTCCACTTCCGATTCGCTGAACTTCCATCGCTACTGGCGTGATGTTCGGACGCACAGCACCCACGACCCTGCGCGATGGAAGTACCACCGTGCAGGCGCATGGCTGCTGGGCACAGATAGGTGATGCTGTCAGACGATCTCTACGACGCTGGTCACCGGCGTCGGCCGACTGATCGTGCCGGCCACCGGCGATCCGGCTACCGTTCGGTCCCACAACGCGCGCAGGGTCGCGTCGTCGGCGTCACCTGCGATGACAGCGTGGACTTCCATGGATCGGTACCCGGCCGAGCCGTTCTCGTCCAGACCTGCCCACCGCAGAATGTTGTCGAACGTGCCGGTGATCGTGACATCGAGACGGTCGAGCCGAATCCCCTGAACGGTCGCGTGCATGACAGCACCCGCGATGAGGCAACCGCTCAGCGAGGACAGGAGATATTCGTGGGGCGTCGGGGCTCCGTCCTTACCCGCCAGATCGGCGGGCTCGTCGAATTCGATGGTGTGTCCGCGTGCGGAACTGGTGCTCTGGAACCCGTCGGACCACGACGATTCCACCGTCCACGGACCGCTCATCTCCTCGACTCGGCGCGCGTCGAACAGCAGTTCTCGCAGCGCAGAGGCGTGTTCGGGGTCGATTCCGTTGAGTGGCGTCGAACCAATGTCCATATCGAAACTGTACGGTTAGGCCGTGCTGGTGCAAAACACCTGTAGGCCCCTGGGGCCGGTGCCACAGTGAGCCGGAGAATTCGGATAGGCATCGGGCCCGTCGACGGCCGAAGCCCCCGATACGGCATCGACCAACTCGACACCGTGCTCGACGGGATGTGGTGGGGAGACAACGTCCTGTGGGTCGTCGACGACGGTCTTTCGAGTGTCGACGTGGTGCTCGCGGGTGTGATCGCGCTCGCCGACGGCCGCGACGTCTCGGATCGCGGCTTCTCCCGTGGCGCCTTCGACCTGCGGGACCACGCCTCCATGGGAGCGGTCGCCGACACCGCGTGCACGGTCGTCCGCGAGGGAAAAACGGCGCTGTGGATATGTCCACGGTCCTCGGTGCCTCCTGCGCTCCGCGAACTGGCACAGGTGATCGTCGACCAGAACTCGACCCACCTTCGAGTCGAGCGCGCAGACGGACGCCGAAGCCAAGTTGTCGGAACGGAAATGCCGTACGCAGTCGACGACGGCATCGCCACGGTCGGCCCGCCGTCCACGGTGTCGCGGCTCGGCGCGGGGCTTCGATCGATCCGCAAACAACGCGGATGGAGTCAAGCCGACGTCGGAGCGATGATCGGGGTATCGGGCAGCGCCATCTCGCAGACCGAGCGTGGCACCCAGTCACTGTCACTCGACACCGCCGTCGAATTGGCCGAACGCCTTGGTGTTTCGATAGATCATCTCGTACACGGGGCGGATCGATCGTACGAGCTCAGCAGGCCCGCCTCGTTCGGGCGTGGTCAATCGCGCCTGGCACCGAGCAGTCCACAACATTTTCGCATCGTCGCCTTTGCAACCATGTCCCTGAGTTCGTCCTCGACCGGTTCCGTGTCGATATGCATTGGTTCCGGCGTCGTCAAGCTGGAGCTGGCCGACGATTCAATCGTTCTGGGTCCCGGGGACGTGGTCAGGACAACAGGTTCGGAACTACGTGCGTGTCGTAATCTCTCTGCGCACCCAGCGTTGATCTTTCAGGTCAACGAGCACTCATGAGCTGGTCGAAGCCCGAATAGCTGTCGCCACCTTGACCGGCGCCTTCGGCTGGGGACAGTGCCCGCTGCCGTCGAGTTCGACCACATGCACGAGGCAACCGTGTCCACGGGATGTCGAGGACGTGTTTGCCGGACACGGGGTCGGCCGGGCCCCAGATGAGATAACGTGGCCGGCTTGACAAACCAACACCTATCGCTGATAGTTTTCCTATCGACGATAGGAGGTTCTGGTGCCGGACGGAAAGAACGACCCCCGCCGCGCCAGGCGAGAAGCCAAAATCTCTGCAATCCTCACCGAGGCGTGGCAACTTGCCGAGCGCGACGGGTTGGCGGTGATCTCGTTGCGAGAGTTGGCCGCCCGCGTCGACCTGCGGCAGCCGTCTTTGTACGTGTATTTCGCTTCCAAGCTCGACCTGTACGACGCCATGTTCGCCGACGGGTACCGCCAGCTCATCGACTACCTGAACAGTCAGCCGATGCCGACCGAGCCACGAGCAGCGCTCGAGCAATTCGTGGTCGAAAACGTACGGTTCTCGAGCAAGAACCCGATCGTGCACCAAATGCTCTTTCAACGCACTATCCCTGGCTTCGCACCCTCACCTGCATCCTGGGAGGTTGCCCTCGAATTCTACGGCCGAGCCAGCGAGGTCCTCGCCTGTGTCGGTGCTGACGATCAGGCCGACATCGACATCTTCAGCTCGCTGATCGCCGGCCTGTGTGATCAGCAGATAGCCAACGATCCAGGTGGTGACCGATGGGTGCAGCACGTGCCGCGCGTGGTCGCAATGTTTCTCACCGGTGCAGTTCATCCGGCTCCATGATCGAGCTTTTCCTCTGCCTATGACATGCCCAGAGAGGCCTACCATGACTCTTCCCACGTTCATCGACGTCGCCGCGATCCCACGGATCGAACATCGCGAAGCCATGCAGATCACTTCGGTCGAAAGCGACAAGTTCGCCGCTGCTCTACGCGCACTGCGCACAGACGATTGGAGCAAGCCCACCGTATGTCAGATGTGGGACGTGCACGCCGTCGCGGCTCACATCGTCGGATCGGCTGCCGGCCAGGCATCTCCGCGCGAATTCGTCCGACAGGTCCGCACTGGCAAGCCCCTTGTCGCCGAGATCGGCGGGGAGTTCTGGTGGGACGGCATGAACGAGCTGCAGGTACGTGAGCGGGCCACCAGCTCGCCCGATGAACTGATCGCGGAATGGGACACACTCGCCCCGGCTGCGCTGAAGTCACGTTCGAAGCTACCCCGCCCGATCGCCAAACTGCCCTTGCTGAATCTTCCTGAGCCAGTCGGACGTCAGCCGATCGCGTACCTTTTCGACGTCGGATTCACCCGCGACGTCTGGATGCACCGGGTGGACATCACACGCGCCGCCGGCACGGAGCTCGACATCGACGCTGCGCACGACGGACGTCTCGTCGCCGATATCGTCGCAGAATGGGCCGGCACACACGGCCAACCGTTCGACCTCACCCTGACCGGTCCGGCCGGCGGTTCGTACCGCGCAGGGTCGGGCGGAGAGGCAGTCGAGATCGACGCCGTCGAATTCTGCTCGCTCTTGTCCGGACGCGGTGAGGCAACGGGGTTGCTCAGCCACCCACTCCCCCTCTGACCTTCGGGCGCGAGAACGTCTCAGGCGACCGGACCCGGCTCGAGCAACACTGCCACCACCCTGCACAGGTGCCGCACCTCGGACACCGTGGGCGCCAGTTCGTAGGCATGGTGGTGACACACGTTGCTGAGCCGGTTCCAGGCCATCGCGGCAGCGTCTGCGCGTTCGGTAGTGCCCAGGGACCGAAGAATGACCAGCTTCGACCGCATGCTCGCATTCGGAACCTCGGCACCCAACGCACGAAGATGCTGGTCCACCAGATCCTCCAACGCCTGCCGCGCGAGGAAAGCCGCCAATCTCGCCGAACTACCTGCCGCACCGACGTTTCCGTCGAGCAGACGCTCCGCGTTTCGCAATGCGATTGCCGTCACGAGCTCAAAATCCCGTCGACCACGCGGCCGAGATCCTTCACCGCGTCGACATCGACCGCCACCGCGTCACCGTGCACGCCCGCGTTGCAGAGTTTGAGTGTCGGCCACCGTTCCGGTCTGTAGGACAGCCACCCGCCCAGATCCTTGTCCGCATCACCGTGTACTGCCAACGCGAGCCGATTGCGAGTCTTCTTCACATCACCCCAGCGCTTCTCGGTGTCCTCGCGGCTCTCCCCCGCCCGATGCTGGGTTGCATAGAACAATTGCTGCGCAGCGGATTCCAGAGCCAACCGGAACAAACCCGGTGCGACGCGCCGCTTCACATCGCCAGGTACATTCTCGTCGCGCACCAGGGCGTACGCGTCGTCGACGTATCGCTTGGCTTGATTGAGCGTCTCTCTGACATGAATTCTCGACCCCGTCTCGCGCGTCACCTCCACCAATCGCGCATCGACGGCCATCTGCCGGATCGCGGTGGCGAGTCGGTCGTCGTGCGAGAAGACCACCACCTGCCGGGTCTCGGCCAAGCTCGACAGCACGCGAATGAATCCGTCGATCTTGGCAGGATCCATGGCCTGAATCGGATCATCGAGAACGATGAAGCGGAACGGGCTGTTCGGCGTCGTCGCCCGCGGAATGAACAACGCCAGAGCGAGCGCATGCAATTCGCCCTGACTCATCACCGACAACGCCTCCGACGGTGCACCGTCGACCGTTCCCTTCAACACCGCTTTACGACGAGTACTGCTTCCCTCCAGGCTGATTGCGCCGATATCGACGTTGCTTTCCTGCCGTAGTTCGGCCCAGATGTCCCTCGCCTGCTCTGCGATCGGCTCGAGTCGCTGATTACGCAGATCGATCGCGTGGGCGGTCATCCACTTCTTCGCAGCCTCGAGATCGGCCACGGTCGCATCCGTCTTGGCTGCCTCCCGTTCCAGCTGTACCCACGACGCGAGACGAGAAGCGATAGGCGCCCACGTGTCCTCCCGCGCCGCGATGGAGTCGAGTGCTTCCTGACGCAGGTTCTGGCCTGATTCACTGACCGCAAACAGCGTCGAGTTCAGGTGTTCTGCGAGGCCGGAAACAGATTCGGGCACAGCCCGAGCCGTCGCAACGGCCTCGTTGTATGCAGTCAGAGAGGACAACTCGACACCCGCGACAGTGTCTGCCGTGCTCGAGTCGTCGATCAGCATGCGAGCTGCGCGGCGCGCCTCGTCCAGATCGCGTCGGGACTGCTTGAACTGTGCGAGCTTGTCGTCGTCGGCATCGATCCGCGCACGGGCATGCGCGGCCCATGCGTCGTCGAGGGTTCCGGTTTCGCACACAGGGCACCGACCATCGCCGACCAGATCGTGTAGTTCCAGAGCAGTCCCCAGCAGCGTGTTTCGCTTGTCGGCAATCGCAGCGGCATCGTTGGCGAGATCGATGTTGTTCGCAACGGCGGAACGGACTGCGGCAACGACCGTCTGGATCTGTTCGGGCAGCGGTACCGCCAACCCACCGATGGTGCGCAGGCCCGACAAAGCAGGTGACTGCTCGGACGTCGAACCGGTTGCAAGAGATTGCACGGCTCCGACGTCAGGCTGGCGCTTCTTCAGCAGCGCCACGGCCTGCACTGCGCGATCGTCGTCGGATTCGGCCACGATGCGTTTGAGCTGGATCAACGCGTCTTTCGCCTGCTGGCGCGGCACTTTGGCGTTCTTCAACGCTGCAGTCAGCCGCTTCTCGGCGTCGGTGATCTCGTCGAGTCCGAGTAGTTTCGCCAACGCGTCGTACAGGGTCGACGGACTGTCTTCGACGAGACCGCCGATCTCGTCGTACGACAGGATCGGTCGGTGCAGTTCCACGGCAGACTTCCACCCGAGAGAATCGGTGCCGGGCGAGCGTTTTGCATTCCCGACCTGCGTCCATGTCTTGTTCTCGCGCAAGGCGGCATCAGGATCCCAGTCGACGCCGACGACGGTCCGTTCCGAACCCTCGATGGTGAGTCCGACGCGCACCTGGCACTGCGACGCGTCGTGCAGGTTGCGCCATGTGTCGGCCCACAGCTTGGCCTTGTTCTCCCATCGGTAGCTCTTGCCCGTGACCGCGAATTCGAGGGCCTCCGCAAAGCTGGACTTGCCGGAGCCGTTTCGGCCACTGACGATGGTGATACCGGGTGCGGGATGAAGCGTCAGCTCGGACTTGGGCCCGATACCGCGGAAGCCGGCCACCTCGATGGACGTCAGGAATGCACCGACAGGATCCTCCTTGGTCATGCCGTGCGCAGCCCGGCGGGCCTGCAGGAGAGTGACACCGTCGAGCTGATCGTCGAGTTCGGCAATGCCTTCGAGCGCGGCAAGGACGAGGTATTTGGCTTCGTCGGCCAAGTCCTGATCTGCGTCGATGGCGTCGAACACGACCTCCATGAGCGGTCTGTCCACGGCCTCGTCGGGCTTGGTCACCGGCACTCCCCTGTCGTGTCTGTCTGGTTCCCCAACCAGACCCCACAGTTCCATACGAGACCGACACTGCGCACCCGGACAAGGGGCGGACGCGTACACCGCAGCAGTTGGAAACACCATTTCCTTCATTGTCTCCGATCTGAAACATTGATACCTTGTCGGTAGCCACGAGCGCACCGAGGAGAGACTCCCGACGATGACACCGCCGACACACCCGTTCGACATGACGAGCCTCCAGGGCGCGATGCGTGCGGTGCTGCCCAGCCTCAGAGCCAGTGATGCGTCGGTGATTCGGCTGGTTCTCGATCAGCCGGAGTTCGTTCAGAACGCGTCGACGGCAGAGGTCGCCGAGCGCGCCGGTGTATCGAACGCAACCGTGGTTCGGGCGGCTCGAGCTGCCGGTTTCACGGGGTTCAGCGACCTGAAGTTCGCGGTGGCTCGGGCATCCGGCGGGGCAGGAATGTTCGTCCCACCTCCCCGCCTGACCGATGTGACGACACCCAAGGAACTCGTCGATTCGATCTTGTCGAGCCATGTCAGCGTCATCGGAGCCGTCCGAGGAACCCTGAACGAGGAAGTCGTGCAGCAGGTCGTGGGCAAACTCGATCAGGCCGAACGGATACTGATATCCGGATCGGGCACGTCGTCGGCCGTCGCCGCCGACGCCGCGGTCAGGTTCACCTCGATCGGACTGATGGTCCAGGCGCCGGTCGATCATCTGTCCACGCTCGTCGTCGCCCGTCTTCTCCGCCCGTCGGACATCCTCCTCGCTGTCAGCCACACAGGAATCACTCCGCAAACCGTCGCTGTGGCCGAGGCCGCTCGTCATGTCGGCGCCCCGGTCGTGGCCATCACCAGTTTCACTTCGTCGCCGCTCGTCGACATCGTCGATCACGTGCTCGTCGCGGGTGGCTCAGAGCTCGATTTCCAGCTCGCTCAATCCAGCAGTCGCCTGGCACACCTGACCGTCGTCGACATACTGCACGCGGGAGTTGCGTTGGCGAACATGGACCGAACTCGCCGCGCCGAGGCAATAGGCTTCGACACACCGGTCCGAGACCGACGGTGAATCACGCAGCACTCGGGCTGGTCGGTCTCGCAGCAATACTCCACGCCGTGTGGAACATTGCAGCAAAACGATTCACCGGGGACGCCGCCGTCTTCGTGTGGATGTACATGACGGCATCGGCCGTGCTGTGCCTCCCGGTAGCGCTGTTGTTCGGCCAGTGGACCGCATCATGGGCCTTGCTCATCGGCCCACTCGTGACGGCCGTCCTTCACATCGGGTATTCGCTGACCCTCCAAGTCGGTTATGCACGAGCCGATTTGAACGTGGTCTACCCGGTCGCACGCGGCACAGGACCGTTGATCACCGTTGTCGTCGCGGTCACAGTGCTCGGCGAACGCCCTGGAATTCTGCCGATACTGGGCGGCGTGATCATTCTTCTCGGGATACTCGTCGTGACCGGGTACAAACGTCGCCAGAATGGTTCGGTGTCAACAGGAGTGCTGCTCGGATCCGCAACCGGTGCGATGATCGCCGCCTATACCCTGTGGGATCACTTCTCCGTCGTCACTCTCGACCTGTCGCCGGTCACGTATTTCGCGTTGGCGGTCTCGATGCAATCGCTGCTGCTCACGCCCAAGGTGGTCGGCAAGGGGGCGCAGTTGAAGAGCGCATTCGGGACCTATCGGCGAGAAGTCCTACTCGTCGGAGCGCTCTCCCCCGCTGCGTACATCCTGGTTCTCGTTGCAATGAAGTCCCTGCCGCTGTCGGTGGTCGCCCCAGCCCGTGAGTCGTCGATCGTCATCGGATCCTTGCTGGCGTGGTGGTTGTTCCACGAAAGCAACCCTGTCCGACGACTGGCAGGTTCGGCCGTCGTGCTCACGGGAATCGTGCTGATCGCCGCGAACTAGAGGTGACGGGGAATATCCGCTTCTGACACACGAAGAGCAACATCACAGCCGCGATCGCGTACGCACAATAGCTGACCAGCGACACGGCGAACTCCGACGCAGTGTCGCCGTATCCACCTGTGAACGCATGCCACGAGTAGGTGAGCAGCAGGCCCGCCGAGACGGCGAAGCGGTGTTTCGGTCCCCAACCCCGCTGCCGAGAGCCGAGCACGACGACCACCCCCAGCACGATGAGCGCAGCCGACATGGCGCTGACCGACAGAAACTCCGACGGCAGTTCGATACCCGACACGAACACAGCACCACAGCCAAGAGATGTCGCGAACATGATCCACGCGGAAGGAGCTCGACCGTCCGACAAATGCGATCCGCTAGGTAGCCGCAGCGCCAGGACAACCAATCCGACCGCAATCGATGCGGACGAGATCAACTGTGGCGCAGTAGCGACGAAGTGGCCGTACAGCGGATAGTTCGATCCGAACGTCACTGCAGAGCCTGCCACCAACAAGACCGCGACAACGGCCAACCCGCGAGTGCTCAGCCACGGTGTCGTTCGACTGTCGCGTCCGCATTCCTCGATCAATGCAACCGGAACGGCAACGCTCCACACCACATGCAGACCGAGAACGAAAACAGTCCACGGAACACCGATTCCGAGCACGGAAAGATAGCCCTTGTCGAGCAATCCTCCCCCGGCGTAGTCGGGGTTGAACAATGACATCGTCAGCACACCCTCTTCGAAGACGCCGAATGCGAGCCCCAGCAGCAGTATCGTCGGCCAGCCTCTGCCCGCTCGTCGAGTCAGTTCTCGGATCAGAACTGCGCCGGCGCCGTACCACAGCGACAGCGGCAGAATGAGCGGCAACAGGTACAGCGGAAAGTCACCCAGGAAGAATTCCGCAACTAGCGGGGCGAGGAAGTACAGCCCGATCACGGGACTACGCAATGTACGCATGCTTCAACGGTGAGCCCGAAGTCGAGACCATGGAAGTGACAGACGTCATGACTCCATTCGTTCGGATGTCACTCGATCACCTCGTCCGCACGATGCGCCCGAATACCTGACCGACGTCCATCCGCTGGTGAGCTTCAGCGGCTTCGTCGCGAGGAAGGACATCGTCGTTGACTGCGTAGATCTCTCCCCTCATAGCGCCCACGAAGAATTGGGCGCAATGTCCGAGGCTGTCCCGCCCGAACTCGAGGGGGGGGTGTTTGCCCATAACCGGCAGACACAGACGATGATGTCTGCGTGACCCTGTGGATTGTTGCTGCCGGTGTCGAGCTCGCTGTCATTGTTGCGCTCGGCGTGCTGTTGATCGTGTCG
Organism: Rhodococcus sp. 114MFTsu3.1; assembly: GCF_000383555.1. Taxonomy (NCBI): domain Bacteria; kingdom Bacillati; phylum Actinomycetota; class Actinomycetes; order Mycobacteriales; family Nocardiaceae; genus Rhodococcus; species Rhodococcus sp. 114MFTsu3.1. The sequence continues at coordinate 125,872 of NZ_KB911557.1, read as the reverse complement.
CAGAAGAAGTTGAAGACCACCCGAGCTGCTCTGGACCGAGCACTCGACAGCTCGTCGAAGCGTCGTAAACGTCGTGGCCTGGTGCCGTTCGCGATCCGGACGACGTTCAACACCGCCGATTCGCTGATCAACAAAGGCTTCGGCGCGACGGTGCGCAATTCCGTCGAAGACCTCGCGGGCTGGGCGAAGGTCGAGCGGCCCGATCTCGCGCGGATCGCGGCCGACGGCGACGTGGTGGTCGTGTTTTCCGACATCGAAGGCTCCACGGCACGCAACGAGGAACTGGGCGATCGCGGCTGGGTGAAGCTGCTGGAACGCCACAACCGGCTGATCACCAAGCAGGTGGAAGGCCACGGCGGCCACGTCATCAAGAACCAGGGCGACGGCTACATGATCGCGTTCACCGATGCAGGCCAAGCGGTGCGATGCGGAATCGCAGTTCAGGAGGCTCTGCAGGAGAATCCGGACAAGTGGGATCGGATCCGAGTCCGCATGGGCATCCACGTCGGCAGCTCGGTGCGCCGCGGCGACGACCTGTTCGGGCTCAACGTCGCGATGGCCGCACGCGTCGCAGGGCAGGCCGACGGCGGAGAGATCCTGATCAGCGAATCGGTACGCGAGAAGATCGGTCGTGCGTACGACATAGTCCTAGCCGAACCACGAGAGGTGCAGCTGAAGGGCATGAAAGGAACCCACCAGCTGTACCCCGTGGAAGTTCCCGCACTTCCGGCGACGACGACCGTGCGGGAACTCGACTGACCGTCAGGGCACCAACACCACACCGATACCCGGAATGAGGGTGTCCACCCGCGGCGGCCCCCAGTACTCGCGCGAATGAGTCACGACGATGGCAACCGGCCCTGCACCCGTCTTTGCCACCACCTCCGTCGGCAAACCCTCTCCGGTGAGCTCGAGCGGAACGTTGCCGTTCGGAATCGCCGGATCGTACGGCGGCCTCTCGTAACCCGACAGCTCCCAGTGCCGCAGACCCTCCGAACCCGTTGCACCAGTAGCTAGATTGCGCCAATGCACCGTCAAGAACCGATAGGGATACTGGGGGTCCCACGCAGCGACGTTCGCAGCGGAGATACTCACGACACCGGGCTCTGCTCCGACGGTCGTCTTCATCGGAATGGTCTGGAACAACCCACCCGGCACAGCACCCGGAGCGATCTGAAAGCCGGTGACCACCGGAACCGGCGTGATGCTGGTCTGCGGCGCCGCGGCAGCCGTGCCCGCACCCAGGACCAGCGAACAGAACAATGCCGTCGTAACCACGGCTCTTCGCAACACTTTTCGCATAACCTCTCCCCTCATGTGAATGGAAATGTAGGCCAGGGCCTACATCTCCACTCACGACACCTTCGCAAAACGGGCGGCAACACGTCTACCCCTACACCGATTCGTGACGGGGTCGTGACGCGAACATCGTTAACGCCCACTCCCGCGGCATCGATTTTCCTGTCGAGAAGGTGCTGCACCCCGCATGCACCGGTGAGGGCTCTTCATGAAGCGTCTGTTCGTCACCACCATGGCCGTCTTCGCGGCAACAGCACTCGCAGCCTGCGGTTCTTCGGACTACCGGGAACCCGACACCGTCGCCGCAGTCACTGCAACGGCGACGCCGAACAGCACCGAAACTCCACTACCCGACAACGAACCTGCGCCCGAGGATCAGTCCACCCCCGGACCGAATCCGGTCACGATTCCGCCGACACCGTCACGCGATGACGTCAACGTCGATGCTCGCGATTTCGAGCGTGGTGACGGCCAGTACTTCTTCCGATCCCCGAGCGAAAACGTGTTCTGCGGCTTCAACTCCCAGAACGCGCCCGGGACGGTCGTGGGCTGCCAAGTCCGATACTCCGTGCCCGGCAGCAGCGGTCGGGAATGTCTCAACACCGAGAACAACACCTACGGAGTGCAGATCCTCGAAGGCGGCGCCGTCGAGCAGATCTGCACCAACCAGGGCATCTTCGTCGCCGACGACACGCCCGTACTGGAATACGGCCAGGTCATCGGAGTAACCGGAACGGTCTGCCGCTCCACCGAAGTCGGAGTCGCCTGCTACAGCGGAGCTGACAGTGGGTTCATGATCTCCCGCGACGTCAACGTGACCTTCTGACCGGGTAACGAGGTTCACCGCGGAGTCGATTCACACAATGTCCCAACGACGATAGGACCGAAAAGTTGATCAAGAAAATCATTGCTGCGTCCGCACTCGCACTGGGCACCACAGCCCTGGCAGCGACGCCGGCTTCGGCCGACGGAATTTACGATTCACCGTTCACCAGTGAGAACACAGAGCACTACGTCAGCGCATTCGACCCCGCCGCGTACGGTACACGCGGGTCTGACCCGCTCATCATCAGTCCCTACGGAGCCAACCAGCCCATCTACAGTTGGAGCTTCCACGGCCAAGGCCAGACGTGGCAGGTCGATCCGGCCGGCCAGGCACATCTTCTGCGGTCGATCCAACTCCCGGCCGGGTCTTCCACTTACGCCTTCCGCACCATTTCAGTCTTCGACCCGTTCACGGTTCTCGACTACTGAACCGGCCTCTGTACGCGGTCTCCGGCTCAGCGGTGTTCTCTCACACCACGCACGAACCCTTCGACCGAGGAGACTGCGTCGGTCAATTCGACATCGGAATCGACTCGACGAATGACAGCACACTGTGCGATGACCGTGTTCGCGCGTTCGACCGTTCGCTCACCGGAACTCGTGAGGGCCACGAGCAAGCGCTGTGAATGCGCGGAATCGCGGTACCTCTCGACCAGACCCGCACGTTCCAACCCGGCGACTGTCACTCGTATCGTGGTGCGGTGACGTGCGAGCCTGCGGCAGATCTGCTCGTAGGTCATCGGTCCGCATTGCCCTATGGTCCGCAGGATCTCGAACCTCGCCCAATTCAGACCCACCCGCGCAAGGGATTCCTCCAACTGCGCCTTCACCGCGTCCGTGTTGCGTAACAACGTCGCGATCGTCTCCATCGAATCGGCACGGGTGTCGGTGGCAGTGGTCATCAGCCGGCGACGACCGTGTCGACGCCCGACGCCGGCCGGCCGAGTACGAACTGCACGGCCGCGCTCCCGGCGAGGAAGTCGTGGTGGTCGTAGAAGTCGAACATCGCGCGCAACCGCGCAATCGCCCCCGTGGGCATCGACCCGCTCACCGAGTCCTGCCACTGGTCCAGTGAGATCTGTTCGATTTCCACACCGGACCCCCGCAGGAGTTCACGAACCGACAGGGCCTGCGGACCGCCGAGTTCGTAGGTCGCGCAATGATGTCGTTCGCCTTCGGTCAATACGGCCGCGGCGACAGCTGCGACATCATGCAGACGGACGAAAGAAAAGCGGGTATCCGGACTGTAGGGCAACGTCACCCTCGTCGAGTCACCCGACAACGCACCGGCGAAGTTCTCGACGTAGGCGCACGGCTGCAGCACCGACCACTTCAACGGAGATCGGTGCAGCTCGTCCTCGCATTTCGCTTTGTCCATGTGATGTGGCATCGCCGGAGTGTACGGCCACGCCACCGAGTGATACACGAAATGGTCGACGCCAGCAGAAGCCGCTGCGGTCAACGTATTTCGCAGCAAGTTGGGTTCGTCCGGATGGACATTGGGGGCGATGAAGTACACCGCCCGACACCCGAGGAGCGCTTTGCGCAGCCCGGCACCGGTTTCCAGCTCCACTTCGTGATCGAATTGCGAACGCGCTCGTCGCACGAGGCGTCGTACCCCCACCGTGTCCGCAAGCGCGTCGACCACTGCGGAACCGGTCTTACCCGCGGCGCCGACAACTGCGATGTCGGCGCCGCGGATAGTTCCGTTGCTCATGAGCCCGTCCTAGACGTAATCGTAGACGGCCGAGGTGTCTCCGCCGGAGAGTTGGGCGTATCCCGGGCCGCGATCGAAGAACGGTTCACTCTCACCGCGACCTCCGCGCAACTGCTCGCGCAGTGTCGCGGTGGCGTTGTCGTCGACCGACGGTGCGTCCCCGTCGACGATGACGACGCCGTAATCCTCCCGCGCGCCGTCCACCGAGACCTTGCGCCACGACACGTCCCGCAGAACTTCCTGGGTCGGCCGGTCAAGCGGGTCGCCCCACCCACCGCCGCCGGTAGTGCGGATGCGGATCACTTCCCCAGCCTTGATGGGTTCAGCGTCGGTGAGTGCGTCGAACTCGCGTTCGTTAGGGCCGTCAGGGTCGAGCACCACCGAGAACGGTCGACCGGCTTTGCCGCCTTTGACACCCCAGCAGGCCAGGATCGAACGGTCCGCGATGGACATGAAGTGCGCGTCCTTCAGCATCCGGATGTGCTTCTCGTACCCCAGACCACCGCGATACCGTCCGGCACCGCCGGAATCGACGGCCAATCCGAGCTTTTCGACGATGAACGGGAAACGGCTCTCACTGAATTCGGTAGGGAGGTTTCGCGAATCCGGCACGACGTGGATAGTGTCCTCGCCGTCCGCGTAATACCGGCCACCCGAACCGCCGCCGAGAACCTCGCGCATCAGGTATGAGTGCCCGTCGAAGTCCTCGCCGTAGACACCGGTGTACCGAATCGTCTCCTGATCGGCCGGCATGTTGCCGTCGACGGCCTTGGCGACCACACCGGACAGGACACCGAGCAGACGCAGGATCACGAACGTTCGAGCGTTCGTCGGAGCCGGAAAAATCGGGGTGATGAGCGTTCCCTTCTCGGGGAACTTCATCTCGATCAGCGGCACGACTCCCTCGTTGACGTCGAGTTCGGCCATGCGCTCGGGTGTGTCGGCGAGATTGCGCAGAATCGGCGCGAGCCACTTGATCAGGAAGTTGCCGTCCGCGTAGTCACCACAGTGATTGATGGGCCCCTTCGCCTGCGGGCCGGTCCCGGTGAAGTCGAGGATCAGCCGCTCGCCGCCCTCGTCCTCGGGCCTCGTCTTCGTCAAGGTGATGCGCTGAGTGTGCAGCATGGGCTCGTCGACGCCGTCGTGCTCCGCGTAGTCCTCCCACGTGTACTCACCGACCGGAATCTTGCTCAGAATCTCACGGCGGTACGTCTCGGTGGTCGCGTCCATCATCGCGTCGAAGCAGGATTCGATGGTGTCCACGCCGTAACGCTCGAACAACTCGGTCAGTCGACGCGCACCCATCAGGCACGCCGAGCATTCGGCATCCAGATCGGCGGCCAAAGCGTCGGGCATGCGGGAGTTGCGCGTCATGATGCGCAGAGCTGCCTCGTTGGCCACTCCCTGATCCCAGAGTTTGATGGGCGGAACCATCAACCCTTCTTCGTACACGGTCGTCGCACCGGACGGCATGGAGCCCGGGCAGCAGCCGCCGATGTCGTCGTGATGCCCGAAGGCCTGCACGAAGGCAACCACCTTCGGTTCCGAATCGGGAGTGGTACGAGCGAACACCGGGACCGTGACGCAGAGGTCCGGGAGGTGGCCGATTCCGCCTTCGGACAGGTAGACGTCATTGTGGAAATAGACGTCTCCGGGCTTCATCGTCTCCAGGGGGAAATCACGGGCGATGGGGTGCACCAACGCAGAGTACGAACGACCCGTCAACTTACGCAGATTGCGATCGTGGATGCCGGCACGGAAGTCGTGGGCATCGCGGATCATCGGCGAACGGGAGGTCCGCGAGATGGACGTCTCGACCTCCATTTCGACGCTGGCAAGGTAGCCTGCGACGATCTCGACGAGGATCGGGTCCGGGATCGCACCGTCGGTCTCGGTCAGTCGGTAGGGCTTGGCTGCGGTCGCGGCCGCAGCATCGAGTACAGCAGTCATCACTTCGCTCCGTTCGAGTCGAAAGTCTTGGAGATGCGGATGTTTCCGTGGGTGTCGATTCGCGCCGAGAATCCGGGGTGGATCGGGACGGTGGAGCTGAATTCCTCGATGACGGCTGGACCGTCGATCGTGTCACCAGCACCCAGGCGAGCACGGTCGTAGACGGTGGTATCCACCCAGGAGTCGAAGTAGGACTTGCGGGAACCGGTTCGGGCAGACTCGGAACCTGAACCGGCTGCAACCGTACGGGCGGCCGGACGCTGAATGGGCCCGATTCCGCTGACTCGCAGGTTGACCCACTCCACGTGCTGAGCGTGGTCGCCGCGGAAGTCGTAACCATACAGCTCGCGGTGCGCCTCGTGGAACGCCTCGGCGGACGCGCCCATGAGTTCGGGCGTGATGGGCCCGTCGCCGACAGGAACGCGGACCTCGAACGCCTGGCCCATGTACCGGAGGTCGGCAGTGCGCGCGTACCGGCGTTGCGTCTCGTCGAAACCTTCGTCGGCGAGGGCGATCTCGGCCTTGCCGGCCAGTGCATCGAACAGCTCCTGCAGCTCGGCGGCCTGCAACCGGTCGTGACGACCGACGTGCGTCTGGACGTAGTCGTTGCGCACGTCGACGGTGAGCAGTCCGAATGCCGACACGTTGCCCGGGTCGAGTGGTACCAGCACGTCCTTGAGACCGAGAATGTCGATGAGCCTGCACGCGAGGAGCGAGCCCGAACCACCGAAGGTGACAAGGGTGAAATTTCTGACGTCGAGACCACGCTTGACGGTGATCTGCCGCAACGCATTCGCCTGGTTCCACGCCGACACCTCGAGGATACCGACGGCGCACTCCTCGAACCCGAGTTTCAACTCTGTCGCCAACTGCTCCAGCCCTTTTCGAGCGAGCTCGGTGTCGAGTGGAATCTCACCACCGAGCAAGTGCGGTGGGATCCGGCCGAGCAGCACGTGGGCGTCGGTGATGGTCGGCTCGCTGCCGCCCTTGCCGTAGCACAACGGTCCCGGATCAGCACCGGCCGATTGAGGTCCGACGCGAAGGGTGCGCTCGGGAGTCATCCAGGCAATCGACCCGCCGCCTGCACCAACGGTCACGACGTCGATCATCGGAATCTTCGACGGATAGTTCCCGACGCGTCCCTCGGTGGTCAGCGCAGGCTCGCCCTGTACGACAACGGTGACGTCGGTCGATGTTCCACCGCCGTCACACGTGAGAACTTGGTCGACGCCTGCAGCGTCGGCGATCAGTGCTGCACCGAGGGCACCCGCTGCCGGACCGGACAAGACCGTCGTGATCGGCTGGTGCACGACCTCTTTGGCCGAGAGCACGCCGCCGTTGGACTTCATGACGTAGAAGGGGATGTCTCGGGCTTCACCGTCGGCAGTGGAGAACTCACGCAGCCGGTTGGCGATGTTGTTCACGTAGTTGCGGATGTTCGGCTTCACGGCAGCGTCGACGAGTGTCGTGATGGACCGCTCGTACTCGCGGTATTCGCGCAGAACCTGGCTCGAAATGCTCACCGTCGCTTCCGGGAACACCTCGTCGAGGATGTCGCGGACCCGCTCCTCGTGGGACGGGTCGGCATAGGAATGCATCAGGCACACCCCGATCGTCATGATCCCGCGATCCTTGAAGAACTGAGCAGCGGTGCGGACACTTGCCTCGTCGAGTGGACGAATCTCGCGGCCGTCGAACGCAAGACGACCACCGACGGTTTTGACTCTGTCCGCCGGAACGATGCGATCGGGCTTGACCCAGAAGTAGGAGTTGCCGTAGCCGTCGGGCACCGACTGACGGGCGATCTCGAGCACGTGCTCGTAGCCCTCGGTGGTGATGAACCCCAGGTTCTCTACCTTGCCCTCGAGCAGCTTGTTGGTAGCAACCGTCGTGCCGTGGCTGACCGCGCCGATACTCTCACCGCTCTCACCGAGCTTCTCGAGCACCTTCTCGATGCCGGTGAGGAATCCCTCCGCGGGGTCTGCCGGCGTCGAGGGTGTCTTGGTGGTGACCATGGCGCCGGTCTCGTCGTCGACCGCGACGATGTCGGTGAACGTGCCACCGGTGTCGATACCGATCCGAATCTTCCTGGAATCCACTGCTGCCTCCGTGTAGTCGCTGGCGTGTAATGCCATTTCACAGCGTGTGCATCACGTAGTCGTTGGCAGATTTTGCCCAACACTGCGGGCGGTCTTCGGCATCCAGTGAACAGGCACGAAAAACGCCCCGAACCGGACGGGTTCGGGGCGTTCAGCATGGAGTGGGACCCCGGTTTCCGGAGCGAACGTCGGGCGGAGTGAGTGTCGGACGGGGGAACGGTTGAAGTGCAGACCTATTTCGACCGTCCGAGTACGCCGCCGATGACTACACCGGTGAGGGCGATGGCGGCTCCCAGGGCAGCGCTGACCACGACGGTACAGATGTCCGCACCCCCCGCACTCGCCACGGCCACGGAGGGTGCAGATGCTGCTGCGACCTGCCGGTCCGGCTGCGCCGCATCCGTTTCACCGGCCGGTGCGGCCTCGGGTGTCGACGACGGAATGCCGTTGGCGATGACCCCGTCGATGCTCTTGAAGAACACTCCGGCCATCTTCTTCGCGACGCCGGTGATCATGCGCTGCCCGACGCCTCCGACCATTCCTCCGACGACCGCGTCGGCGTCGTAGGAGAGCAGGGTGCCGCCCTCGTTCTCGGTCAGGGTGACCGTGACGTCGGCTTTTACCGTTCCCGGGGCACCCGCGCCAGACGCCGTCATGACGAACGAATGGGGCCGATCCTGTTGCGAAAGAACGACTTCACCGTCGTACACTCCCTTGATGGACGCGACTCCGGCCATGATGGACAGCTTGTAGTGGTTGTCCGTCAGCTGTTCGAGTGACTGCACCCCGGGAATGGTCGCGGCGAGTACGCGTCCGTCCTGCAGGTTGTCGTACACCTCCTCGCGAGGTGCCGTGAGCTGTGCGGTGCCGGCGATTCTCATGAATTCTCCTGTGCTGACTGGTGCGCGAGGCGGAGCTCGAACAACTCCGACGGTGAGATAGGCATGGATGTGATGGGGATGCCTTCGGCGTTCTCGATGGCTGCGGCGATGACGGCGCTGGTGGGGATCACGCCCGCTTCGCCTGCACCCTTCATTCCCAATGGGTTCAGGCCCGACGGCGTCACCGTATGGTCCATTTCCAACGTGTTCGGCATCTCGGTGACGAACGGCATCAGAAAGTCCATGTAGGAGGCGTTGAGCATCTGCCCGTGCTCGTCGTAGACGATCTTCTCGTACAACGCTCCGCCGATGCCCTGCGCCACTGCACCCTGGACCTGTCCTTCGACGATGCGGGGATTGATGACATTGCCGCAATCATGAATAACGACGTACCGCAGCACGGTGATCTCGGCGGTGATCGGATCGGTTTCGACGATGGCAGCGTGCACCCCAGACGCGAAGGTCGAGTGCGGCGGCGAGTAGTACCCGGTGGCTTCGAGCCCAGGCTGGTCGCCCTCCGCAATCGGCGGTTTCGTCATGTCCGGGTTGGTCTTGGCGAAACCCGTGGCCAGCTTGGACTCCTTGTCGAAGGCGTAGCGCAGCGGATTCGACAGCACCGCGACGACGCTGAGAGGTACCGATGTCCCGTCGACACCGGGTTCGGTGCCGACCACACACACATGTCCCCCGCGCAGCTCCAGATCACTCGGATCCACCGAGAGGATTCCCGACGCCACATTCTTCGCCTTCTCAGCGACCATCTGCGCCGCGACATGAAACGCCGAACCCGACATCACCGCACCACGTGAGGCGAACGTACCGACGGCGTAGCCGAAGCGACGGGTGTCGCCGGTGACGATCTCGACGTCGGACACCTTCACGCCCAGGTCGTCGGCGACAATCTGCGCGAACGCGGTCTGATGTCCCTGCCCCTGCGTCGTCAACCCCGTCGCGGCCTTGACCTTGCCGGACGTCTCGACGACAACATGTGCGCCCTCGTACGGTCCCGGTCCGGTTCCTTCGACGTACGCGCCGATACCGATGCCGACAGTACGACCCTCGGCTCGCGCCTTCCTCTGGTACTCGGGAAAGCCATCCCAGTCGACGAGCTTCTTGAGTTTGTCGATGCCGGCCTGGTAGTCGCCCGTGTCGTAGATCAACGGGCGCCCGTCCTGGAACATCAGCCCGAAGTCGTACGGCATGTCCTCGGGCCGAACGAAATTGATCTCACGAACGGCGATCCTGTCCTTGTCGAGATGATCGGCGATGGCGTCCATCGCACGTTCCATCGCGAACACCGCCTGAGGCCGTCCGGCGCCGCGATACGGCGTGACCAGCACCGTGTTGGTATAGAGCGAGTACGCGTCGACGCGGAAGGACTTCGGCTTGTACGGTCCCAGCACCTGTGTGGCCGTGTTGATCATGACGATGATGCCGTAGGGCAGGTACGCGCCGTTGTCGTGCCAGAACGTGAAGTCGAAAGCGAGCAGATGTCCGTCGTCGTCGAAACCGATCTCGACCTTCTGGATCTGGCCACGCTCGTGGGCGCTCGAGATGAAATGCTCACGGCGGTCCTCAACCCACTTGACCTCGTTGGAAACGCCGGCGCGGCCGAGGCGTCGGGCAGCCCAGGTGACCATGACCTCCTCCGGCCAGGGATGGACGATCTTGACACCGAAACCGCCGCCGACATCGGGCGCGATGCAGTGAACTTTGTTCAGTGCCATGCCGAGTCGAGCTGCGATGGCGGCACGCGCGGACGTGGAGGTCTGCGTCGACGTCCAGAACGTCAGTACGTTCTCGTCGCCGTCCCAGCGGGCGTAGACGCCTTTGCCTTCCATGGGCATCGAGGCGGACCGCTCGATCTCGAGATCCAATGTCAGACGGTTGGGTGCAGCCGCCAGTTCGGCGTCGACATCGCCGAATCCGTGTTGTAGCCGTGCCGCGACGTTGTCCGGCACATCGGCGTGGACCGCCTTGGCGGCAGTGCGCGCGGTGTCGATACCCACAACAGGGTCGAGCATCTCGTACGTCACGTCGATCTTCGCGCACGCATCCTCGGCGATGTAGCGGTTGTCCGCGACGACCATGGCGATGGCCTCACCGACGTGGTTGACCTCGTCCTTGGCCAGCGGATATCCGTTGCGCGCGGCGACGATCGCGGGATGCGGAATCAGCAGTGGCAGATTCTCCGCCATCTCCTCCGAATCGTCGACCAGATCGTCGTAGATGTAGATGGCGTGAACGCCTGCCACATCGAGCGCCGGATCGATGTCGATGTCGATTATTTTCGCGTGCGCGTGCGGGGAACGCACGAACGCCGCGATCAGCGCGCCGTGGCCGAGGTCGTCGAGGTAACGGCCCTGCCCACTGAGCAGACGCGTGTCCTCCTCCCGCGGAATGGGCTTGCCGAAGAACTTCTCCGACGCGCCTACCACGTGCGCGGTGTCGATCTGGGTTGTCATGCCCTCCCCGCCTTTCCACCGACAGGTGCAGTCGCGCCGCGGACCTTACGGTCGAGCGCGTCACGGGTGGCTTCGTCGTCGACGCCGAGCGGGAACTCCCCCGCCCGTTCACGTTTGATCTCGGCGGCGCGGAGCACCGATGCACGAATGTTCTGATATCCGGTACAGCGGCACAAGTTTCCGGCAATGGCATCGGTCGCTTCGTCGTGCGTCGGATTCGGGTTGTCCTCGAGGAATGCCGCGATCGTCGTGACGAATCCCGGAGTACAGAAACCACACTGAAGACCGTGGCAGTCCTTGAACGCCTGCTGCACCGGGTGCAGCGTGCCGTCGGGTTCGACGAGGCCCTCCACCGTCGTCACCGAGTGGCCTTCCAAGCCCGCTGCGAGCACGAGGCAGGATCGGACAGGCTTGCCGTCCAGCAACACCGTGCACGCCCCGCACACACCGTGCTCGCAGCCGACGTGTGTTCCGGTGCGGCGCAGGTGATGTCGAATCGCATCCGACGCCAGGGTCCGAGACGGCAGGACCGCGGTTTCGGTGACGCCGTTCAGCGTGAACGTGACGGCGACGTGATGCTCGCCGGTGTCGGCCTGCAGCTCCGCGAGCTGATCGTCGATGGTTTTGTCAGGCATTGGTTCTGCTCCTCACGAGTGTGCGTGCGTCCGCGGCCGCCGCGAGTCCGACTCGACTGGTCAGCGCAGACACCAGCTGAGAACGGTAAGCGGCCGTGGCATGGATGTCGGCGTCGGTCTCGACGGTGTCGCGGGCCAGCTCGCCCAGCGCACGCCACTTGGGGTCACGCTCGTCGGTCGCCGACGCCCCGGCCAGGGTGTCGCTGTAATCGACGACGAGACCGAGCTCTCCTGCCGAAATGTATGTCATCTTCGCGGTGACGACGTAGTCGTCCACCACTTCCACCTGGGCCGCGACACCGACCAACGCGTAGTCGCCGTGCCGTCGGGCAATCTCGTCGATAGCGGTACCGACTCCCGCTCGCGCTGCCGGTACGCGCACGGCCAGAGCGATCTCGTCGGGCTCGAGCGTGCTCTCGAGCGGCCCGGCGAACAGGTCGGCGGACGCGATCACGCGCTGACCCCGCGTCGACTGCACCGTGACCTCTCCGCCGAGCAGCGACAGCACGGCCGGCATCTCGGCCGAGGGATCCGCGTGCACGATCGATCCGACGGTGGTGCCGCGGTTGCGAATCGTCGGATGCGCCACCAGATGCAGGCCTCGGCTCAACAACGGCTGAACTTCTCGGGCTGCAGGGTGATCGTGCAGTACGGAGTGCGTGACCAGCGCGCCGAACTCGACGCCCGAATCACCGGAGGCAACAATCGAATCGAGGTCTCGCACCGCTCCGATGTCCACGATGTGCGCCGGTGCGGCCAACCGCATCGACAGCAGCGGGACGAGTGACTGACCACCCGCCATGACCTTGCCCTCATACGAGACCTCGGCGAGTATCCGGCACGCCTCCGGGATCGTGGTGGGCCGGTGGTATGTCAGCGGCGACGGTTTCATGTCTCGATCCTGCCTGTCCGGAAACGGAGGTAACTTGTCTACTTGTGACAACAGTCACGCACGATGCCTGTCACAATCAGGTCAGTTGTTTGCTCGGTGTCGATCCCTCGGACGTGCCCGATGTATAACGGTCCAACTCGGGATTGCGGGCTCCGACGAATCGGCACAAGTGGTACATGAGGATCACGACGATCGTGCCGAGCGAGATGCCGCCGAGGGAGAAGGTGTCGCTGAACGTCAGGGACACGTCGCCGATACCGATGATCAGGCCGGCAGCAATGGGCATCATGTTCAGCGGGTTGCCGAAGTCGACGCCGTTCTCCTTCCAGATCTTGGCTCCGAGCAGGCCGATCATGCCGTAGAGGACAACGGTGATGCCGCCGAGCACACCGCCCGGGGTGGCCGAGATGAACGCGCCGAACTTGGGCGAGAAACCCAGCAGCATGGCAACGATGCCGGCCACGGTGTACGCGGCGGTGGAATAGACGCGCGTAGCGGCCATGACGCCGATGTTCTCGGCGTAAGTGGTCGTCGGTGAGCCACCGACGCCGCTGGCGATTGCCGTGGCGAACCCGTCACCGGCCAACGCACGGCCCATGTACGGGTCGAGGTCCTCCTTGGTCATTTCCGCGACAGCTTTGACGTGACCAGCGTTCTCCGCGATCAACGCGATGACACCGGGCAGAACCAGTACGACGAACGTGAGGCTGAACGACGGGGCGTGGATGCCGACGACACCGTTGGCCTCGTCGGAGAACGGCGGTAGACCGAACCAGGAGGCCGACACAACAGGGTCCCAGTTGACGCGGAAGTGCTCGGTGATCTCGCCGACGTTCGCGTCGTACGACGTTATCGGCCCGGAGAGACGGTCGAGCGCCCACGACGCGGCGTAACCGAGGATCAACGCGAGGAAGATCGCGATCCGACCCATGAAGCCGCGAAGCGCGACGGACATGATGATCAACGCTGCCATCACGAACAGCGCGATCCATTGGTCCTGCGGCCAGTAGAGGCCGGCCACCACCGGTGCGAGGTTGAAGCCGATCAACATGACCACCGCCCCGGTGACGGCGGGCGGAAGCAACTTGAAGATGAGGCGGCCGCCGAGGAAGTGGACAGCGACGCCGATGAGCCCGAGCACGAGGCCGGACACCAGGATCGCACCGGTGACCTCCGCCGAGGTGCCACCCTGCGCCCGAATCGCGGCGATGCCGCCGACGAACGCAGCGGACGTTCCGAGATAACTCGGAATCCGGCCCTTGACCACCAGAAGGAAGAAGATGGTACAGAACCCTGACATCATCACTGCCAGTTGCGGATTCAGACCCATGATGATCGGAAACACGAACGTCGCACCGAACATCGATACGACGTGCTGGCCACCGAGTCCGATGGTCCGCCCCCAGCTGAGCCGTTCACCGGGAGCGACGACTTCACCCGGCGCCACCGTCTTGCCATCCCCATGCAACGTCCAAATCGGCATGTTCAGCCTTTCACGAAGAGGAGGGCGCCCGCGTTCTGTGTTCCAGCTCACAGATCGCCCCGTGGTGAACCTGAACGTTATTACAGGCGGAGAGGGCCCGAGTGATGACAATCTGACAGATCGAGCGGGCTCGGATTGGCAGATTTAGTGATTGATGCCGCGCATCGCGATTATCTTCAGTGCTAAAGACAGGTCCAACCGCAATTCCGGCTGCTCGGTGAACGAGCCCAGGATTTTCTCCAGCTTCACAACCCTGTAACGCAGTGTGTTGTAGTGGAAATGGAGCTTCCGGGCGGTCTCCGCGATATTGATGTTCGTTGCCAGTAGCGCTTCGAGTGTGTTTCGCATGTCCTGCGCCTCCGCAGTGTCCTCGGTCAGCTCACGCAGCGTTTCTCGCGCGAAGTTCTCGAGCTCGTCCTCGTCCTCCACGAGCGACAACAGGCGGTAGACACCCAGGTCGTCGAAATTCGTGAGCGACCATTGACCCGAAATGCGACGACCGACAGTCAACGCCGTGCGAGCCTGGCTGTAACAGGACGGAACGCCGTCGGTCGAGCCCGCAGTGCGCGATACTCCCACACTGAACGGCCTTCTGCCGCCGCCACCTTCGCCGCGAACGACGTTCACCAAATCCCGCACCAATGCCATCGTGTCGGACCCGACGCCCATGACTATGACCGTTTCTCCAGTCAGTGCCGTCACCGCCGCGCCGGGGTCCCGGTGCGCGATCGCGCCGGAGAACGCCATCGCCTGACGATCGACGACAGGAAGTCGGTGCACCGAACTCGACGATTCGTCGACCACCGGATCAGGTTCGATACTGACGATGACCAAGGGCCTGTCGAAATCCCAGCCGAACGTCTTGGCATGCGAGACAACGTGATCCGAGTCTCCGGCACGACCCAACATCAGATCGTGAATGAAGTTTGCCCGGTGCCGTTCCTCGACCGACGCCACTGCCTGCTGACGAGTCACCACCAGTGCACACACCGCAGCCGCGCGCTCCACTAGGTACAGGTCGTGTTCGGCCATCTCGCGGTCCCACGCGAACAGCGCCATTCGCCCGTGGTCGATGTGGTTGGCGGAGACGGCCGCGACCGCACTGGCGTGGCCGTCGAAGACGTGCATGCCGAGACCGCCTTCGACGGTGTCGGTTCGGAGCCGCCCCGTCGAGTCGAGGGCGGGACTGGTCGACAACCTCCTGCGTCCGCCCGCATCGCCCGCTCGACAGATCTCGCGGCCGTCGGACGTGGTCAGCAAGACGGTGCCGTTCAACTCACGCGACGCTACCTCGGCCAGATCCGTCAGGCCACCTCCTGCCATGACGATGTCGACCAACAGCTTTCTGATGCGCTCGGCTTCGAACATCGCGCCGACTTGCGCCGCTTCGATGCGCGCTCGACCGCGGGCGAGTGGGTGGTCGCCGTCGCCGTGATAGGCGATGATCGGAAGCTCGAGCTGTGCAGCGGCATCGATCATCTCCGGTTCGAGATTCCAGCCGTCACTGTTGAACTGCACCGCCAGCGCCACGACTCCACGCGAGCTCAGACGCCCAACGAACGTCGACGCCGCCTCGGTCAGCAGGCCGAGCGTGCGCGGAGACGTGATCAACAGCTGACCACTCCGGAGCCACGGCCCGATGTCCGGAACCGCCATGAACCCGACCCCGTGTACTGCCACCCCGTCGACATCTCCCACGACGACCGAGGAGGACGGCAACAGCGCCGATCGAAGCAGCTCTTCGAGTGGAATCTCGCTGTCCAGAATGGGTACGGACACTGGGCTGGCACCTCGGTTTTCGTTCGCGGGGGAAACGTCGATCCTAACGCTCACTGCCCCGCGCGGCAGGACAACAGGTCAAGCAGACGAAACGAGCCCGTGAATCGGTCCGCGGCCGAAGCGCAGTTCGTCGCCACTGGAACCACGTACCGTCTTGGTGACCTCCGCCATCACCGACAACGCAGTCTCTGCGGGAGTTCGAGCTCCCAGATCGAGTCCGATAGGCGAGTGCAGGCGGGCGAGCTGCTGTGCGTCGATTCCTCGCTCGCGCAGTAGATCCACCCGTCGCGCATGGGTGGACCGACTGCCCATCGCGCCCACATACCCGGCGTCGGAACGCAGGGCGATGTTCAGCAACGGGATGTCGAATTTCTCGTCGTGGGTGAGGACGACGATCACCGTTCGCAAATCGATGGGAGCCTCTGCCAAGAACTTGTCCGGCCACCGGACGATCACCTCGTGCGCCGACGGAAATCTCGCACGTGTCGCGAAGACTGGCCGGGCGTCGATCACGCTGACGTGATACCCGGCGAACACACCGAGTGTGCTGACAGCCGTTGCGAAGTCGATTGCCCCGAAAACATACATGCGTGGCAGTGGCCGGTGGAAGTCGACAAGAACGTCACTATCGGCCAGCGTCCCGGCCGCTGCGACGAACACGTCGGACTCACCGTATTCGAGCCTGGCGATGATGTCCCGAACCTGCGTCCGTGTCAGGTGCAGATCCCCCGAGGCAGACTTGGCGTCGACGATCAGATGCCGTGACGGCATGCCCGTGGCGAGGGTGGTCAACACGGCAACCGGTTCGTCCGCAGCAAGTCGGCGGCACACGTCCGACATCGGAGAATCCCCGTGATGGACGAACTCCACCAGTACCTCGATGCGTCCCCCGCACGTCAACCCGACGCCGTATGCGTCGTCGTCGGTGACGTCGAATATCTCGACGCGCGAGTTGCCGTCGGCAAGTACGTCCCGAGCCGTCTCGTACAGCGCGCTTTCTATACATCCGCCGGACACACTGCCGATCACCTCGCCACGGCGGTTCACCGCCATAGCAGCGCCCGGCCTGCGAGGGGACGATCGCCACGTGCGGGTCACGGTCGCCAGCGCGGCATCGTCTCCGGCTTGCAGCCATGCGTACAACTGAGGTGATATCTCACGCATCGCTCGATCCTCCGTTCACTCGCCTGGACTCAGGTTATAAGCAACGGACTGGCTGCCCGGGCACACATAGCGCCGAAAAGTCGGCGTCGTCGTTGTGCAATGTCGCCGTCGCGCCGCCCCCGGTGCCTCGGCCATCGTCTGAGGGCATACCAGTGGACGAGACGAGCGAGGGATACTTTCGATGGACGGATTACTCAGCGGGACGAAAGTTCTCGATCTCACCAGGGCACTCGCCGGCCCGTTGTGCACATCACTGCTGTCGGACTTCGGCGCCGAGGTGATCAAGGTGGAACCACTCGGCACCGGCGACAGTTCACGTCAGTGGCCACCGTTCGAGGACGAGCGAAGTCTGTACTTCACCTCGGTCAACCGCGGCAAACGATCTGTCGCCGTGGACTTCAGGAGCAACGACGGCCGAGAGATACTGCGGCGCTTGGTCCTCGATGCGGATGTGCTGATCGAGAACTTCCGGCCCGGCGTGCTGGTCGACATGGGACTGGACCCCGACGAACTCGAACGCGAGAATCCGCGGTTGATCATCATGAGCGTCAGCGGGTTCGGACCCGTCGGGCCGGATCACCTCGCCGCCGGGCTCGATCAGGTCGCGCAGGGAATGTCCGGCCTGATGTCGGTGACCGGCGATGCAGGCAGCGCACCGATGCGCGTCGGAATTCCGATCGTGGACACGGTGTCCGGCATCTACGCCGCGCTCGGAATCTCCGCAGCGCTTGCAGCGCGTGAACGCGACGGACGCGGACGACGCGTCGAGACTTCCCTACTCGAGTCCGCAATCTCTATCATGACGTTTCAGGCACAGAACTACATCAGCACCGGCCGTGTGGCGCAGCCCACCGGCAACACTCACCCGTCCATCTCACCGTACGGCGTCTTCGACACCGCCGATTTTCCCATCACCATCGCCACTGGAACCGAAAAGCACTGGACAGCGCTCACTTCGGTACTCGGCGCGCCCGAGCTCGCCGACAAGCCCGAATACGCGGACGGCAAACTCCGCCTACAGCACCGCGACAGCCTGACCAAAGAAATTCTCGAACTCCTGACGGCCAAGACCGCGGCGGAATGGATCACCGCAATGCGTGCGGTCGGAATACCGTGCGGCCCGATTCACACCATCGACCAAGTCTTCGCCGACCCGCAGGTGCGTGCTCTGAACATGGTGCAGGACACCGAGACCCCCGACGGACGTCGAACGCCCGTCGTGCGTGGCCCGTTCTGGGTCGACGGCAAAACGCTGCCGGTCAAGAGTGCGCCGCCGCTCGCACTCGGCGCAGACACCGTCGAGGTACTCACCGAACTCGGCCTCAGCGCCGACGACATCGTCGACCTGCGCAAGCGCGCAGTCATCTGACTCGGTCTCGCCCGCCCTTCCGCGTCAGGGGCGGGCGAGTGTCTCGGCCACCGCGAAAGCGTCGCACTCACGCCAGGGCTGAGCGATGATCTGAATACCGATCGGCAAACCGTTGCGTGCGCGGGCTATCGGTACCGTCACGGACGGGAGACCGAGCACGCTGATGGCGCGTGAGCTCGCGAGGGCATCCATCCACGTCAACTCTCGGCCGTCCACGGAGAAGCGTTCGAGCCCCACCGGCGGGGCCAGAATCGACGCCACCGGCATCAGCAGAACATCACCCATCTCAGCTCTGAACTGCCGGATCAGCTTCGCCCGTGTCGCCCACAACTCCTCCGCGCCCGAGACCCGCGGAGCCTCGAGGGTGGACCGGAACTCGTCGGTGAGCAGATCCATGCGGTCGCCGACCATGGCCCGAACATCGGAGTGCGACTCTGTGGCACGCAGTGCGCCGAACAGTGAATTCGCCTGCGCCAGAGCGCCGCCCTCGTAGCGTCGTGCACCCAGCGCGGCCGCCGCAGCCTGGACTGCATCGACGATCTCGACATCGACAGGAACCGTGCCGTCCCCCGAAGCCCACGTGACGGTGGGCGCATCTGCCGGACGCGAACACGACGGGCCGGAAAGCACGTCGAGTGCGAGCTTCACATCGCCCAGATTCCGTGCAAGTGGACCTATGGTCTGAATGACTCCGTGCGCTGTTACCGGGTTCACCAGCACATGCCCATCGTCGAGCACACCGGGAAGCTGCCCGGTTCCGTCGATCCGGCCCTGTGTCGGGCGCACGGACATCAACCCTGTGCAATGAGCCGGCCACCGAACCGAACCACCGAAATCGGTCCCCAACCCCAGCACACTGAACCCCGCCGCCACCGACGCCGACTCACCTCCGCTCGATCCACCCGGAGAGCGCGGCACCCCGTCGGCGATCAGCGGACTCGCCGTCGTGCCGAACAGATCGTTGCGTGTCAAACCGCACGACCCGAATTCCGGAGCATTCGACTTGCCCACCAGAACCGCGCCTGCGTTCTTGAACGCAACCACCGCAGCGGCGTCGTGCACCGGGATGTTCGACGCCAATGCCCGCGACCCGGCAGTGGTACGGACCCCGGCGGTAGCGATGGTGTCCTTGACGCTGAACGGCACGCCCGCCAACGGGCCGAGTGTTTCCCCGGCCTTGCGCCGGCGATCGAGATCGTCCGCCGCCGACAACGCCTCGGATCCGCAGACGGTGACCAGCGCGTTCAGCTTGTCGTTGCCGCGCTCGATCGCAGCCAGATGCTCGGAGACGACCCGGCGGGCGGTAACTCGCCCGTGTTGCACGTCGTCGGCGATGGCCCTGGCCGATCGCCCCACCCAGACTCCACCGTTCATTGTCGTGAACCTACTTTTCCTGCAGTGGGCAACATACGACCACAATCGACACAGAATCGCGGTCGACGCTGGCAACGTCTGCCACATCGACCGGAGCATCGGCGAGGAAGGATGACGGGAATGCCCGTGAGTTGGATGCGTGTGGTCGCCGTTGTGTTCGCCGTGAGTTGGGGTGCGAACCAGTTCGCTCCGATGCAGCTGGTGTACCGGGACACGTCCGGCCTGACGAGCACCGCGTTCACCGCGATGCTCGGCACGTATGCGCTGGGGTTGATTCCGTCGTTACTGTACTTCGGAAGACTCTCGGATCGAGTCGGTCGCCGCGCGATCGTCCGACCGATGGTCGGCGTCGCGATGGTGTCGACGGTGATTCTCGCTCTCGGCGCCGACATGCCCGGCCTGCTGTATCTCGGTCGCGTGCTGGCCGGTGTCGCGTCCGGCATGGCCTTCACCGCAGGCGGTGCCTGGATCAAGGAACTCAGCGACAGTCCAGGCGCAGGTGCGCGTCGTACCGCGGTCGCGTTGTCGGCGGGCTTCGGCTGCGGAGCATTGTTCGCTGGACTCATCGCACAGTGGCTACCGATGCCCGACGTACTGCCCTATCTGGTCCACCTGGTGATGATGGTCGCCACGGGCGCATCGGTGTGGCGCGTCCCCGAGACACGGGCGCGCGCAGTCGAACGGAAGGCGCCCACGGCAGGCGTCGTCGGCCAGAGCTGGTTCATCGCCGGTGTCGCACCATGGGCGCCGTGGGTATTCGGCACGGCGACAGTCGCTTTCGCGACCTTGCCGCCGCACGTCTCCGACGTCACCGGCTCCTTGTCCGTCGCGGTTACCGGAGCCGTCGCTGCACTGACGCTCTGGACCGGCGTCGCCGTGCAGCCGACGGCTCGGCGCTTGGCCGGCCGAGGGGCCATGATCCCCGTCGCCACCGGAGTCACATTCGGCTGCGTCGGTTTCGCTTCGGCAGCAGCGGCATTGGCGACTACTGGCGCGGTGTCGCTCGGACTGATCGTTCTCGCGTGTGTGCTGCTGGGTAGCTGCTACGGCATGCTGCTCGTCTCCGGACTGATGATCGTCGAGAACAACATCCCGGTGGGCGGCGATCTCTCCAGCGCCGTAGCGGTGTACTACTGCTTCGTCTACCTCGGCTTTGCGGTACCTCTACTGCTGTCACTGGCCGCCCCGACTCTCGGCCTCACCGTTGCCGCGGTCCTCATGGTCGGAGGCTTCGCCGTGGCACGTACTCGCCGCTCGTGAGCGGACATCTAGGCCCTGGCGTGCTGGGAGCGGAGCCTGCGGACTGACCCGCAGGCTCCGTTCCGCTCACGTGGGGTCAGGCGATGAAGCCGGCCAGAGCTTCGTTGAACGTCTTGCTCGGACGCATGACGGCGGCGGTGGCTTCCTGGTCGGGGAAGTAGTATCCGCCGATGTCCACGGCTGTGCCCTGAGCGTCGTTGAGCTCCTTGACGATCTGATCTTCGTTCTCCGCCAGGACCTTTGCCAGTGGCTCGAAGTGCTTCGCCAGATCCGCGTCCTCGGTCTGTGCGGCGAGCTCCTCGGCCCAGTACAGGGCGAGGTAGAACTGGCTTCCGCGGTTGTCGAGTTCGCCGGTCGAGCGCGACGGGCCCTTGCTGTTCTCGAGGAGCTTTCCGGTGGCAGCGTCGAGTGCCTTGCCGAGAACCGTTGCCTTGCCGCCGGTCTTGGTGCCGAGGTCTTCGAGGCTGACCGCGAGGGCGAGGTACTCACCCAGCGAGTCCCACCGGAGGTGGTTCTCCTCGATGAGCTGCTTGACGTGCTTCGGAGCCGAGCCGCCTGCACCGGTCTCGTACAGTCCGCCGCCTGCCATCAGGGGAACGATGGAGAGCATCTTGGCGGACGTGCCGAGCTCGAGGATCGGGAACAGGTCGGTCAGGTAGTCGCGGAGGATGTTGCCCGTCGCGGAGATGGTGTCCAGCCCGCGGATGAGGCGCTCCATCGTGTAGCGGATGGCGCGGACCTGCGACATGATCTGGATGTCCAGACCCTCGGTGTCGTGATCCTTCAGGTACTTGCGCACCTTGCCGATCAGCTCGTTCTCGTGCGGGCGGTACGGGTCCAGCCAGAAGACGACCGGCATGCCGGACTCACGGGTGCGGCGCACCGCCAGAGCGACCCAGTCGCGGATCGGCGCATCCTTGACGATGCACAGACGCCAGATGTCACCCTCTTCGACGTCCTGAGTCAGCAGGACCTCACCTGTCGCCAGGTCGGTGATGTTCGCGACGCCACCCTCGGGGACCTCGAAAGTCTTGTCGTGCGAGCCGTACTCTTCGGCCTTCTGCGCCATCAGACCGACGTTGGGAACGGTGCCCATCGTGGTGGGGTCGAACGCCCCGTTGGTCTTGCAGAAGTTGATCATCTCCTGGTAGATCCGGAAGAACGTCGACTCGGGGCTGACTGCCTTGGTGTCCTTCGGCCGTCCGTCCGCTCCCCACATCTTGCCGCCGCTGCGAATCATCGCGGGCATGGATGCGTCGACGATGACGTCGCTGGGCGAATGGAAGTTGGAGATGCCGCGTGCCGAGTCGACCATGGCCAGCTCGGGGCGCTTCTCGTGGCACTTGTGCAGATCGTCGATGATCTCCTCACGCTGTGCGCTGGGGAGGGACTCGATCTTGCTGTAGAGATCCGAGAGGCCGTTGTTGACGTTGACGCCGAGCTCCTCGAACAGCTCGCCGTGCTTGGCGAACGCGTCCTTGTAGAAGACCTTCACCGCGTGACCGAAGACGATGGGGTGCGACACCCGCATCATCGTGGCCTTGACGTGCAGAGAGAACATGATGCCCGTCTTGTAGGCGTCCTCCATCTGCTCTTCGTAGAACTCGATGAGCGCCTTCTTGCTCATGAACATGCTGTCGATGACGTCGCCGTCGGTCAGCGACACCTTCTCCTTGAGGACGACGGTCTTGCCGCTCTCGGTCAGCAGCTCCATCTTCACCTCACGGTCGCCGTCGACCGTCATCGACTTCTCGCCGTGGTAGAAGTCGCCGTGACGCATGTGTGCGACGTGCGTGCGCGACGCGGGCGACCATTCACCCATGCTGTGCGGGTGCTTGCGGGCGTATTCCTTCACGGCCTTCGGTGCGCGGCGATCCGAGTTGCCTTCACGCAGAACAGGGTTCACTGCACTGCCGAGACACTTGGTGTAGCGGTCGCGGATCTCGCGCTCTTCGTCGGTCTTCGGGTTGCCCGGGTAATCCGGGATGGCGTAGCCCTTGTCCTGCAGCTCCTTGATGGCTGCGAGCAACTGAGGGACCGAGGCGCTGATGTTCGGCAGCTTGATGATGTTGGTGTCGGGGTCCTGGGTGAGGCGCCCGAGCTCGGCCAGGTTGTCCGTGACGCGCTGGTCTTCGTTCAGGTAATCGGGGAACTCGGCGAGGATGCGGCTGGCGACAGAGATGTCACTGGATTCGACGTTGATCTCGGCCGCGCTGGCAAAAGCACGTATGACCGGCAGAAACGCGTGAGTCGCCAGCATCGGCGCCTCGTCGGTCAGGGTGTAGATGATGGTCGGCTGTTTTGCTGTCATGTTCGCCTTTGCCTCTGTTTCAACGTCGTCTTTTGGATGCGTCCACCTCCAACTTTAAACTTGCCGACGCGAGTCCGTGCGGGGCAGTGTTGGGTACGGCTTAGTTACCCATCGGTAGCCCCGTCGGCGTCGCCGAGCAGGGCCTGCTCGTCACCCCTCGGCAGTGCGAGAACGCAGTTTTCGGTACCCGGCCGCGGATTTTATGACCACAACTACGGTGGCGACGAAGACCGCCGCGAGCAACACCCAGAACGCAACGGTCACGTCCGGCGCCCACAACCACATCGCCGACAACGTCCCGCCCGCCAAAGCCGGGACACCGATCAGGGCGCCGACGATCAGCGCCCCTCCCACCACGACAGCGGCGACGCTCCGAACGATCGCACCCACAGCAGAGCGCTCTCTCGTTCCACGCACGACCGACCATCCCGATGCCGCCAGCAGAGCAGTCGCGAGTCCGAGCAGGGTGCCCAACACCGCCGGCGCCATCGACGACGGCAGATCCGACGCGGACCCGTCGAGCACCTGAGTCGTCACGTTTCTGCCGACGGCCGCCACACGCTCGGCCTCGATCTCGCCATACCGGTTGGTGGCCAGCACGATTGCGCGGTCCTCCCCCGGCACCAGCGCGACGTAGGTGTAGTAGCCGGGCACCGCACCCGAGTGCCACCACACGTCGTGACCATCGATGTCCTCGTTGTACAGACCGTCGCCGTACGCCGTGCCGTGACCGGTCTCGGCCACCACGGGATCGCCCAGGTTGTCCAGCCGCCACGACGCGTACCGGCCGAGGTCCTCGATCGTCCCGGCCAGGTATCCGTAACCGAGCCCAGCCGAATCCACGCCCACGTCCACCGACCTGGAGGTCCCGAAGAACGGAACGTGACCGTCCGGGACGGCCGCGGTGAAGGCGTCGGGATCGGTGATGGTGCCCGACGCGCCCGCAGGATCGAGAACGTACCGGCGGACGGCATCCGCATACTGCCCGGCGGAGACCTGCTCGACCACGGCCTGCACGAGCAGATAGTTGAGGCTCGAATACCGGAACGTGCCTCGCGCGCCCATTCCGCTCGGTTGCGGTATCGACGCCAGAACATCCGACGCGGATTCCCGACGGGTCCAGTCGTCGGTGACCGAGACGTCGTGCGGTAGCCCACTGGTGTGACGAACCAGGTCGCCGACGGTGACCTGCGGGTCACCGAGCAGGTGCTCGGCCTGCGGCAGGACGTCGACGACGACGGTGTCGTCCTGGAGAAGGCCGTCACGCTCCAGCCCTCGAACCGTGGCTGCCGCGAGCTGTTTCGACACCGAACCCCACACGAAGGGGGCGCCGGCATCCGGCCCCGACGAGGCGTCGTCGACGAGCCCGTCGGAATCGACGATCTGCACGGAGATACTCGGCGCCCCGATGTCCGAGGCCCATCGCTCGACCTGTTGCTGCAGTGAGGGCGGCGGATCAGCGTGGGCGAACATCGTCGCCCCGGAGGCCAACAGGAGGAGCAGAACTACCAGGAACCCACGTCGAACAGCCGTCACCGCACTCGCTCCCACCCGAAGTCGTTTGCCCCTCGAATCTTGACGGCGTAGCAATCCGAGCGCAACCCTCGGCCCACCCAGTGGGCCCGCACCCGTCGGACCAGCAGTTATCATGGTTCGGATAGTTCAAAACTTGTCCAGTTCAGGAGGCCTCATGATCGAGGACCCTGACTTCGACACGGAAGTGAACACGTCCTGGACAGTGTTCGCTGCCCGTCTGGGCCGGTATCTCGACGGCATGCGCGCACCCCAGACCCTCACCCTTCTGTCGGACTCGGTCTGGCAGGTGAGCGGACTGTCGGTGGTTCTCGCCAAGGACCGTGACATCGTCGACGCGGTGGCGCACGTCCCCAGGTCGCTGCTCGACGCACGTACTGCGGAGGAGCGAACGACCCTCGCGTACGCCCGGTGGCGCGCCGGCCCGGCCCGGTCGCACTCGGACGGCACGGAGCTCAGGATCAGCGGCAACGGCGCGCCGATTGCCCGCACGGTCATGACACTGTTCCGGGATTTCGGACGGATCAGCCACCCATCGTTCCTGGCGCTCGACGCCACCGGCGCTTCGCCGGGTTGGATCCTCGACGGAGGCCGAGCCCGAACGGACGATGATCTGACCTCGCGAGTGTTCGCCGTGCTGGGACCTGTGGCCGTCGACCGCCTCGTCCGCGGCGCGCACATCCGAGTACTCGACGACGAGGCCGTCGTCGAGTACTCGGCAACCTACACCGGGGAGCCGCCCACACCTGCGTCGATACTTCGGTTGGCAGAATCGTGGCCCGACATGGCATTTCGCGTCGCGCCCGACGCGGTTGCCGTGGTGGCGCGCGTCGATTGCTCTCCGTTGGTCGAGGAACACCTGGTCCGAAAAACTCGTATGTTCCTTCGATTTCTCGACGAGGCAGGCGCCCGCTTGACGAACCGCGAATCACGGAGCGCAAGCCGTCGACGCTGAGGTTACTCTCCTCCGAAAGTGTCGTTCCCCTGGGCCGCGGACACGACCAGGTTGTTCGCGGTGAGGCTCGATCCGGACTTGACGGCCTCGATCCAGTCCGACGTCGACGCCACCGCGGCGAAGTTGGACTGATAGAGCACCATCAACGTGCTGTGCAGATCCTCTGCCGACACCGTGCCGGCCTCGTTCGCGAGATTGATCGCGCCGGTGGCGTCGGAGAGGATCTCAGCGCTGACATCGAGCGCCTCCGCACCGGCTGCCGTGGCCAGGTCGCAGTTGTTGGTCATGTATCCGACGATCGTGATCGTGTCGATCCGGTTGGCTGTCAACCACTCCGCGACGGAGGTTCCCTCGAACACGCTGCTGAACTTCTTCTCGACGCGTTCGAACGTAGGTTGTACCAGCGCAGCGATCCGCGGATGGAGTTCCCAGGTGGGTGTGCCCTTGACGAATGCGGGCGACCCTTCCGGCATCTCGTGCTGCACGATCGCAACCGGAATATCCTGCGAGGCAGCAACTTCGATGGCGCTGGCAATGTTGGCCAGCGACTCCTCGCGCGGTGGGTACTGAATTTTCAGTACACCGTCGAAGTACTCCTGCTGGACGTCGACGACGATCAGCGCGCGGCGTGGTGCAGTCATGGTCATCCTCCTCGTGTTGGGTAGCTCCGATTCTTCAGCCTGATTCTTGCGCCGACGAGTGGCACGGATGCATACTTTCGATGACTTTGCGCCACAGTTGGAGGGGTATGAAGATTGCGCTGTACGCATTCGATGGAATCACCATGTTCCATCTCGCCGCGCCGCTCATGGTGTTCGGCGAGGTCACTCGACTCGACGAGGCGCAGGACTGGCAAACGCGCGTGTGGTCGGACGATGCACAGCAGGTAAGGACGGCCGAGGGCTACTCGTTGGGTGACCTCGCGGGACCCGAGGCAATCGAATGGGCGGACATCGTGATCGTCCCGTCCTGGCCGGTGTCCCTGCCGCCTGTCGACGTCGAACTCGGCTCACGCATACGACAAGCTCATCGGCGCGGCGCAGAGGTCGCCGGACTGTGCCTCGGCTCCTTTGCGATTGCCGACACAGGCATCCTCGCGGGCCGCCCGGCCGTCACGCACTGGACCAAGATGGCGGAACTGCAAGCGAGGACCACCCAGACACAACCCGACTCCTCGGTGCTCTACGTGGACCACGGCGACGTCCTCACGTCGGCGGGAACCGCGTCGTCGATCGATGCGTGCCTGCACATCGTCCGCAAGCACCTCGGATCCGCCGCGGCCACCTCCGTCGCGCGCAGCCTCGTCGTCGCACCCCACCGCGAGGGCGGTCAAGCCCAGTACATCGAGCGGCCCGTCACGCACGCCGAGGACACGACCATCGCCGACGTCCTGGAGTGGGCTCTTGCACGCCTGCACGAGCCTCTACCGATCGACCGGCTAGCCGAACGTGCGCACATGAGCCGGCGGAGCTTCATCCGGCAGTTCCAGTCGGCAACCGGAACCACGCCCGCACGGTGGGTGCTGGATCGACGCCTCGACGAAGCCAGGAGCCTGCTGGAGACGACGACGAAATCCATCGACGACGTCGCGACTGCCTGCGGATTCGGCAGCACGGTGACCTTTCGCCAGAACTTCGCTTCGGCGTTCGCGGTTGCACCCACGACATACCGAAAACAGTTCGCCCCCAGGCGGTAGCGGGCTCGCTCACTCCCCTCGAGCTCGGCGACGATCCTCCTCCGAGAAGCCCTGCACCGGGGGCGCCCCCATCACCGAGGCGCGCTTGCGACTCTGATAGCTCGCCACCGAATCGAACGCGGACGTGACGCCCACGGTGGTGGACACGTACGTCATGGACTTGTCACGGGCGAAGCCGAGGCCGGTGCCCACGTCCACTGCATCGATGTTGGCGCCGAGAAACACGAAGTCCCACTGATAGTCCCGCTCCTGCTGTTCGATGAGGGTGCGAACAGCCGTGTTGCTCCACTCCTTGCTCGCGTTCTCGTGACCGTCGGTCATCACGAGGAAGGTGACGGAACCAGGACGCTCGTCCTCGGGTGTTGCTGCGAGCTCCGAGCCCACATCGGTGATGAGTCGGCCGATGGCGTCGTACAGCGCCGTCATGCCCCGAGGCTCGAGCACGAGAGGCGGAACCGAATCGATCGGTTGCGAGCTGTAGACCATGTCGTAGCGATCGTCGAACTGCGCAAGAGTGACCACCGTGTCACCCTCGTGCGCACGCTCTTTCGCGATGAACGAGTCGAAACCACCGCGAGTGTCATCGGCAATGGCGTTCATGGAACCCGAGCGGTCGAGCAACGCGGCCACCAGAGACAACTGTGGATTCGTCAAAGAAAACCTCCTGAGAAAGTGCGCGGACTCGCGCGGGTGAAGCTGATGAGAAGAACCGTACCGAGGGGTACCGACACGTTTGCCCGCTATTCTCGGACAAGGCAAAACGGACACCACGACGAGTAGGCAAATTTCATGGCGATCGACTACACCCGCAAGCCTTCGACCCCGGCAACGCCCGCAGTGAGCCTGAGCAAGGTGACGCTGTCCAAGTCGGCGCCCTCGGTGAACCTGACGAAGGCGGGCGAGTCACAGGGCACGATGCGTGTCAATTTGAACTGGTCGACGGGTGCGGCCCCCGCACCGAAGAAGAAGGGCTTTCTGGCGAAGCTGGCCGCGGCGTCCTACGGGACCGGCGGCGTCGACCTCGACCTCGGCTGCCTCTACGAACTCGCCGACGGCTCCAAGGGCGTCATTCAGGCGCTCGGCAACAGCTTCGGCGCGGTCGATCGCGCTCCGTACATCGCACTGGACGGTGACGATCGCTCGGGCACTGTCGTCGGCGGCGAGAACATGCACATCAACCTCGCCCGCCCCGAGATGTTCAAGCGGGTCCTGATC
This sequence comes from Rhodococcus sp. 114MFTsu3.1, assembly GCF_000383555.1. Lineage (NCBI taxonomy): Bacteria > Bacillati > Actinomycetota > Actinomycetes > Mycobacteriales > Nocardiaceae > Rhodococcus > Rhodococcus sp. 114MFTsu3.1. The sequence continues at coordinate 96,970 of NZ_KB911557.1, read as the reverse complement.
TTCGCGATGATCTACGAGGGCGCCCCCAACTGGGCCGCAGTCGACGGCGTCGTCACCCTGTTCCCGACCTCGGGTCCACAGGTCGAGGTGAAGCTCGAATCGGACAGCAACTCCGCTCGAATTTGCGCAATTGCGTTGCTGGAGAGCGGGAAACAGGGAGTCACCGTAACCCGCTTGGTGGAATACATCCAGGGCAGCCAGTCGGATCTCGACAAGAAGTACGGCTGGGGCATGAAATGGGCTGCGGGACGAAAGTAGCCGAAGGCGATCGTCCCGCCCCGCGTGGATTCGAGGTTCTACGTCAGCTGGTGCTCGTCGAACGCGGGCTGCTCGGCCGGCTCCTCGGTGACACTGTAGGCAAGGTGACCACCGATGACGCCGCCGAGACCGGCGGCGGTGAGTCCGGCGAGCGCGAGACCCTTCGCGGCTCCGTCCGTGCGACGGCGTCGACGGAGGAACGAGCCGAGAAACAGGAACACGCCGGTGGCGTTCGCTCCCGCATGGATGATCCCGACTCGGCGTGCACGTGGGCCGCGGGTGGACCAGTCACCCCACCCGGTGGCAATGGTTGCGGGCGCCGACAGCAGACCGAGCCCGATCAGCCGCTGAGCGGCCTTCGACTCGAAGCCGACGAGGTCGAGCACGACGGCGCTCGTCCACGCGCCGACCGTGACGTTCACCAATGCGGGGTGGATGGGGTGGCCCACGAACGACCCGCGTAGGAGCCCACCGACCACTGTGTCGTCGAGTGCGGGCTTCAGGACGCCGTTGATCGCATCGCTCTCCTTGTCCAGGAAGGACGCATCTTCGAGGCTGTTCAATACTCCGGGGAGGCTCATGTGATCTCGCCTACCCCGCGGATCACGACGTCAACCTCTGGGTTGGCTAACCACACTGCCCGTCGTACACGCCAGCGGCGAGGACTAGCTGTACTGATCCCTATGTGAGGGTCAGGCCACCTCCAACGCCTGCGTCACGTTCGTCAGCGCAGCAACCGACTTCCAGTCGATCACTGCCGCGCAGTTACGTTCGAGCAACGCCAGGATCAGTCGGTTGACGACGTCGTTGTCCGGTAGAACGTCGATCGCCGCCAAGGTGATGTACAGGCCGCTGAGGAGTTGGATCTGGTAATCACACGTTGCTTTGTCGATGCTGTATCCCGATGCACGCTCGGCGAACACGTCGACGTACCGCTGCAGCAGCCGCCTTTCGATGATTCGCCTGTCGTCCGTCGCAACACTTCCGGACATGAAATAACCGACGTCGTACATGGGATTGCGCAGGCCCGTCACCTGCCAATCGATGAGGATCGCGGCCGGGACAGCACCCGAGGTGTCGAACAGAATGTTGTCCACCCGCGGGTCTCCGTGAGTGAAGGTGAGTCTGCGTTGCGGAAGCCGGTACCAGTCTCGTACGAGCGCGGTGGCCTCCGAAACAGCGATCAGCGATTCCCGAGGTAGGTCTTCGGCGAATCGACGTAACGCAGCCTGCGCGCCTCTCTCGGCAGCAGCGGACCAGTATTCACACACGTCGCCGAGACGGATCATCCACCCCGGAGCCGTTGCGTCGGTGAGTGGGAAGAACTCCGAATGCAGCCGAGCCAGTTCCACGATCACGGATTCTGCTTCCACCGGGCCGCACCCCGCGATCTGATTGCCCGCAGTCGTCGTGGTGCTCAAATCCTCCATCACGAGGTTGATGGTGGTCTCGTCGCCTGTCACCCAGTACTTCAGCGGAATTCGGCACGCGTGACGCTCCGAGATATCGACGTACGCTCCGATCTCCCGGTGATAAGCGCCGCTCCGCAAACCGTGAGCATGTACACCGGGATCACTCGGCTTCAGTTTGACGACGAGCGACTTCGGTGCCTCGCCCGCCGCACCGGAGTACTCGATCGCCACGCGAACCGTGTCACTGACGTTTCCGGCGCCGATGGGGGCAGCCGACACGGAGGCGACATCGACACCCGGAATTCCGGCGTACCGAAGGACCGACTGAATCCACGCGGAATCGATTTCCGCGACAGTGTCCAACAATCGTGGTTCGACTGTACTCATGACCATGATCCTTCGAAGTAGTCGGAATTCCAGACGTCGGTGATGACACCGCCGTCAGCTTTGAAAATCTCTATGCCGCACAGCTTCTCGCCTGTTGCACGACGGACTGCATTCCACGTCAACGACGCATGGGTGTCGTCGCCGACCAGGGTCACCACAGAGAACTCCGGCTCGTGAGCTGCGAGATCGGCCTCGATCCGCGCGAGCTGTTGGTCTCGGTTCAGTGCGGTGACCGACCCAGCCGCGTGGCGCACCATCGGATCACCGCAGATCTCGTACACCAGCTGAAGTTGCCGATCGTTGTAGAGCTCGAAGAGGTACCTCTCGACCAGTCGAACGGCGTTCATGCGGACACCGCAGCATTCGAGAAGACCGACACCGTCGACCGAAGTTCCGACGGCGTTGCACCGTGCAGGATCACCCCGTCGACGCCCAGGTCGAATTGATGCCGGACCAGATCTGCGCACCGCTGCGGTGAACCCGTTGCCGCACAGTCCAGCCACTCGGCAGGGATGACCTTCGCCAGTTCCGAGAATGTGTCGGTGTCGCCTACCGCGTCGGCCCATCCGGGTAGGTTTCGTACTACGGCCGAGCGACGGAACTCCTCGAGCTTCGCCGAATCCCACCGGTTGGTCGACACCAACAGGTCGCCGTACACCTGCAGGTAGGTTGCGATGCGGCCGACGGTCTTCTTCAGCATCGTCTGCTCGTCGATCTCGTCGCTGACCGTGGCATAGCAGGACCACACCTGCACACTGTTCGGATCGCGGCCTGCGTGCTCGGCCGCGTCCCGCACCGCCTTCACCGACCGCACGACGGTCTCGTCGGAGAAGAACGTGTGCAGGACCACCACGTCGTACGCCCGGCCCGCCATCGCAAGTGTCCGGTCTCCGAACGCAGTCGTCGCCAGCGGAATGTCCTCGTCGAAGGTGGGATCCAAAGACAGAGCTGGATACTTCCCCAGCGGACCGTCGTAATCCAGGATCTTCTCGCCTCGCCACAACCGACGCATGACGTGCGCGAACTCCTCGAGCTGCCCTGTGGTGGTCTGCTTCAGCCCCATCGCCGCGATCTGCGGCACGAGTCCACGACCGACACCGAGAGTGAACCGGCCGCCGGTCAGTCGGTGCATGGTCGATCCGAACGCAGCGGTGATCGACGGATGGCGGGTGTTGATGTTGGTGGCAGCCGTCGTGACACCGATGGTCGACGTGACCGCGCCCGCAGCACCCGACAATGCGCACGCTTCCTTGACGTTGAGGCGCTCGGAGATGAATGCCTGCCCGATGCCCATGGCCTCGGCCTCGGCCAACTCGTCGAGCATGGTTCTCGGGCTCTCGACGTGGCCGCCCAGCGTGTAGAAACCCAATCGATCGACGCGCGGCTCAGACATGGACAGCCTGCTTCGACTGTTCGATGATCCTCGCCAGCGCATCGTGGTCACGAGCATGGGCCAGCGAATTCGCGACCATCGACACGAACAGGTCGTCACCCCGCTCGGTTCGAACGACGAGCATCGCTGCCGCGACACCGATGACCAAGTTCTGGAACGTCCCGATCGGATAGTCACGCAGCAAGTCGTCGAAGCCGTAGTTCGCGACGCCGAGGGCACGAAGCTCGTCGTGATAGACCTTCAGCAGAGCCGCTTCGTTCGCCCGGCGGGTGTCCTGATCGAGTGCACCACCGACGAAGTACGCGACATCGACTGTGCCCGGGGCGAATATCACTGTCTGCCAATCCAACACTGCCAACGAAACGTCACCACCCGCCGCGTCGAACAACACATTGTCCGGACGGAAGTCTCCGTGCTGAACAGTGAAGGGGACGGTCCGCAGCGCCGCGTAGTAGTCGGCTATGTGCTCGGTGAACGCGCGCCCCAACGCGAGGTCCTCGGCAGTGAGCCTGTCACGATATCTCTCCTCGAACCCCGCCCACCACAACGGCATCATGTCGACGAACCTGGCCCAGTAGGTGCCGGAAATGTCGAGCCACGGGTTGCCGTCGAGTTCGGCGGATCCCCAGAACGGAGCGTGGATGCGCGCCGCCTCGACGACGGCGAGCGTCGTCTCCTCGACGGTGCATCCGCGAATCTGGTCACCGGGTCGCGCGGGGCTGAGGTCCTCCAGCACGAGCACGAACTCTGTTCGATTGGAATCGATCTCGGCGTGATGACAGACCGGGACTCGCACTTTCAGACGAGGGGCGATGTCCTGGTAGAAGCGGACCTCGCGAAGATAGTTCATCTCCGTCCGTCCCGCGGACCGACTCTGCTCGTTCTCGGAACTGACCTTCAACACGAACGACGACGGCGCGTCGGTCGATCCCGAGTACGTCGGAGTCACTTGGATGCTGTCGGCAACCTGACCGGTCCCGATGGGACGTGCATCGACGGCGGTGACGGTCAGCATGGGGTCGAGCAGGCCGGCGTCGTGCAGAACCTCGTCGATCCAGCTGGGACATATGTCCGATGCGTGCATGTGGGGCCGCCTCCTAGAGAACCGTCACGGTTCCGGTCGAACCGTCCACTTCGATCTGGGCACCGTCGGCAATGCGGACGGTTGCGTCCGTCGCCGACACGATGCACGGGATACCCAGCTCGCGACTGACGATCGCGGCATGGGAGAACGGGGCACCGACGTCGACCACCACTGCCGCGGCCGTGACGAACAACGGCGTCCACGACGGGTCCGTGATGGGCGCGACGAGAATGTCGCCCGCCTCGAGTGCCGACGGATCGTCCGGTGAGAGCAGCACACGGGCTCGGCCGCGGGCGATTCCGGTACATCCGGAGACACCGACGATCGACTCCCCCTGCCCCAGCAGAGTGCTGCGCCGGTCGGCTCGGAGCGGCCACTCCTCGACCGGTGGAGCTGTGCCGTCGACGACGAAAGGCGGCTGACGGTCGAACAGGTCCAGATACGTCCTCTCACGGTCGGCGAGAGTGGAGGTGAGCGTCGCGGGATCCGAGAGGTAGGTGTCGATCTCGTCGGCGAACAGCATGAAGATGTGCTTCACTTCGATCAGCGAGCCCGCGGCCACACCGCGCCGGCCCAGTTCGAGTGCAGCAAGCCGAATCTCGTGCATCAGCATCGCGGCCGTCGTGCGTCCGCGTTCGCGGCCTCGCATCCAGAGTGCGGCAGCGTTCAGCACAGCTTCGAACTGTCCCGACGCCTCCGCGTCCGCGGCAAGGGCTTCACGCACCAGTGCCGATGCGGCCTCCCGTTGGGAAGCACGCTCTGCGGTCTTCGTCTCCGGAGCCTCGGATTCGTCGACGTGACGCATCCTGTCGATCGTGCCGAGCGCCAGAGCAGGATTCACTCCCCACGTGGTGGCGCGGATCTCCCACTCGGCGGGACCGCGGAAGTCCCAGTCCGTCAGGAAGTCGTCGAGCTCGCGGGTGAACGCCACGACATCGGAATCGTCGGAAGCGCTCAGACGCTCGTACAACTCTGCGACACCTGCGTCGAAGAGCTCGGCGATCTGCGGCTTCTGCGCGAGGCGGCCCAGGTTCCACATCCTGATCGACGGCAGTGCCGAGTCGATGTTCCCGATCCCCGCGACGAGAGTGAGAGCAAGTTCGGGGCGGCCGATCGCTTCCGTCAGCTGCGCCATGGCACCCAGGCCGACACCCGACTTGAGGCTGGCTTCGATGTGGTGCTTGAAGAGACGACGCAGCAGTGTCTCGAACGAGCGCATGCGCGAGAACAATTCGGCGTCGGACAGCGTGGCCAAGTCGGGACGCTCCGCTCGGATTCGCTCCACCTCGACGCGGTCTGCGTCGTACGCGGCGAGATCGGTGGCGCCGAGCACCTGCTCGCCGAGCCACTGCCCGGCCTTGGCCTCGTACTCCGCGTTCTCGTCGAAGTCGCGGCGTTCGCTCTCGTAGCTGGGAATTCCCGGCATGTCTCCGAAGTACTGCAGATCGACAGCCTCCGCGGACATCCCCGGGACGCGAACACCGAACAACCGCATCAGGGACATGTTGATGTAGAGGTAGCTCCCGAAGGCCGGCAGGATGTTCATGGGGACGGTCTCGTCGTAGAGGTCCTTGTCCCACACTCCGCAGGCCACGAAGGCGTCGCGCCAACCCGGTTCCAGTCCGTGCTGAAATCCGACCGATGCATTCAGTGGGCTGATGGGGTCCGGGAAGATCTCACCGACGTTGGCCCGCGAGTACAGCGGAAACACCTTGGACGTTGCGTCGTTGATCGGCCACTCGGCCATGTCGTACCTCTTTCGTCGAGACGGTCTTCCGTGCGGGCGATCCCGTCGAAGCCTTCGTCGTACCGAATGGTTAGCGAACGTGTATTCACAGTATTATGTGACTGCGATCACGGTGTCAATAGTCTTTCCGCGGATTCCGGACGCCATTCGCCCCGCTGTTCAGTGGTCCACACCCGAAAGCTGGACAAAAGTGCGAACACTAAGTCACTATCGGTGGACGATCACTAGTGCACCCACTTTTCTGCCGGGTGCGCGAAAGGGGAACTGCGATGCGCATTCTGGTCACCAACGACGACGGAATCGACGCGCCCGGCTTGTCGACCGTGGCACAGGCACTCGTCCGAGCAGGACACGAGATCGTCGTCGGCGCTCCCATGACGGAGAGCAGTGGAAGCGGAACGTCGCTCGGCACGCTGGAACACGGCGCAGTCGTCGCCGTCGAACCACGGACGCTTCCAGGACTTCCGACAGTGGAAGCGTTCGCGTTCGACTGCCCGCCTGCATTCGCAGTCCTCGCGTTCTGCGCAGGACAGTTCGGTCCGCAGCCGGATCTCGTGGTCAGTGGTATCAATCCCGGCCACAACACCGGCAGATCCGTACTTTTCTCGTCCACCGTGGGCGCTGTACTGACGGCTCGAATCGCCGGCATAGGCGGGGTGGCCGTCAGCTGCGGTTTCCCTCCCGACCACCGGTTCGACACGGCAGCCGAGGTCGCAGTTCGAGTCGTGCGGTGGATAGAGGAGAACGACGCGCACCGAATGACACTGAACGTGAATGTCCCGGACGTGGACTTCGACCAGTTGCGCGGCCTCTGCGTCGCATCCCTCGGCGCACGCAGCCTGCTCGGACTGAGAATCACTCGAGTGGACGGCGGAGTGGAACTGTTGCGTTACGACAACACAAGCGGTTTGAGCATGGGTACCGATGCGGCGACGGTTCGAGCCGGCTCGGTCGCGGTGACTGCACTCACGTCCGTCGGGTCCGACGACGATGTCGCCGCCACGACCCTGGGTACAGTCGTCGACGTGTTGAAGACCGCGGGCGCTACGCGCTGGTGAGTGGAAATGCGCACCAGGGTGCGCATTTCCACTCACATGCCGCGAAGCGGCCTACTCGTCCTGCTCACCACGTTTCCGGCCGGACACCATGATCAGGTCCTGGTGCAGTTCCATCCAGATGTCGTGGTAGCTGTCGTACATCGGCCTCGCGAACGCAGCGCGATCACCGCCCTCGATCCGCGTCAGCGCCGCCGACAGCCTGGAGGAATACAACCCCATGCGAGGGTCCTCCACCCCCAACGGTTCCAGCGCTTCGACGATCTCGACGTGGACGGCAGCCAGATCGTTCACGACGCCGGAGTCGTAGTCCGGATCCGAGTGGTCGTTCGGCGTCGTCTCGTCGCGCATCTGCCACTCATTACAGATCTGCTTGAATCGCCTGTTCAGCGGCAGGAACACGTGATGAAACTCCGCGACCGCCGGGCCCGGATGCACCGCACCCAGCAACTCGGCATGGAGTTCCTTCCCGACCGGAGTCAGCATCGTCCCGCTCATCCGCCCCTCCTTCCGCACGACCAGATGATCCTGGAGGAGCGGCTCCAGCCGCGACGCAAGTACGTCAGGGGCAAGTCCGACCATCGCGGCCAGGACCGGATCCGTCGCCAGTCCCTTGATTCGGATGGAATGCAGAATCGAGAACGATTCCTGCGCAGTGGTCGTCATGAGTGCCCTCCTGTAGAAGCGAATTCGTCTTTCAATGCACGCTTGTTCAACTTGCCGGTCGGCAACCGAGGGAGCCTCGCGACGAACTCCACGACCCGCGGAGTCTTGTAGTGGGCCAATCGGTCCCGGCAGTACGCGATGAGGTCGGCCTCGGTGACCGCAGTGTCGGCCAGCTCGACGACAGCTTTGACCCGTTCACCGAATTCCGCGTCGGGAATGCCGAAGACTGCCGCATCGAGAACACCCGGGTGTCCGACGAGTACTGCCTCGATCTCGTCGGGATAGATGTTGACACCCCCGGAGATGATCATGAAACCCTTGCGCCCGACCAGATAGAGGAAGCCGTCGACGTCGACGTATCCGACGTCGCCCATCTGTTTCCACCCGCTGGAGTCGGCCGCATTCGTGTAGGACTGCGCCGTAACGGGTTCGAACCAGACAGTTCCCACCTGCCCGGCAACCACTTCGACACCGTCGTCGTCGGTGATGTGCACCGCCGTCGATCCGAGCGGCTTACCCACCGAACCGGGATGCGTCCTGGCGTCCATCGGGGAGATGTACGTATGCCCGTAACCCTCGGAAGCCCCGTAATACTCGTGCAGAATCGGCCCCCACCACCGATCGATTCCGTTCTTGACGTCGACGGAGCACGGAGCACCCGACGTGAACGCGACCCGATGAGATGCCGGACGGTAACGATCGGCGCCCTGAAGGTTCAGCAACCGGACGAGCATCGTCGGCACCCACTGCGAGTGCGTCACACCGTAGGCCCCGATCGCATCCAACGCATCCGCGGCGTCGAACTTCTCCATACAGACGATCGTTCCGCCCGCCGCCAGCGTGATGAGCTGGAAGGTGAACGGCGCTGCGTGATAGTTCGGTGCGGGTGACAACAGCACCGTGTCCGCGTCGATCTCCAACTTGTCGACGAGACCTGCATGTCGCGGCGGGGCATCCTCCGGGTGCACTCCGAGAAGAGACTGACGAAAGACCTTGGGACGACCGGTTGTTCCGCCACTGAACAGCACCCGCGCACCGAGCAGTTCACCGTCGACCGGAGTCTCGGGCCGCCCGTCGAGCGTGCTCGCGAGGTGTTCGAAACCGGGAACGTCGTCGACGCACAAGCGCAGCGGGCGTTGCCCTGCGGATTCCAATGCTCCTGCCACCGTCGATGCCAGTCCTGCACTGGTGACGACACACGCGGGCTCCGCTTCGGACACCAGAGCCGCCAGCTCCGTCGCCTGGAGATGCCAGTTCACCGGCGTCACGAACATCCCGGTACGCATCCCGGCAGCGACGACGACGGGCCAGTGGAGATTGTTCTCCATCACGATGACGACGGTGTCGCCGCTGCTCAGGCCGTGCTCACGCCATCTGTGTGCCAGTTGATTGGACCGGGCATCGAGCTCGCCGTACGTCAGCGACGCACCTGAACCCGCCATGACGTAGGCCAGGTCGTCCGGTCTGTCCCGGGCAATGCTCGGTGGGTACACCTGAAACCTCGTTTGCGAATAGTCGGTCACTAACGTTTTCAAGATATGCGCACGTCACTTTTTTCACAAGATGTGGTTCACACCACTTTGAAAGTGTGGTTTAGTGAAACCCGAGTCGCAAACCAAGCAGTACACGGGAGGACACGATGACGATCACCGACGACGTCGACCTGATGGACCTCCGTCCTTTCGCGGACGGATCCGACCACACTATCTTCGCGCATCTACGCGACGCAGATGCTTTGCACTGGAACGAAGAACCGAACGGACCGGGATTCTGGTCGGTCACCAGATACGACGACGTCAAGACCGTTGCCTCGTCGTTCGAGGACTTCTCCGTCACCGACGGTACCCAGATCGCCAGCAGGCGCGCCGAGGGTGAAGGCGCACGCAGCATCCATCACGTCGATCCGCCCGAACACGGACCGCTACGCGGGATCGTGACTCCTCACGTACGGCCGGTGAAGATCAAATCACTGGAAAAGGACATCGCCGCCGTCATCGATTCCTTGCTCGACACCGCCACCGATGCAGGAACCGTCGACCTCGTCGCCACCGTCACTTCCCAACTTCCACTGGTGATGATCGGCCGACTCCTGGGTGCTCCGCTCGAGGACTGCCCGAACCTGTTGAGGTGGACCAACCAGATGGCAAGCGAGGATCCGGACTACTCGGAGGGTCCCGAGACAGCAGTCCGAGCCCGCGATGAGGTCTTCGGCTACTTTCGGGGCTTGGAGGAGCTGCGCCGACAGTGCCCAGCCGACGACCTGATCAGCGTCCTCACGGCTGCCGAACTGGACGGAAAGCCCCTGACGCGTGGTTATCTCGACGCCTATTACCTGATTCTCATGGTCGCGGGAAACGAGACCACCAGGAACCTGTTGTCCGGCGGAGTTCAGCTGCTGCACGAGAACCCCCGTTGGTGGAATTACATGCGAGAGAACCCCGCGAAGATCCGCGTCGTCGTCGAGGAGATGGTGCGAATGACCTCTCCCGTTCTCTCGATGCGTCGCACCGCGACTCGCGATATCGACATGCACGGCAAGACGATCCGAACCGGCGACAAGGTGGTCATGTGGTTCTGTTCGGCCAATCGCGACGAGCGGGTGTTCGACAATCCCGAGGAGTTTCGAGGTGACCGATTCCCCAACGAACACGTCGGTTTCGGTTGGGGCGCGCACGCGTGTCTCGGCTCGAACCTGGCGCGCCTCGAGGCCAAGCTGTTCTTTCAACGCATCGTCGAACGAGGCCTGCGCATGGACGTCACAGGTGACGTGAACCGATTGCAGAGCAACTTCTTTCGAGGAATCAAGACGTTGCCGGTGAAAGTGACCCGATTCGATGGCTGAACATGCGGTGACCCTGATCGACGGTGCCGCGTCGGCGTCGGGTGACCTCATCGACGTCGTCGACCCGTTCACCGGCCGATCCATCGGGTCGACACACGAATCCGGCCCTACATCGGTGGATCACGCAGTGCGTTCTGCCGCAGAAGCATTCGACGAGTGGTCACGCGTGCCGGTCGACGAACGTGCCGCCGTGCTCGAACGTGCCGCACAGCTGGTCGACGAACACAGCACGACCATCGCATCCACAGTGACCGGAGAGATGGGCATGCCCATCGGACTCTCCACGGTGACACAGGCTCGTTTGCCCGCAACGGTTCTACGTTCCGCCGCGGCTACAGCCCGGTCGTTCCCGTGGGTCGAAGACATCGCCGGTGCTCGCCTTCGGCGTCGCCCGAGCGGAGTCGTAGCTGCGATCACACCGTGGAACATGCCCGTCCACCAGATCGTCGCGAAAGTGTCCGCAGCACTGGCCGCAGGCTGCGCCGTTGTCCTCAAGCCGTCGGAAGCCACACCCTTCGATGCCGTACTGATCGCACGGATCTTCCTGGACGCGGGAGTGCCACCAGGCGCATTCGACGTGGTCCAAGGCACAGGCGCAATCACCGGGTCCGCCTTGGCCGCCCACCCGGGCGTCACCCACGTGTCCTTCACCGGAAGTGTCGCAGCCGGTCGCACAGTGGCCACCCTCGCAGCAGGGGCACTGTCCAGGACGACCCTGGAGCTCGGCGGAAAATCGCCTGCGGTGCTCCTGCGCGGCGCCGACCTCGATGTTGCGGTGACCGGTGCGCTCGGAAGCGCACTCGTCAACTCCGGGCAGGCATGCAATGCGCCCACGCGCCTGGTGATTCCCGCAGAACTGGCAGGTGAGATCGAAGAACGCATTGCCGAGGTGACCTACGTACTGGGTGACCCGTCCGATCCAGCCACCACACACGGTCCACTCGCATCCAAACGTCAATTGGATCGTGTTGTCGACTACGCACAGTCCGCCCTGGCCGACGGCGGACGTCTCGTCGTCGGCACCGGCAAGCCCGAGTCGGGCTGCTTCGTGGCCCCGACTGTGATTGCCGATCTTCCGGCAACCGCCCGAGCCGTTCGCGAAGAGATCTTCGGACCGGTCGTCGTACTCCAGACCTACCGCGATGCCGACGAAGCAATACAGCTGGCAAACGACAGCGATTTCGGGCTGTCCGCGGAAGTCTGGGGCGAGACGTCCGAAGCCGAGAGTGTGGCAACGAAACTCCATGTGGGACAGGTCAAGGTGAACGGTGTGAAAACCAGAGACAGGCCTACCGTACCGTTCGGTGGCGTCAAACAGTCCGGGTACGGACGCGAGCTCGGCGCGCTCGGGCTCAGTGAGTTCACCGATGTCACGGCGGTGATGTCATGACACTGGTCGTAACGGGTGCAGCGTCGGGCATCGGTTTGGCACTGGTGCGCCGAGCAGTTGCCGCCGGCCACGAGGTCTGGGCCCTGGACAGGAATCCGTGTCCGGAGCCGGACGCCCGCTCCGTTCTCTGCGACCTGTCCGATCCGGACGCTATCGAGGCAGCGGAGCTTCCATCGCAGGTCGACATGCTCGCCAACGTCGCCGGTGTTCCCGGAACGGCCCCAGCCGACACGGTACTCGCGGTCAACACACTGGGCATGCGACTGCTCACCGCACGGTGTGTGGGCACGATGCAGCGAGGCGCGCGTATAGTCAACGTCGCTTCCGTTGCGGCACATCGCAACACACTCGGACTACCCGAGATCGCCCGCCTGTTGGAAGTGACGGACCGTGCAGGACTGCGCTCGTGGCTCGACGCGTATCCCCTCGACGGCCCTGCCGCCTACGACACGTCGAAACGTGCGGTGCTGGAGTGGACGTCGTCGCTCGCCTGCCACCTGATCCCCCGCGGAATCGGTGTCGTGTCGGTCAGCCCAGGCCCGACCGAGACGCCGATCCTCGCCGACTTCGAAGCGAGTATGGGTGCGGCCTCCATCGATCGGTCGCAGGCTGCAGTCGGTCGACACGGTACCGCCGACGAAATCGCCGCCGTCGTAGAATTCTTCCTCTCCCCTGCTGCGTCCTGGACCAACGGCATCGATGTACCGGTCGAGGGCGGCCTGTTCGCGACCAGGTCCGCTCTCGTGTCGAACCCACTGAAAGGACTCGCGTCATGAGCATGCCGACGATCGTAGATCTGAACGGCACCGAACCAGGCAGCCGCGAGCTGCTCGGCGGAAAAGCCTACAGCGTCAACAAGATGCGCGCCCTGGGACTACCTGTTCCACCGGCTTTCGCTCTGACCACACCGCTCTGTGCGCAGTACCACGACAACGGTGGAGCTTTACCCGACGACGTGTGGTCCGAGGTCCTCGAGCATCTGGCCCGCCTCGAACACGAGACAGGCCGGAAGTTCGGCGTCGGACCGTTTCCTCTCCTCGTATCGGTTCGGTCCGGAGCCGCGCAGAGCATGCCGGGCATGATGGACACGGTGCTCAATCTGGGTCTCACCGAGCCACTGCGGGACGGACTTGCCGACGCCACCGGAGACACCGAGTGGGCACGAAACACGTGGACTCGCTTCTGTGAGAGCTACACGTCCATCGTCGGACCGGTCCCCGACGATCCCTACCGACAACTCCGAAACGCAATCGGTGCGGTGTTCGATTCGTGGAACAACGAACGTGTCGCCGCTTACCGGGCTCGTCACGGCCTCGGCACGGGCACCGGAACCGCTGTCACGGTGCAGGCCATGGTCTTCGGAAATCGCGACGAACGATCAGGAACCGGCGTGCTGTTCAGTCGCAATCCGAGCACCGGCGAGAACGCGATCTTCGGGGAATGGTTGGCCCGGGCGCAGGGCGAGGACGTGGTGTCCGGGGAACGCACCCCGACTCCGGTCGGCCATCTGAAACAGAGCTTGCCGCACCACTATGCCGAGCTCGAGAAGATCGCCGAGGTGCTCGAGCAGGATCACCGCGACTTGGTGGACATCGAGTTCACCATCGAGTCCGACACGCTCTACGTACTGCAGTGTCGGAAAGGCAAGCGGTCCGCAGCCGCAGCGGTGCAAGTGGCCGTCGACCTGGCTCACTCCGGAACCATCTCGCACAGCGAAGCCGTCGAGCGAGTATCGGCGGAGCACATCCGATCACTCGAACAGACCGACGAGGTCGGAGCCGGTGCTCCTGTCGTCGCACAGGGCAACGGCGCCGGCCCTGGCGCAGCAGCAGGTGTGGCCGTCACCGATACCGACGAAGCTCAGCGTCTCGCAGCCGACGGTACGGCCGTGGTCCTCGTCAGACCGTCGACTGCACCCGACGATGTTCCTGCAATGTTCGAATCCGTGGCGGTGGTCACCGAGGTGGGAGGTTCGACGTCGCACGCCGCGCTCGTCTGTCGCGAGATCGGGCTGCCCTGCGTAGTCGGGTGCGGTCCGGGCACCGTCGATGCATTGCTGGGACGCACCATCACCGTCGACGGCGCGTCAGGGAAGATCTACGAGGGGAACGTCCTGCAGGCAGGCACGCGGACTCATGAGTCGTTGACCGAACTGTTGACGTGGCTTCCCAACCCTCTTCCGGCCGACCACCATCTGGCGTCGGTGACCAACCGGCCTCTCGAAAGTGCATGACGACATGACAGAGAATGCGGCAACCACCGGAATCGACGCCGAGTTCACCCGGGCCGGCCTCGTCGAGAACACCCCGACCTCCCCGAAGCGGGCCAATCGTCGGGGCGAGCAGACCCGGGACAAGATCGTCGCGGCCGCGACCGAGTGTTTCACCGAGTACGGCTACACGCGGACACGCATCTCCGACATCACGCACCGCGCCGACACCGCGCAGGGGAATTTCTATCGCCACTTCACCGGTCTCGACGACGTGTTTCTCGCGGCGTTGCGGCCGGCGCTCGCGGATCTGTCAAATTCGCGCGGGCGGCCGGACCGTGCCCACGGCGAACTCGACTCTCTCATCGAGGTGAACACGACCTACCTGCAGACGTATTCGCGTCACCGACACATGCTGCGCTTGCTTCGTGAGGCAGCCGCGGCCAGCGCAAACGAAGGCTTTCAGCAGTTGTGGCTGAACCTCCGATCGGATTACGTCGCCCGCACCCAGCGGTGGCTGGAACGTCTTGCCGCATCCGACGTGATCGAGAACCGAGATTTCGAGCTGCTCGCGGAAACGCTCGGGTGCATGACCGAGCAGTTGGCCTACGTCCACATCGGGCTCCCGGCCAGCACACCGAAGCGCGAACGTATCGACGAGCTCGGCCGGATTCTGGGCGAGGTCTGGTACCAGACCCTTCCGTTCAGGACCACGACATGACCGATCCCACCGTCCGCACTCTGGGCTCGGAACTCACCATCCTCGATGTCGTCCAGGAGACGGCGGACGCGGTGTCGATCGTGTTCGATACGCAGATCCCCTACACCCCCGGGCAGTTCCTCACCCTTCGTGTGCCGAGCGAACGCACCGAGTTCGTGGCCCGGTGCTACTCACTGGCCAGTTCACCGGTTACGGACATCCATCCCAAGGTGACTGTCAAACGCACGCGCGACGGGTACGCGTCGAACTGGTTGTGCGACAACGTCAAGCCGGGTTCGGTTCTGCGCGTGCTTCCCCCGAGCGGCACGTTCGGTCCTGCCTCGTTCGAGCACGATCTCGTGTTGTTCGCCGGGGGCAGCGGAGTAACGCCGGTCATCTCCATTCTGAAGTCGGCACTGGAGTCTTCGGACTCCCGAGTCGCGGTCTTCTACGCCAACCGCGATCGAGAGTCGATCATCTTCGACGCAGAACTTACCGGCCTCCAAGAGCGCTATCGCGGACGAATCGTCGTCGAACACTGGCTGGAGTCCGAACGTGGTATCCCCACCGACGACGACCTCCGCCAATTCGCCACCGCCTATACGAACAGGCACGCATACATCTGTGGCCCCGGCCCGTTCATGGCTGCGGTCGAATCCGCGCTGCAGGATCTCGGTGTCGGGCACGTTCATGTCGAACGGTTCGCCTCCTTGACGGGCGACCCGTTCACGCTGGCGCCTGCGGCCGCCCCGTCCGGTCGGGCATCCACTGTCTCCGTCGAACTGGACGGCGAACAGCACTCGTTGACGTGGCCCGCCGAGTCGACACTCATCGACGTGCTGCTGAACGCAGGAATCGACGCACCCTACTCATGCCGAGAGGGCGAATGTGGTTCCTGCGCATGCACGTTGAAATCCGGGACAGTCGAGCCGGGGGACGGCACGGCACTCACCGAGAACGACCTCGACGACGGTTACATACTCGCGTGCCAGGCGACACCGACGAGCGAGCACCTGGAAGTCGAATTCTGATCGTAGCCCGGCGCACATCCGTCGAAGGGAGGATCGGGAGTCGATCGGCGAAAACCAGGAACGCCTAACGTACAGCGTACGGTAGACTGGTCGTTCACTCGACCGGCGAAAGGCAACTACACGCGATGACCACGGCCGAAGCACTAGACACCATCCTCGTTCGAGGCGCACGCGAGAACAATCTGCACGGCGTGGACCTCGACTTACCCAAACGTCGGCTCATCGTGTTCGCCGGAGTCTCCGGTTCCGGCAAATCCTCGTTGGTGTTCGACACCATCGCCGCCGAAGCGCAGCGCCAGATCAACTCGACCTTCACCGCATTCGCCCAGACGTTCCTTCCGTCCTACGGCCGACCCGATGCCGATCTGATCGCCAACCTCTCCGCCGTCGTCATCGTCGACCAGAAGCGTCTGTTCGGAGGGCCCCGGTCGACCGTCGGCACCATCACCGACATCGGTGACTGGCTGCGCATGCTGTGGTCCCGCGGGGTGACGCCGTCGATCGGCTACGCGAACGCGTTCTCCTTCAACGACCCGGCCGGCATGTGCCCCGAATGCGAGGGACTCGGGGAAGCGAAGATCATCGACATGGACGAACTCGTCGACGAATCGAAGTCGTTGCGCGAAGGCCCTTTCAAGCACCCGGACTTCGAGCCGGGCAAGTGGCCGTACCGGGTGTTCGCCGACTCCGGGTTGTTCGATCTGGACGTTCCCGTCGAGCAGTACTCCGCCCGTGAACGCCACATCTTCTTCGATGCCAAGCCCGGTGAGGTCGACGTGGTCAACACCGAGGCCCTCATGAAGAGCTACGAAGGAATCGTTTCGCGCTTTCGCCGCAGCTATCTGTCGAAGGATGCCGATGCACTCAAGGGCAAAGCGAAGGCAGCGTTCGACCGGATCGTCACACGCGGCGAGTGCGAGGCATGTGGCGGCACCCGCTACAACGAGACCATCCGCGGCGCGACCCTCCACGGACTGTCGTTACCCGACGCCTTCGCCATGCAAGTGTCCGAACTCGCCGAGCGCATTGCCGGATGGAACCTGAGGGAACTGAACACCTTCCGTGACGAGATCGTGCTGCAACTGCGCAGGCTCGTCGATCTCGGGCTCGGCTATCTCAGTCTGAACCGAGCGACGTCGACCCTGTCCGGGGGCGAATCTCAGCGCATCAAGATGGTGCGCCACCTCGGCGCGACGCTCAACGACATGCTCTACGTGTTCGACGAGCCGACCACCGGCCTGCACCCACGCGACGTGCACCGCCTCAACGACATGCTCCTTGCGCTGCGAGACAAGGGAAACACGGTCCTCGTCGTCGAGCACGATCCTGAAGTGATGGCCATCGCCGATCGCATCGTCGAAATAGGCCCAGGCGCAGGCAAAACCGGCGGGAACGTGGTGTTCGAAGGAACCTACGACGAATTGGTGGCCGCCGACACCAGAACAGGTAGCGCGCTCCGCCGCGACGGTCACTCCATCTCCGCTCCACGAACACCCACCGACTACCTGCACATCACCGGTGCCGACACCCACAACCTCCGAAACCTCAGTGCCGACATTCCACTGGGCGTTCTGACAGCCGTCACCGGCGTCGCGGGGTCGGGGAAATCGAGTCTCATCCACGGTCATCTGCGTTCGGTCGCACCCGACGCCGTCATCATCGATCAATCGCCCATCCGCGGGTCACGGCGCTCCTCCCCCGCAACGTATTCCGGACTCCTCGACCCCATCCGTGCGTACTTCGCGAAGAAGACCGGCCAGCCGGCGTCTCTGTTCTCTCCCAATTCCGACGGTGCCTGCCCCGACTGTCAGGGCAGCGGCATCATCTTCACCGATCTGGGGTTCACGGACCCGGTGTCCAGTACCTGTGAAACGTGCCAGGGACGGCGTTTTCGGCCGGGAGCGATCCGGCACACCGTCGACGATGTCAGTATCGCGGACGTATTCGAGATGTCCGTCGAGGACGCGCAGGACTTCTTCGAGGTCAAGAAGATTCGTGACATCCTGCACCGGTGCTCCGACGTCGGCCTCGGATATCTCTCGCTGGGCCAGAATCTTTCGTCGTTGTCCGGTGGAGAACGTCAGCGCCTCAAGCTCGCGACGGAACTGGTCGGGTCGTCTCCCATCCTGGTCCTGGACGAGCCCACTACCGGCCTGCACCCGTCGGATGTCTCGAATCTCATCGCACTGTTGTCCGGCATGGTCGACGAGGGCCGCAGCGTGATCGTCATCGAGCACAACCTCGACGTCGTCGCAGCGGCCGACTGGGTCATCGATCTCGGACCCGACGGCGGTCTGGGCGGAGGTGAGGTCGTGTTCACCGGAACGATCGCGGATCTGGTGAACACCGACACGCACACAGGTGTCCATCTCGCCAAGAGCCTGAGGCGCCGACCCGACGGCAGGTAGGTTCGGTGATCATGAGCAGCGACACATCGACCGCCCTGGCCCGCGCCGCCTACACGACGTTCGAGCCGTTTCACATCACCGCCTATTTCAATCCCCTGCTGAAGACGGTCTCCGCGGACGCCGGGTTGGACGGGCACGCGTGGTACGTCGGGTCGCGTGCCGCACCGCTCGGTGAGACCGCGGCGAGTGTCGTCGCGGCGACGTTCTACAACTTCAATCCCGCGCTGATCGAGCGCGTGTGGCCGGCCGCCGTCGACGCCGGGCTGGAGAAGATCACCGAACGCCGCTGGACCATGCTCGACACCGTCCTCGGCGACGCACTGGGCGAACTGGTGTCCGACCCCGATCTCCCCCGTGTGGCCGATCAACTGCGCGACATCGGCGACACCGCCTGTTTCGCAGGTCGGCCACTGTCTGCAGCATGGCACTCGACACAGCGACCGGACGCACCACATCTGGCGCTGTGGCATTCCATCGCCGTGATCCGCGAATGGCGAGGCGACGGTCACCTGGCCGCACTCGTCGACGCCCAACTCGATCCGACGGAAGCCGTCGTGTTCCACGAGGCGGAGCATCCGGACCCGAAAGCTCGACGAGTGCTCGGCAAGCGCATCACCCAACTCACCCGCCAGTGGTCGGACGAGGAGTGGGCCGCCGCCGCGGATCGTCTCGCCTCCCGCGGACTGCTCACGACCACCGACGGGCGAGAAGCCCTCACCGATCGAGGCGTCGAACAGGACGCGCACATCGAAGCCAGGACCGATGCGCTGGCGTCGTCGATCTGGAAGAACGTGCCCGACGCGGAAGCCCTGGTCACCAGTGTCCGCCCGTACGTCAAGGCCGTCATCGATGCGGGCATTCTGCCCGGCACCAAGAAGAAGAGCTGATCGACCGAGCGTCTCGGAGCACGAGGCCCCGTCGACCGTGGTCGGCGGGGCTTCGCGCTGCCCGGGGGAATTTATTCTTGTCGGAGGGAATTGATATCGTCGCGAGCACGTTAATTGAGCCGAAGACGCTCAACCTTGCAGTAGGAGGAACGAATGCCGGCATACCTGGGTCCGCAGGGTCCCCGCCGTATCGACATCAGCCGTTTGATGAGCACGGCTACCCAGTCGCTCATCGGAGATGCAGCCACGTTCGCTGCCGGTCGCGGTGATGCAGAATTGGATGCACTGCACGTTCTGCACGTCATGGCGAAGAACGACCCCACCCAGGACCTCATGCAGCGCGCGGGTGCGACACCCGACTCGGTGGCGGACGCCGTGGAGCTTCGGCTCCCCCAGGCGCGCGAGACCTCGGTCAGCGCCACCACCCTGAGCAGCACCTTGAAAACCGCCATTCTCGAGGCTCACCACATCGCACAAAGCCTCGGTTCGACGTACATCGATCCCGAACACCTGTTCCTGTCCTTCGCCGCCGATCCGGAGCACATCGCCGGCCGGCTGCTTGCGGACGAGGGCATCACTCCCGAAGGCCTGCAGACCGCACTGAAGGGTGGTTCCGTGGAACCGCAGTCGCAGTCCGAGACGCCGACGCTCGACAAGTACGGCGTCGATCTGACCGAGCGTGCGCGCGAGGGTGGTATCGACCCGGTCATCGGCCGTTCCGACGAGATCGCGCGGACCATCGAAATCCTCTCCCGTCGCACCAAGAACAACCCGGTCCTCGTCGGCGAGGCAGGTGTCGGCAAGACTGCCGTCGTCGAAGGGTTGGCTCAGCGCATCGTCGACGGTGACGTTCCCGATCGGTTGTCGGGCAAGCGCATCGTGCAACTCGACCTGTCGTCCATGGTCGCGGGCACCCGCTACCGCGGTGATTTCGAGGAGCGCTTGACCAAGGTGATCGACGAGATCGTCGCGCACTCCGACGAGCTCATCGTGTTCATCGACGAGGTGCACACCATCGCCGGCGCGGGCGGAGGCGCCGAGGGCGCCATGGATGCCGGAAACATCCTCAAGCCCAAGCTCGCTCGCGGCGAACTGCACATCGTCGGCGCCACCACCCTGGACGAGTACCGCACGAACATCGAGAAGGACCCCGCCCTCGAACGCAGGTTCCAGCCGGTGACGGTTCCCGAGCCGAGCGTGGACGACGCCAAGGCCATCCTCACCGGGCTGCGTAGTCGGTACGAGGAGCACCACGGTGTCACCTTCACCGACGAGGCAATCAGTGCCGCCGTCGAACTCTCCGATCGCTACATCGGTGACCGCTTCCTCCCGGACAAGGCCATCGACCTGATCGATCAGGCGGGTGCCCGCAAGCAACTCGCCAGGCCGAGCATCGACGTCGACGCGATCGAGAAGAAGATCGCCGCAGTGGAAGTCGAGAAGGCGACGGCCATCGAGAAGGAAGACTACGAGCGCGCATCTCAGCTTCGCGACGAAGCACAGCGGCTGCAGGACCGCCTGAACGGAAAATCCGATGACGATGCACCCGAGGTGTCCGCCGAGGACATCGCCGACATCGTCTCGCGGGCAACCGGCATCCCGGCAAGCCAGATGACGCAGGAGGAGAAGGAACGTCTACGGCGTCTGGAATCCGAACTGCACGAGCGCGTCGTCGGTCAGGACGAGGCCGTCGAGGCCATCGCCCGTGCGGTGCGGCGCAGCCGGACCGGCATGAGCGATCCGGACCGTCCCGTCGGCAGCTTCCTGTTCCTCGGTCCGACCGGCGTCGGCAAGACCGAACTCGCGAAAGCCTTGGCTTCGTCTTTGTTCGGTGACGAGAAGAAGATGCTGCGCCTCGACATGAGCGAGTTCGGCGAACGCCACACCGTCAGTCGACTCGTCGGTGCACCTCCCGGATACGTCGGTTACGGCGAAGCCGGCCAGCTCACCGAGCAGGTGCGGCGCAATCCGTACTCGGTGGTGCTGCTCGACGAGATCGAGAAGGCCCACCCCGACGTGTTCGACACACTTCTCCAGGTGCTCGACGACGGCAGGTTGACCGACGGTCAGGGCCGCACGGTGAACTTCAGGAACACCGTGGTGATCATGACCAGCAACCTCGGCTCGGACATCATCTCCAGCAAGTCCGGCGGCACCGGATTCAACACCGGTGTCCTCGACGAGAAGCCCTTGCGTGCGCGAGTCATGGGACGCCTCCGTGAATCGATGCGACCGGAGTTCCTCAACCGCATCGACGAAATCGTGGTGTTCCGAAAGCTCGATACCGAGCAACTGCATCGCATCACCGATCTGATGCTCGCCGAAAGCCGGGAACGTCTCTCGGCCAAGGGCATCGAGATCACGTTCAGCGACTCGGCCGTCGACTGGCTGGCGAAGAACGGTCACCAGCCCGAATTCGGTGCCCGGCCGTTGCGTAGGTCGATCCAGCGAGCACTCGACGACAAGATCGCCGACCTGCTCCTGGACGATGCCCTCACCGAAGGCGGCAGCGTATCGGTCGACGTCGCGGACGACGAACTCGCCTTGAACGTGGCGTAGCGCAACTCCGTCGAAACCCTCCCGTGCAGTCAGGCGCGGGAGGGTTTCTCACGTTGTGTCCACCGCCGATACCTGCGTACCGCTACGACGTAGCGCACCCACGCAACCAGCAGCGAAACAACAAGGATCAGAATCCATCCGACCATGACGAAGTACCAGGTTCCCCAAACAAGGACGAGGGCAACAGCCGCCCCTGCAGTCTCCGGCGAGAACACCCCATTCATTGCCGCCAAGACCCAGAGGACAACAATCGCAGTCCCTTCGCACACCCCGTAGGTCGCGACAGCACTCACCACGAGCGATTCCCGCCACAGCCACACGAACGACGGCTTCTGTTCCATTGATCCCCCACCAGCGCCATCGACGACACTCCCCGACCGGCAGAGTACAACGCACTGCGGCAAAGATGAGCAGATGATTCTTGAACATGCTCTACTTCACGTCACATCCGATCGCTCGGAGGAATTCGAGACCGCTTTTGCGCACGCCAAGTCGATCATCTCGGCGATGCCAGGGTTCATGAACCTGCGACTCTCGCGCGGCGTGGAGCAACCAGGGGTCTACCTTCTGCTCGTCGAATGGGAGACCCTCGAAGCCCATACCGAGGGTTTCCGCGGATCAGCGGAGTACCAGGAGTGGAAGGCGTTGCTGCATCATTTCTACGATCCGTTTCCGGTCGTCGAGCACTTCTCGCCGGTTCTTCGGGCCTAGCATGGATGCACCCCTCAGCACCGAAGGAGACCAACCAGTGCCCACTGCAGCGTCGTACACCTCGAAGCAGGATCAGCTCGAGATCAGCACCAATACCTGGCCCACAGCGGTCACGCCTGCTCGTGGTGTCGTTCAGATAGCCCATGGTCTTGCCGAGCACGGCAGTCGATACGCCCGCTTCGCCGGGGCGCTGAACGACGCCGGGTTTCACGTCGTGGCATCCGATCATCGAGGCCATGGCGCGTCGATCGAGCAGACACCGGGCGATCTGGGGGCACTGGGCTTTCCTGCGCTGTGGGCGGACATCGAACAACTGGGCGAGCACCTGTTGAACGAGTACCCGGACCTACCTCTGTTCCTCTTTGCACACTCGATGGGTTCGTTTGCTGCCCAACATGTTCTGATCGAGCGGTCCGATCTGTACGAGGGCGTGGTCCTGTCCGGCTCTACCCCCCTCGATGTGCTCGCCGCGGGCATGGTCGACGCCCCGGCCGGTGATCTCAGCGTGTTCAACAGCGCCTTCGAGCACCGCACCGGATACGAGTGGTTGTCGCGCGACGAGTCGGAAGTCGACGCCTACGTCGCCGACGAGCTGTGCGGCTTCGACCTGCCCGCGGCGACGGTGCCCGCGTTGTTCACCGAGGCGGACAAGCTTGCAGATCCGCACGAGCTCGAGGAGATCCGGTCCGATCTGCCGCTGCTGATCACGTCGGGATCCGACGACCCGCTGGCCGGCGGCGGACAGCTGATCGAACAACTGGCCGCGCGCTACCGCGAGGCCGGGCTCAGCGATGTGACGGTGAAGATCTACCCAGGAGCCCGCCACGAGATCCTGAACGAAACGAACAGGGACGAAGTCACCGCAGACATCGTCGGATGGCTGAAGAGCCGCCTCACCTGAGCCGGAGCTTCACGGGCTGCCCGTCCTCCGGGAAGGGCAGCGACGTGAAGTTCAGTGGTGCAACGTAACTCGGGTCGACTTCCCAGTCGAATCGGAGCAACAGATGATGCATGATCGTCTTGATCTCCGCTCCGGCGAAGAACATTCCGATGCACTTGTGCACTCCGCCGCCGAACGGCTCCCACGCGTAGCGATGAACCTTGTCCTCGCGTCGATCTGCACAGAACCTGTCCGGATCGAACTTCTCCGGATCCGGCCAGTACTGCGCCATGTGATGAGTGAAGTGCGGGGCTACGGATGCGTATGTTCCGGCGGGGACGAACTTTCCCTGCACCTCGGTGTCCTTCACAGCGCGACGAGCCACGACGGGAGTCGGCGACACGAGGCGCAGGCATTCCTTCATGACCAGGTCGACGCTCACCAGTTCGTCGAGTTGATCCAGCGTCGGCGACTCCGTTTCCAGCGCAAGCGATTCGGCTCGGCACTTCTCCCTCCACTCCGGATGCTGCCCGAGATACTGCATCATCGTCGACAGCGTGATGGTCGAGGTATCATGCGCCGCCATCAGCAAGAAAATCATGTGGTCAACCACTTCGTCGTCCGAAAAACGCTGACCCGTATCGGATTCGATGTGACAGAGAACGGAGAAGAGATCATCGGTCTCGCGGGCGCGACGCGCAGGCAGATAACGCCGGAAGAAGTCGTCGAGCACCTTCCGTCCGTCGAGCCCACGCTTCCATCGAGTCCCGGGTAGGCGGTATCGAACGATCGACGTGGCAGCCTGGACGCAGGCCACGAAACTTGCGTTCACGACGTCGATCTCGGCATCGCTGCTGTTCTCGGCTCCCCCCATGAACACCGACGTCGCGACGTCGAGAGTCAGCGCCTTCAGTGCCGGATAGACCTGTACGGCGTCACCGGCATGCCACCCGTCGAGCCCCGAGGCGACCACCGGATTGAGAGAGTCGACCGATCTGACGAGCCTCTCACGGGTGAACGCCTGCTGCATGATTCGTCGATGTCGCAGGTGCTCGTCGGAATCCAACAGCATGAGCCCGCCGTGGAAGAACGGGCCGATGAGCAGCGACCACCCGTCGCTGTTGACGAACGCCTTGTCCTTGTTCTGCAGGACCTCCTGGCATGCGTCCGGCCCGAGGACGGTGATCCATCGCTGCCCGGCCATCGTCAGCCACGACACGTCGCCGTACTTGTCCCATCGACTACGAAACAGAGTCAGGGGATCGCGAATGTATTCGAGCGTGTGACCGACGACGGGCAGTCCCCCGTCACCGGAGACTGCTTTCAACGGGGATCGAGCCGGTGGTTCCGCCAGGATTCGTGCCATTCGCCAGACCTTCCTCGATCTGACAGGGAGCCCTGTCAGATAACTGTAGTGTGCGTCACACTTCTCGCGTCTGTCAACATCTACTCATGTCGACAACCCGCAGATACGCAGGCATGAGCGCCGACGACCGTGCCGCCGACCGTCGGGCACGCCTACTCGAAGCTGGGCTGGAGGTGTTCGCGGCCTCAGGAGCCAACGGCGCAACCATGACGGCGATCTGCGCACAGGCCAAACTCACCGAACGCTACTTCTACGAGAGCTTCACCAGCCGAGACGATTTACTGCGCAACGTCGTCGACGCGGTGTCCGACGAGATCCGCACCGCAGCCCTGGACGCACTCCACTCCCCCGCGGACAGCGTCGAAGCACAGGTCCGACACGCCATCACCGCGTTCGTCACGGTCCTCACCGACGATCGACGCAAAGGCCGCGTCGCGATGATCGAGTCCTCGGCCGTCGAGTCGCTGCGCACGCATCGCCGGGAGTCGATGCGTGAATTCGCCCGCCTCGTCGCCGCAGAAGCCCACGAACTCTACGGCGACCACGCATTGCCCGAGCCCGAGTCGCAGATCACCGGCCTCCTGTTCATCGGAGGCCTGGCCGAACTCGTCGTCGCCTGGTTGAACGACGAGATCGACGTGACCCCGTCACAGATCGTCGACGCCGCAACACGCCAGTTCGTCGCGACGACGCATCGCTGAAAAAGCTAGAGTCGCGAAAGTGGCCCACACTCGTCGACCGAAGCAGTCGACACCCGCGGACAAGACCTGTGCGTCGTGCGGGCGGCGCATCGAGTGGCGCAAGAAGTGGGAGAAGAACTGGGATGACATCAAGTACTGCAGTGATTCCTGCCGGCGGCACAAGGTGAGCGCGACGGACCGTCAGCTGGAGGACAAGATCCGGGAGCTGCTCGACGCCCGCTCGCGGGATTCGACGATCTGTCCGTCGGACGTAGCGCGCGCGATGTCCGAGAACGACTGGCGAGACCTGATGGAGCCGGTGCGCAAAGCTGCACGCCGCCTGGTCGACGCCGGGGAAGTTCAGATCACCCAGAAAGGTTCGGTCGTGGATCCGTCGACAGCCAAGGGCCCGATCAGGATTCGCTGGACGCGCTAGTCGTCCAACCGCGGGAGCAATGGGGGTTCCGAATGCAACTGCTGCATCACTGATTTCAAGTTTCCCAGGATCCGCGGCAGCGCTTCGGCATCGTCACCCAGCTCGCGCATGGGGCTTCCTTCGCCGACGAGCTCGAGCACCATCGTCGCCATCCGGGCAGTCGCCTTGCTGTACAGGTCGTCGTGCGGGCGTCCGAGCCTGTCGGCGACCGCCTGCTCGAGCATCACGCGCTCGTGCATGTACTGCTCGAACAGCCGTGTCGTGAGCGACGGCGTCACGTCCAGAATCTGCTGAATCTGCACGAAGCGCTCACTGCCCGCCCGAGGCGTGAGGAGCAGCGCACGGAGCGCATGGCCCAACGACACCTCCAGTGGCTCGCCCTCGGGGCGCGAACGCAGCTCGTCCGCCATCTGCCCGTTGAGCTCCAACGGTCCGACGACCAGTAGGTCCTTCGTTGGGTAATACCGGTACAACGTGGTCGTGCCGATCTCGGCCTTGGCCGCGATCTCTTCCATCGTCGTCTTCTCGTATCCGCGATCGAGGAACAGCGAGAATGCCGCGTCGAGTATCAACTCACGCGTCTGCGCCGCGTGCACTTCACGTAACCCCATGCTCAGCAATGTAGCAGCTGCCCCCTTTCCGGTAGTGACTACCGTCACGGGTCAGATATGTGGTAGTCACTACCAAGTAGGTTTACGCTTCTCAATCAGAGATCACCTCCAATCGAAAGGTGCCACCCATGGCATGGCAACTGTTCAGGCTGGGCCGATGGTCCTTCCTGCATCGCAAACTCGTCGCCGGCGTCTGGGTGGTATTACTGCTGCTCGGAGTGCTCGGCGCGTCCACGTTGAACACCCAGACGTCCGACTCGTTCGAGCTCGACGGCATCGAGTCCACCGAAGCCTTCTCGCTCATCTCCGAGCGCAGCGGTGAATCCGCAGACGGTGCAACCGCACGCATCGTGTTCGAAGCGCCCGAAGGCCAGTCGCTGACGGAACCATCGAATCGAACCGCAGTCGCCGACGCCATCGCGTCGGTCCAGTCCGAGCACGTCGCGTCGGCAACGGATCCGTTCACCGCGGGCACCATCTCGGAGAACGGTCGGGCCGCCTACGCGACCGTCACTTACACGACGCCGGCTATCGATCTCGTCGACGCGGACCGCACCGCTCTCGACGAGGCGAAGACGGTCGGTGAAAACGCAGGACTCACCGTCGCTGTCGGTGGCGACGCCGTCACGGCCATGGGAGAGGTTCCCCTCGGAGAACTGATCGGCATCGGTGTCGCGATCATCGTCCTGGCCATCACCTTCGGATCGCTCGTCGCCGCAGGCATGCCCCTGCTGACGGCACTCATCGGTGTCGGAATCGGCATCATGGGCATCACCGTCCTCGGCGCATTCGTCGAAC
This sequence comes from Rhodococcus sp. 114MFTsu3.1, assembly GCF_000383555.1. Taxonomy (NCBI): domain Bacteria; kingdom Bacillati; phylum Actinomycetota; class Actinomycetes; order Mycobacteriales; family Nocardiaceae; genus Rhodococcus; species Rhodococcus sp. 114MFTsu3.1. Next base: position 69,460 of record NZ_KB911557.1, on the reverse strand, counting down.
TCAGCTCGGTCACTTCCGCATTGGGCACGATGCTCGGACTCGCCGTAGGAATCGACTACGCGCTCTTCATCATGTCCCGCTACCAAAGCGAAGTCAGACAGGGACATTCACTGGAGGAAGCGGCAGGCAAAGCCGTCGGCACTGCCGGGTCGGCGGTCATCTTCGCCGGACTGACCGTCATCATCGCGCTCGCCGGACTCTCGGTGTGCGGGATCGGATTCTTGACGCAGATGGGCGTCGGCGGCGCCTTCATGGTGTTCATCGCCGTGCTCGTCGCACTGACGTTGCTGCCCGCGATCCTCGGTTTCGCCGGCAGGAAGGTCCTCGGAGGGAAGATCAAAGGCCTGAAGACCGTCGATCCCGAGAACCCGGAGACACGCACCAACGGGCAGCGGTGGGTCGAGAAGGTGAGCGCGTTCAAATGGCCCGCGCTCGTCGCAGGTCTGCTTGTCGCCGCTGTGGTCTCGCTGCCCATCGCCTCGATGGAACTGGCACTGCCCGACGACGGTACCGCCCCCACCGGCAGTGACAACCGCGTCGCGTTCGACACCATCGCCGACAACTTCGGCCCCGGCGCCAACGGTCCCCTCGTCGTCGTCGTCGACACCGAAGGTGCTGCGGATCCCGTCGCGGCCGTCGGCACCGCCGTCGACAAGCTGGAAGGAATCGGCACCGACATCTCGACCATCGTGCCTCCAGTCGCCGAGGTACTCGAACCCCAGCTTGCTGCAGTCGGATTCACTACGGTGCAGATCATTCCGGACAGCGCACCGTCCGACGCTGCCACCAAAGAGTTGGTCTCGACGATCCGCGACACGATGTCGGACCTGCCCGCCGAAACCGGCGCCCGTGCCCTGGTCACCGGACAGACGGCAGTGGGAGTCGACATCGCCGACGAACTCACCTCGGTGTTCCCGCTGTACCTGGCTGTGGTCGTCGGGCTCGCCTTCATCCTGCTGATGTTGGTCTTCCGCTCGATCCTCGTGCCTCTCAAGGCTGCTCTCGGATTCCTGCTGTCCGTGGGCATCTCGCTCGGAGCGACGGTGGCAGTGTTCCAGTGGGGCTGGTTGGCGAACCTCATCGGCGTCGACACCCAGTCACCCGTCGTGTTCATCCTCCCGCTGCTGCTGACCGGCATCCTGTTCGGTCTGGCCATGGACTACGAGGTGTTCCTCGTCAGCCGCATGCGAGAGGCCTACGTCCACGGCACCCCCGCGAAGCAGGCCGTGATCGTCGGATTCCAGCACAGTGCTCGCGTCGTCGTCGCGGCAGCCGTCATCATGTTCGGCGTCTTCGCCGGCTTCGCGCTGACCGACCAGGTGATCATCAAGACCATCGGATTCGCCTTGGCCATCGGCATTCTCGCCGACGCGTTCCTGGTCCGCATGATGATCGTCCCGGCCGTCATGGCCATCGTCGGCGACAAGATGTGGTGGTTGCCCAAGTGGCTGGACCGAGTCCTGCCGAACCTCGACGTCGAAGGCGAAGGCTTGAACGACAAGCTGGCCCCGGCGAGAACTCCGGAACCTGCACACAGCTGACCTCAGGATCCGTCGTGGCCGCCTCGATCGCTCGAGGCGGCCACTTCGGCTTCGTGCGGGCGGCGTGTCAGCGAAGCAGCCCCGCAGCGGTGGTCGCGTCGATGATCAGCGAGGACACCAACCCGGACTTCAGAACGGACCGAACAGCCTCGAGTTTCTTCTCGCCCGCGACGATGGCGACGACGTCGGCGATCCCCCTCAAGTCCTCTTCCGACACCCCGATCCGGCGATCGTCCAATCCCTCGACGCGATTACCGTCGGAGTCGAGCAACAAAGCACACGACTCGGCAACCACACCTCGCGCCGTCAGTTCTTTCGCCTCAGCCGGCGACACCAAGTCGTAGACCTGAGACAACCCCGGTTGCCACGCGCCGATGGACACAACAGCTTTGGTCACCGACGCATGATGTTTCAGCGTTTCCTGAATGCCACGACTTCCCCGCAACGCGTCGCCGGTTCTGGAGTCGGCCACCACCAGCGGCGCATACATCGACCACGCGTGTCCGCCACCGAGTTCGGTGATCCGACGCACCAACTCGGCCGAGGTCGAGCTGACTGCTCCCGCCATTCCGGTCAACTGCACCACGTCGCACGTCGCGATCGAATCCAGATGCGTCGTCATCCTCGACAACGTTCGACCGCAGTCCACCCCGAGTACGTCAGTGGGAGTAACGATTTCGCTGAGCAGATCAGCGGTGACACGGCCGACGGCGTCCCAGAGAACGCCCTGCTCCTCCCCTCCCGTACGCACTGCGAACGCCATGCGTAACCCGAAGGTGTCCTTGAGCGCACGAGACAGTTCGATGTCGATGGACTCGGGTGCATGAACCTTGATCTCGACCATGCCCGACGCCACGGCGTCCTCGAGTATTCGCGCCACCTTGAATCGGGAGAGCCCCAGTTCCTCGGCGATCTGTATTCGGGTACGGCCGTCGAGGTAGTAGCGCCGCGCGACCAGTCCGCGTTGAGTCAGTTCTTCCGGACCAACCCGCGGAACATTCTGCTCCGGCATGACCCCTCCCTTCGGCTCACATGAGCCTCATCATGATGCCTCATGCTCATATGAGCAACCTCGTTGACATATGAGCAACTAGCCATGCATGATCCTGTTCACAAATCACGTGAGCAGTGAGGTACTACATATGAGCGAGCTCGACGACGCTGAACTGCAGCGTCTCGCGCACACGGTGTTGGTCCGAGAGGCCTCGGGCCTGAACGGCCTGGCCGACACCGTCGAACCGAGCGTCGTTCGCGTCGCCCGGGCACTGGTCGAGACCAGGGGCAAGGTCATCACCACCGGTTCCGGCACGTCCGGGATCATGGCCGAACGACTGGCTCACCTGTTGTCGGTATGTGGAACCCCGTCCCTGTACCTCCCCGCGATGGATGCACTCCACGGCGGGATGGCTGCGATCAGCACCGACGACCTCGTCCTCGCGATCTCGAAGACCGGTCGATCGGCCGAACTCACACAATTGACGAGCCGACTCGTCGGTCGCGGGATTCGAGTCGTCGCCGTCACGGAAGCTGCGAACTCTCCGTTCGCCCGGGCAGCAACCGACATCGCCGAACTACCCACCACCGCACCCGATGCCGATCCCGGCAACATGATCGCGCTCGCCAGCACCTTGGCCGTCGGCGCATGGGGCGACGCAGTCAGCGTCGTCGCCATGGCGCTCACCGGCCACACCCTCCACGACGTCGTCAACTCGCATCCCGCAGGGGGCGTCGGCACCCGTGAGGACGTATTGGACAGCAACGACGCACCGGTGGTGGGACTGTGAGCCGCAGCGTCGTCATCGGCATCGACTCGTCCACCCAGTCGTGCAAAGCGGAGGTCCGCGACGCCGACACCGGTGACCTCCTCGGCTCCGGCACCGCGCCGCACACGCCCGCATTCCCGCCGTGCAGCGAACAGGATCCACGGTCGTGGTGGGACGCCCTGGTCACCGCCGTCCGCGCCGCGCTGGCGGCCGCAGGCGACGTCTCGGTCTCCGCGATGTCGGTGGCAGCACAATGCCACGGATTGGTTCTTCTGGGCGCGGACGACGAACCCCTACGTCCTGCCAAACTGTGGAACGACACGACCGGCGCCGACCAGCTGGCGAAACTCGTCGAGCGAATCGGCGGGCCGGAATGGGTGCGCCGGATCGGGTCACTGCCCACCGCCGCCTTCACGATCGCGAAGCTCGCATGGGTGGCCGAGCACGAACCCCGTGTACTGGATGCCGCGCAACGCGTTCTTCTTCCGCACGACTACCTGACCTACCGCCTCACCGGCCGAGCCGTGACCGATCGCTCCGACGCGTCCGGCACCGGATACTTCGACGCCACGACCGATTCCTGGCTACCCGAGTACCTCGATGCCGCTGCCGGCGCACGTGACTGGCTTCCGATGCTGCCGACTGTCCTCGGCGGCGCCGACGCGGCAGGCCACGTGACCGAGCGCGCAGCCACCGAGCTCGGCATCACCGGACCGGTACTCGTCGGCGCAGGTGCAGGCGATCAGCACGCCGCGTACCTCGGTCTCGGCCTGCGCGACGGCGATCAATACGTCGGTCTCGGCACGTCGGGCGTCGTCGCGACCTCCACGCGCACCCCGGTGTTCGACGAAGGCGGCGTCGTCAACGGGGTCGCCGACGCGACGGGCGGTTACCTACCGCTCATCTGCACCCTCAACGCGGCACGGGTAGGAGACACTGCGGCCAGGATCCTCGGAACCGATCACACCGGCCTCGCCGAGCTCGCACTCGCCGCGGGACCGACTGTCGGCCCCACGCTGGTGCCGTTCCTCGACGGCGAACGCACGCCCAACCGTCCCCACGCCCGTGGGCTGCTGTCCGAGATCACGTCGGCGACGACGCGCGAGGAAATGGCACGTGCATTCCTGGAAGGCCCCCTGCTGTCCCTGCTTTCGGGCCGAGACGCACTACGCTCGTTCGGCATTCGCTGCGAAGGCCCCCTGACGGTCGTCGGAGGCGGTGCCCGGTCGCGGGCGACCCTGCAACTGCTGGCGGATCTCACCGGCGACACGGTGACCGTGCCCGACGCCGACGAGGCGACCGCTCGCGGCGCGTGCGTACAGGCCGCGGCGGTCGCCGCGGGTCACGACATCGACGGCATGGTCGCGCTCTCTCAGCGCTGGACGCCCGCGGACCGCGCGACGGTTGCGCCCCGCAAGACCGAGCGCGACATCGACGCGGTTCGCGAGAACTGGCGTCGGGCAGCAGCTGTGGACGTGCTCGATCGGAGCGACGCGCCATGACCGTCGCGCTCGCTCCCTGGCACACCGGCCTCGAAAGCATCCTGGCGGGAAGCATCTACGCTGCTCCATCCGGCTCACGAATCGACGCCGCGCGTGCCCTCGTCGCCGCGGGAATCTCGGTGCACGTCGACGTCATGGCGCCAGGGGAAGGTCTGCCCACCGGCATCGATGCCGCCGAGCTCGCAGAACTCGTCCAGGTTGTTCCGCAGCCCATGCTGGGGATCCATCTCATCGGCAGCGCCGCAGGAGTTCGCATGATGCTGCCGACGATCCCGGACTGCGGAGATCTGTACGTACCCATCGGGATTCGGGACGAACGCAACTGCCGATTCTGGGCAGCGGTCTGGGACGAGTTCGACGACACTCCACCGACCACCGAGGATCTGCAGGGATACCACGGGGTGCTCGTCATGCTTCTGGAGCCGGGTACGTCCGGCACCGCAGACCCGGATCGACTGGAGTCCGTGCGAACGTTCTCCGCCCACGGTGACGTCACCGTCGACGGCGGTGTCACACCCGACCTGATACCCCGCTGCCGCTCCGCCGGCGCCACGACGCTCGTCGTCGGCCGCGCCCTACTCACCGATCACTCACTGCCGGAAGGACAATCATGACCACCGCCACACCCACACCTCCCGCATCGTCGATGCGCGCGAGCGTGATGACCGGCGTGCGCACGCTCGAGATCGAGGACAGACCCGTCCCCACCCCGGCACCGTACGAAGTTCTGATCGAGGTCGCTGCTGTCGGCGTCTGCGGCTCGGATGTGCACTACTACCGGGAGGGACGCATCGGCGACTTCGTCGTGAACGACCCGATGGTGCTCGGCCACGAATTGTCCGGCCGCATCGCCGCTGTCGGTGACGGTGTCGACACCGCGCGGATCGGCCAGCGCGTCGCCGTCGAACCACAGCATCCGTGCCGCCGCTGCGCGCAGTGCATGGCCGGCCGCTACAACCTGTGCCCCGACATGAAGTTCTACGCGACACCGCCGATCGACGGCGCGTTCTGCCGGTACGTCACCATCGACGCCGACTTCGCACACCCCGTCCCGGATTCGCTGTCCGACGAGGCTGCTGCACTTCTCGAACCGCTGTCGGTGGCCGTCACGACGATGCGCAAAGCGGGCATCGTGCCGGGATCGTCGATCCTGATCGCCGGAGCCGGACCCATCGGCATCATCACCGCCCAAGCAGCGCGTGCATTCGGGGCGGCACGCATCGTGGTCTCCGATCCCGTCGAGTCGCGGCGTGAACGCGCCCTCACCTTCGGCGCGACCGAGGTCATCGACCCGATGACCCAGGATGTCGCAGCACTCGACCCCCAGGTCGACGCGTTCGTCGACGCCAGCGGCGCAGTCCCCGCCGTCCAGAGCGGCATCCGCGCCGTCGGCCCGGCAGGCCGTGTCGTCCTCGTCGGGATGGGCGCCGACAACTACCCACTGCCGATCAGCCATATCCAGAACCTGGAGATCACCGTCACCGGCGTGTTTCGTTACACCGACACCTGGCCGGCGGCAATCCATCTCGCGTCCAGCGGGCTCGTCGATCTCGATCGACTCGTCACCGGACGCTACGACCTCGAACACGTCGCCGACGCGCTCGAGAGCGACACCGACCCTGCCAGCCTCAAGTCGATAGTGGTGCCAGCATGAGCAAGAATCCTTTCGATCTGACCGGACGAACCGCAATCGTCACGGGCGGCAACCAAGGACTCGGACGCGCGTTCGCGTTCGGTCTCGCCGCTGCGGGCGCCCACGTCGCCATCGCCGGACGCAGCGCAGAACGGAACGAGAAGGTCGTCGCCGAGGCCGCAGCCGAGGGATACACGTTCGAGGCCATCACCGCCGACATCACCGAACGTGCCGACATCGAGCGCATGACTGCCGAGGCACTCGAGAAGCTCGGTCGGATCGACATTCTCGTCAACAACGCCGGCACCTGCTACCACAACGATTCGTGGGACGTCACCGAGCACGAGTGGGACAACGTCTTCGATCTCAACGTCAAAGCATTGTGGGAGTGCAGCATTTCCGTCGGCGCACACATGCGCGAGCGCGGCACGGGCTCGATCGTCAACATCGGGTCCATGTCCGGCATCATCGTCAACCGCCCCCAGATGCAACCCGCGTACAACGCATCGAAGGCAGCCGTGCACCACCTCACCAAATCACTTGCCGCGGAATGGGGAACGCTCGGAATACGCGTGAACGCAGTCGCACCCGGCTACTGCAAGACGGAGATGGCACCCGTCGACCGGCCCGATCTGCAGCGCTACTGGATCGAGGATGCACCGATGCAGCGCTACGCGATGCCCGAGGAGATCGCCCCGAGCGTCGTCTTCCTCGCCAGTGACGCCGCAAGCTTCATCACCGGATCGGTTCTCGTCGCAGACGGAGGCTACACAGCATGGTGAGCACCAAAACTGCAACCGTTCGACGCATTCTCGTCGAAGGAATCGACGACGTCAGCGTCGAGACCGTCGACGTTCCCGAAGCCGGACCCGGTGAAGTGCGGGTGCGCAGCACGGTCGTCGGAATCTGCGGATCCGACATTCACGCCGCGCACGGCCGTCATCCGTTCATCGACCTGCCGTTCCGCCCCGGCCACGAGGTCGTCGGCGTCGTCGACGCCGTCGGTGACGGTGCCGACGCCTCGCTCGTGGGCACCCGCGTGGTGATCGAGCCGAACCTGGCGTGCGGGCACTGCACCCAATGCCGCGCGGGACGCTACAACATCTGCGCCGAACTCGCCGTCTTCGGATGTCAGACCCCTGGCGGACTCACCGACGCCTTCACCATCGCCGCGGATCGCGTCATCCCGCTGGCCGACGGCCTGGACGACCGCCACGCCGCCCTCATCGAACCTCTCGCCACACCGGTGCACGCCGTACGCCGCGCAGCGGGTCTCGTCGGCGGTCTGGACGGCAAACGCGTCGCCGTCCTGGGTGCGGGGCCGATCGGACTGTTCGTCCTGCTCGCCGCACGCCGCGCCGGTGCCGTCGTCGTCGTCGCGGACCTGCTCGATTCCAAGCGGGCACGCGCCGAACGTCTCGGCGCTGTCGGCAGTTTCGATCCGACGTCGGGCGACGCCGTCTCTGCCGCGAAAGACGCTCTCGGCGGGCCGGCCGATGTGGTCATCGACTGCGTGTCCCGTGAATCGTCGGTTGCGCAGGCGATCGACATCGTCGGCAAGGGCGGCGCCGTACTGATCGTCGGTGTCGCAGCCGGCGCCACCCCGGTCCCCCTCGATCTGATCCAGGACCGCGAGATCGTCGTCGCCGGATGCCTCATGTACGTGCGAGAGGACGTCCAGGAAGCAATCGACATGCTCACCGAGGGCACGGTCCCGATCGACGAGTTCGTCACGGCGGAGTTCCCGCTGGAACGCGCAGCGGACGCGTTCGCCGCCTCGACCGACCCCGAGCACGTCAAGGTCCTGATCACCGTCGGTGACCGACCATGACCGGGCTGCTCGAATGTCGGGACGTGACCAAGAGTTTCGGCGGCGTTCCTGTTCTGAAGGGAATCACCCTCGAGCTCGAACCCGGCACCGTCACGGCTCTGGCGGGCGAGAACGGTGCGGGCAAGTCGACGCTCATGAAGATCGCGACCGGTCAGCTGCGCGCCGATACCGGCACGGTCACGATCGGCGAGCACACGCTCTCCTCCGGTGATCCCCGCGACGCAGTGCGTCACGGCGTCGCGATCGTCCCGCAAGAGCTGGCATCGATCGACGACATGACGGTATACGAGAACATGTTCGTCGGACGTGAGAAGCGGCGCGGCCTCTTCCTCGACCGTCGCGCGATGATCAAGGAAGCCGCCGAGACCCTCAGTGTCTTCGACGTCTCCATCTCCCCCACCGCACGTATGGGGTCGCTACCGGTCGGCCTTCGACAGATCATCGAGATCGTCAAGGCCGCCCGCACGGGCGCACAGGTGGTCATGCTCGACGAGCCGACCTCGGCCATTTCCGAGCGGGAAGTCGAGGGGCTGTACAAAGTCATGCAGCAGCTCCGCGACCGCGGAGTCGCCATGGTGTACACCACCCACAAGATGGCCGAGATCCGCGCGATCGCAGACCGTGTCGTCGTTCTGCGTGACGGCAAGTTGATCACCGACGAGAAGCTCACGGACATCACCGACGACGACATCGTCACTGCGATGATCGGCCGTGAACTGGAGAATCTCTTCCCTTCCGTCGGCAAGGACACCGGGGACGTCGTCCTGGAAGTCGAGAACCTTCAGGTCGTCGGCGCATCCGAGCCGGTGAACCTGACCGTCCGCCGCGGCGAGATCGTAGGCCTCGCCGGGCTTGTCGGCGCCGGCCGCACCGAGTTGCTCGAAGCGCTGTTCGGCATGCGCGCGGTCACGTCGGGAACCGTGAAGGTTTCCGGCAAGACGGTTCCGAAAGGTAAACCAGCGGCGGCGATCACCGCAGGGATGGCCATGGTGCCCGAGGACCGCAAGGTCAACGGTGTGGTGCTGTCGATGAGCGTGCTGGACAACGGTTCTCTGCCGAGACTGTCCTCGTTCAGTATCGCCGGATGGCTTTTTACCAAGTCCCGCTCCACCGCAGTGTCCGACGCCATGGACTCGGTCCGACTCCGTAGCCGTGGACTCGGCCAGAGCGTGGGAACTCTGTCGGGCGGAAATCAACAGAAAGTCGTACTCGCACGCTGGCTTACCGGTACCGTCGACGTGTTGCTGCTCGACGAGCCCACCCGCGGCGTCGACGTCGGAGCTCGCTCCGAGATCTATCGCATCATCACCGAATTCGCCAGCCGCGGAATGGCCGTCGTCATGGCGTCGTCGGACATGCCGGAAATCGTCGGACTGTCTCATCGCGCGTTCGTCATGCGCGAGGGTGCCTTCGTCGGCGAACTGGACCGAGATGCGCTCGATCACCCCGAAGTTCAGGACTCGGTGTTCAGGCTGGCCACGGCCCTCGACACCCGGACCACCGATACACCGAGCGACACCGTTGCGACCGACAAGCGGTCGACATTCGAGGAGGCACCACAGTGACAACACCCGTCGCTGAACCGGACGAGAAGACGTCCGTATCGGCCATCACAGGGGAACCGGTGCGCCGGTTCTCCAGCGCGTGGGCCGGCGCGCTCGCCCTGCGCTATTCGATGGTCATCGTCATGCTGCTGGTGATCGCGTATTTCTCATACCGCAGTGCGCGATTCGGCACCGTCGACAACCTGCAGACCATTCTCGTCGCGGCTGCACCGTTCGCGCTGATCGCACTCGGTCAGACGCTGGTGATCCTGACCGGTGGAATCGACCTCTCGGTCGGCAGCGTCATCGCAGTGTCCGCCATGGCGTCCGCTGCTGTGGCCAAGGCCAACCCAGGACAGGTCTGGCTGACCGTGCTGGTCGCGATGTTCGTCGGCCTCGTCGCAGGTTCCATCAACGGATTCCTGGTTTCCCGCATCAATGTTCCTCCGTTCATCGCGACACTCGGTATGCTCACCGCAGGTTCAGGTTTCGCGTATGTGATCGGTGGTGGCGCTCCGATCAACGGCCTTCCGGCCGAGTTCGGCCAGATCGCCAACACCAAGATCTTCGGACTTCAGATTCCCGTCCTCGTGATGATCATCGGCATCATCGTCCTGGCAGTGGTGATGAAGCGGACCGCCTACGGCATGCGTGTCTACGCGGTCGGTGGAAACCGTACCGCTGCAGAGATCGCGGGCATCAATGCCAAGAACGTTCTCTTCAGCGTCTACGCGCTGTCCGGAGTGCTCGCCGGATTGTCCGGTGTGATGCTGGCGTCGCGCGTAATCTCCGGTCCACCGAACCTGGGCCAGGGCTACGAGCTCGACGCCATCGCGGCCGTCGTCATCGGAGGCGCAAGCCTCATGGGCGGACGCGGCACCATCTGGGGAACTGCGCTCGGCCTGTTCATGATCCAAACCCTCAACAACGGTCTCGACCTGCTCGTCGTCCCCGCGTACTGGCAGGACGTCATCAAGGGCGTGCTCATCGTCGCTGCCGTCTCGGTCGACGTCTGGTCGTCCAAGCGAAGAACCTGACCGCTCTCGTCCCTCACCTCACTACCCACCGATCCGGAGAAGAACAATGAAGTTTGCTTCCAAGATGCTGACCGTGGCGGCCACGGGCATCCTCGCCGTCGGCGTCACTGCCTGCGGCGCAGGCGACACCAGCGCCCAGGACGGCAAGACGCGCATCGGCGTCACCGTGTACGACATGAGTTCCTTCATCACCGCAGGCAAGGAGGGCATGGAAACCTACGCTGCGGCCAACGACATCGAGCTGCTGTGGAACTCGGCGAACAACGACGTCTCGGTCCAGGCCAGCCAGGTCGATTCCCTCATCAACCAGGGCGTCGACGCCATCATCGTCGTTCCGGCACAGGCTGATTCGCTGGCACCTCAGGTCCAGTCCGCCAAGGACAAGGGCATCCCGGTCATCGCCGTGAACGCCGAACTCGAGACCGACCAGATCTCCGGCAACGTTCAGCCCGACGACGTCGCAGCAGGCGCGCAGGAGATGCAGATGATGGCCGACGAGCTCGGCGGGCGCGGCAACATCGTCATCCTGCAGGGACCGCTCGGTGGCTCCGGTGAGATCAACCGCGGTGCGGGCATCGATCAGGTACTCGCGAACTACCCGGACATCAACGTGCTGGCCAAGGACACCGCCAACTGGAAGCGCGACGAGGCAGTCAACAAGACCAAGAACTGGCTCTCGAGCTTCGGCGACCAGATCGACGGCGTCGTCGCGCAGAACGACGACATGGGCCTCGGCGCGTTGCAGGCGCTGAAGGAAGCCGGACGCACCGACGTCCCGATCGTGGGAATCGACGGTATCGAGGACGGCCTCAACGCCGTCAAGAGCGGTGAGTTCATCGGCACGTCCCTGCAGAACGGCACCGTCGAACTCTCGGCAGGTCTGGCAGTCGCCCACAAGATCGCGCAAGGCGAAGACGTCGACACGGCACCGGTGTACGTCATGCCTGCCATCACCGCAGACAACGTGGACGTCGCCATCGAGCACGTCGTGACCGACCGTCAGGCGTTCCTCGTCGGACTGGTGGATCTGACCGCTCAGAACCTCGAGACCGGCAACATCGCCAACGAAGGAATCCCCGGGCAGTAACTTTCCCGGTTCCGATCTTCGAGGCGGGGCGGCAGCTCTCCCCCTCCAGCCCGCCCCGCCTCGAATCCCACCTGTACAGAGAAAGGCCCGTCTTCATGACCGCACTGCCCGCACCCGTCGATCTGTCCCTCGATGGCAAGGTCGCCGTCGTCACCGGCGGTGCGTCGGGCATCGGCGCAGCGATCGGCGCGGCCTACGTCGCCCAGGGAGCACGCGTCGTCCTGCTCGATCGCGACGGAGATGCGGCAGCGAAGCAGGCCGCCGACATCGGCGCGCACAGCGTCGAGTGCGATGTAGCCGACCGATCGTCCGTTGCACACGCCGCACACAAGGTCGTCGAAGACTTCGGACGCGTGGACATCCTGGTCAATTCAGCTGGAGTCGCCCGACTCGCTGCCGCCGAGGATCTCTCCGACGACTTCTGGAACCTGACGATGAACGTCAACCTCACCGGAACGTTCCTCGTATGTCAGGAATTCGGGCGCGTCATGCTGGATGCAGGCAGCGGCCGGATAGTCAACATCGCGTCCCAGGCGGCAACTGTCGCCATCGAAGAACATGCGGCCTACTGCGCGTCGAAATTCGGCGTACTGGGTTTGACGAAAGTCCTCGCTGCCGAATGGGCGGGCCGCGGCGTCACCGTCAACACCATCTCCCCCACCGTCGTGATGACACCGCTGGGCCGAGACGCGTGGACCAATCCGAAGGGCGACGCTCTCCGGGCGCGTATCCCGGTGGGCCGCTTCGCCGAGACCGACGACATCACCACGGTGGCCGTCTTCCTGGCTTCCCCTGGCGCGGCCATGATCAACGGCGCCGACATCCTCGTGGACGGCGGTTACACGATTCTGTGACCCGAAGACGGTGACGGGTCAGATCTTTCGCGGCAGCCAGCTGGTCAACTTCTCCGGGTTCAGCATGAACCAGACGTCGACGATGCGGCCGTCCACCACGCGGAAGCTGGCCGTCCCGACTGTCCGGTCATCCGCTACGAGACGGTAACCGAGGCCGTCCGCCATCCGGGCCTCCTCGACACGCAGAGCGGGCTGCTTCGCGACGACACCGAGCACGAAGCGCGCCACGCGATCGGAGCCGAGAACCGGCCGTCTGGCAGCACTGACGAATCCTCCACCGTCGGAACGCAAGGTCACGTCGGGCGCCAGCACCTCCATCAACTCGCCGATGTCGCCGCCGCGGCTGGCCGCCAGAAACGAACGAACCGCAGCGTCGTGGTCGGATTCCGCCACGAGAGTCGAGCGTCGCTCGCGCACATGCCGTCGAGCGGCCGACGCCAATTGCCGGGTTGCCGCAGGCGAGCGGCCGACGATCCCCGCGATCTCGTCGAACGGCACCGCGAACACGTCGTGCAGTACGAACGCCACCCGTTCGGCAGGAGTCATCGCTTCGAGCACCACCAGAAGCGCCGTGCCGACGGCGTCGTCGAGGGTGACACGGTCGGCCGGATCGATCTCCGCAGCAGTGCCCTCGAACAGGTCGGCCGGCACCGGTTCCGGAAGCCACTCTCCGACATAGCGTTCACGCCTCGCTCGTGCAGAACCGAGGAGATCGAGAGCCACCCGACTCCCGACGCGCGTCAACCACGCCGCCGGATTCGCGATCTCCGCCCGTTCCTCCTCGCTCAGTCGATACCACCGCAGATACGTCTCCTGCACCACGTCCTCGGCGTCGGACAGCGTCCCGGTCATCCGATAGGCCATCGACAGCAACCTGCGTCGCTCGTCGTGGACGTCGCCGAGATGTGCAGGCAAGAACTCGGTCTCGTCGTCCATCACCGGATCATGCCACTTCCCCGTCGACGTTCGCGCGCGGTTGCCCGGCCCTCGTGAATGCATCCCGCGGGGCCACGGTCGCCGCGAGCGAGGCAATGTCGCGGCGACCGACGAACGCGCCGACCCAGCCGAGCAGAACCCGAATCTTGCGCTCCCACGTCGGTACCGCAAGGACGTGGTACCCGCGGTGCATCGCCCATGCGGGCCATCCCTTGACGACGATCCACTTGTACTGGAACAGACCGTGTCCCCGGCCGAGAGTCGCGACCACCCCGAGGCTGCTGTGCACGTAATTCTTCGGTTCGCGGCCGCGCACAGTTGCAACGATGTTGGACGCCAGCCTTTTTGCTTGCCGAACCGCGTGCTGCGCATTGGGAACCGTCGTCGCGCCGTGCCCGACGGCGAGGTCCGGCACCACCGCGTTGTCGCCTGCCGCCCAGGCGTCGGCGACGGTCTCTTCCTCGGTTCCGACGCGCAGGTCCGCACGTGTCACAAGGAATCCTCGTGCGTCGACGGGGAGGTCCGTGTGCCGTGCGACGACGCCGTTCGCAGCGTTGCCCGCAGTCCAGACGATCAGATCCGAGTCGAACTCTTCCCCCGTCGACAACACGACGTGGCCGCCGACGGCCGACACCATCTGGGCGTTCAGGTGCACGTGCGCGCCGCGACCCCGCAGATGCCGGACGACCCAGCGTCCCGGCCCGTCGCTCACCTCGGGCAGAATCCTGCCCTGCGCCTCGACGAGGTGGAACGCAAGCTCGCGGGCCCCGATCTCCGGGTAGTACGTCAGCTGCTCGGTCGCGAGAGACAGCGCCTCCGCGAAACCTTCGACTCCCGAGAATCCACCGCCGACGAACGTCACGGTCAGCAGGCGGGCACGCTCGGGGCCGTCGGGCAGAGCAGCTGCCCGGTCGAACGCGGTGAGCAGCCTGTCCCGGATCGCGACGGCCTCCTCGACGTTCTTCATGCCGATCGCCTCGTCGACGAGACCCGGAATCGGGAACGTCCGCGTGACGGCACCCGCCGTGACCACGACGATGTCGTAGTTCAGTTCGATGTCGCGGCCGTCGAGGCCGTGGGCTCGGACGAGCTTTCGTGCGTGATCGATCCGGTCCACGGTGGCGGCAACGAGGGTGGTGCGGCGCAGGTGCCGACGCAGCGACACGACGGTGTGCCTCGGCTCGATCGCGCCGGAGACCACCTCGGGCAGAAACGGCTGGTAGGTCATGTAGGGGCGAGGATCCACCAGAGTCACGTGCGCCTCGTCGCGGTGAAGCTTCTTCTCGAGATTCAGCGCTGTGTAGAGCCCGGCATACCCGCCGCCGACGATGAGGATCTCCGTCATGTCCCGCCTCCGATTGTGTCTGTACCTCTACGACGACACAGCCGACTCATATGTGAGGAGGCATCAAGTGGTGCGGGACTCGGCTACTTCAAAACGTCGACCTTGGTCCGCAGCAGCAGCACGTTGTAGTCCGACCACCGAGACGCGGTGAAGTAGAGGTCGTTGCCGCTGGACAGTGGGTGGATGTACGGCGCGTAGATTCCGCCGCTGGTCTGCCGGCTGTTCAGGAGCGTCTTCGGCGCACTCCACGGCCCTTCGGGCTTCTCCGACGTGCGGGCCACGATGGTCCTGTCGACCTCGTTGCCGTACAACATGACATACCGCTTCAGAGTGTCGTTCCAGGCCACCGACAATTCGCTGACGGGTTCCGTCACCACCGACTTCGAATCGGCCACATTCGTCGACCAGGGCTTGGCCTGATCCTGCGTCGAGTACTCGTACTTCGTCAGGTCGAGGATCTCCTCCGGCTTCACGCGGGCAACGAACGCGGCGCCGAAACGACCGTTGGGCGTACCGAATTGGTAGACGTAGCCGTCCTGACCTTCCGCGTAGGCGTTCATCTGGTACTTGCCGTTGCTCTCCTCGACCTGAGGGAACGCCGGAATCGTGATGCCTGCGTTGACCCGGATCGTCGCGGCCGCAGTCTGCCAGCTCTGCCCGTTGTCCTTCGACGTCGCGATCGCGGAGAAGTTGGTGACCCACCGACCGGGTGCTCCCCACGAGCGCACCGACATGTAGTTCATGTACTGCACACCGCCGATCGAGATGGCTGCAGTAGGAATGACGGTGTCCTCGACGCCTGCGACGCCCAGACTGGGTACGACCTCGCTGGCGAATCCTGCTGGTTCGACGACCGCGCCCGACGTGGAATCGCCCGGCACTCCGTCGGCTACGGTGATGCCGTCGGCGAGGTTCTTGTCGTCCGACCGCAGCAGAACGTTGCTTCGCCACTGCGCCCCGGTCACCGAGCAATTACCGAACGTGTCACCGAACGCCATCAGCGTCTGCCCGGACCCGTTGTCCCAGCTGATGCCCAGATCCGTCCCGGAGATGCCGAACCGGTCGTAGGTGTTGTTGGGGCTCAACGGCCCGGTGACCCATGCAACCGACGTCGCGTTGCCGGAGATCGCGGGAAGCTGGCCCTGCGGTCCACGCGGATTCTTCTCGGGTCCACCACCCGCGCTACCCGAGGACCCGAACAGCGGCGACGAGCCCGGCCCGCCGATGCCTCCACACGGTTCCGCACTGGCGGTGGGTGACGAGAGAACGGTGAGTCCACTCGCCGCGAGGGTAAGAACAGCGCCGATCGCCATCTGCCGAGTACGTGCGCGCATGAACGCTCCCACCGTGTCGTGTGACTCGTGTTACTCATGAGACTGATGGGGTGAGTGTTACGTAAATCCTCACTTCTCGCAAGGCGTCCGGGCACGACAAATACACAAGCAGCAGAATGACATCCGTGTAAGTTGGCCCAGTTCAGGCCCGATCCTGACGCTCCACTATCGACTCGAATGCGCGGAAAACCGCAGATTCGTCCAAGGAATGGAGCGTCAGGCACCCCTGCTGCGTCTACGGCGCCGCACAACGCCGACAATCTGATCCGCCACGGCGTCGACATCGCGGTACACCGTTGCAGCGGAGTAGCGGAGCACCAACCAGTCGTCGAGGATCATCCGGTTTTGTCTGACCCTGTCGTTGTCGAAAGGCCCCGGCGCGATGTGGTACTCGCGCCCGTCGATCTCCACGTCGACCTTGGCGTGATAGTCCACGAGATCTCCGAGGTACGGGCCGATGGGTGCGTTGATGTTCATCCGAACACCGCGAGCCCGGACGGCCCTGGCAACCATCCGCTCCGGTTCGGAGAATGTGCCTGGGCAACAGTGTTCCAACTGACGACGAACCTCACGCATGCCCTTCATTCCTTTCGTGGCAACGATGTGGTCGGTGACCGCTCGCCACGACACCCGTGCGCCGATATTGCGGTCGAAGAACTGGTCGAGCGGATCACCGGTCAGTGTGGACGCGACATCCACGAAGCACTGGGCGGCGAATACCACCGGTAGGCCGTGCCTTTCGGTCGACGACACGGACCGGCGGTGCAGCACGAATCCGTCGACACTGCTGACCCGTACCGATACCGGCACGGTCGCGTGAACCGTCGACGGCTCGTCGTCGAGCAGGCCCCAGAGCCACGCTGCGCTGTCGTGACTGAGTACTGCATCGCTCCGCCACAGGGTGAGGGCGGTGCACAGGTCGAAGTAGGACGGTTCGGGATCCGAATAGATCCGAGGAAGGACCCTGAACAAGCGACCCGTCCGTACCCTCCGTGCGATGCCAGACCGTGCAATCCCCTGACTCTCCAGTTGTGCACGCGTGTAGACCCCCATGGCTCGTCACTCTGCACTGCCGGCCGCGCGCCCAACCCTCGGCGAACACCCGCCTGTGGATAACGAGAACGCCTGTGGATGAACCAGCTGCAGTCGAATTTCGTACCGACAGGACGATCGATTGGGAATGGTTGCCCGCATGTAGTTGGATCGTCAGTCATGGCGGCAACCGAGCGTTTCACCTTTCCGACCGAACGAGCCCAGCGCACGACGGTGCTGACCGGCACGGCGTCCGGCCACCGAACCAGGTACTGGGAACTGTCCGATCACATCGCCTATCCCGACATCCGCAACATCGTCGCGGACTACATCAACGCCACGATCTCCGACCCGGCGAACACCGTCCGGCACGGGTGGACCGTCACCGCGCTTCCCTCGGCAGACTCACCCGCCCACGAGCGTCGACTCCTGACCCTCACCTGCGGCGGCGTCGACACCCTCGTCGTCACCGAATTCAGCAACGACGAAGACGACTCGATCGAACTGGAAATGCTCGTCAACACCGACACTGCGAACGGGTACTCCGACGAGCAACTCGACTTCTCCACCGAATTGGTCACCGCCACACGAGAAACGGCAGACACCGCGGACGTCTGGTCGTGGCGAATCGACATCGGCGCACTCCTCACCGACGACGCCGACATCGACTTCGGAATCTCCGACGACGAATTCGACGACCTGGCCTACGCACTCAACTCACGTTCGATGGCCGACCGCGCACCCGACACCAGCGACCACAGCGACGATCTTGCCGGCGACCTGCTCGCCGAGGCCTATCGGCAGCTGCGGGACGCCGACGACGCTACCGTCGACTGACACGTCGAAGGAATGGGGAACATGACACATCGACCGGTGCGCATACCGACAGTTCTGGCCGTGATGGCGGCGACCGTTGCCTTGACTGTCTCGGGGTGTGGGAGCGATACGACCGACGAACAACCCGCGGATAAGGCCGCCGGTGACGGGACGTTTCCCAGGACCGTTGCGTCCGACGTCGGGATCGAGTCGAGGCCGACGTCCATCGTCTCACTGAGCCCGACTGCGACGGAGACGTTGTTCGCCGTCGGTGCAGGCGAGCAGGTGGTCGCGGTGGACAGTCAGTCCGACTTCCCGACCGACGCACCCAGAACCGAGCTGTCCGCGTACACACCGAGCTTGGAGGCGATCATCGGCTACGACCCGGATCTGGTGGTTGCCTCCGACGACATCGACGGCCTCGTCGCCGGTCTGGACGCAGCCGATATACCGGTACTGCTCCTTCCCGCCGCGACGAGCATCGACGACACCTACGCCCAGATCGAGACCATCGCCGACGCCACCGGTCACGACACCGAAGGTGACGCAGTGGTCGCGGACATGCGCACACGCATCGATGCCGCGGTGGCGAGCGTTCCCCAGTCGAACGCGACCTACTTCCACGAACTCGATTCGATGCTCTACACCGTGACGAGCGAGAGCTTCATCGGCCGAATCTACGGCCTGTTCGGCTTGACTAGTATCGCCGACGGTGCCGGCACCGATTATCCGCAGATGTCCGACGAAGGTGTTGTCGCGGCCGACCCCGACATCGTCTTCCTGGCCGACTCGCAGTGTTGCGGGGTGACGGCGGAAACCGTTGCAGCTCGGCCGGGTTGGGCGTCGACCACCGCGGTACGTGACGGTGCGATCATCACGATGGACGAGGATCTGTCGAGCCGGTGGGGTCCGCGCGTCGCGGATCAGGTCGAAGCCGTCGCCACTGCGCTCAGCAGCTAGTCACCGGCCGACGCGAGCGCCTCGGCCAGTTCGTCGTACGACGGTGCCGTACCGAGAGCGTAGGACGGCGCCGGCTCTGCGTTCGGTGCCACCTGCGTGCGCCCGATGATCACCTGGCCGTCCGAATCACGATGCACAGGCGCATACCCCGCTGATCGAAGCGCCTCCAGCGACGCCTCGATCGGCGCGGTGAACCCGACAACCGTGGGCGCGAGAACAACCGGACCGAGCTTCGACAACCGTCTGTTCGCCGTGATCTCCGAGATCAACGCTTCGTCGGGCGCCACCACTGCACAGGCAAGCGTGTAGGCACCGATGCTGCCGTGCGTGCGGGCTACATCGTTCACCAGATAGGTCAACGCCTGCGGGATGCCGCCGGTCGAGAACCTGTCGAGACCCTCGAGCACCTCGGTGACGGAGAGGCCGTCGTCGAAAGCCTCACGGACACTGGCCTGATCGAATCGCCACGTCGTCGCGGCCCCGGTCGCCTCGCGTACCGCGACACTGTCGAAGAAGTGGGCCAGCGTGGTTCCGGGTGGCCCGAACACCACTGCCGTCAGATCCGCGCCGACGGTCGCGCGCATGTGCGCTGTGGACACGGCCCGCTCCACTGCGTCGAATACGTTCTCGGACAACAAAGCTCGACCCAGTTCGGTGCCGGCGCCCAGCGCCCGGGCGCCGACGAGTTCCGCCTCACGCTGCGTCATCTGCAGTATGTCCAGGCCCTCCTCGACGGGAAAGCACGGGAACGTCCACCCGAGCATCGTCACCACTGCCCCGTCGTCGGCAAAGGCGTGTCCCGCCTGAACGAGTTCGTGTGCCGACACGACCGCGCGGCGCAACAATCTCGGCGGGATCTCGCGCGATTCGTCGGCAACGCCTTCGTACTCCGCGAGATACACGGCGTCGGCGTTCCACCATGTCTGGAGCAATGATGCAGCCTGGGTACCCGGATCACTTGCCAACCACTGGACCGATCGGTCCGTCGCGACCAGAACATGCGAGGCCGGAGCGTGCCTTCGGCCCTTCGGCGCCGGCAGAGCTTCGAAGTCGAGCAGACGGTCGCCCAACGCGAGTTCCAGAGCCATCTGGACGGCGTCGACCTCGCCGTGTAGATTCTTGGCCATCGCACGCACCGTGCGCACGCCGACGGCATTGGATTTGAGCAGCTGGATCGGCGTGGTCGATGCAGATTCGATCACCCCGGTCACGAGCTCCACCATGCGAAGAACGCGCGCCGACGCTTCCGCCTCCACGTGCCCTGCGTCGACCGGTTCGGAATCGACCTCGGGCGGAGTCGGGCTGAACGGTAGAACGAAATAGGCACCGAGAAGCGCCCGGGTCACCTGTACCGGCATCGACACCGGCCCGTTCGCGACCTGCCATGCCAATCCCCGCTGCACTGCCCATGCGCCGGAACGCGCGGCCGTCAGATACACCGGATCCGCGTAGAGGATCGAGTCTCGGCGGGCAGCGTCGTACAGAAACTCTTTTTCGCCATCCGGCGCAGACTCCACCACACTCCGCAATGCATCGGGGTCGTCGAACAACGACACGAGCTGTTCCACCACCTCGGGCCGGGCCCCGTCTCCGCGGAGACCCAGCTTCGTCGAGACCGAACGCAGCACCGGAAGCGCAGCCGCATCCAAGGACCGGCGAACATCGGTGCCGTAACTCCGAACCGCGTACACCGGGAGAGGATGTACCGCTGTCAGCACCCCATCCGACACCCACGCGATCTGCAGTTCGGCCAGATCCTCCACTACAGCCTCGAAGCCCGACTCCGGATCTCCCAGCAACCGACGGACGGCATCGACCGTCGCCGGCATCCGCAACTGCTTGCACAACGCAACCGCGGACAGCACCTCCACCGCCGGCCGCGGCAGCGTCAGGTAGACATCTGCGAACGAATCGCCCCCGACCAGATGACGTGCCAGCTCGTCGAGATCCTCGGGAGCATCCGTCCGCGCCACATGACGGCGCCGCAGCAGTAACGCCAGCGCATCCACGTCCAAAGCCGCAATTCGCTCGCGAACGGACTCCTCGACAGCGGTAAGCATGACCGCAACCCTAGTTCTCCTGCGGAGTGACCTGTAGGCGCCGGGTCTACACGACTCCTGCAGTCCGTAGCTCTGCGATGTTCGCCGCCGAACAGCCCAACTCTTCGAGCACGCTGTCGGTATCCGCACCGTGGGCCCGGCCGGTGTGCCGAATACTGCCGGGACTGTCCCCCATCCGCCACATGACGTTCTGCATCCGTACGGGGCCGAGGTCGTCGTCCTCCACGGTCGTCACCATGTCGATGGCCAGTACCTGTGGATCGTCGAGCAGTTCGCTCGGCTTGTAGACGGGAGCCACTGCGGCACCGGCCTTTTCGAACTCTGCAACGACGTCCTCGCGAGTACGTTCCCCGATCCATCCGCCGACGTAACCGTCGAGCAGGTCGGCGTGCGCGGCACGTTGTCGGCCTGTGGCGAACCACGGCTCGTCGATGACCTCGGGGTGCCCGACCAGTGTCAGGACGCGTTCGGCAATGGAGTTCGCACTCGTGGAGATCGCCAGCCAGTGCCCGTCCGATGTCTTGTACAGGTTCCGGGGTGCATTGTTGCTCGACCGATTCCCGGTGCGTTCCTGGTCGATGCCCAGCTGATCTGCATAGATGATGCCGGGACCGACTGCGGCCATGATCGGGCTCAGCAGGTCCAGGTCGATGACCTGCCCCTTGCCGCCGTTGTTCGTTCGGTGCAGCAGAGCCATCGACACCGCCGAGGATCCGGCAATTCCCGCGAGCGAATCGGCCAAACCGAAGGCAGGCAACGTCGGCGGGCCGTCGGCCGCACCGGTCAGATGCGCGAACCCACTCATCGACTCCACCAACGTGCCGAACGCCGGTCGTGTTGCATACGGCCCGGTCTGACCGAAACCCGTCACGCGCAGGAGAATCAGACCCGGGTTGGCTTCGGACAGAACGTCGTATCCGAGCCCCCACCGCTCGAGGGTGCCCGGTCGAAAATTCTCGACCACGACGTCGGCCTCCGCGGCGAGCTTTCGAAAAAGATCCGCGCCCTGCTCGTTGCCGAGATTCAGCGTCATCGTCCGCTTGTTGCGACTGACCATCGTCCACCACAGCGGGTGGCCGTCCTTGTCCAACCCGTGCCCGCGCATACCGTCGGGCTTGGCCGGGTGCTCGATCTTGATGACTTCGGCACCGAAATCTCCCAGAATCTGCGCGACGAGCGGACCGGCAAGGATCGTCGAGATATCGAGGACCTTGATGCCCTCGAGTGGGCCGGTCACTTGTACGGGCGGTGCAGGTAGCGACCGGCCGGCGCACCCGACACCGTGCCGTCGGACAGCACGCGCTGACCGCGCACGAACGTATCGGTCACCTTCGCACCCAACTCGAAGCCCTGGAACGGCGTGTACTCCTGCGCCGATTCGGAATCCTCCGGCTGCACCGTCCACGTGTGGTCGGGATCGACCAGCGCAAGGTCGGCGTCCATACCGACGGCGATGTCGCCCTTACCCGGCAGCCCGTACCGCGAGGCGGGATTGAGCGAGGTCAGCTGGGCGATCCGACGCCAGCTCAACCCACGCTTACGGCCCTCGCTGACCAAGCCCGGCAACAGGTACTCCGCGCCACCGAATCCGGACTTGGCGGCAAAGATGTCGCCACGATCCTCCGCGAATTTCTTCTCGTCCTTGCAGCACGCGTGATCGCTGACGACCCAGTCGATGTCCCCGGCGACCAGATGCTCCCACAGTGCCTCGACGTCGTCACGCGGCCGCAGAGGCGGATTCACTTTTCCTCCGAGTCCGTACGCGGTGTCGATGTCGGCCAGCAGGTGCCCGATGGTGACCTCGCGACGAAAGTTCACGTGCGGGAACGCCTTCGCCATTCGCATCGCTGCCGTCAGCGCCTTGCGCGACGACAGATGCAGCAGGTTGATGTTGGGCAACTGAGTCTCGTCCGCCAGGAACGACGCGATGGTGACGGCGAGCCCCTCAGAGTGCGGCGGCCGCGACGCGCTGTACGCGGCGAGCCCCTGCAGCGTCCCTTCCTCCTCGACGATCTTGGTGTATGCGCTCATGATCTCTGCGGTCTCACAGTGCAGTGACAGCGAAATGTGTTCGGCTTTGTCGCCCAACTGTTCCCGAGCAGCTTGAATGCCGCGCATGACGAACTCGAAGTGCGCCAGGTCGTAGCGCTCACCCTCGGGCGTCATCAGAAATTCACTCTGGTCCGTGGAACGGCCGTGCAGTCCGTGACTGCCGTAGAACATGAAGATCTTGAACGACGTCACACCGTGATCGGCGATGAGCGACGGGATCTCCTGGATGTGCTCCCTGGACATCGGCGCGAGGTGGTACGCGTAATCGACGTACGGGCGTCCTTCGGTCGCGTCGAGCACCTTCGGGAACACGTCGGCATAGGAACCGCCCGTGTTCATGTAGTACTGGCCGGTGCGCATGTACGACAGTGACGTCGTGACGCCGCCCTGCACACAGGCCCGCGACTCGGTCTCGGCGTCGTCACCGAGCGGGTTGTAGATGCCCCAGTGCTGGTGCGCGTCCACCACTCCGGGGAACGCCACCTTTCCCGACGCATCGATCACGGAGTCGGCAACGTCGGCGGGGATACCGGCCTCGATGCGGGTGAACTTACCGTCTTCGATCAGAAGGTCGACGAACTCTCCGTCCTCGGGTGCATCCGAGCCGGGACGAACGACGCGTGCATTGGTGATCAACGTGGACATGATGGATCCTTTCGAAACGGAAAATCAGATGTAATCGGCAGCAAGGTAGGCGAGTCCGAGAGCGGGCAACAAGCCATTACCCGCAAGATATCCAGCGGCGCCGTGCCCTGAAATACCGATGGCAGCACCGCCGGAGGCGAACAGACCCTCGATCGGCTTGCCGGAGGGCCTCAGGACGCGGGCATCACCGTCGACGACGAGCCCGCCCTGGGTGTGAAACAGCGCGGGAACAATCTTGATCGCGGCGTACGGGGCAGTCAACTCGTGCTCGAACGACGTTCGGCCGAAGCGATCCTCGGCCGCGCCACGCAACGCGGCAAGCTCTTCCTCGACCGCGTCCGCAGGCAAACCCGTCGCCTCCGCGAGTTCGGTGATGCTGTCCGCCCACACCGCAGCACCGGAGTCGACCGTCTGACGAAAATCGGTGAAAGCCATGCACTTCTCGTGGATGTCACGGTCGATGACGATCCATCCTTCCGAGTTCGGCTGCGCAGCAAGCGCTGCCGCGTATTCGGAGTAGCCGGTGGTCTCGTCACCGAAACGCCTGCCGTCGAGGTTCAGCACGACGCCACCGTGCATCACCGTTGCCCACCCGACGAGCGTGGTCGCCTTCTTCGACAGTGCCGCATGCCCCTGGTAGGAATCGAGATACTTCGAGTCGGCGCCCAGACGTGCACCGATCGTCAATGCATCGCCCATCGAATGCTCGCTGCCGTGATACCGCGCGGATGCGATTTCCGGCACGTGATCCGAGACCAGCTTCGTGTTGGCGCCGTATCCGTTGGTAGCCAGCAAGACTGCCCTTGTCGGTATCGACTCGGTAGCCCCGTCGGGCAACGTCACGACGGCACCGTCGACCACGCCGTTTTCGTCTACGGTGACATCGGTGAGCCGGGCAGGCATCATCAGGTCGATACGAGGCTCGTCGCCGACGGCGCGCACCAAGTGATCGAGCAGAGCACTACCGTGCCTGCCGTCGACCGTATGACAACGCAGTTGCGAATGACCGGGATAGGCGAAGTCGGTGACCAGATCGAGCGGCATCCGCAGATGATCGGCCATCCATTCCACCAACGGGGCACTGACGTTCGCCAACGCGCGAGCGAGCCGTTCATCCGCACTGCCCCCGGTCTTACGCATCACGTCGTCGACGAACTGCTGCGGCGAGTCGGCTATCCCCGACTCCCGCTGCCAACGCGAACCCGCGCCGGGAATCATGGCCGTCGACATCGCGGTGTTGTTTCCGCGTCTGAAGTGTTCGCTCGCCTCGACCACGAGCACATCGAGGCCTCGCTCGGCCGCACGAAGGGCCGCAACGAGGCCACCGCCTGCCCCTGCCACGACGAGGTCGGGACCGTCCTCGCTCATCTCGAAGCCTCCATCGTGGCCTGTAACCCCAACAGTGCGAGCGCGGTTGCCGTCGGGTCGACGACCCGCGGCCTACGGGGTGGATCGACGAGTTCCACCGCCGAGCAGGCGTTGATCGCTACATCGCACGTCATCGAGGCAGCCTGGTCGGTCACAGCCCGGCCCCACGCCTCGGCGTCGGCGATGTCGTGAACATCCAGTCCGAGAACCTTCGTGGCATCGGCCAGAATGTCGTACGACGCCAGTCGGCGATCCAGTTCTGCAGCGATGGCGTCGTTGCGTGCCAGCGCGCCGAGGTGGAGGCCCTGCGACGAGAAGAACGAGGCCGTCAATCGGGACAGACCGTACAGCGGCAGCGAGAAGGTGTCTGCTTCGTCCGCACACGGATCCAACACGCAATCGGGCAGGAAGCCGTCGTAGCCGTCCGGGTCGACAGCTCGGAAAGCATCGGCCAGAACTGCTTCCGATGACCTGATCTCGGCCTCGGTGTCGAGCGCACTCGGCGCAGTCGAACCGATGTTCCGTAGTTCGACGGTGACGGTCGACGGCACCAGTTCGTTGTAGCGTTCCTGCCTGCGACGCAGTTCGGCGTCGTCGACGTCGATGGGTGTGAAAGCCAAGAGGCGCATAGAGGTAGAACTCCTAAATACCGAGGTAGGCAGCCTTGACGCGATCGTCGTGTGCGAGCTCGGAACCCGTACCGGTCAGCACGATCGAGCCGCTCTCGATCACGTACGCGCGATCCGAGATGTCCAGAGCCTGGGCCGCATTCTGCTCGACGATCAGCACGGTCACTCCGGTGTCTCGGATCCGTACGATCGCCTCGAGAACTTGTGCTGCCAGTTTGGGGGCGAGACCGACCGACGGTTCGTCGAGCGTGAGCACTCGCGGTTTCGCCATCAGCGCCCGGCCGATCGCCAACATCTGTTGCTGACCGCCGGACATGGTGTCGGCACGTTGGCCGCGACGCTCGGCGAGGATGGGAAACAGGTCGAACACCTGGTCCATCGACGCCTTCACCGATGCGCGTTTCTGCGTGTAAGCACCCATCTCGAGGTTCTCGACGACCGGCAGGCTCCCGAACAGCGCGCGGTCCTGCGCGACGTGAACCAGGCCCGCCTGCACGATACGATCGGCGCGCATTCCATGAATGGGTGTGCTGTCGAGCATGATTCGACCCGCAGTCGGCGCGACCAGTCCCGACAGTGCGCGCAGCGTCGTCGTCTTTCCCGCACCGTTCGCCCCGATGAGCGACACTATCTCGTTCTGCTCGATGGACAGGTCGAGTCCGTGCAGGATCTCCAGTCGTCGGTAGCCGGCGTGCAGGTTGTCGATCTCGAGCATCATGCGGTTTTCTCCTCACCGAGATATGCCTCGACGACGCGACTGTCCTCGACGACGGTCCGTGGATCTCCTGACGTCAGCACTGCTCCCTCGTGCATCACCACGAGCCGCTCCGACAGGGCCATGACGGCGGCCATGATGTGCTCCACGAAGAGGACGGTCTGCCCCTCGCTGTGCAGGGTTCGAAGCAGCTCGATCATCGGCGCCCGCTCCGCCGGCACCAGACCGGCGAGAACCTCGTCGAGCAGCACCACGCGGGGTTCCACCGCCAGCGCCCGGGCCAGTTCGAGGCGCTTGAGGCCGGCCGTCGACATCGCCGACACCTTGCCACCGACGTGGTCCGAGAGCTGCACTCGATCGAGTACCTCGAGAGCGTGCTTGCGGGCATCCTTGCGTGAGCGACGCTTGGACAATGCTGCGACAGTGACGTTTTCCAGCACCGACATGGACTCGAACGGTCGCATCAACTGGAACGTGCGTACGAGTCCGCTGCGCGCGATCTTGTTGGCGGGCCACCCCGTGATGTCGGTACCGTCGAAGATCACGCGACCTTCGGTGGGCGGCTGTTCGCCGGAGAGCAGCGAGAACAGGGTGGTCTTTCCGGCTCCGTTCGGTCCGATGATGCCCAGGAACTCGTGCTCCGGGACGTCGAGAGTGACGTCGCGGACGGCATGGATACCCGAGAACGACTTACTCAAGCCCTCGATGGACAGCAGGCTCATCGAAACCACCTCTCTCGGACAGTGCCGAAGATGCCCTTGGGCAGGAAGATGACGATCAGAATCAGGATCACCGAGTAGACGGCCACGTCCAGACCGATGGCACCGTCGAGGAATCCGAGGAACTCCGGTGGGTTGCGCAGGAGCTCGTTGATGACCTCGGACAGTGGACCGATCACGGCCGCGCCGATGACCGGCCCCCAAATGGTGCCGATTCCACCGATGACGGCCGGGACGATGGCCTCGACCGAGACCGCAGAGCCGAACGCCTGCTCCGGCCCGACGAAGAAGTAATACTGCACGTAATAGACACCGGCTACGGCGGTGAGTGCGCAACTGGCTGCGACGGCGATCAGTCGGTACTTCATGGTGTCGATGCCCAACGACGCAGCGGCAGTGGCGTCGTCACGGACGGCCTGCACGAACTGCCCGGCACGCGAACGCACGTAGAAGATCGTGCCGAGCACGGCGAGCGCGAGGATGACCAACGGGATCCAGATGTAGTTGGCGCTGCCCTTCTCGAACTGCAACATCCACCACGAATCACGCGGCAGAATCGGTACATTGAAGCCCTCGGTCTTGTTGAAGACGTCGAGGTTCTGCACGAGCAGCAAGAACATCTGCGCGAAGGCGAACGTGGCCAATGCGAAGTAGGACCCGGCGAGTCGGTACCGCAGGCACAGATAGGCAAGCAGAGTGCCGACGGATGCCGAGAGCGCAGCAGCGACAACCATCGAGATCCATGGTGAAATGCCGTGATCGACCAGCAGGTAGGCGCCGGTGTATGCGCCGATGCCGAAGAATGCTGCGTGGCCGAAGCTGAACATGCCACCGAAGCCGCTCATGATGTTCCATGCGACGGCCATGATGCCGAAGATGAGCGTGCGCACGGCAACGGTCTGCGCTTGCTCGCCGAGGACGAGCGGAAGTGCGGCGACGACGACGAATCCGACGGCGAGAGTGATCACTTGGCGTCGCAGCCAGGTGTCCTTCAGCCGGACGTCGTCGGGTGCATTCATGGGTGCTGACACAGTGGCTGTCATCGGCGGGCTCCGTACAATCCTTCGGGCTTGAGAAACAGGACGAGGATGAAGACCGCGAACACCAGGATGAGCGAACCGGTTCCAGGGAGGTAGAGCGCGCCGACCGTCTGTACCAATCCGATGACCAGTCCTCCGACAACCGCACCGACGACGCTTCCGAGCCCGCCGAGCACGACGATGACGAACGCCAGGATGGTGAACTGCTCACCCACGGACGGCGTGAGACTGGTGAACGGAGTCATCAATCCCCCGGCAACGGCAACGCAGGCGGCACCGATACCGAAGGTCAGCGCGTAGACACGGCCGATGTCGACGCCGACAAGTTTGGCACCCTCGGAGTTCGACGCCACGGCCCGGATCGACAATCCGAGAGGAGTGCGTTTGAGCACGGCGGTCAGCGCTACCGCGACCATGGCGGCCCCGATGAAGGCGAGCACCCGCGGCCACGATGCGACGGCGCCGAGAATCGACAACGAGCCGTCGATCGGCGCCTGCACGGACTGTGGCCGACCGCCGAAGACCATGAGCAACACGTTGATGATGAGGAGCGAGAGGCCCAGAGTCACGAGGAGCGGTCCGTCGTGGCTACCGCTGATCGTGAGCTTGGTCAGCAGCGTCGCCTGCACGATCATGCCGAAGACGAACATCACCGGCACTGCGAGAACGGTGGCCAGATAGACAGGCATACCCGCCGTCGACAGTACATAGACGATGTACATCGCCATCGTCAGCATTGCACCCTGAGCGAAGTTGACGATGCCGAGAACACCGAAGATCAGGGTCAGACCGACCGAGATCAATGCGTACACGCCGCCGAGAAGGAGGCCCGAAACGACGGACTGTGTGACGAGTCCCTGGTCCTTTCCACCCACCAGATAGATGACGGCCATGATCACGACGATGGCGCCACCCACGGTGACCGCAGGGTTGGAACCGACGAGGCCGCTGCGCTTCGTGGCGGCGCTGGTCGTGGGTGCCGCAGTCACTGTCCGGCTCCTACCGGGAACTGGATTGCGTCCGTCGCGAATTCCTCCGGGAAGACCTGCGCGATGGCACCGTCTCGAACCTGCATCACGATGACGGTCGCGTTCTTGTTCTGACCGGTCTCGTCGAACTCGATCGGTCCGTCGAATGCGAGCAGCGGATCCTCGATGGAGATGCCCGCGATCGCCTCGCGCAGTGCTTCGGGATCGGCGTCTGCGCCGCCTTCGAGTCCGGCCGCAATGACCTCGACAGCCTGATAGGACAACATCGAGGCGGTCTCCATCGGGCGACCGAATTGTTCCTCGAATCGAGCTCGAATCTCGTTGGTGCGCTCGCTCGTTGCGTCGTAGTGATAGTTGGCACTCAGCACACCGTCACCCGCCGTTGCCGCGTCGGCAGGGAACGAGCTGTCGTCGAACGCGCCGTTGGCGATTCCGTACACGCCCTTGACGTTCAAGCCGAGCTGCTCGACCGCTCTGGCGATGAGGAGTCCGTCCGGATAGTAGCCGGTGGCCACGATGACGTCGGGATTGCTCACCGCGGCTTCGCGAACCTGAGTGGTTGCGTCCGAGAAGTTGGTTGCGGGATAGGTGATTTCCTGCACCGAGGAGATGCCCTGGTTGGCAGCTTCTGCTTCGAAGGCATCGAAGACGCTGTCTCCGAACGATCCCTCGATGTGCAAGTAGGACACCTTGTCGATGGTCTGGCCGGTCTGCTCTTCGATTGCGGCCAGTGCCTTCGCCCCGTCGGTACCCATGCTGGAAGCGTTGGGCTGCATACGGAACGAGTACTGATACCCCTGATCGAGAATCTTGTCGTCGACTGCGACGTCGATGACGAGCGGCACGCGAGATCGCTCGGCGACGGATGCGACGTTCTGAGTCACGTCGCTCTGGTACGTACCGATCAGTGCAACGGCCCCGTCGTCGATGAGGCGCTGAGCCTCGCTCTGCCCGACCTCTGCCTTGCCCTGACTGTCACCGGAAACGAGCTCCAACTGGCGTCCGTCGAGCGAGGCGATGCCGCCGGCCGCGTTGATGTCCGCCACTGCCAGTGCCGCACCGTCGTTCATCAACCCGCCGACACCCGCAAGGGCGCCGGTCGTGGGATGAACGGACCCGATCTTGATGGCGCCGGAGTCGTCGGACCCCGACGACGATCCGCACGCTGCTGCTCCCACTACCGCGACGGCTGTCAACACGCCTACGAGCTTCTTCATTGCGATTCTGCCTTTCGCGCCCACTAGGCACCGAGTCGAACCGCTGCCCGTCGCTCAGAGCGTTCCGCTCAGCGCACCGGACCAACGGTGATCAAATTCCCTGCGTCCGAGTATGGCACGCGTCACGGCCTTACAACAGGGTCTATCGTGACTTTCTTGTTAAGTGTATGGTTCGCTCAGCGGAACGGACAGGGCACCTCGTACCGTATCGCCGCACGTTCCCCTCCAATCGGGAAGGATGGCCCGCATGGTCATGCCGCCGAGCCACAACAGACCGAGTGCACGACACCTTGCCGAAACATCAACCGGCACAGAGTCGGCAGATCGTGTTGCCGACGTGTTGCTGGCCTTCGCCCAATCCGATCGCGCGCTGGGCGTATCCGAGATTGCTCGACGCCTGCACCTGAGCAAGGCCGTCGTACACCGCATCTTGCAGTCCCTCGCTTCGCGATCGATCGTTCAGCCCATGGCAGGCGAGTCGACGTATTCACTGGGACCCGCGGCAATCGGTTTGGGTACGAAGGCATGGAGTCAGCTCGACGTCCGAACGATTGCGGCACCGGTGCTGCGAGCACTCCGCGCGGAAACCCGCGAAACGGCGACGTTGTCCGCGCTCGTCGGTCACCGACGGGTTTACCTCGACCAATACGAGAGCCCGCAGGAAGTCAAGATGGTCGTCGAGATCGGGCCTCAGTACCCGCTGCACTCGGGCGCCTCCAGCCGCGCGATCCTTGCATTTCTTCCCGAACACTTCGCCGTCGAAGCACTGGGTGAACTCTCGAGCAGCAACCCCGATACCGACGCGGATGCATTCTTCTCCCGGCTCGCCGAGATCCGCGACCTCGGGTATGCGACGTCGATCAACGAACGCAAGACCGGGGCTGCGTCCATCGCAGCGCCGTTCTTCGACGGCGCTGCACACGTTCTCGGGTCGGTGAGCTCCTCCGGACCCGCCTTCCGTTACTCGTCCACCGCCGACGACGAGCACTTCGCCCATGCCCGCCAGGTTGTCAATGCCGCGCGGTCGATCACTCACCTACTGGAAGCTCGAGCCGCTCGATGACTCTCACCGTTCCACGGTCGTTCCTCTACGTTCCCGCGGTCAAGCCGTCACTCTTCGACAAGGGGATCGACGGCGAGTCCGATGCAATCATTCTCGATCTGGAGGATGCGGTTCCACTGGATCGGAAAGACAGTGCACGACGCGACGTCGCGAAGTGGCTGAAGTCTCGACGATTCACGGGCACGCAGGTGTGGGTACGCGTCACGCCTGAGTTTCTGGCCGCCGATCTCGATGCCGCGGCCAGGACCGGCGTCGACGGGATCATGATCGCCAAGTGTTCGGTCGACGCAGTGGCGCAGGCGGATTCGATGCTCACCGAACTCGAAGAGAAGCGGGGTCTCGATCACCTCGGAGTCATCGGGCTGATCGAAACTGCGGGTGCACTGCGGTCACTCCCCCGGATGGCCGAGCGCGGCAGGGTGCGGACCTTCGGTATCGGCGAGGTGGACCTGCTCGCCGACCTGAGGATAGCCCGAACGCCCGAGACTGCAGGTGTGATCGACGGCTTGCGGTCGGAAGTCGTCGTGGGATGCGCCGCTGCAGCTCTCGCAGCACCGGTTGCCCCGACGTCGACGGACTTCCGTGACCTCGACGGCTTCGTCGAAACTACAGCGCACTTCGTGAACATGGGTTTTCGCGCACGAACTGCCCTGCACCCCAAGCAGGTTCCGGTCATCAACGCAGCGCTGACTCCGTCCGGGGACGACGTCGCCCGAGCGCACCGCCTGATCGAGCTGTTCGATCTGGCTCAGGGCGGTCCGACGGTGGACGACCAGGGCCGATTCGTGGACGAGGCCGTCGTGCGCGGAGCTCGCGAGATCCTGGACCGCGCGTGAAGCCCGGTGGCACGGTCGACGGGCAGACCGTGCCACCGGAGATCAGACCACCCGAGTCAACGGCTCGAGCAGCGTTCCGACATCGGTGAGCTCGGACAAAGCCTGACACCGAGCGGCGAGTTCCGTCAGCTCCGATTCCGACAAGTACGGCCCGGCGTTCGCGCGGAACTTCGCTGACACCTCGTCGAAGGACAACGGCCGCTGCGGACCACCGCGGGTAGTGAGGACCTCCTCCACCACGATCGATCCATCCGTCAGCGTCGCCGTCAGCACCGCCGGGAACTGATGCGGAAAGATGGCGTCGCACTGCGGATCCGGCACGACGTCGACCTTGGCCATCAAGTCGCGACGATCCGCCGCGTTGGCGTGGGCGTCCGAGTAGTCCTCGAGCGCGGCGCCTAGACCGCCGCCGCCGAACATACCGACGGCCACTGCATACGGTCCGCTGAACTGCGCCATGTACCCCGTTGTGGGCGTGCGCTTGACGTCGATGGGTTCACCGATGGTCCGCAGATTCGCCGCGGGCACACCGAGAACCAACTTCGTGACATCCGACGGCGTGATCCCGCGTCGGCGAAGCGCGGCACCTGCGTCGACAGCGGCGTGCGTGAAGTGGTTCGCTGGGTACGGCTTGAAGAAGATGGCCGGAACCGCCCACTCCTCGCCGAGACCGTCGACGATCTCGGAGGCCCTGGCAGGCTGGTGCAGCCACGCTTCGTAGAACCCGAATCGACCTTCCAACACGGTCGGAGGGCCCGTGATCCCGTGTCGCGCGAGACCTGCCGCGGCAAGTGCGGAATGCGCCGCCCACCCGCAATGCATGCGCTTGACGGTTCCACCGGTGCGATTCGCCTCGATGATTCCCGACGCCATCGACGCGGCGATTCCGAGAGTGTCGACGATCGTGTCCTCCGATGCCCCGCCTATGACCGCCGCCGCGACGGCGCCGCCCATCGCGCCGCAGATCGACGTCGCATGTTGGCCGTGTTCGAAGAACACAGAGTTCTTCGTTTCGGGATCGAATCCCGCCATACCGAGTCGAACACAGACTTCCAGCCCGATGGCGATGCCGCGGACCAGGGTTCTTCCGTCGGCGCCGTGCTGCTGAGCGGCGGCCAGAGCTGCGGGGACAACGCTGGCACTGGGGTGCAGGATCGACGGCAGATGGGTGTCGTCGAAGTCGAGCGAGTGGGCGAGGACCCCGTTGACGAACGCCGCCATCGGTCCTGGCAGTGCGCTCTCGACCCCGATTGCGAAAGCGGCTGCCGCACCGCCCTGCTCGGTTGCCCAGGCGATGGCCGCCCGTGACGTGTCGAGGTCCGTCGCGGCAATCGCGATGCCCAACGTGTCCAGAACGCGCATGCCGACACTGCTGATCACATCGTCGGGCAGGTCGTCGACATCGGTGTTCGCCGCGAACCGCGCGATGTGCTGCGCCAAGGTTGAATCGGTCATGCGTTGCTCACCGCCAGCGGACGGACCGGAGATCCGGTTGCGCCGAAGATGTTCAATGGCACGAGAACGAACGTGAACTCGAACGTCTTCTTCGCCGACAGCTCTTCGAGATCGAGTGCCTCGACGATGTAGATGCCGCTCTCGACGAGCAGCACTCGGTGCGCAGGCAACAGGGCGTGGCCGCCACCCGGCGCGAGTCGCTCGAACGCAATCGTGTCTGCTCCGGCAGCGTGAATCTTTCTGGCAGCGAGCCACTGCGCGCCGGCTTCACCGACTCCCGGCACGCCGGACGGTCCGCCGACGTAGGCCTGCCCCTCGTCGAAGAGCTGTCCCCAGCCGCTCCGGATCAAGACGACGTCACCTTCGGTGACCTCGATTCCCTCGGCGTCACATGCTGCGTCCAGGTCTGCGACCGTGATCTCGTAGCCGCCGTCGCATCGGCCGACCCCGAGCACCGCGGGGATGTCCAACAGAACGCCGCGCCGCATCATCGGAGCGATCGTATGGACACCGTGCTCGACATACTTCCCGCCGAGGCACGACTGGCCGGCATCGGCACCCCCGTGCAACTTCCCGTCGTGCGACACGTGCGCGAGTGCGTCGATATGTGTTCCGACGTGCGTACCCGTCGTGATCATGTCGTTGGCGGCACTGCCACCGTCGGACCGCGTCATGTCACCGTGCCGCCTGGGCAACGTGTGCCAGAACTGCGGATGGTTGGGAGATTGCGGCATTCCTACCCGCAGTTGCCTTCCCAGGTCGACGATCTGCACCCCGGCCTGAACGGCCTGGAGGAGTTGATCGGGCATCGCCTTGTCTCCTTCGATCGAGCTCTACGTCTTCGATGACCGTTCCGCTCAACGAAACACAATTTCGAAGAGGGTTGCGGTAAAACTCAGGCTAGCACCGCAGATCGTCCCTGGACAGACCGTAATCGACTTCGTACGGTTCGAAGATGACCGATGAGACTACGTTTCTTTCAGCGGAACGCAACGAGCAACTGGCGATCATGGTGTGCCATCTACGCGATGGCGGGCTTCCGCCTGCACTTGCCGACCGAGGCCGGACGATCCTCCTGGACCTCCTCGGTGTCACCGTCGCTGGTGCACGCACGACAGAGATGAAGGCACTGACGTCGGCCTGGCACACGGACGCCGGCAGAACGATCCCGCTGGGGAGCACGAACGCCACCACCGTCGAGTCGGCCGCAGAACTCGACGCCATCGCGTCGTGCTGTCTCGAACTCGACGAGGGGAACAAGTATGCGGCGGGGCATCCTGCTGCCCACGTCGTTCCGGCCGCCATCGCGGCGGCGCGCCTGTCCCCTGCTGCGGTCGACGGTCAGGCGTTCCTGGCCGCAGTCCTGGCGGGATACGAGGTGGCTGCCCGCTTCGGTTACGCACTCACCCGCGACCCTCGCTGGCATACGCACGGCCACTGGGGCGCGACGGGAGCCGCCGCCGCCGCCGCTTCGATCCGCGGAGCCGACACGAACCGCGTTGCCGCAGCGATCGATGCGTCGTCGGCCCTCGTGCACGTTGCCCCGTGGGCCGTCGTGCTCGACGGGAACTTCGCGCGAAACTTGTGGATGGCCGGGGCCGTACGAGCTGGGCTCGACGCATCGCGACTGGCGTCCGCCGGCCTCGTGCACAACTCCGGTGCCGTGGCGCACACACTCGGTGACATCGTGGGCACGCTCGATCTGGATCGTCTCACGGAGGGGCTCGGCGATCGGTGGCTCACGCTCGAGGGATATGCGAAACAGCATGCAAGCTGCTCCTACACGCACGCGGCCGTCGACGCCGTACAAAGTCTGCGGTCGACCGCATCCTGGACAGCCGACGACGTCGAATCGGTCCGGGTGCGCACTCATTCACTCGCCGAGCCGTTGTTCCAGCGACACCCGAACACGCGCCTCGGTGCCATGTTCTCGTTGCCCTTCGTCGTTGCTGCGGCGTTCGTCAGCGACGCGATCGACAGCGAGGCCCTCGATCCCGACGGGCGAACGTTCCGCGAGGCCGGGCGATTCAGCGCCCGCGTCAGCGTGAACTCGGCCGACGAATTGGACGTCCTGCTCCCCCAGCGACGGGCCGCCGAGGTGACGGTGGTGCTGCGCAGCGGCGACGTCGTCAGCGCCTCCACACCCAATCCCGTCGGCGACGTCGACCATTTCCCGATGGACTACGACGCCGTCCACGGCAAGATCGCACGGCTCATCGGCTCGACCGATGCCGACCGACTCGCCGCTCTCGTCGACCGCCTACCAGCCACCGACGATATCGCCGCGCTGCTGTCCACCATCCCTTTGTGCGGGGAAATGTAGGCTACCGCCTACATTTCCGCGCACACCGACGCGCCCGCTCCGGCCCGGGCGGTGAAGATCGTCGGGTCCGGGAAACCCCGCTCGGCGATGTCGGACGTCACCGATGTGGTGATGCGGTCGACGTCGGGTGCCGGAACGAGTGCGATCACGCATCCTCCGAAGCCGCCCCCGGTCATGCGTGCGCCGAGAGCTCCGTGTACACCGAGTGATTCGGCGATGAGATCGATGTGGGGTGTGGTGATCTCGAAGTCGTCGCGCATCGAGGCATGGGACTGGTCCATCAGAGTTCCGACTCGACGAAAATCACCGCTCGCCATGGCTTTCGCGCACTCGAGTACGCGTTGATTCTCGCTGAGGACGTGACGAACTCTCGCCCGGTCGACCGAATCCCCTATCCGCTCCAGAACGTCCTCGCCCTGCACGTCTCGCAGTGTTTCGACACCCAGCTCCCGCGCCGCGCGGGTACACGACTCGCGACGTGCCCGGTACTCCCCGGTCGAGTGCTGATGCGCTGCATTGGAATTGACAACCAGCAGTACCAGATCGTGCGCGTCGAGCTCGAACGCAACCGGTTCGACGGACGAGGTCTCGAAGTCGATGAGCAGCGCCCGGTCGACCTCGCCGCCCAGAGACGCCAACTGATCCATCAGGCCCGTCGGCGCACCGACGAAATCGTTCTCACCGCGCTGCGCGAGCCGTGCGACGTCCAGACGGTCGAGTTCGGTGCCGGTGGCCGCGTTCATACTCAGGAGCACGGCGCATTCGAGGGCCGCCGAGGAGGACAGACCCGCTCCGATGGGCACGTCGCTGTGAACGCTCATCGCGCCTCCGACGACGGGGTGTCCCGCCTGCGCGAGCGCCCAGACCACACCGGCCGCGTAGGACGCCCAGCCGTCGACGTCGCCGGGCTGCGCGGTCACGTCGAACGCGGAACCGACGCCCTCTTCGTCGCTGGCCAGCGTGATTCGGTCCGACCCGTCCGGCTCGAACGTCACCGTGGTGCGTTCCTCGAGCGCGATGGGCATCGCGAAACCGAGGTTGTAATCGGTGTGCTCGCCGATCAGGTTGATCCGCCCGGGCGCGTACGCCGTGTGCGTGGTCACAATGCCTTCAATCTGTCGGCCATCTGCTCGGGGGTGACGTCGGTGATGAACGCGTCCATGGCCGATTCGGATCCGGCCAGGTACTTGAGTTTGGTCTCCGACCGTCGCACCGACATCAGCTCGATGTGAAAGTACCCGTCCGCCTGGATTCCGTCGGACCGATACTGGTGCAGGGCCGAGATGTACGGCAGCGGTGCCGGATACATCCTGTCGAAACGGCCCAGAACGTCGAGGTAGACGCCGGTCAGCGAGTCGAGTTCGTCCTCGGTCAGATCCAACAGACTGTGGACGTGTCGATTCGGGTAGATGTGCACCTCGACGGGCCAGCGAGCCGCGAACGGAACGAATGCCGTGAAGTGCTCGCCGGACACCAGCACCCTACGACCGTCGGCGATCTCCTGCCCGAGAATGTCGGCGAACAAGTTGCGTCCGTGGACCGCGGCGAACTCGCGAGCCTGACGCAGCATCGACGTCGTCCGCGGCGTCAGGTACGGGTACCCGTAGATCTGCCCGTGCGGATGAGACAACGTGACGCCGATGTCCTCCCCTCGGTTCTCGAAACAGAAGACCTGTTCGATACCGTCGCGTCCCAACAGATCTGCGGTTCGCTCGCGCCACACGTCGACGACAAGACGTGCATGGTCGTGAGACAGATCAGCGAATGACGCGGTGTGATCACTGGAGAAGCAGATGACCTCGCAGCGCCCGATTCCGGGAGCCTGCAGATCACCGTCGTGCAGAATCGGTGCATCGGGGCCTGCGTGCGACAGGCTCGGAAAGCGATTCTCGAACACGACCACGTCGTAATCCGCTGCGGGAACTTCACTTCGGTCTCCGCCCGGCGACGGACACAGAGGGCACTGATCTGCGGGCGGCTTGTACGTGCGGTCCTGCCGCAACGCCGCGATCGCAACCCAATCACCGGTCTGACGGTCACGCCGTACCTCCGACTGCGCCCCGTTCGGTCGCGCGGCCAGAGGTCGAACGTCCGGAACCGGGTGAGCGACGTGGCCGGGCAACGAGAAGAAGAGGATCTCCCGGCCGTCGGCGAGATCGGCTCGAACGGGGTGCTGCGTGGTCATGATTTCTCCGTCTCGGCTACCAGGATGTTCTCCACGTGCGGCGCCAGCGCGGCCCTGTCGGCCACGTCGAGACCGTCGTCGACGACGAGTGTGTCGATGTCCGACATTCGCCCGAACACGTTGGTGCCCACTTCTCGATACTTGGTGTTGTCCGCCAACACGAACAATCGTCGACTGGTTGCGATGAGCCGACGATTGGTCTCGGCCTCGGCGATGTTCGGTGTGGTCAAGCCGGATTCGATGTCGAAACCGTGCACACCGAGGAACACTGCGTCGACGCGGAACACGTCGAGAGCTGCGTTGGCGATCGGCCCGACGAGCGCGTCCGACGGGGTGCGTGAGCCGCCGGTGAGGTAGACGACAGGATTGGGCTCGTCGGGGTGCCCGGTGAGCTCCTGGAAGATCGAAATCGAGTTGGTGACAACGGTGATGGCGTCGCGGCCCCTGAGCAGTCTCGCCAGTTCCAGCGTCGTGGTGCCGGCACTGACGGCGATGGTCATTCCGTCCTCGACTGCTCCGAGGGCGGCACGGCCGATAGCGACCTTCTCGGCGTGCTGCCGTGCTGCCTTCGCCGTCGACGGTGGCTCGATACCTCGGTTCCCTCGCACGATCGCACCGCCGTGGACCTTGCGCAGCACTTGACGCTCGTCCAGAACGTCCAGATCACGCCGGATCGTCATCTCCGAGACGCCCAGGAGATCGGCCAGTTCGACCACCTTGACTGCGCCGTCGGTATGCAGCGCCGCCAGGATCGCGGAGTGTCGTTCCGCTGCCAGCATCGGCACCTACCTCTGATTTCGGGGCACGACTGAATCGGTGCACCAGCGACCTTGATGAATCGAACATTACCAAACAGAACCGGACACAAATGCGGGAACGGATGTACGTAATTGTTTGAACCTGTTACTTTGTGTTCACATCGCTCACACCAGTGAGCCAGCTCACTCAACCAGGGAGGTTGACGCGTGACGTCGACTCTTGCGGCAGAAGGCGTGCTTTCGTTCAACACGAACGCGCTGGACTACGTGCTCATCGCCGTGTACTTCGTGTTCGTTCTCGGGATCGGCTACGTCGCCCGCCGACAGCTCTCCACCAGCTTGGACTTCTTCCTTTCGGGACGCAGACTCCCCGCGTGGGTCACCGGCATCGCCTTCGTGTCCGCGAACCTCGGCGCCGTCGAGATCATGGGCATGTCCGCGAACGGCGCCCAGCTGGGCCTCGCCACCATGCATTACTACTGGATCGGTGCGATCCCCGCGATGCTGTTCCTCGGCATCGTGATGATGCCGTTCTACTACGGCTCCAAGGTGCGCAGCGTCCCCGAGTTCATGCGCAAACGATTCGACACCAAAGCCCACCTCGTCAACGCCATCAGTTTCGCCGTCGCACAGATTCTCATCGCGGGCGTCAACCTGTTCCTGCTGGCCACCGTCGTGAAAGTCCTTCTCGGATGGTCACTGTGGGTCTCACTCATCGTGGCCGCAGCCATCGTGCTCACCTACACCGTCCTCGGTGGCCTCTCCGCAGCGATCTACAACGAGGTGCTGCAGTTCTTCGTCATCCTCGCCGCCCTGGTT
Source organism: Rhodococcus sp. 114MFTsu3.1 (assembly GCF_000383555.1). Classification (NCBI taxonomy): domain Bacteria; kingdom Bacillati; phylum Actinomycetota; class Actinomycetes; order Mycobacteriales; family Nocardiaceae; genus Rhodococcus; species Rhodococcus sp. 114MFTsu3.1. The sequence goes on along the minus strand of NZ_KB911557.1, from coordinate 29,372 downwards.
CCGCTGACGGTGATCGGTTTGATCAAGATCGGCGGGTGGTCCGGCCTCAAGGACAAGGTCGTACCGACGGTCACCGACGGCACCGTCACTGCATCGGCGGGAGAACAACTCTCGTCGTGGCCGGGGCAAGCGCTGAGCGGGTTCGACTCACCGATCCTGTCCGTGATCGGCATCGTGTTCGGTCTCGGATTCGTCCTGTCCTTCGGATACTGGACGACCAACTTCGTCGAGGTACAGCGCGCGATGGCGTCGAGCTCGATGTCCGCAGCGCGGCGCGCACCGATCATCGGTGCGATCCCGAAGATGCTGGTGCCCTTCGTCGTCGTGGTCCCCGGCATGATCGCTGCCGCCGCGATCGGGGACATGATCAACCTGAAGGAGAACGGAACCGGCGACATCACGTACAACGACGCGATGCTGCTGATGATGCGAGACATCCTCCCCAACGGCCTACTGGGCGTGGCCGTCGCCGGCTTGATGGCTGCCTTCATGGCAGGTATGGCCGCGAACATCTCCGCCTTCAACACCGTCTTCAGTTACGACCTGTGGCAGCAATACATCGTCAAGAACCGCGAGGACGGTTACTACATCACCGTCGGTCGCGTCGCGACTGTCGCCGCAACGATTCTCGCGATCTTCACCGCGCTCATCGCGTCGGGCTACTCCAACTTGATGGACTACCTGCAGACGCTGTTCGGGTTCTTCAACGCTCCCCTGTTCGCCACCTTCATCCTCGGTATGTTCTGGAAGAAGATGACGCCCGCAGCCGGATGGATCGGACTTGTCTCGGGCACGTCGGCAGCGGTCCTCGTCTTCATTCTGTCCGAAGTCGGCGTGATCAACCTTCCAGGACAGGGCATGCCGTTCGTCGCGGCGTCGGCTGCATTCGTCGTCGACATCGTGGTCAGCATCGGCGTCAGCATGGTGACACAGCCGAAACCGGTGAAGGAACTCGTCGGATTCGTCTACTCGGAAACTCCGCGAGACATGTTCACCGACCCCGAAGACGCCACGAACCCCTGGTACAAGCGACCGGTTCCCCTGGCAGGCTTCGCGCTCGGCCTCGTCGTCGTCCTCAACATCGTCTTCCACTAGAGGAGAACCGGAAATGACTACACCCGACAAGAATCCCGGCCTGGTGGCGCGGTTGTTCGACATCCGCTCCGTCATCGGCGCACTGCTCGGCATCTACGGGATCCTGCTGACCCTCGCCGGCCTGTTTCCATCTGTCTTCGGTAACAAGACCCACTCGTCGCCGTCTAACAACGTCGTCGACATGAGCGTCGGTACCAGCGCCAACCTGTGGGTCGGACTGGTGATGCTCGCAATCGCACTGATCTTCGGCGGCTGGGCAATCGCCCGTCCCGCAGTCGTGGGCGACGCACCGGGCGAATAGCGCCCCGGGTGAGTGGGGACGCGTCTCGACGGACACGTCCCCACTCACCCGCAGGGTCACAACAGACCCCTCAACTCGGCCGCGCCTGCTCTGAGAAAACGCACGAGCGCGTCGTTGTCCGGCGATACTCGGCCCGCAATTCCTTGCAAACACAGACCGCCGACGACCTCGGACCCCGCATCACGGACCGGAACCGCGAGGGCCGCTCGGCCGATGCGCGATTCCTCGTTCTCGAACGACAATTCGGCCGCAAGGATTTGCGCAATATCGGCGTGCAACGACAACCCATCCACGACGGTACGAGCGGTGACGGATCTCAGTTCGAGGCCGTCCAGGCACCGAGGCCGGTAGGCCAACATCAGCTTGCCCGCAGCGTGTGCGTGCAGGTTTCGGGAAATCGTCGCTGCGGAGACCACCTCGTGATCCGGATCGGTGTCGACGGTCCGCAATGTTCCACCCCGAAACGATGTGACGTACAAGCCGTGCCGTGTCTCGCCGCGCATGGCGTCGACCACCTGGGCGACGGAACGAACCGGCTCGGTGCCGGTCGCCGCGTATGCGAGTTCGGACGTCCGGCGACCCAATGCGAAACCCGACAGGTCCGGGGTTCGCGCCAGGAAGCCGTCGGCGACGAGGTAATTGAGCATTCGATACGCCGTGGCCGGAGGCACGTCCGTGTGTGCAGCGATCTGTTTGGCGGTCACGCCCGCTCCGAGATATGCCACCGCCTCGAGCATCGCGAGCGCTTTCTGAACAGCCTTCGGCTGCTGTCCTCCGAAGCCCGTCCCCGAACCTCGTTGTCTCTCGGCCCGGCCCGATGCACCCAACGCCTCACGTCGTTCGGTCGCCACGGTCACCGCCCGCGAGGACTCGGCGTGAGGACGGGCCGACCGGTGTCGTCGATTTCGAGTGATGCCGATCCCGGCAAAAGATCCTCGGTCTGCACGCTGTCGAAAACGCCGATGGCATCGATACTTCCGGGACGGAAACGACGGAGGATCGCGAACCACACCGATCCCGACGCCGCCAGACCGACGCACCAGAGGATGTACAGCCAGGCGCCCAGCCGACCGGTGTCGATGACGGTGACCACCAGCAGACCCGCACCGGCCGCGGCGGCGAGTACCCCGCACGATCTGGTGAAGGCGGTGTGTTCGTCGATGCGTTCGAGGAAACGCAGAGCCGCTACGGCCAGCATCGTGTAGCCGAGGATGAGCGCGATCTCGACCACCACGTCGTAGTTGTCCGGGGCGTGATCCGGGTCGTGCCACACAGAACCGATCAACGACGCCACGACGAAGAGGGCGACGGCGGCGTGAGGCGTACGGAATCTCGCGTGCACACGCTCGAACATTCCGGGGATGACTCGTTCGAGGCTCATCGAGAACAGCAGACGTGAACCTGCCTGCGCGAAACCGAGAGTCGACGCGATCCACGACGAACACACTCCGACGTTCACCGCCAACACCAGAGCTGCGCTCGCGCCGGACTCGGTGCCGCCGAAGTACGCGCCGAGCAGCACTCCCGCGTGTCCGGTCATTCCTGCCCATCCCGCGAAAACGTAGAGTGCCCCGACGAGCATCGGCGTCACCAGAACAGTGGATGTCACCGTCCGCAACGGTTTTCGTGCTTCCGGACCGAAAAACGCGGCGCTCTCGAACCCAGCCAGGCTCAGAATCGTCTGCATTGCCAGAAACAGCACGAACCCGATCGGCGCGGACGCGGACGAGGTGCCCACCGCTGTTTCGACAGGTGCCTGCAGCATGAGGACGGATATGAGCACCAACGTGCACACCTCGATGACGAGAATCGTTCGCGCCGCGAAGCGAACACCCCGGATCGCAACGAGTCCGACGGCCGCCGCCACGACCACACAGGCGCCCGTCGACGACCATGACGGCAACGAGAGCCCCACTTCGTCGCCCAGCTTGACCAGGTTGGCACCCGCGTTGGACAACACCGAGATGGACACTCCGACGTATCCCACGAGCAACGCGGCTCCCGCTGTCAGAGTCGCACGCTTGCCCAGTCCGTGCGCCACGAAGCTGTACAACGAACCCGACGCTGCGAGCCTGCAGGTGAACTGACGGATGCACAGCGACACCAGAGCCATCACGAGGGTCGCGCCGACGATCGCGGCCATCCCGCCGACCCCGTTGTGAGCCGACGACATCCACAACGCGATGAAGACCATGCACGTCGCGGGCGCCATCGTCGACATGGATTGCCCGACCAGGTCGAACGGCGTCAGCTGCCTCCGACCTAGTGCGCTCAGAGGTGACCGAACGACATCGGTCGGCCGCTCGGTGAGCGCGGCCTCCCGTAGAGCTGCGCTCAGTGCGCTTGTGTTCATGTGCATCCTGGTGGAGAGGTGGACCTGTCCGGAGAAATGTACGACCACCCGGTTGCACCCGTGTTTCGTCGATGACGGTTGTGCAACGTTCAAGTGAGAATCTCACCGAAGAATCTGCGCCGGGCGAACTCGTTATGTGTCCTGCGCCACTTCCCCACCGCCGGCGCTTCGTCTACCAGGGGCATCCCGAGGTTTCTTGTTTCACACGGGGCAGACGAGCACGTAACGCAGCAGAAGCAACCGCGTCGCATCGCACTCCCATGCTGTGAACCGACCACTCGAACAACTCGGGTCGGTGCAAGGAGAAAGTGAGGGCGCACGATGGTCTGGGCAGCTCTTTCCAGCGTGATCGGTGCGGTTCTGTTGGTGGCCGGGCTTCCGAAGGTACGTGACCGCGCGCGGATGATCCGTGTCGTCCGCGGATACAAGGTCCTGCCCGACGGCATGGCCGCGGTGGTCGGAAGCGCCCTGCCGTACGTCGAGATCCTTCTCGGGATCGCGCTGATCCTCGGTATCGTTCCGGCCCTGACCGGGTCGCTGTCGGCACTGTTGTTCGCGGCCTTCTTCGTCGGCCTGACCATCAACCTGATCCGCGGACGTCGAGAACTCGATTGCGGGTGCTTCGCGTTCGGAGGCGGTACCGACGAGATCGAACACATCGGGTGGTGGCATTCGACGCGCGCAGCAACGCTCGCGATTGCCGGTTCGGCTGTTGCGCTCGCTCCCTCCATCACCGTCGTGGAACGCATCACCGGTGCAGGGGTCGGCGTGTTCGCCGTGACCGTCGTGTGTGTCGGTCTGTACGTCCGCTCGTTCATGTCGTTCGGTCGCCGCCCCATCGACGACTACCTGACCAACGCCGCCATCGAGATGCGCGCCGTCTCGACCATCAGCCGTTACTGACCACCACCACTCGAAAGGCCCACTCCTCATGACCGTCTTCCTCACCACCATGGTCGTCCTGCTGGCCGCGGCCGTCGTCGGACTTCTGCTGATGATTCTCGGGCTCGCCCGCGAAATCGGGCGCGTACAAGTACGTCTCGGTCCTCTGGGCGCCCGCATGATGGACACCGGACCCAAGATCGAGCAGGTCGGCCCGACGTTCCACGGCCTGAAAGATCATGTCGGGCGAACGGTCAGCGTCGCAGGCCACCGGGACCGTCCACAGCTCTTGTTGTTCACCGCACCAGGGTGCTCGACATGCAAGTCGTTGCTTCCCGGTATGAAGGCAATGGCGAAGGGCGAGAGCGACGTAGACATCGTCGTGATCTCCGACGGTACGCCGGAAGAACACGCGGAATTCCTCGCCGGCGCCGGCATCGGAAGTGAGATGAGCTACGTCGACGGACGCGACGTCGGCATCGCCTACCAGGTCGGAACCACTCCCTTCGGAGTCATGCTCGACGAGCACGGCAAGATCAAGGCCAAGGGCCTGTGCAATCACATGGCGCAGGTCGAAAGCTTGCTCAACGCACTGGAATCCGGCACACCTTCCCTGCAGCACCTTCACACCCAGGCCGCTGCCAACCGCGGCGTCGCTTGATTTTTCGCCAACCGAACAAGGACGGAGAACACATGGATCATCAGGACCACGACCACAGCGATCACGCGAACCCCACCGAACAGCGATATCCCGTTGACGAAAGCGTCGTCGCAGAGCAAGCCGAGTGGATGGCAGGCCGCGGCGGTAGTTTCGCGAGTCGATCAGGGCGCAAGCTTTCCGAGCGTGTCTCACGCCGATCGATGATCTCCCGTATCGGGCGCTGGACCCTCGGCGCATCAGGAGTGGCCATCGTCAGCTCGCTCCCGGTGTCGCGTGCGTACGCCCAAGAAACACCGTCGGCCCCGACCCCGGAGCCCCAGGTTCCCGAGTACGACGGCAGCAACCCGGCCGAGTGCGACTACTGGCGCTGGTGTTCGATGGACGGAACGTCCTGTGCTGCATGTCAAGGCGGCGGATTGACCACGTGCGCACCGGGATCCAAGCCCGGCGCGGAGTTCTGGGTCGGCTGCTGCACCAACCCGGCAGACGGAAAGACTTACCTCATCGCGTACTACGACTGCTGCGGAGCCCCCAGCTGCTCCAACGCATTCTGCGGCGAGCCGGACATGCAAGCATCGATGTACAACCCCGTCAGCGGCAGCTACGACCAGGAAATCATCTGGTGTGTCTCGGACGAGTCTCAGGCATACACCTGCACCATGGCTCCGATCGTCGGCGCCGACTGCCAGGCACGCCCCGCTGCGCGCCCGAAGGTGGGTGCGGGCTCGTGACACGACACAGCCGCAGAGCAGCCATCGCGGTCGTTCCGGTCGCGGCACTGCTCGCCGTCACCTCCTGCAGTTCTTCCAGCGAGGACACCGAGGAGTCCGCATCGTCGACCGAGGTGACCTACCCCACCGTCGAATTCACCGTTCCAGGTGAGGGGATCGGCCTCGGGGAGGAAGACCAGGAGATCACCGGCCAGATTCCCGAACCGTTGCACGTCGCAGAGATCACCCCGATCGGCGCCGATCAGATCCTCGGCATAGAAGGCGGCTTCGGCAAACTCGAGATGACCGTCAACGCGCTCGATCCGGCAACGGGTGAAGTCACGACACGAATCACGGTCGGACCAGGCATCTGGGATCCAGTCGTACACGGATTCGTCGGAGACAGCGCGAGCGACCCCGCCGTCATCGCCGCCGAAGTGTGGCGCCCACGCGGATCACGAGGAGCAGCGGACTTCACCGTGAGCACCTACTCCGGGAATCTCCTCGAGCCGAAGGAAGCCTCGCTCCCCGACGTTGCCCGTGTGCACTCCCGCGAAGGATCGAACGCGGTCACCTCCGACGGCAAGTACTTCGTCAGCTGGGACGACGGCCTGTACGGAATCCGAGTCGTCGACCTCGAAGCGGGCACGGAATCCGGTGCCATCCGCATCGTCGGGTGCGGCCCGTTCACCTGGATGGTCGGGCACGACCTGTACAGCGTCTGCGAAGACACCCGGGAACTGTTGCACGTCAACATCGGCGAGGACGGCGTACCGACCGAAGTCGGACGCGACAAGGTGCTACCGGACGACTTCGTCAGTGCCCGGAAGACCACGTTCGCCGAGGAAGCCAAGAAGGCATTGCTGGTCAGCGAGAACGGTGACGTGTACCTCTTCGACGTGTCGGGCGGACTGCCCACCGACACCGTTCCGCCGATCGGCAACGCGGGCGACCCGTCGGGACGGTTCTCGGAGAACGTCGTCAACGCCGACGCCAGCCGAATTGCCATCAGTTACACCGACAGCATCGTCCATCCGGACTCCGCGCGCGGGGGGTCCGTCGCCAAGGTCGTACTCTTCGACGCCGCCAACCTTGCACCGGTGAAGTCGTTGGCCCTGGCGGACATGGGTATCGAGAGTTTCTCGTCCATGGCGTACAGCGTCGACGGCAAGACGTTCTACGTACTCGGCGACGGGCAGGAGGTCGACGGCGAAGCACCACAGAAGCTCGTCGGGTTCGACGCCTCGACCGGCGCGCAGGTCAGTTCGGTGGACATCGACGGCGCCGTCACGCCGATCACCGACCTGATCACACCCGAGGTGATGGAGTGACTCGACCGGACCCCCGGTTGATGCTAGGCCGACGCCGATTCCTGTCCCTGGCGACAGCAGGCGTCGGCCTGGCGGGAATCGGCGTACTCGGAGCGACCGGATGCAGCTCCTCGTCGGACGCTGCATCCGGCACGACCGACAAGCTCGACTACATCAAGCCCACCGACCCGGAGGTCGCAGCAGCGGAGGCTGCGCGGTCGTCCACCGGCAGAACGGTTGCGTACGCACTTGCTGCCGGGTTCGGGACCGTCGACCTGGGTGGCCGGTTCGTCGACACCTGGACTTACGGGACCGGTGCGCTCGCTCCCGAGATCCGATCGACCGCAGGCGACACCGTGCGCGTGTCGGTGACGAACTCGCTGCCGTCCGACACCAGCATCCACTGGCACGGAATCCGCATCCGTAACGACATGGACGGCGTGCCGCCGGTAACGCAGGACGCCATCGTGCCCGGTTCGACGTTCGACTACTCGTTCGTTGCACCGGATCCTGGAACATATTGGTATCACTCGCATTCCGGACTTCAGGCCGACCGCGGCTTGTTCGGTGCACTGATCGTGGAGGATCCCGACGACACATCCGGGGCCGACGCCGATGCCGTCCTCGTGCTCGACGACTGGGTGGACGGCATGGGGACGAGCCCGGACGCGGTCATGGCTGCACTGAACCCCGATCTGCACGGCGGTGGCCATGCCGGACACGGCGGCGCGAACGCTCCGATTCCTGTCGGCGCCGACGAAGCCACCGTTGCAACTGCATTGACGTCGACAGGCCACGGAGATTCGCAGGCGCTCGGCGGGATGACGCAGCACATCGCTTACCCGATGCACCTGATCAACGGTCGACCGCCCAACGACCCCGCAGTGGTCGAGGCTGCACCGGGTTCGCGCCTGCGTTTACGCATAGTCAACGCGGGAGCGGAGACGCCGTACAGATTCGCAGTTGCCGGTCACCGTATGACGATCATCGCGGTCGACGGTTACGACGTCGTGCCCACCGAGGCCGACGCCATCCTCGTCGGGATGGCGCAACGCTACGACGTGATGGTCACAGTGGCGTCGGGTGCATGGCCGATCGTCGCTGCGGTGGAGGGCCGCCCGGGATATGCGTCGACGGTGCTGCGCACTACTGATGCGGCGCCTCTGACCGATCCCGATGTGGGAGGGTCCATCCCCGAACTCGGCCGCGAGCTCGTGCTCGAGAGCTCGCTGCGTCCTGCCGCGAAGACCGTACTGACCCCCAAGTCTCCCGACCGCGACTATCGGGTCGACCTGTTGCAGGCCGGCGACCGGTACGTGTGGGCAATGGCCGGGGCAGACGCAGGCAAACTCGTGATGAAACAGGGTGAACGCGTTCGAATCACGATGAACAACACGTCGACCATGTGGCATCCGATGCACACACACGGTCACACGTTCGCGGTGCCCGAGTACGGCGGACTCCGCCGAGACACCGTCAACGTACTGCCCGGCACATCGCTCGCCATCGAATTCGACGCCGACAACCCTGGCGAGTGGATGTTCCACTGCCACAACGCTTACCACTTCGAAGCCGGTATGACGGCCAACTTGATGTACATCCGATGAGAGGTAACCCATGAAGAAATTTCTGATTCTGACACTCGCGCTGGCGGCCCTGTTCGGATTCACCGCCTGCAGCAGTGATTCCGGGAGCGACGAGCCGGCTGCCACCGTCCGCGTCGAGAACATGAGCTACAGCCCGGCGTCGGTGACCATCAAGAAGGGCGAGACGGTCAAGTGGGTATTCGACGACAACGGGCTACCCCACGACGTCGTCGAATCGAGCAACGAGACATTCAAGAGTGAACTGCTCACCGAGGGCAGCTACACCTACACCTTCGAGGAGGCAGGCACATTCGACTACCACTGCACCCCGCACCCGATGATGCTCGGCACCGTCGTCGTCGAGGACTGAGAACCGCCGTGTCGATCTCGATTCTGCTGCTCGCCTCCGGGTGTGCGTCCGAACCCGACATCGACGCGACCGTGCTCGTGAGCAACGTCGATTCGAACCGCAGGAGGTGTTCGTTCCCGTCGGGGGCACCGTCGAATGGCAGTTCGACGATGGAGGACTTCTTCACGAGGTTCACGCCGACGGTGTCTTCGACAGTGGTGTCAACGGCGACAGCACATTTCGATTCACGTTCGACACGCCTGGTGACGTGGAGTACCACTGCTCGATTCACCCGTACATGTCCGGAACGGTTCACGTCGGTTGACGCGAGCCATGCACCGAGGAGGTAACAGATGACCACCATGATCGATCACACCGCACTGCAGCAGGATATGCCGCAGATCAGGCCGCCGCTCAGGGCGTCGGTAGGTCTCGGAAGCCGCACCCTTCTCGCGTCCGCCGCCGCGGCACTCGGCGCAGGCTCAGCACTTGTGTTCTCGCCCACGCCGGCAGCAAGCCTGACGGGCGCGGTCGTCGCGGCGGGAGCGATCACCGCTCTTGCGGCCAATTGGTCGACGTGCGGGATGTCCGTCGCCGGTGTCGTCGTGGCGCCCAAGCAGCCCGGACGCAGGGGTGCGTCGACTCCTGCGCGTCGGCTCGCCTGGCACGCACTGGGTTCCGTGACGACGGGGTCGATCACGGGTGCCGCCCTCGGCGCCGTCGGCGGATTCGTACTGGGCGTAGTGCCCGTCGCGCTTGTGCTCGGCGTGTGGGCTGCGCTGTCGTTGGCCTACGGTCTGCACGAAACGGGACTGCTGAAGATGCCGACACCGATGCGTCGACAGCAACTCCCTCGGCACCTTCGACGCAGCATGGAACCGTGGAAGGTGTCGTTGCTGTTCGGCGCCATCATCGGACCTGGTTTCCTGATCTACATCAGGTCCAGCGCGTACTACCTTCTGGCACTGGGAGTAGCGGCTGTGGGATCGCCCGCCCTGGGGGCTGCGATGTTCGTGACGGTATCGCTCGGTCGATGCATGCCCAGCCTGTTCGCCCTGCTGTACACCCGTCGAGGCGGTTCGATGCCCGGTTTCCTCTCCTTGATGTGCATCGTGGATCGGCGAGTCCAGGCCATCACCGGCGCTGTGTTGATCGGTCTCGCTGCCTTCGCCACCGTGGGGATTGTTTAGAAGCCCGTCGAACCGTCAATCCACGACTTCGAGCGGGGACAGCCCCTCGTTCCCAGAAGTCAGGTCGACCGGAAGGTTTTCGATGAGCATCAACGACGACGACATCACCACCAGCGGATCCGGCGGAGAAGGCCCCGCTGACGGTGGATCCAACCCCAACGGCCACGACGGCGGAGCCGACGGCACCGCAGGCCCGGGTGAAGGACCCGCAGACGGCGGATCCAACCCCAACGGCCACGACGGCGGAGCCGACGGCACCGCAGGTCCGGGTGAAGGACCCGCGGACGGCGGTTCCAACCCGAACGGACACGACGGCGGTGCGGACGGCTCGGCTTGAGCGACATGCACGCAGACCAGCGCGGACCGGAATTCCGGTCCGCGCTCGGTCGTCTGATATCCATTCCCGAGCGCGCTTTCTCCGACGAGGTGTGGGGGCGCACGCCGTTGCTCACCCGCGCCTCGGAACTCGACCGCACATTCGAGGATCTGCTGACTCCGTCCGACGTCGACGAGCTGGTGTCGCACCGCGGCGTCCGCACTCCCTTCGCACGGATGGCCAAGGACGGCGCGCTGCTGGACAAGTCCGAGTTCACGTCGTCGGCCGGCTTCGGGGCCGAGATGCCGGATCAGCTCGACTCGTCCGCGGTGTTGTCCGCGTTCGCCGACGGACACACGCTGGTGTTGCAAGGACTTCATCGCCTGTGGCCGCCGCTGATCGACTTCACCCGTGATCTGGTGGACGACCTCGGTCATCCGAGTCAGGTCAATGCGTACATCACCCCCGCCGCCTCGACGGGGTTCTCGCCGCACTACGACGTGCACGACGTGTTCGTCCTTCAGATCAGTGGCGAGAAGCGGTGGATGATTCACCCTCCCGTTCATACGCATCCCTTGTCGAACCAACCGTGGTCCGACCGGCGCGAAGCCGTCGAGAAGCAGGCCAGCAACACGCCGTACCTCGACACAATCCTGACGCCGGGTGACGTCCTCTATCTGCCGCGGGGATGGATTCATTCCGCGGAAGCATTGGGCGACACGACGATTCATCTCACCATCGGCGTGGCGTCGTTCAACAACTACGACATCGCACATCGCGTTCTCGGCGCGCTCCAGGACGACGCGCGCATCCGCGAGCCATTGCCCGCGGGACTGGACCTGACGGATCCGGACTCGACCGCACCACACGTGGACCGCGTACTCGACGACGTCGCAGCGGCATTGGAACGCATCCGATCGGATCCGGATGCCCGCCGTGCGATCGCCGACGAATTGGCCGCGCGCCTGGTCGCGATCACTCGACCGGCACCGGTCGATCCGCTGCGCACGGTCGCGTTCATCGCCGCCCTCGACGCTGCTTCCGTGATCCGATGGAGGCAGGGGCTGTGCCCTCGCATCACCCGCAGCAACGGACGGATCCACATCGGCCTTCGCGACAAGACGATCTCCCTGCCCGACGAGTGCGCCGGTGCACTCGACGATCTCCGCAGCGGACAACCCCGCCGTGTCGCGGACATGCGCGGTCTCGACCCCGACAGCGCGCTGGTGGTGGTGAAACGGCTACTCAAAGAGGGCATCGTCGTGCCGTCGGAGTGATCTGCTCCCGCACGTATAGTTAGCCGAGTGAACGGAATCGCAGGTGGCCGCCGCGTCTCACTCACAGCAGCCGCGGGACTCGCCGCAGCGATGGGCGTCGGCCGGTTCGTCTTCACCCCGCTCCTACCGATCATGGTGGACTCCGCCGGAGTCACGCCGAGCAGCGGCGCAGTCATCGCGACGGCAAACTACACCGGTTACCTCGTGGGAGCGATACTTCTGTCGCTCCGCCCCACCCTCAACAGCACAACGGCGTTCCGTGCCTGGGTCGCCCTGCTCGTCGCCAGCGAGATCGCGATGGCGTTCGCCGACGGCACCCTCGTGTTCTCGATACTCAGGTTCGTCGCCGGTCTGGCGAGCGCCGCCGTGTTTCTCGGCTGCGCCAGCACCGTCGCGCGGCACGTCGGCGCGTCACCCGGCATCGCGTTCGGCGGTGTAGGAGCGGGAATCGCCGCGTCCGGCGTTCTCACTCTCGTTGCAGCACAACATCTTTCGTGGCAGGCATTGTGGATTGCGTCCGCCGCACTGACCGCCGTCGTGATCTCACCTACGTTCGCGCTCGAAATTCGCGCCGAGTCCAGGCGGCCCAGCGGCAACGTCGGGCCCTCGACGCAGGAACACCGAATCTGGCGAGTTCTGCTTGCTGCGTACTTCCTCGAAGGACTCGGATACATCATCGTCGGCACCTTCCTCGTCGCCGCCGTCGGCGGACACGGAAGCTCGTCCGTCGGCCCCGTGGTGTGGATCGTCGTCGGGTGCGCCGCAGTTCCGGCAACCGTGCTGTGGCACGCGGTCGCCCAACGCATTACACCGCCGCGAGCACTCGTCGCCGCCTTCGGCCTGCAGACGGTGTCCGCGATCCTGCCTGCAGTCAGCGACAGCCCCGCGGTCGCACTCGTCGCCGCAGTTCTCTTCGGCGGCACGTTCATGGGCATCACCATGCTGACCATGGGCATGGCCGCCGGGCTGCCCATCGGGAGAACGGCCGCAACACTGACGACCGTTTACGGCATCGGACAGGTCATGGGCCCCCTCGTCGTCGCCCCGGCGCTCGGCGACTCCTACTCCACCGCCTTCGTGGTGGCGGCCGTCGTGTTGGCACTGGGCAACATCGGCGCAGTCGCAGCGTCACGCCTCCAAGCTCGAGCCTGACGCTTCTGCCGACTCGATAGATCTGCATCACAGTAAAGATTTCCTATGCCACGGGTCACACGTGCGTTACTCTATGTGCACATAGAGCAACGGTGTTGCACACAGTGCAACAGATTCTTCGGAGGCACCCTTGAACAGAACAAGCACACGGACGTTGCGCCTGGTGATCGGGAGTGGCGCCGCAGCCCTGATGATCGGGACGATCACCGGCTGCGCAGACCGCTCCGGTGGCGGTTCGTCGGACGAGGACTTTCCCAGTGGGAACATCACGCTCCTGACCCCGACCGCCGCCGGAGGCGCGACCGACCTCACAGCACGCACCCTCGGCAAACAGATGGAAGCGGACCTCGGAGTGAGTGTCATCGTCGAGAATCGCCCTGGGGGCGCAGGATCCATCGGAATGCAATATCTCGCAGATCAGGACGCGAACGGCTACACCATCGGTGTTCTCCCCGTCGAAGTCAGCCTACTGGGACATCAGGGGTACTCCATCGACCCGGCCGCATACGACTTCCTCGGTCAGGTCAACTCGCAACCGGGAACCATCGCAGTGCCCGCGAACAGCCCGTTCCAGACTCTCGACGATCTCGTGACCGCAGCACGAAACGAACCCGGTGCCGTCACCGTCTCCAACGCAGGACCCGGATCCATCTGGGAAGCAGGCGCACTCGAACTCGGTCGTGTTGCGGATGTGCAATTCACCGGAGTCCCCTTCGACGGTGGCGCACCCGCGGTGACCGCAGCAGTCGGTTCCCAGGTGGACGCAGTCGTCGCCGGGATCGGGGAAACCGCCCCAGCGCACGCGGACGGACGCCTCCGCGTACTGGCGGTGTTCACCGATGAGCCTGCTCCCGCGCTACCCGGGGTGCCCACTGCCGGCGAACTGGGGCTCGACGTCGTGATCGGCAGTTGGGCTGCTGTCGCAGCACCTGCAGGACTTCCCGACGATGTGGCCTCCAAGCTCGAAAGTGCGATCGAGTCCGCCTCGGCCACGGACGAATACATCGATCTGATCGAATCCGGCGGCAACCTACCCCTCTACCGTTCCGCCGAGGAGACCACCACGTTCGTCGGAACCGAATCCGATCGCTTCGAACAACTGGCGGCTCAGGAATGACAACCCGAGATCTCCCCATCAGTCCCGGTGTTTCGGAAGATCGGACAGAGCCGGACGATCGGCCGCCGAACAGCAAGGCCTACGAGTGCACCATCGGGATCGTCGTGGTTGCTGTCGGCGTTGCCGTGTACTTCGCATCGGCGTCGATCGACATCGCTCGTGAAGGCCAGCAATTCGGGCCCCGGTGGTGGCCGACGGCTCTGGCCGTATCCATGGTCGCGATCGGACTCGTGCTGATCACCAGCGCGCTCCTCACCCGCATTTCCTCGGACGAACCTTCCATCACCAAATCCGGAACGGTGGCGCTCGCCGCGACACTCGCGGCGATTGTCGTGTACGGCTTCGCCTGGCAGTACTTCGATTTCCGTGTCGTCACGGTGCTATTGCTCGCCGCGATCACGGCTGTTTCCGGCGGGCGGGGAATCAAGGCGCTCGTACTGTTTCCGATCGTCACAACGCTGATCCTTTGGGCGATCTTCGGTCTGCTACTTCGGGTACCGCTGTGAGTGCCGTGACCGAGGGCTTGAGCGCCCTCCTCGACCCCAGCATCGGCCTGTGTCTGCTGGTAGGAGTTCTCCTCGGTACCCTCGTCGGCGCCGTACCCGGCATCACCGCGGCGATGGCAGTGGCGCTGGCGGCAGGTTTCACTCTGACGCTCGAACCGTTGCAGGGGCTGTCCGTTCTGCTGTCTATCTACGTGGCAGCGCAGTTCGGAGACCGAGTGCCGTCGATCCTGATCAACACGCCGGGGACACCCGCTTCGATCGCCACCACGTTCGACGGCTTCCCCATGGCACGGCAGGGTAGGGCAGGAATCGCGCTGACGAGCTCTGCACTGGTGTCAGCCGTGGGATCGGTCATCGGTATCTGCATCCTGATCTTCGCTGCTCAGCCGATAGCCAGCGTCGCGCTTCGATTCGGACCGGCCGAGATGTTCGCGCTCGTCGTGTTCGGAATGACGATGATGATCGGGGTTTCCGGAGGCCGCGTCGCAAAGGGCCTCGTCGCGGGCATTCTCGGGTTGTTACTGGGTACGATCGGCCGCGACCCGATCACCGGTGACGGACGCTTCACTTTCGGGCTGAACGAACTGAGCTCTGGAATACCTTTCATCGCAGCGATCGTCGGACTGTTCGGGATCGCGGAGGTGTTCAACCAGATGATCTGTCGGCACGCCACCCACACCCCCTCTCCGATAACGCAACTCGGCAAGTGGTGGCCGAACAGGGATGAACGTCGAGAACTGGTCAAACCGGCTCTCATCGGATCCGGTGTAGGTGCCGTCGTCGGAGTCGTACCGGCAGCAGGCGGCGACATCGCGGGCATCGTCTCGTGGGATCAGGCCCGTCGCGCGTCGAAGACGCCCGAGAAATTCGGCAAGGGATCACTCGAAGGACTCGCGGCTGCGGACACCGCCAGCACAGCGACCATGGGTGGGTCACTCACCACGACACTTGCACTGGGAGTACCCGGAGACGCCGTCATGGCCGTGATGATCGGTTCGATGGTCATCTGGGGACTGCAACCCGGACCCGCGCTGTTCATTGATTCACCCGATCTGGTCTACAGCCTCGCGGCGATCATGCTGCTGGCCACGTTCATTGCACTCGCACTGGCGTTGGTGCGAATGCGCGGGGTCATCAAGCTGCTCGACCTGCCGCAGAAGTACCTGTGGGCTGTCATCATCACTTTCTGCATGGTCGGTACCTACGCGGTCCAGAACTCAGCTTTCGACGTTGCCTTGATGCTCGTGTTCGGACTACTCGGACTGTTGCTGCGTCGAAACGGATTTCCCGCCGGACCGCTCGTCCTCGGCCTCATTCTCGGGCCGCTGGCCGAGAGCAACATCAGACGCGCATTCCTCATCGACGGGGCAGCAAGTATCTACACCAGCGGAATAGCCGTGGGTCTTCTGGTACTCAGCGCACTCGCAGTCCTCGGACCATATCTCCGTACCGGTATCAGGAAGGGCTTACGCCGGAAGCCGAAGGAGAGCATCGATGCCTGACATTCTGTGCATCGGAGAGACGATGACCCTGGTCGCTCCTGTCGACGCGGCACCACTGGTGTCAGCAGATCTGTTCTCGCTCCACATGGGTGGGGCAGAGTCCACGGTCGCGCTGTACCTAGCCGAGCAAGGCCACGACGTGGCGTGGGCAAGCCAGGTCGGCAGCGACCCTTTAGGTACCCGCATTGTCACCGACATAGCAGCGCACGGCGTCGACACCTCGTACGTCACCCTTGTCGATGCACCCACCGGCGTCTACTTCAAGGACCCGGACGACGGGGTGACGACGGTGCACTACTACCGGCGAGGCTCGGCAGCGTCACTCATGTCCCCTGCAACGCTCGAGACTCTGCCGCTCGCCGACGTGTCCTACGTGCACGTCTCGGGCATCAACGCCGGGCTCTCCGATTCGTGCGGAGCGATGATGCAGGCACTGTTCGACATCTGCGAGGACCTACCCACTCGAATTTCGTTCGACGTCAACTACCGGCGAGGGGTATGGGGAATCGAAAGCGCCTCCCCCATCCTCCTCGACCTGGCTCGACGGGCCGACATCGTTTTCGTCGGACGCGACGAAGCCGCCGAACTGTGGGGTACGACCGACGCATTGTCGGTCCGTACTTTGATCGGCGCTGGTCGACGCCATTCCGACAAGTTGGTCGTCAAGGACGGTGACGTCGGCGCCACCGAGTTCACCGCCTCGGGGTCGGTCTTCGTTCCCGCTCACGACGTACAGGTGATCGAAGTCGTCGGCGCCGGGGACGCATTCGCTGCCGGATACTTGTCGGGGTTGTCGACCGGAAAAGATTCGCACGGAAGGCTCACGATGGGCCACGATCTTGCTGCGCGAGCACTTACCAGTACCAACGATTTCGTCCCCGCAGCCGGACTCGATGTCTGATCCGGCCACATCCGAAGGAGCAGTCGATGTCGCAGAGCGTGGAACGCGCAGTGGAAATACTGGAATTCGTGGCGATTGCGCCTCGAACACAGAGCGAGATTGCCGCTCACCTCGACGTGCACCGCTCGACAGCACTGCGCGTTCTGCAGACCCTGACCGACTACGGCCTCACACGCAAGCGCGAGGACGGGAAGTACAGCGTCGGATACCGATTGGCCGGACTGGCGAACGCTGCGCGTGAGCAATTCGATTTCGCAAACGTGGCCAGGCCCTACCTCGTCGGGCTGGGTGAACAGTGCCTGCACACGATCCACCTCGCCGCTCTCGAAGGTCGACGAATCATCTATGTGGACAAGATCGAACAACCAGGAATGATAAAACTGTTCTCTCAGATCGGCGCACCGGTATGTCTGCACACTGCGGGCGTCAGCAAAGCCATTCTCGCGTTTCAAAGCCCGGACGTGGTCGATTCCGTGATGGCGGCAGCAGATTTCGAGAAACACACCTCGACGACGATCACCTCTCGAACCAGCTTCGACGAAGAGCTGGCGGTCGTCACCGAGCGCGGATGGTCCGTCGACGACGCGGAATACGAGGACTACGTCAACTGTGTCGCGATGCCGGTGCGCGACGCTAGCAACCGGGTCGTCGCTGCCGTGTCCATCACCGCGCTGAAAGGGCGTGCGGACCTCGCAGCCCTCGAACTACTACTGCCCGATCTACGCGCAGTGACCGACAACGTATCTAAGGAACTCGGATGGAGACCATGAACACCTGGTTCGACCAGGCATTCTCAGGAGCCCCGGTAATGGCAATCCTGCGGGGATTCACTCCCACCAGAACCGTCGAGCTCGCGCAGCGAGGTTGGGACGCCGGGATCACTTGTATCGAAGTACCCATCCAGTCCCCTGCCGCCGTCGCCGCGCTGGAAGCAGTGGCGAACGCTGCAGCAGATCGGGGATTCTCGGTGGGCGCGGGAACCGTGGTCAGTCCGGAACTCGTTGTTGCGGCCTATAATTCAGGTGCCGTATTCACCGTCGCTCCTGGCTTCGATCCCGCGGTCGCGAAAGCGAGCATGGACCTGTCGATGCCCCACCTGCCCGGTGTTGCCACCGGAACCGACGTGCAGCAGGCCGCGGGTTTCGGCATGAAATGGGTGAAGGCATTTCCTGCATCCGTTCTCGGTTCGGCCTGGTTCTCGGCAATGAAAGGGCCGTTCCCTGCGATGCGGTTCGTCGCTACCGGAGGAATGAACGCCCGCAACGCCGCCGAATACCTCCAGGCAGGCGCACACGTCGTCGCGGTCGGATCCGCGCTCGAGGACGACACCCAGATCGACCTTCTTACAAATCTTTTCGTATCTCGATAGGAGAATTTCGACCATGCCTTCTCTTCTCAACGATGTCTACCGGCCGGAAACGACGCGGTACGACTCGATGCAGTACCGCCCCGTCGGAACATCCGGGTTGTTGCTTCCCGCCCTGTCACTCGGCATGTGGCACAACTTCGGTGATGACACACCGATCCAGAAGCAGCGTGACATCGTCCGAGCCGCCTTCGATCTGGGAATCACGCATTTCGACCTCGCCAACGGATACGGTCCCCCGATGGGATCGGCCGAGAAGAACGTCGGACGCATCCTGGAAGAGGACTTCGCGAACCTACGTGACGAGATCGTCGTCTCCACGAAAGCCGGGTACGACTTCTTTCCCGGGCCGTACGGGCGAGGCGGCGGTTCCAAATATCTGCTCGGTAGCCTCGAACATTCGCTGCGCAGTTTGCGACTGGACTACGTCGACATCTTCTACAGCCATCGATTCGATCCGAACACACCACTCGAAGAAACGGCACGTGCCCTCGACGCGGCCGTGCGCTCCGGTAAGGCTCGCTACGCTGGAATCTCCTCGTACTCCGCAGCCCGCACTGCCGAAATGGCCGAACTGCTACGCGACCTCGGAACGCCGTTGGCCATCCACCAGCCGTCGTATTCTTTGCTGAACAGGTGGGTCGAGGATGGCGAACCTGCGTTGCTCGACGTTCTCGAAGCCCAGGGCATCGGATGTATCGCGTTCTCGGCACTCGCACAGGGATTGTTGACGGCGAAGTATCTCGACGGAATACCGGAGGGGTCCCGTGCGACACAGGGAAAGACGTTGCGCGACGGCATGCTGTCGGACAAGAATCTTCGAAACGTCGCAGCACTGAACAAGATCGCTGAGCGTCGCGGTCAATCGCTCGCTCAGATGGCACTCGCATGGGTACTGCGGAAGTCCCCCATTTCGTCCGTGCTGGTCGGCGCGTCCCGTCCGGGTCAACTGTCGGACAGTGTTCTCGCGCTGCAGAGCCCGGAATTCACAAGGGACGACCTCGCCGAGATCGATACATACGCGGTCGACGGCGAGCTGAATATATGGCTCGCGTCCTCGACGGCATGAGCACCCAAGGCCTGGACGCCATCACAGCCGACGAACAGGCGGTGGAATTGGACGCGTTCGATTACGACGACGTATGGGCCCTCGGCAGGCGGATGCGGGAGGTCGCCTCCGCCCGGAACCTGCCTTTGGTCATCGGGGTTGTGCACGGGGAGCAGCGCGCGTTCCACGCAGCGCTACCCGGGGCCTACCCGGAAAGTGATCATTGGTTGTCGCGAAAGCTGAATACCGCCCGTCGGTACGGGCGGAGCTCAATGGGTGTGCTCGAATTCTTCCTCGCGACGGGCCGTGACTTCGATACACAGTCCCACCTCCCCGCAGAGAAGTACGCAGCCGCAGGTGGCGTCGTACCGATCCGAGTCCGAGGTGTCGGGATCGTCGGCTACGTCGGGGTCTCCGGACTCCCGCACCGCGAGGACCATGCGTTCGTCATGGAGCAGCTCCGAGGATTCGCTGAGGCTGGTTGAGAAGGAGCCCCGGGTGGAGCGCGCGGCATCGTTCCGGCACGATCGACGGATGAAGACGATTGCGCGTGTGCTGCTCGGGGTCTTTCTCATGTTCGCTGGCTTCAGCCATCTGTTCTGGGCGCGCACAGAATTTGCCGCACAGGTGCCGACGTGGGTTCCTTTGGACACCGACTTCGTCGTTCTCGCGTCGGGCGTAGTGGAGATAGCCCTGGGACTGGCGCTCGTGTTCGTCCGTAGGCCGGCTGTGGGCTGGATCGTCGCGGCATTCTTCGTCGCGGTGTTTCCGGGAAACATCAGCCAGTTCCTGACGCACACCGACGCGTTCGGTCTCGATACCGACGCCGCACGCGGAGTCCGGTTGCTGTTCCAGCCACTGCTGATCGTGTGGGCGTTGTGGTGCACCGATGCGATCGGACGACGGCGAAGAGTAGCGTCGCGATCATGGCGTCCTGGCGGGAATCCGAGTCGGTGAATCTGATGCTCGACGACCTCGACACCTGGGCCGTCGTGGGCCTGTCCGGTAATCCGCAGCGCACCGCCTACGAGATTGCTTCCCTCCTTCAACGCAGAGGCAAACGTATCGTCCCGATTCACCCGGACGCGCCGACGGTTCTCGGCGAACAGGGATACGCGACGCTCGCCGAGGTGCCGTTTCCGATCGATGTCGTCGACGTGTTCCGTCGATCCGAGCAGGCAGGTCGGTTCGCCGACGAGGCCGTCGCGGTGGGCGCGAAAGGCGTGTGGTTTCAGCTGGGCGTCATCGACGAAGCCGCCTTCGCTCGGACTCTCGCCGCCGGGGTTCCCATGGTGATGGACACCTGCCCGGCCATCGAGTGGCGTCGCCGCTGAGCTCTCGATCGGTACCCCGATTTCCCTTGTGCTCCTCGCCGGGGTCAGTATGAAGAGAAGAACTGATTACTTGGACCAAGCAACGAGGTAGGCATGAGCGACGCAGCAGCGATCGGGGACGGCATCCTCCGGATCCCCGTCCCCATCACCGACAGTCCGCTCGGCCACACGCTTGTCTACGCCATGGAGTCTCCCGGCGGCCTGGTCCTCGTCGACGCGGGATGGGACGACGACAACGCTTGGGCCGGCCTCACCTCCGGTTTGGAAGCCGTCGGACGCTCGATCACCGACGTCGAGGGCGTGGTGCTGACGCACTTCCATCCTGATCACACCGGCCTGTGCGGCCGCGTCCGCGAGGCATCGGGAGCATGGATCGCGATGCACGAGGCCGACCACGCAGAGTTCGATTACATGACGACACCGCGAGGCCCCGAGTGGATCGAGCGCCAGCGCGCGAACATGACCGCCGCCGGCGCACCGAACGCCGACATCGCCGCATGGGAGGAACTCGAACTGCAACCGCCGACCGGGCCCGACTCGGCGCCCGATCGCATCCTTCGCGACGGCGAAACGATCGCGCTGACCGGACGGAATCTGCAGGCCGTGTTCACCCCCGGCCACACCCCGGGTCACGTGTGCTTTCATCTGCCCGACGCCGACGTCATGTTCACCGGCGATCACGTCCTGCAGAAGACGACACCTCACGTCGGCAACTTCGTCTACCCGCTCGAGGAGCGAGATGCGCTTGCAGAGTTCTTCGACTCGCTGCGCCACGTGCAGTCCATGAACGTGACGCGCGGACTGGGTTCCCACGGAATAGGCATCGACGACGTCGGAGTGCGCGCGGGCGAACTCATCGAGCACCACGAAGAACGACTCGACCATCTCTGTCAAGCATTCGCCGACGACGAGATCACCGTCTGGGAGGTCGCCGAACGCATGAAGTGGTACAAACCTTGGAGCGACATCTCCCCGTTCCACAAGACACTCGCACTGTCCGAGGCTGCCGCGCATCTTCGACACCTGGTGTCCCGCAACCAGGTTGTTCAGGTCGCCGGCTCGTCACCCGCGCTCTTCGCCAGGGCCTGAACCAGCGGGAGGCGTCATCTCGAGGCGCACGCCCATCAGGCGTACCTTGCGCGAGTGGTCCAACCTCTGCACCAACGCGGCCGCCGCGTCGGAAATGATCTGTGTGTCGAAGGTGGGCGGACCGTCGAGGGCAGCTGTGGTGGTGTGGGTTTCGAAAGGCGCGTAACGCACCTTCAGCGTTACCCGCACAGCAGGTCTGTCCTCTGCGACGAGGTCCTCACGCACCTTCAGCGCCAGAGCCCTCACCTCCTCGGTGATCGCCTCCCAATCCTCCAGGTTCTCCTGAAACGTGGTTTCCCGGCTGTGAGAACGAGCAATCCACGGCGCCGCGGACACCGGCGACAGGTCGACCCCTCGCCCTTTGGTTCCGATCCACGGCCCGGTTTTCGGACCGAACGCAGCTGCCAGCGCGGAATCGTCGGTTGCCGCCAACTCCGACACCGTGGTGATACCGAGACTCGCAAGCTTCTTCGCGGTCTTCTTCCCGATTCCCCACAACGCATCCGTCGGGCGGTCTCCCATCACCTCGAACCAGTTGGCGGACGTCAAGGTGTAGATACCCTGCGGCTTGCCGAAATCCGTTGCAATCTTCGCGCGTAACTTGTTGTCCCCGATGCCGACCGAACAATGCAGCCCGGACGCATCGAACACCGTGTCGTGAACCCTGCGTGCGAAGGACACCGGATCCTCGGTCTCGACGCCGAGAAACGCCTCGTCCCAACCCATCACTTCGACCACCACGTTCAAGCTTCGGAGTGCGTCCATCACGATGTTCGACGCCGCCGTATATGCCTCCCCGTCGACCGGCAGGAAGATCGCGTCGGGCAGCTTCTTGAACGCGACCCGCAACGGCATCCCCGATCCGACGCCGAACGCCCGCGCCTCGTAGGAGGCCGTCGACACCACTCCCCGTTCGGTCGGGTCCCCCCTACCGCCCACCACGACCTGCTTCCCCGCCAGCTCGGGATTTCGTAGCACCTCCACCGCCGCAATGAACTGGTCCATGTCCACATGCAGCACCCATCGTCGGCGCACAGATGCGGTCATGCCGCCCATTCTGCGCCAACCTCGCACCGCGCGTCGATCCCCCGGTCGTGGATGTCGCCGCGGGCCGGGTAGACACGCGTCGTTCGCTCGAATGAAGCGCTACCCCTTGTGTGCCACACTCCCATCATGGAGTCGAACCCTGTCGAGATCACGGTCGTCGGCCGAGGCCAGGCGACGTACCCGCCGGAGCGATGCACGGTGTCCCTGGCGGTTCGAACCGACGGCCGCACAGCCGAGGCTGCGGCCGAACCTGCTCACCGCCTGGTCAGAGAGCTGACCGGATTGATCGATCCGCTGTACAACCCTTCGAGCGGCCCGATCGACGCATGGGCTCTGGATCAAGTGCGGCACTCGCGGTCCAGGCCGTTCAACCACAACGGGGAACAGTTGCCGTACGTCTATCAGGCACTTGCGTCGATCGAGGTGAAATTCAGCCAGATCGACGTGGTCGACGCGTTCGTCTATGCGGTGTCGGCGCTCGACGGGGTCGACATCGGCCACTTCGATTGGTCGCTGACCGAGGCGACGTCGGCCGAGAACACCCGTCGAGTCCGCGCGAGTGCCGTCCAGGACGCACAGAGCAAGGCAGAGGTGTTCGCGCACAGCGTGGGCCGATCGACGGTCAGCGCCCGTGCGATAGCGGACCCGGGACTCCTCGGTGTTGCAGCAGCATCCCATCAGGACTATGTGGTCGCATCTCGAGCCTATGCCGCACCCGACGACGGATTCGAACTCAAACCACAGGACATCGTCATTCGCGCCGAGGTTCACGCACGGTTCGTCGCAACCTGACACCTCGATGCAGTCGTCGGGAGGTGGCCGTGACGCCCCACTGGCATCACGCCGTCGGATCGAATCCCGGAACCGAGGACAGTGTCTCGAATGTGCGCTGCCGACCCCATTCGACGTGTGAGTACGCAACGGCCGCAGCAAGTTCGGGATTACCTTCGGCTATCGCATCGACCAACGAGAGATGTTCGTTGTGCCTGACGCTGGGGTCGCGTTCCATGTTCGCGACGTTGAGCCGGTTGCTGCGTTCCCGCAAAGGTTCCATGATGACGACGAAAAGCCGGTTGCCTGCGAGTGATTCGATCGCGGCGTGAATGCCGCCACTCTCGCGATGGAACGACGGCAGGTCGCCTGCGTCCAACGCATCTCCGGCGCGCGTCACCGCACCGACGAGCGCCGACACATCAGCACCCACCGCGACCGCGGACGCAGCCTTTCGGGCCGCGAGCGGTTCCAGCGCTGAGCGCAGATCGTACAGTTCGTCCACTCCGCTCCGCGTCACCATTGTCACGACGGCGGGTCGACGCGGCGACAACGCAACGAGTCCGGCGGCCTCGAGCATAGGAAGCGCCTCACGGATCGGCACCCTGGACACATCGAGTTCGGCACTGAGATCCCGCTCGCGCAAGGGTTCACCGGCCGGGATTCGTCCATCGAGTATGCGCGCGCGAATCTCGTCGAACACACGGCGGGACAAACTCGCCGACGCTGCACCCTGTTCCATGCACTGTCCTCCATCATTGCTCGCCCATGTGTACCAGCACCAACAGCAACACCACCTCAGGTATACCAAGTGCCGAACTCGATGATGCAGTCCAACACGCGGCGACGTCAGCGAGCTCGTGTTACGCCATCTAGTCGCCGCTCTTACATGTGTTTAACAGAACGGAAACCCAACAGCGGACATCCGGCCGTAGATTCTCGCTCATCACTTGGTATACCAACGACGGTATCCATCGACCACCAGCCGCGAAAGGCACACCGGGATGAGCACCCTGCCCTCGTCGATGAACTCTCCACAGGATTCACCCGCCGAACGAACGACACTCGGCACACAGATCGAATCCGCGTACTCACGTATCGGCCTCACCTCCGCTCACATCGGGATCGTCGCCATGGTGTTGTTCGGCGTCTTCTTCGACGCCATCGAGCAGAACGCCGTCGGCATCTCCGGACCGGTCCTCCGCGCCGACTGGGGCCTCGGGGGCACCGAGATCGGGTTGCTCAACACCGCTACGTTCACAGCGGTTGCCCTCGGTCGCATTCTCGCAGGTGTCGTCATGGACCGTCTCGGCCGTCGAACTCTGTTGGGCGCCAACCTTCTGGTGTTCGCCTTCGGATCGCTTCTGTGCGCTGTCGCGCCCAACTATGAAGTTCTCGTCGCGGCGCGGTTCCTCGTCGGCCTGGGACTCGGCGGCGAAATAGCCGTTGCGGTCATCATGCTGTCGGAGTTCTTCTCGGCTCGGCACCGAGGGACAGCCGTCGGGCTGATCAACGTCGCCGCGGCAGGACTGGGCAACATGCTCGCCCCTCTCTTCGGCGTCATCGTGTTCGCCATCTTCACCGGCGAGGACCGCTGGCGATGGCTGTTCGGCATGCTGGTTCTGCCTGCACTCGCAGTGGTGTTCTATCGGAGGTCACTGCCGGAGACTCCCCGATACCTGGCGGCCACCGGACGAATCGACGAGGCCAACACCGTCATCAACCGCCTTGCTCAAGGCAAGCTCCGCGGAATTCTCGGCTCCGAGGAGGTCTATTTGGACAAGACAACGCTCGCAGCGGACACGGCTGCCCCCAAGGTTCGGTGGACCGAGATGTTCGGTGCGCGCTATCGCCGAAGCACGCTCGCCTTGGGTGTCGCAGTCTGCATGTCGTACGCCGCGCAAATCTCCATGCTGACGCTCATTCCCATCATTCTCACCGAACGTGGGATGTCGATCACGAGTGCACTCTGGTACACGCTCGTCATGCAGTCGGGTTCCTTGATCGGCGCGGTCACCGCGGCCCTGATCGCGCGAAAGCTTCCCCGCAAGATCACCCTGACGGCCGGTGCAAGCCTCGGTACCGCCGCGGCACTCGGTTTCGGTTTCTTCGCCACCGACATCGGACTGGTGTTGTTCTTCGGTGCACTCTTCAACTTCTCGGTGATTGTTCTGAACACCACCATCTGGCTGTTCGCCCCGGAGCAGTACCCGACTCGCATTCGCGGACTCGCCACCTCCGTCATCCTTGCCATCGGCTCTCTCTCGGGTGGTCTGTTCCCCTTGATCGCCGGAGCGGTACTGGACAGCTCAGGAGTCCCCGCGATGTTCGCCGTTCTCACCGCACTCTTCGTCGTATGCGCCGTCGCAGTTCAGTTCCCCCGAGAAACCTTCGGACACCCCATGCCAGAGGATGATTGATTCATGAGCAGCGTGCCCACGATTCTGGTGGTCAACCCCAACACCAACGCCTCGACCACCGACATGCTCGTCGCGGTTGCCGAGAAAGTTATGGACGGATCGAGATACGACGTCGTCGGAGTCACCGCAGCGGCGGGTCCGAGCATGATCGTCGACGCCGAAGCTCTCGACGAGGCGGCCGAACACACCGTTGCTGCAGCGCTCTCCGGTATCGACGTGCACAGGCCCTGCGCGGTGATCGTCGGCGCCTTCGGAGATCCTGGAGTCGCTGCCCTTCGGCAGCTCGTCGACATTCCCGTCGTCGGAATCGGGCAGGCCGCAGTGTCGACAGCAGCTTGCGGAGGGCGACGATTTGCCATCGCGACCACCACACCGCTGTTGGAGCCGTCGTTGCGGACGCTGGTACGACACTGCAGCCCCGATGCTGATTTCGCAGGAATCTTTCTGACGGATTCCGACCCGCTCGTCCTCGCCCGAGATCTCGACGCCACCGTGGACGAACTCGGCACAGCGGTCGACGACGCCGCCGCGGCGGGCGCCGAAGCAGTGATCATCGGCGGCGGTCCGCTCAGCGACTCAGCTCGGCAGCTCGCCCTCCGTACCGACGTGGTGATCGTGGAACCTGTTCCAAGCGCTGCATTGTGGGTGCTCGAACGCATGGAATCGAACCACGACCTCGATCAGGACGAACCGAACACACCGCTCATCGGGACATCTCGCCGATAGGTGACGCGATCGAACTCGCGGCCGTACTCGTCGATCGCGGAAATCTTCATCTCGCTCGGTGTGATTCCGGGAATCCCGGGAGCGACGTCGACGGAGACGAACGAGTAGTTTCTGAAGCGAACCCGAGACCACCCGACGGCTTCAGTGGCCTTCTCACCGTCGGGCGTCCAGACGTAGCTGTTCGGAACAGCGTTGTTCGGCAACTCGTTTCCTCTGTACGTCTCCTGCTCGGAGGGCTGAAATGTGTACCGAGGCCGGCCGCCACCGCCTACCGTGTAATACACCGTCCCGTCGGACTTCGGATACACGACGGCGTGGTCGGCCGCCGTCCGTGTCGGATGGCCGGCCCGGATGGGGTCGGTTCGTTCGAACACGTGATTGTGCCCTTGCAGAACCACATCCACCTCGTAGCGGTCGAACAACTTCGTCCATGCGTCGCGAACACCACCGTCGGATGCATGGGCTTCGGTAGTCGAGTAGGCACAGTGGTGGAAGAAGCACACCACGAAATCGATGTTCGGATCCGCCCTGAATCGTGCAAGGGACCTTTCCACCCATGTGTTCTGCCTGCCGCCGCTATAGCCGGTGTTGGCCTTGATCTCGTACGACACATCGTTGGCGTCGAGCGACAGCACGGCGACGTTGCCGTACACGAACGAATAGACCGAAGGGCAGCCAGCAGGACCGTTCTCGGGTTGATCGAGCCTGGCCGCATGTCCCCCGTACCCGTTCGCACCGTACAACGCTTCCATGTCGTGGTTACCCGTGGCGAAGAACCAGGGTGTGCTCGCCGCACTTCGCTCGATGGCTGCGAAGTAGCCGTCCCACACGAAAGGGTTGTACTTGTCGAAGCCTTTCGGCTGAGTCACCCCGCTGGGAGCGAACTGAGCAGGGAGGCCGGCGCCCGACGGATCCGCGTACGCGATGTCGCCCGCCAAAACATGAAAGTCCGGTCTGCGCGTCGCGATCTGCCCGACGATGTTCGCCGCATGACGAACGGATGGCTCGTTGTCGGCTTTGTAGTACAGATCGTCGTAATCCCCTGCCTTCAGGCCCGGCGGCCGAGAGGGTGTTTCATCGACACCTTGATCGCCCATCATCGTGAAGCGGAACGGAGCACTCCGTCCTGGAGGCAACGCTGTCCACACCGTCTGCACATCACTGACGTAGCCGTCGTTGGTACGCCAGCGATAGAAATGCGGAGTCTTGCAAGCCAGACCGTCGACGGGCACGTGAACGTAGAACTGCTCGGCACCGAGGATGCCGCCGTCGGTCTGCGGCACCTGACTGACCAGATTACGAACCTCCGCTGCAGTTGTCGCCCCCAGCGCCGGAGTCGGCCCATGATCGAGGAACACCCCCGTCACCCCGGGATTTCGCGACAACTGAGCCGAGAATCGGAGCTGCGTGGCCGAATCCACACCGAACGACGTGTGACGACCACCCACCGCCAGCGGCGCATCCTGCGCATACGCACGACCGGACCACGCTGCATTCCCAACGGCAGCCGCCGCAGCAGTCGCCGCCGAGCCAACCAGAAAGCGTCTCCGGGATACAGGATTCCGCTTCAGAAACGAACGAATCCAATCGTGCTGCTCCGCCATGGTCATATCAGCAGCAAGAGCCTCCGGAACCCCGGCGGCGACGGTTTCTCCTCGCGGATTCATCGGCATACCCCGACTGTTCCGCTGCAAAGAATACTTACCGACGCAAAAGATCGACCTGTCGATGAAGTCGACGTGAACAGCGAAGAAGAACGGGACGAACGAGTATCAAAAGGACCTTGCTCGACCTGCGTCTCAAACGCTCACCGTTGTGTCGGGTGCACGGCGTAGTGCTAGCACTGGGGTGAGGGTCCGGCACGTGGGTGACCGTCTGCGTCTCTACCTGGCGGCGGGGTGGTGGATTCACCGTCCTGTTGTGCGTGTGGTGGTGATGTCAGCGCACATTCGGGGGGTGTTTTTGCGGTGGGTGTGTCCTCGACGGGTGTCCGAGGGGGATGCACGGTGGAGTGTGTTTGGTGCGGGTATGCAGAACACCCCCGGGGACCGTGTGGTTCCCGGGGGTGTTCTGTGAAAGTGTGTTCGGCGGTGTCCTACTCTCCCACACCCTGTCGGGTGCAGTACCATCGGCGCTGGAGGGCTTAGCTTCCGGGTTCGGAATGGGACCGGGCGTTTCCCCTCCGCTATGGCCGCCGTAACTCTGTGAAACAGTGTCACGAACGAACCGAAGTCGGAGACACACACAGTGTGTGTGTTCGTTCTTGGTTTTCATGTAGTTGTGTACCTGAAAATACAACTTTCGTGTGTTGTTTCAGATATTGCACAGTGGACGCGTAGCTTCTTTGTGGTAAGTCCTCGGCC
>NZ_KB911556.1:0-178011 GCF_000383555.1 Rhodococcus sp. 114MFTsu3.1 | reverse complement strand
TGAACACCGAGTTGCCGAACATTCAGGAGGATCTGCGTGGGTTGGCGGATTTCTCGCAGACGTATGCCGATGCGGGTCCGCAGTTGATCGATGCGCTCGACAATCTGTCGGTCACGGGGAACACGTTGGTCGAGCAGCGTCCGGCGGTGGATACGTTGATCTCGTCGTTGACGGCGACGAGTGCGTCGACGGCAGATTTTCTGCAGGCCAACGCGGACAATCTGATTCGGATCTCGGCGGATTCGCGTGAGGCGCTGGAGTTGTTGGCGCAGTATTCGCCGTCGTTCGGGTGCACGTTCGCCAATTTCGTGCCGGTGGTGCAACGCGCGCAGGACGTCATCGGCGTCGGCGACGAGTACCGAGGCATCAACGTCTCCGCTGCGTTCGTCAACCCGAAGGGCCGCTACCTTCCCAACCAGGACGAGCCGCGTCTGTTCGACGATCGCGGACCGCGCTGCTACACCCCGGCGGACACTGCTGCCGGCGAGTTCTTCCCGCAGTACCCAGGCGGATCGGCGAACGACGGTTCCTACCAGGTGCCGTCGAGGAACCCCGGACCGCAGGATGTTCCGGAACTGCCTGCGCCGCAGTACTCGCCGCTGCCGGGCATTGTCGAGCAGACGCCGGTGTCCTACGCGGGCTCGGATTTCGAACGTGACACGCTCGCCGTGATCTACGGCGGGGCAACGGGAACCGCTCCGGAGGACGTTCCTTCCTGGGTGACTTCGGCGGGGGCGCCGGCTTTGAGGGGTGTGGAGGTGACCATCAAATGAGGGGGCTACTCGCACCGCTCGTCAAACTGATCGTGTTCGCTGTCGTCACGATTCTGGCAACAGGCACGTTGGCGTTCTCGATCGCGAACATCTCCGGAGGCGGGGGACAGACGTTCAGCGCGATCTTCAGTGACGTCGCATCGCTCAACAAGGGCGACGAGGTGCGCATCGCCGGTGTGCGCGTCGGTGACGTCAAGAACATCGAGATCGTCAACGAGCGCGAGGCCAAGGTCGAGTTCTCGGTCGACGGCCGGGATTACCTGCCTGCCTCGGCGACAGCCAACCTCCGTTACCGAAACCTCGTCGGGCAGCGGTACATCGCCATCGAACAGGGTGCGGGCGACCAGGGCGGCAAGATCAACCCCGGTGAGACCATCCCGTTGAGCCAGACCAAGCCCGCCGTCAACCTCACGACGCTGTTCGACGGCTTCCGGCCGCTGTTCCAGACCTTGAGTGCCGACGACGTGAACAAGCTGTCCTACCAGATCATCCAGGTGTTCCAGGGTGAGTCCGGAACGATCAGCGAACTCGTTCGCAGTACCGCGAGCTTGACCAACACGGTCGCGGACAAGGACGCGGTGATCGGTGCCGTCATCACCAACCTGAACACGGTGCTGCAGACGGTCAACCAGAACGACGACCAGTTGGATTCTCTGATCACCAACACGCAGGCGCTGGTGTCGGGACTGTCCTCCGACCGCGACGTCGTCGGATCCGCCGTCACGTCACTCGCCGGTCTGACGGATGCCACCGCGGATCTGCTCGAACCGACGAGGCCGTCCATCCAGGGCTCGATCGCCGCGTTGAACACTTTGGCGACCACGCTGAACAATCGTGAAGCGGAGGTCACCGCGGTCATCCAGACCCTGCCGAAGAAACTCGACAAACTGATCAGGACGGCCCAGCAGGGTTCGTGGTTCACGTTCTACCTGTGCGGCATCGACATTCAGGCGGGGCCTGGAACGTCACCCAACCTGAACTTGCCGACAGGGCTTCCGACGGTGAATCAACCGCTCTACACCAACGCGGCCGAGCGTTGCAAAGCTGGGGGGATCAAGGAATGAAAAAGCGTAGCCCGCTCGTGGCCGGCGCGCTCGGCATCATGATCGTGCTTCTGGCTACCGTGTCGGTGTTCTTTCTGGACAAGCTGCCGATCCTGGGAGCCGGTTCGACGTACACGGCGCAGTTCAAGGAAGCCGCCGGGCTCAAGCCCGGCAACGAAGTGAGAATCGCGGGTGTCAAGGTAGGGCAGGTCGATTCCGTCGAGCTCGACGGCGACAGAGTCAACGTCGACTTCCGTGTGCAGGACGCGTGGGTGGGCAACAACTCGTCGGCGTCCATCCAGATCAAGACCGTCCTCGGACAGAAGTACCTGGCCATCGATCCTCGCGGTGACGACGTGCTCAAGCCGAAGGACCCGATTCCGTTGGAGCGCACAACTTCTCCGTACGACGTGATCGACGCGTTCTCCGATGCTGCGTCCACGATCGAGGACATCGACACCACGCAGTTGGCGTCGAGCTTCGAAACGTTGTCGCAGGCGTTCTCCGAGACGCCGGCAGACATCCGTGCCTCGCTCGACGGTGTCAGCCGGTTGTCGCAGACCATTGCGAGCCGCGACGCCGAACTGCAGAGGCTGTTCGAGGCGACGGGGCAGACTTCGAAGGTGCTGGCGGACAGGAACGAACAGTTCACCAGGCTCATCGCCGATGCAGGGCCTTTGCTGGAAGAGCTGAACAACCGCCAGCAGGCGATCTCTCAGCTGCTCAGCGGAACCAGGCGGCTGTCGACGGAACTGACCGGCTTGGTCCGCGACAACGAAGAGCAGATCACTCCGATGCTCGAACAACTGAACGGCGTGATCGACATCCTCAACGAGAACAACGAGGCCGTCGAGCGCGGTCTGCAGCTGTACTCACCGTTCGTGCGCCTGTACGCGAACGTGGTCGGTAACGGCCGCTGGCTCGACATCACCTTGGCGAACCTCACGCCTCCTGGTCTGCCGTTGATCCCCGGCTACCGTCAGCCCGCGCGTGATCTGGGAGGCAACTGATGACCGACAGCACAGCTGACGGAACCACGGAGAACACCAAGAAGACCGGTGGCTCCCGCGCAGTCATCGCAGGCGTCGTCATCGCAGCGCTGGTGATCGCGGGCGGCCTCTGGTGGCTGTTCACCCGTGCGGGTTCGACCGACATCACGGCGTACTTCGACAAGTCCGTCGGTATCTACGAAGGTTCCGACGTTCGTGTCCTCGGTGTCGCAGTCGGCGAAGTCACCTCGGTCGTGCCGCAGGGCGACCAGGTCGAGGTGAAGATGCGCGTCGAGCGCGGCGTCGACATTCCGGCCGATGTGAGAGCGGCGCAGATCACGCCGTCCTTGGTGTCGGATCGCTACGTTCAGCTCGCACCCGCCTACTCGGGTGGGGAGAAGATGTCGGGCGACGCGGTGATTCCGCGTGACCGGACCGCAACCCCGGTCGAGGTGGACCAGATCTACGCCAGCATCGACGAGCTGTCCAACGCACTCGGACCCAACGGTGCCAACGCGAACGGGGCGCTGACCGATCTGGTCGACACCGGCGCCGCGAACCTCGACGGCAACGGCGAAGCGCTGGGCAACACCATCACTCAGCTCTCCGAGGCGTCGCGGACACTCAGCGACTCCCGCGGCGACCTGTTCGACACGGTCAAGAACCTGCAGACGTTCGTCTCGGCCCTCGCGGCCAACGACGCCCAGGTACGCGAGTTCAACGACCAGCTGTCCGATCTCACCGGATTCCTCGACGGGGAGCGGGAGAATCTTGGGGCGGCACTGAATCAGCTGTCGATCGCCCTGGGCGACGTGGCGGGATTCGTGGCGGACAACCGGGATCAGTTGGTGCGGGCGGCCGACGGACTGGTGCAGCCCACTCAGGCACTGTCGGACAATCGCGAGCAGTTGGTGGAGACATTGACGATTCTGCCGCTCGCGATCAGCAATCTCGTCAACTCCTACGATGCCGAGTCGGGCACTCTGGCCTCACGTGCCAACCTGCAGAACGAGACCCAGGACCCGCTCGGAACGGTGTGCCGTCTGATCGACCTCGGCAAGTTGGTTCCGGGCGACCCGAGATTCGAACAGCTCGGTGCCCAGATACAACCGATCATCGACCGGTGTGGCGAGATCACGACGTTGATCCAGGGGCCGGTTCGCGATTCCGGGCTGGTGCTGCCGTTCGGCGTACTGACCAACGACACCCAACAGGGCGACGTCGTGCCGGGAACGGTGCCCGGTGTCGTGTCGCCGAGGCTCGGCGAGAACAACACTCTGCCAGGACTGCAGGAATCGCTTGGAGGGGGACAGTGAGCGCGTCGATGAGAACGTGGATTTCGTCGAAACGGTCGTTGACGTCCGTCGTCGGTGCAGCTGTCGTGGTCATGTCGGCCACGGCGTGCTCGCAGGGCGTCTACGGAATTCCACTGCCCGGTGGTGCGGATGTCGGCAGCAATCCGATCCGTCTGACCATTCAGTTCCAGGACGTTCTCGATCTGGTTCCCCAGTCGACCGTGAAGGTCGACGGTGTCGAGGTCGGTCGAGTCGACTCGATCAGCGTTCCGGACGGTGAGTGGACCGCGAACGTCGGCGTCATCGTCAACGATTCGACGGACCTGCCTGCCAACGCGACTGCGGCGGTGGAGCAGACGTCGATCCTCGGCGAGAAGTTCATTCAGCTGTCGGTACCCGCCGGTGACGCGGATCCGCAGAAGCTGAAGGACGGCGACACCATCCCGCTGGACCGGACCCGCGTGACGACGAACATCGAACAGGTCCTCGGTGCCCTGTCGTTGGTCCTCAACGGCGGTGGCGTCGGGCAACTCGCTCCGATCGTGAAGGAGCTCAACGCGGCCTTCTCCGGTCGCGAGGGCACCACGAAGAGTCTTCTCCAGGAAGCGAACACACTGATCGGTGGGCTCGAGGAGCAGCGCGACGACATCACCCGTGCACTCGACGGTCTCGATCTTCTGACCACGCAGGTCAGCGGTCAGACCGAGAAGATCGACCGAGTCCTGCAGGACCTGCCGATCGCGACGGAGGTCCTCGAACAGCAGCGTCCGCAGCTGACGCAGATGCTCGGCCAGCTCGACAGGCTCGGCAGCGTCGGAACGGACGTGATCAAT
The DNA here is from genome assembly GCF_000383555.1 of Rhodococcus sp. 114MFTsu3.1. Taxonomy (NCBI): domain Bacteria; kingdom Bacillati; phylum Actinomycetota; class Actinomycetes; order Mycobacteriales; family Nocardiaceae; genus Rhodococcus; species Rhodococcus sp. 114MFTsu3.1. The sequence goes on along the minus strand of NZ_KB911556.1, from coordinate 173,078 downwards.
CAGTCGAAGGACAATTTGATCGCGGACCTGCGTGCGTTGCGTCCGACACTGCAGGCGCTCGCGGCGTCGGGTGACGACATCGTGACCACGCTGCCGCTGATCCCGACGCTGCCGTTCCCCGACGGTATCGAGGAGATCACCCAGGGCAACTCGGCCAACCTGTACCTCTCGCTCGATCTGTCGATCGGCACCGCTCTGCGCAACTTCGGTGTCGGAGAGGGAGATCCGGTCTACATCCCGCCGAAGTACGGCGACACGCTCCCACTCGTGGATCCGTCGAACCCGTACTACAACGGAAACGGTCCACGACCGGGGTGGCCCACGATCTCGCTGCTGCCGTTGCCCCCGATCATTCCCAACCCGTCGCCTCCTCCCGGGGTACCGGTAGCGCCCGGGGCCGAACCGGACGAGGGTGAGACCGGCGCGCCGCTCACTCCGTTCGAGCCCTTGAACGATCTGCTCGAACAACTCGGAGGTGGGCTGTGAGATCGCGGCTGGTGAAGGTGCAGCTCATCTTCTTCGTCATCGTCGCTGTCGTGGGCGTTGTCTACGTCGGTGGAAAATACGTGCGGCTCGACAATCTGCTCGGCTTCGGCCAGTACAGCGTGACCGGCCAGTTCGCTGATTCCGGCGGTATCTTCACCAACGCCGAGGTCACGTACCGCGGCGTGCCGGTCGGCACCGTCGGCGCGCTGTCGTTGACCAACGACGGCATCGACGTGGAACTGTTGCTGGACAACGGCGGTCCGCAGATTCCGTCGTCGGCGCGCGCGGTCGTGGCCAACCGCTCGGCCATCGGTGAGCAGTACGTCGATCTACAGCCGACGAGCGACGAAGGTCCGTATCTCGAGAACGGTTCGACCATCGCGACGGCGGACACGCAGACACCGGTGCCCGTCGAGAACGTCCTCGCCAGCACGGATCAGCTCGTCAAGACCGTGCCGCTGGAGAACCTGACGACGGTCGTCCGAGAGCTCGGGGCGGCGTTCGACGGAAAGGGCGACGATCTGCAGGTGCTCGTCGACTCGCTCGGTGCGTTGTCCGAGACAGGCAACGAAGCACTGCCGCAGACACTCGCTCTGATTCGGGACAGCCGTACCGTGTTGGACACGCAGTCCGAGCAGTCGTCGGCCATCCGGCAGTTCAGCACGGATCTGGCGTCGGTGACCGCGCAGCTGCGCAGCAACGATCCGGACATCCGGAGATTGATCAACACCGGGACCGCAGCGAGCGATCAGGTCGGTGCGTTGATCAACGAAGGCGGTGGGTCCTTGACGACGGATCTGACCAACCTGCGCAACGTGTTCGAGCTGGCTGCTCCTCGCACTCTGGCGCTCAAGCCTCTGCTGATCTTCCTGCCTGCCCTGGCGTCCGGTGCGCAGACGCTTGTCCCGGGCGACGGCACGATTCACCAGGGTCTGCTTCTCGAGACGAACAATCCGCCTCCGTGCACGTTGGGTTACGAAGGTTCACAGGCGATTCTGGACGAGGAGAAGGCGAAGAATCCCAACTTCGACCTGACCGAGGAGAACTACCCGCTGAATCTCGACGCGAACTGCACGACACCGCAGGGCAGCGTCACCGGCGTTCGTAGTGCCAACCGGATCGTGTTCGCGGACCCCGAAACCCCGCAGCCGTGGGACAGCAAGCCCAAGGTGGATCCGGACAAGCTCAACCTGAATCCGATCGCCTCACAGCTCGCTCCCCTGATCGGAGTCACTCCGAAGTAACTGTGCACAGTCGTATCGTGGTCGTCGGCGGTGGATCTGCGGAAACCGAGCAGATTCACCGCCGTTTCGTGTTCCACGGTTTCACCGGCGTCGTCGATGCCGGTGTTACCGAAGAGTAAGGTTGAAGTGTGACGTCAAACACCGAAGCTGCACCACCGCAGCCGAAGAAGACACCGCGGCCGAAGAACAAGTCCCGGCCGGTCCTCGTAGCCCTGTCCATCGTCGCCGTGGTGGCCCTGGCGGCCTGCGTATGGTTCGGGATCGGATGGAAGAACGCGTGGGACGAGAAGGCGATCGCGGACACTCGCGATTCGGCGCTGAACGACGCACGTCAGGCCGCGATCAATCTCAGTACCGTCGACTCCGCCGACATGGACGGGTCGCTGGATCTGATGCTCACCTCGGTGACGGGCGATCAGATGACCAGCTATCTCGAGGAGACCAAGAAGGCCGTCACGGACGAGCAGCGCAATTCCGGCCGGAAGATCACTGCCGAGGTACTCGACGCGACCATCACGGAACTGAACGTCGACGACCGGACGGCTACCGCGATCGCGATCGTCGCGAACAACACGTCGGGGCCGGACGGATTCACCGAACGCACTCGCAGCGTCATGCGGATGTACCTCGAGGACGTCGACGGAACGTGGAAGGTCAACAACCTTCTGCCCGTCGGAGACCGAGTGCCGCTCAACCCCGTCGATGCACCGACCGATCCGGGCGCGCAGCAGCCCGCACCGAACGCAGGTGCCCCGGACTCAGGTAGCCCGGAGACAGGCACTCCCGCTCCCGATGCCGGAACCACAGACCCGAGCGCGACGCCTCCCTCCGGCGAGCCCGCGCCCGCTGATTCAGGCGCGTCCGAAGGTCCGTAGCCGAGGCTGCACCTTCCGCCCGCCCGCACATGTTCGAGTCAGGAGTACTTCAGTGCCCCCACAACGTCGCAAGATAGTCCCACCCGTCACCACCAGCAAGGTCCGTAAGAAGGTTGCGGGAACCAACCGCATGCCCGCCGATTCCAGCGCACCGGACTCGAGTGCTGTCGACTCGGGTGCTGTGGATTCGAGTGCGGTGGATTCGAGTGCGCCCGACACTGCGCATCCCGAAGGCCCCTCGTCTGCTGAGCCTGCGACAGTCTCCATCTCGAAGCCGTCGAAGCAGAAGGCTTCGGTAGCTGATACTCCTGGAGCCGAGACGCCCGAATCATCGAAGGCGCCTGGAGCTGAGGTATCCGAGGAAGGCTCACCCCAGGAAGGCTCACCCCAGACAGGCTCACTTGGGGGACAGCCGGCCGGTCGGACCAACTGGCTGCCGACGATCGTGGTCGGTGCTGTTGCTGCGTTGTTGGTTGCGTTCGCGGCGGTTGCCGCGCTGAAGCCCGGTACCGAGGTGGACAACGCCGCGTGGGTCGATCAGGGCGAGACATCCGAGGTGACGCGAGCGGCGTCGGACGCTCTGGTCGGGTTGTACAGGTACAACTTCGCGACGATCGACGCCGATATCGCGGCCGGGCTCGAGAAGATGACGCCAGCGTTCCGCGAGGAGTCGCAGAAGTTCATCGAGGAGATCAAGTCGACGGCGAACGAGACGCAGACGGCAACGGACGTCGACGTTCTCGACATCGGTGTCGTGCGTCTGCAGGACGACAAGGCCGAGCTCTTCGCCAACGTCAACGTGAGTGCGACGAGTGCCGGTGTCGCGTCGGGGAACGTCGTGTTCCCGCTCATCGCCAATATGGAGAAGATCGACGGGCAGTGGCTGTTGTCGGCGACGCAGGACAAGTGATCCGGTGTGATTTGGCCGACACGACGCTGAGTCGGCCACGCAGATAAACCGACTGTAGATGCGGTTTTTCGTTTCGAATCAGTAGTAAGGGTATTTTCACAGGCTAACTTCGGTCCTCTCGGCAGCTACCATCGCGCTTGCGTCCCACCACGGGGCGAGCTCTGGTTGCGCGAGAACGCCTCCCGGCAGCTCGTGCCACCGGAGGCGGTTTCGCGAGAACACGGAGCTCACATGACCGACCTTTCTTTTCGTCCGTCCACCACGCGTCAGGCGACCGGCCGCGACGGGTTTGCGGAGAACGTCAACCCCGAGTTGTACCGACTCCTGTCGGCGGTGGACGTGGACATCGAGTACGTGTCCGGTAAAGGGACCGAGCTGCTCGACGCGTCGGGTCGTACGCACCTCGATTTCGCCGGCGCGTACGGAGCCCTCCCGTTCGGGCACAACCCCGAGAACATCTGGCGAGCAATGGATGCCGTGCGACATTCCGGGGAAGCAGTGTTCGTCCAACCGTCGGTGTTGTATCCAGCGGGCGAACTCGCCCGCCGCCTCGTCTCCGTCGCACCCGCCGGTCTGACGCGGGTGACGTTCGTCAACAGCGGCGCCGAGGCGATGGAGGTGGTCATCAAGATCGCGCGCGCCGCGACGGGACGCCTGGGTATCCTCAGCACGACGAACAGCTTCCACGGCAAGACGCTCGGCGCACTTTCCGCCACGGGAAACATCAAGTACCAGGCTGGATTCGGTGCTCCGGTCCAGGGATTCGACTCCGTTCCGTTCGGTGACGCGGACGCGCTCGAGGCCGCACTGGTCGCTGCACCAGGGCAGTTCGCGGCGTTCGTCGTCGAGCCCATTCAAGGTGAGGGCGGCGTCGTCGTGCCTCCCGACGGTTACCTGACGCGTGTGCGCGAGATCTGCACCGAGCACGGGGTTCTACTGGCACTCGACGAGGTGCAGACCGGTTTGGGCCGTACGGGCACGATGTTCGCGTGTGAGCGAGAAGGCGTCGTACCCGATGTTCTCGCTCTGGCCAAAGCGCTGGGGGGTGGAGTGCTGCCGAGCGGGGCGGTGTTGAGCAAGCCCGAGTGGATGGGGGAAAGCTTCGCTCTGCGGCACACGTCGACGTTCGCGGGCAACGCGTTGACGGCGAGGGTCGGCATCGCGGTGCTCGACGAGCTCGCCGCGGACGGCGGTGCTGTGATCTCGCGAGTGCAGGAAGTGGGGGATCTGCTTGCTCGTGAACTGAGGAGGCTCGCTGCCGAGTATCCGACGGTGGTGTCGGATGTGCGTGGTCGTGGCTTGCTGTTGGGTGTCGAGCTCACCGACGACATCAACTTCGTGGGGAGGCAATCCATTCTGGGTTCGGTTGCGGATCAGGAGAACCTGGCGGTGATGATGTCCTCGTACCTGTCGCAGGTGGAGGGTATTCGGCTGGCGCCCACGATGTTCGGGGCGCGGGTGCTGCGGGTGGAACCGCCGCTGACGGTCACCGAGTCCGAATGCATGCGTCTGGTCGAGGCACTCGGTCGCGCGTGCGCGTTCGCGGCGGCAGGGGACCTCGCCGGTCTGATCGGTCATCTGGTCGGACGGAATCGGTCCGGTGGTTCTGTGGCACGGACCGAAGCGGGTCGCTCCGGAAGTACCGTGGGCGCACGGCTCCCGCACACTCCGGTGCAGTCCGGTGACAGCCGGTTCGGGTTCGTCGCTCATCCGCTGGATCTGAGCATCTTCGAGGCCTTCGATCCGTCGCTCGCCGAGTTCTCGCACCCCGAACGTGCGGAGCTCCTGGAGAGGTTCTCCTCGGCGACATCGGAACTGAAGCCTGCGTCGTACATCATCGGTAGCGGGAGGATCGTGACCGAGCACGACGGCGCAGCCCACGGCAACTTGATCGGGCTTCCCTTCACGTCGAAGGGACTGCTGACGCTGCCGCCACACGCTGCGGTAGCAGCAGTCGGTGCTGCGGCGAACCTCGCGTTCGAGCGAGGTGCCACCGTCGTCGGGCTGGGCGGATACTCGTCGGTGGTCACGGCGAACGGGCTGGCGCTCGGCTCGATGGCGGGCGTTCTCACCACCGGAAATTCGTTCACGGCGGCAGCCAGTATCCGTGCGGTGCACCGAGTGTGCGCGGAACGCGGTATCGATCTCGGGGTGGTTCGGGTGACCGTTCTGGGGGCGGCCGGTGCCATCGGTAGGACCATCGCGCGTGCCTTGGCGCCCGACGTCGGCGCGATCGCCCTGGTCGGGCGGCCCGGTGAGCAGGGGCGCGTCGCGCCGAAACTGTGGGACGCAGCGGGGGAGATAGTCGACGCCGCTCGAGGTGGGGCAGGTGCGCTCGCCGCGGCGGCGGACGGGCGGAGCGTGGACGATCTCGTGGCCGGCGGGCACATCGAGTTCTTCGACGATCCGGCCGCCGGGGTTGCTCGTGCGCAGGTGGTCATCGCTGCGACGTCGGCGCCGCACTCGTTGATCGATGCCGCCGATCTGGGACCCGACGCCATCGTCTGCGATGTGGCGCAGCCCCCGAACATCCCGCACGACGTCGGCCTCACTCGGCCCGATGTGACGGTCTTCGACGGTGGCATCGTCTCGATGCCCGCGGGGTCGGATTTCGGTCTGACGTTCGGCCTCGCGCCGGGGCTGACCTACGCGTGCATGGCGGAGACGATGCTGCTGTCGTTGTCCGGCGAATTCGAACTGCGAAGTATCGGAACAGCGTTGAACGGCGCGAACGTTCGACGTCTGGGCGTGCTGGCGGATCGGTACGGGTTCGAACTCGCGGAGTCCACGCGGTGGCGCGAAGGGCAGTGACCGGGCACTGGCACCGGACTCGGTACTGACGTCCCGGCAGGAGCCTGCGGAACCCGGTGACGGAGTTCCGCAGGCCCTGGCGGCGTCACGGCGGACGCGGCTACGGCCGTGCGCTCGGACGGCGATTCATGCGGTGGACTTCAGGCCCGCCCGGACCGATGGTGTCCGTTCCGACTTCCTCGAACCCCATCGCTGTCCAGAAGTGGATGTTGCCCTGTTTGCAGATCCCGAATGTCGTTCGGCCCTCGCGGTCGACCCGCTCGAAGAAGGATCGCGACAGTGCCGCGCCCAGCCCGGATCGGTGGAGCGTCGGCTCGACCCCGAGATACACCCACAGCACCGCGTCGTCGTCGGGCGCCCCGGCGTCGAGCATCTTGTCCATGTGCATTCCTGCTCGGACACCACTGCGCATGGCCCACAACAATTGTGGACCGGCAATCAGGTTTCGCCACCACTCGGGCGACGCGTCGTGCGGATGCCACAAGCTGACCCCGACTATCTTCCCGCCGAGCACTGCAAGCTCTGCACCTCCCGAGGGTAGGTAGCGGTGCCTGATCAGCGCCGACATCATCCGTCGCTGCATCTTCGGCCGCCGAGCGTCCTTCGGGAAGAAGTAACTGCTCACAGGGTCGTCGGATTGGAAGGCGCGTGCCATCAGGTCGGACATCTCGCGAATGTCGGTTCTCTGTGCGGCTCTGATCTCGACCGTGCTGACTTCAACCGGCATGTTCGATGTCCTTTTCCAGTGGTGTGTCCGGGGGAGTGTCGCGCGGAGGAGGTTTCGGGTGCAGCCACCAGTTCGCCTCACCCATCAACGCAACGAGGGCGGGGACCAGGAGCATGCGAACGACCGTCGCATCGATGATCAGCCCGACGATGACGCCTATTCCGAGCAGTCGCATCATCGACAGTTCCGACAGCGAGAACGCCGCGGTGACGGTGATGAGCAGCAGGGCGGCGGCCGTGACCACTCGGCCGGTGCGTGCAGTGCCGATACGGACCGCGTCACGGGTGGACTCGCCTCGATCGTGTGCTTCGACCATGCGGGAGAGCAGAAATATCTCGTAGTCTGTCGAGAGCCCGAAGACGACTGCGAGAACGAGAATGCTCATCGTTGCCTGCAGGGGTCCTGGTGTGACGCCGAGAAGTTCTGCGCCGTGACCGTCGTGGAAGATCCAGGTCAGGACACCGAACGTCGCGGCAAGGCTGACCATCGCCATGGCGATCGCTTTGACGGACAGTACGATCGAGCGGAACGCGGCGGTGGTGACGACGAAGGTCGACGCGATCATGATCGCGAACATCCAGGGGATCGTGTCCTCGATGGCGGCGATACCGTCCTGACTCAGCGCGGTGGGGCCGCCGAGGAATATTCGGGTACCGTCCGGCACGGGAAGGTCGCGCAGTGACTCCACCGCGGCGAGTGCACCCTCCGTTCGGTCGGGGGAGGACAGGATGGCTCGCACGACTGCGTAGTCTCCGGTCGAACCCCCTGGGGCCGCGGCCGCGAATCCGTCGAGCGCGCCGATGTCGTTCGTGATCCGTTGGACCGCACGAGGGTCGGGCGCGCCGCCGTCGGTGGACCGGACCATCACGGTGACCCCGGAGTTGGCGAGCGGGAATTCCGTGAACAGAGCGTCGGTCGCGATCCGCGCCGGTGAATCCGACGGAAGCCCCCGGTGGTCGAGATCGCCCAGGGCGACACCGAAGACCGGCGCGCTGAGCAGGGCGAGCAACGCGAGGATGGTGCCGGCGACGATCACCGGCCGCTTCATGACCGAGGTCGCCACCGCGCCCCAGAACCGTTCGGCGCGTTCGTCTCCGCGTTCGACGGCACCCGTCCGCCAACTCAACGAGTCGATCCGAGGACCGAGAAGCGCAAGCGCGGCAGGAAGTGCGGTGAGCGAGACGAACGCAGCGGCGGCCACGGCTGCCATGCCTCCGAAACCGAGCGACCTGATCATCGCCTGCGGAAATATCAGCATCCCGACGAATCCACACACCAGCAGCAAACCGGAGAAGGCGACGGTCCGACCGGCGGTGGACATGGTCGCTCGGACCGCGTCCGGGGTGGTCGACCCGCGCCGCAGCTCTTCCCGGAAGCGAGTGAGTACGAACAGGCTGTAGTCCACCGCCATACCCAGACTCACGAGGGTGGCGATGTTGGTGGCGAACACGCTCACCTCGGTGAAGGACGTCAGAATGCGCATCGCGGCCAGCGATGCGAGGATGCCCAGACCGCCGATGCACAGCGGAACAGCCGCCGCCGTCACCCCGCCGAAGATGATCAACAACAGCACCATCAGCACCGGGAAAGTGATGAGCTCGGCACGGATGAGGTCGGCGCGAGCCTCGGCGTTGTAGGCGTCGATGATGGTCGAGAAGCCGCCGAACTGAATCTCCACGCCGTCGATCGCGCGTTCATCCTTGATGCTCAGGTACGTCTTGACGCGGTGATCCTCGCTGCCGTTCAGCGTCAGCACGGCGATTGCCGAGTTTCGGTCGAACGACCTCAGGCCCTGCTGGAAGGCCGGCGCGATGTTCCAGTACGTCGTGGGAGGGCGTGTCAGCAGAGCCGGGTCGATGGCGGCGAGGTCGGCCGCGACGTCGTCGCCGATCTCGTCGATCGACCGCCCGTCTCGTGGGGTGTACAGAACGACGACGTCGGGAATCGTTCGTCCGAACTGCGCGTCCACGATGCCGTCGACGCGGGCCGCCTCGCTCGACGGATCCGAGTATCCACCGAGGCTGAGGTCCTCGATGACGCCGATACCCCAGACGCCGGCGGCGACGATCACGACGACACACGTGGCAACCACTGCTCTGGCGTGACCGATAACGAACTCCAGCAAAGGTTTACGAGCCGAAGGGGCGCTTCGCGGGCTCTCACGGTTCGATGAATCCTGGGTCAACGGCCGTCCTGTTCGATGCGAGAACGCGAAGCGAATGGATGAAAGACGTGTTCGATCACAGCAGAGGATCTTCTTCGATGTTGCCGTGACCCTACACCGATAGTTCTGCTCCGTCGAGACTGTCGGATCGACGCACGCGAGGTTAGGATACCGCTCGACTCTTCGGCGCATGGGAGCCGCTGAAGTCGTTCCCCCGCTTGTATTTTCGGCGCCATCTCTGGTCAAGAATTCAACTTCTGTCGAGCGAACGGACACTCGTGAACATGCACCCAGTCGTCAGCGTCACCGTCGGTCATTTCGCCGACGCAGTGCCGCCGCGCATCGTCGACAATGCCGAACTGTGCGCCACGCTCGACACCGACGCGGGGTGGATCGAAGAGCGCACCGGAATCCTGTCCAGGCGATTCCTCGACTCCTCGCTCGCCGCATCCGATCTCGCCCTCGATGCTGCCCGAAAGGCGCTGCGCTCCAGCGGATCGGCGGCCGCAGACATCGACGCAATCGTGCTGGCGACCGCCAACCCGGATCAACCGTTCCCCTCCACGGCCCTGACCGTCGCGCAGGCACTGGGAGCAACTCGGGCCGTGCCGATCGACCTCACCGCAGCCGCGTGCTCCGGTGGACTGCTGGCCATCGAAGTCGCGTCGTCGATGATCGGACTCCGCTACCGCACCATCCTCGTGCTCGCCGTGGAGGTGTTCTCCCGGCAGACCGACCCGAACGACCGAACCACCCGAATATTCTTCGGCGACGCCGCCGGAGCTGCCGTGGTGACCGCGGCCCCGGCGTCGGAACGCGGTATCAGGTCGGTGGTTCTGTCGTCCGAACTCGACATGTCCGTCGGGATACGCGCGGGTGGTTCGCGCCGTCCGGCCGACGCCGGTGCAATGATGCGCGGTGAGCAGTACATCTACATGGACGGGCCCCGGGTCTGGAAACTGGCCACGACACTGCTACCCGAGGTGGTGCGGCAGGCAGTGTCCGACGCGGGAATGCCGTTGTCCGACATCGACAATTTTTGCTTTCATCAAGCGAATCGGAACATCGTGCACGACGTCATGGACACCCTCGGGGTCGACCGATCACGCGCGCCGATCACACTTGATCGGCTCGGAAACACCGGTGCCGCCAGTATTTTCACCGTGCTGGCGTATCTCGAGCGGGAGGGACGGACGCTACCCGGCCACACGACCGTCATCGCGACGATCGGGGCCGGGTTCATCTGGGGTGCGATGGTCGTCGTCCACTGAGCTGCTTCGGTCACATCCTGTCGAGTACGGACGCCACCGTTGTCAACGCGGTGTCGATCTGCTGCTCGGTGTGCTCGCTGGAGACGAACAGACGCAGCCTCTCCTCTCCCAGCGGCACCGATGGGTACGTGATCGAGTTGACGTTGACTCCTGCCTCGAGAAGCGACACTCCGGCCAGAACTGCCTTCTGAGTGTCTCCGACGATGATCGGCAGAATCGGCGTTCCCTCGGCGAGCCCGGTGCGAAGACCCAGGCGCTGTGCGTGATCGAAGGCATACCGTGCGCGCGCATGCAGGCGAGCAATGCGTTCGGGTTCGGCATCGATGACGTCGAGGGCCGCGGACGCCGCGGCAATCGAGGCCGGGGCTGGTGCCGTGGCGAACATGCTCAGCCCGGGGGCCGAGTACTTGAATGCGCGGATCAGTTCTCGGCTGCCGGCGAGGAACCCGCCGACGCTGCCGAGCGCCTTGGACATCGTCCCCATCCACACGTCGACGGCGTCGCCCGGCAAACCGTACAGGTCCCGGATGCCGTGACCGTGCTCCCCGAGCACACCGAATGCGTGTGCCTCGTCGATCATGACCCCGCAGTCGTATTTGCGCGCGACGTCGACGAGTTGCGGAAGAAGCGCGACGTCACCGTCCATGCTGTAGTGACTTTCGAGAATCACCAGGGCACGCTCGAAGCTGTTCCTCGACATCTTCAGGATCGCTTCGAGCGCCGCTGGATCGTTGTGGCGGAACGTTATCCGTCGGGTTCCTGCCCACTCGGTGCCGGAGACGATGCTGCTGTGCACGAGGGCATCGCACACGGCCAGGTCGCCCTTCCCGAGCAAATACCCCACCGCTGCCGCGTTCGTCAGGTATCCGCTGGTGGTGATCACCGCGTCGTCGACGTCGTAGATGTTCGCGATCCTCGACTCGAAGTCCGCGTACAGCGGGATCTGGCCGGACACGATCCGGCTGGCGGACACCGACGTGCCGTACTCGTCGATCGCGGCCTTCGCCGCCTCCGCCACTCGGTCGTCGTTTCCGAGGCCCAGGTAATTGAACGCTCCGAAGTTGATCATGTCGCGACCCTGCTGCCGAATGGTCGCGCCGCTCTTGCCGTGGTGTTCCAGGTACAGCGGATTGGTGACACCCAACGACTCGAACATCGAGTCCACTCCGTCGAACTGCGCAACCGTGGACACGATGTCCGGATGGTCGAGCAATCCGCGTCCACGAACCTTCGGTGCCGGCGTGGCAGGACGTGGCGCCGTCGGTCGCTGCGGGGGAGCCGGGCTGGAGGCGTCGTCGACCTGGACCGTCGAATACCCACTGCGAGAGAGAAGTTGACGTGCAATCTCCCGTGCTTCTTCGGTCATGTCAGACGGCTCCGGACGTGTCGGTCGTGGCCAGTACGGGTTCGGCATCGGCAGGCGCGGGGATCACGTCGGTGACCACCGTGTCCGTTCCGCGTGCGTGGTCCGGGACGCCTACTTGGACGACGGTGGGGTCCGCCTCGGCAGGGGCTGTTGCAACCGGGTGTGCAACAGTCCGGTCCTCGCCGTGGGCTCGTGCGGTCAGTCCTGCGGCGAGCTTTCCTCCGATGGCGGCGAGGCCGAGCCCACGACCGAACTCCAGTACCGACAGTTCCAGCCCGACGGTCTTGCCCACGCGGGCCGCGAACTCGACGGCCATCAGCGAATCGAGCCCGAGCTCGGGCAACGGTGTCTGCACGTCGACTGCCTCGGCGTCGATGCCCATCACCAACGCCAGTTGCTCGGCCAGGATGAACGTCAGCACGTCGGCGCGTTGGTCCTCGGGTAGCGCGAGAATTTCGGCGTGCAGCGCGGTGATGCCCGACCCGCCGGTGCTCGCTGCGGCGATGTGCGCCGCGAAACGCGGAATGGTCACCGACGCCGGATTGGCGATTCCCCACTGCTCCCAGTCGATTCCGACGAGAGCGACGTGCGGAACGTCGAACGTCAGAGCCTCGCGTAGCAGGAGCGTCGCGTCGTCCATGTCGATGTTCTTGAAGCCCAGCATGTCCAGATACCGCACCACTTCCTGTTTGGCCTCGGCCATGCCACCGCCCGCCATCGATCCCCAGCTGACGGTGAACGCCGCCTTTCCGCGCCGGCGCCGAGTCCACGCCAACGCGTCGAGCACCGAGTTGGCGGCCGAGTACGACACCTGCGGCGCACCACCGGTGAGGCTGCTCATCGACGAGAACATGACGAACACCGACGGGTCGGCGCCTGCCTCGTCCAGTGCGCGGTCGAGGTTCACGGCGCCGGTCACCTTGGGCAGGAAGATGCTGCGCAGGGAGTCGTCGGTGATGTCGTTGACGGCGTAGTTGTCGACGAGGCCTGCCGTGTGGAAGACACCCGCGATCGCGACACCGCGTGCGTGTACTCGTTCGATCAGTCCGAGAACCGAGGCGTAGTCGGAGATGTCGAGCAGTTCTTCCCCGACCGTCACGCCCTGCGCGGCGAACTCGGCGAGCGTCTGCTTGGCGCGGGCGGTGGTGGCACCGCTGCGGCCGACGAGCACCAGATCACGTGCGCCCTCGGCGACGAGCCATCTGGCCACGGCGGTTCCGAAGGCTCCGAAGCCGCCGGTGATCACGTACGACGCCGCCGGATCGATGTCGACGGTGGGGATCTGCGGCCGTACGACGGGCGCATCGTCGTCCAGCGACAACACCACACGTCCGGTGTGCGAGGACCGGACGACCGACTCGAAGGCGTCGCCGACTCGGTCCATCGGGAACGTCGTGTACGGCAACGGTGCGTAGTCACCGGCCGACATCTTGTCCAGAACCTCGCGGGTCACCTGCCGGGCCAGGTCGGGTTTGTGCTCGAACATCCGGTCCATGTCGACGGCGTAGAAGGTCAGGTTCCGGTCGAACGGTTTCAGATCCATGACGCCACCGAAGTAGATGTCGGCCTTGCCGATCTCCACGATCCGGGCGAATTCACCTGCCACGTTCAGGTTCTGCGCCATGATCTCGCCGGGGGAGGAGTTGAAGACCACGTCGACACCCCGGCCGTCGGTGAGGGCCATGACCTCGTCCGAATAGTTCAGGGATCTCGACGCCAACACGTCGTCGGCGCCGGCATCCCGTGCGACCGCGCGGCGCTCCTCGGTGCCCGCCGTGGCGATCACGCGGGCTCCCATCAGTTTCGCGACCTGGACGGCGGCGAGCCCCATTCCGCCCGACGCGCCGTGGACGAGCACCGTCTCACCGGGCAGAACGCGTGCAAGGTGCACCAATCCGTATTGTGCGCACAGGAACGGCAGTATCGACGAGCACCAGCCGGTTTCCCAGTCCGACGGAATGGGCATCGTCCCGCCTTCGTCGATGCCGACGGTGACGTACCGACGCATCATGTTTCGAGCGCACACACCCATGTGGTCGCCCGGGGACACCTCGGTGACTCCAGGCCCGACCCGGGTGACGATGCCTGCGCCTTCGAGCCCGAGCGTGGTCCCGAAGTACGTTCCGGCCAGTTCCTTGTCGGTGAGGACGCCCATGACCTTCAGCGGATCCTTGTAGTTCACCCCGACCGCTTCCATCCTGACCTCGATCTCACCTGGACCGGGATCGCGACGAGCATGGGCACGGAAAGTGAGGTCGGACAGCAGTTTCGACGCAGGCACCTCGATTGCGAACGATTGCTCCGGATCGCGCACGACCGTCGGCTGATCGCGAACTGCGAGATGCTCGTCGGCGTTGCTCTTCAGAGTCACCACCCATCGTGACCCTTGCCGGAGAGCGACCTCGTCGACGACGTCGTTCTGGAACGGACCGAACGCGAACGTCTCGGTCGTGATGTCCGACAACGGTGTCGACGGCTCGGTGTCGACGAAACGCCATGCTGCCGGCGACTGTTCGTTGCGCAGCGACCTGCGTGCCCCGACGAGTCCCGCGTGCGCGAGATCGGCGCCCTCGGTGTCGCCCGGCATGCAGAACGCTCGCTCGGTGACGATGACGGCCGACACCGATCCGGGATCCGTCGCAGGACCGGTCTCGTCGCCGTAGATCGCGATGTGCACGGCGCGAGCCGCGACGAGTGCCGAGCCGACGGCGGATGCCGGATCGGTGAACGCCCCCGCGACCGCGACGACGGTGGCCCGGTCGACGCCCGGTGTGGCCAACCCTGCGCGGAGAGCGGCCACGATGTCATCCACCGGCGTCACTGCGGCGTCGAGAACGATCGACGACGGTCGGGATGCGGCGATCGCGTCGGCGCGCGTGCGGGTTGTCTCGGTGGGGTCACCGAGGGTGAGGACGAGGGCGAAATCGCGCGCCGCCTCGTTGCGGATCGCCGCCGAGTCCCGGTTGTCCCGCAACTCCCACACCGGCTCGTAGAACACCTTCGACAGGCGAGCATGCAGCGACTGCGGGGGAGCGATGGGCCGGAACTCGACGTTGCCGAGCGTGACGGCCGCGCGTCCCTCGGAGTCGGTCACGGCGATGTCGGCACGCATGGGCTCCGTGCTGGTCCTCGTGACGACGACGGTCGCGTCGTCCGGAACCGGCCCGTATCGCCTGACCGTTCCCACCGAGAACGGGACGACGGCCCCCGACGGCCCAGTGGCCAGCGTCGCGACGCACTGCAGCGCGGTGTCCAGGACGGCGGGATGCACGAGGTGGCCCGAGCCTGCGTGGCGCCCGGCGTCGATGGAGGCGACGACGGTGTCCTTGCCGATGCGCGCGGACCTGATTCCCTGGAATGCCGGCCCGTACCGCAGCCCCGCCGACGCAAGCAGCGGATACAGCACGTCGCCGGTGATCTCGGTAGCGGTCTCCTCGATCTCCGACGCCACGAACGGAGCGTCGAAGTGCCCTTCGACGAGCCGCCCGGTTGCGTTGATCGTCCACGCCGAGTCGGTCGCCGACCTGGACCGAATGACGAAGCGCCTGGTGCTGTTCTCGACGGCCACTTCGAGCACGGGCACGTCGTGCTTGTCGACGACGAGTGGCGCGACGAACTCGACGTGTTCGAGGCCGACTTCCTGACGCCCGGACCGGACTGCGGCGGCGCTCATCGCCGCGTCGAGGTAGGCGGTACCCGGGAGAAGCACGAGTCCGTCGACGACGTGGTCCTGTAGCCACGGCAGTTGCGACACGGCGAGTTCCGCGTGCCATTCCGACGACAGTGCCGAGGTCCGGTCACCGAGCATCGGATACAGAGTGTCGGTTCCCATCCGGTCCGCGACGGTCTTCTCGTCCTCGTGCCAGACGCGCGACTTCTGCCACGGGTAGGCGGGAAGCGGCACGTGCGGCGACGGTTCGGTCCTGCCGCCGACGAACGAGCCGGCCGCGTACAGCGCGGACACCGCCGTGATCATCGACTCGGCGTCGCTCTGCTTGCGAACGAGCGTGCCGATGGACGTGCCGGGATCACCGGTGCGGATCAGGATCTCGCGGATGTTGCCGGACAGGACTGGATGCGGACCGACCTCGAGGAACACCCGGTGGCCCCGACCGATCAACGCAGTTACTGTGTCGGCGAACCGCACCGGCTTGCGCACGTTGTCCACCCAGTACCCGGCGTCCCAGCTCGCGTCGGTGACCTCGCCGGCAGTGACGGTGGAGAACAGCGTCAGGTCGGGTTGCCGCGGGTCGATCGACGCCAGGCTGCCGGCGACGTCGTCGAGAATCGGATCCATCAGATGACTGTGGTACGGCACCTCGACCTGCAGACGTTTGGCGAAGAACCCTCCCTCGGTGAGGCTTTCGGCCAACTCGGTCAGGTGCTCGGCGTCACCGGCCAACGTCACCGCGGTAGGACTGTTGATCGCTGCGATCGACACGTGCTCCACCATGTCCTTGCCTGCTTCGGCGAGGTAGGCCAACGCGTCGGCCTCGGACAGGCCGACCGCCAACATCGACCCCGTCCCTGCGGTCGTCGCCTGCAGCCTGGCGCGATGGCAGCTGACCAGCAACGCGTCGTGCAGGCTGAGGGCACCGCTGACGTATGCCGCACTCACCTCGCCCACGCTGTGCCCGACGACCGTCTCCGGTTCGATACCCGACGCTCTCAGCTCCGCGACCAGAGACACCTGGACGAGGAAGTTGGCGGGCTGCGCTACCTCGGTGTTGGTCACCCGTGAGTGTTCCTCGTCGCGGCTCAGCTCCTCGATGATCGACCACCCCGCGATCTCGATGAACGCGTCGTCGACGATGCTCGCCGTGCGCGCGAACTCTCCGCCTGCCAGCAGTAGTTCACGAGCCATGCCCCACCACTGCGGACCCATACCGCTGAACACGAAGACCGGCGCGCGTCCGCCGGCATCCACGACGTGGGACGTCTGCCCGGTCCCGGACGCGACGTCCCGAAGCTTCGTCGTCAGATCCTGCGCGTCGGTGTAGTGCACCGAGGTGCGGACGGGATGGTGGGCACGCCTGGTCCAGGCAGCCGCGGTGAACGCCTCGAGCGCGTCGTCGGAGCCGTCGCGTCGGTCCAGAGCGTCGGCGAGGGAGGCCGCGACGGCACGGACTGCGGCATCGGTGCGCGCCGAGAGCGGAAAGATCCGGACCGGGCGAGACGCGGTCCGGGTCGATGGGGCGGCCGACGGGGCGGCGGGAGCGGCGTCCATCAGCACGTGAGCATTGGTCCCGCCGTAGCCGAAACCGTTGATCGCGACGATGCGGCGGTCGTACTCCTCGGGAAACGGCTCGGCCTCGGTGGGGATACGAATTGCCAGTTCGTCGAACGGAATTGCCGGATTCAGTGTGTCCAGCCACGCTTGAGGAACGATGGTGCCGTGGTGCAGGGACAGTGCACTCTTGATGAGACCGGCGATGCCCGCTGCGGCCTCCGTGTGCCCGATCGACGCCTTGACGGACCCGACGACCAGTGGCGTCGTCCGACCGGGAACCGACCCGTACGCACCACCGAGTGCTTCGATCTCGAGCGGATCACCGACGGACGTGCCGGTTCCGTGCGCCTCGACGTATCCGACCTGTGCTGGGTCGATGCCTGCTTCGGCGCAGACCCGCTCGGCCAGTGCCCGCTGGGACACGGGATTGGGGACGGGAATGGCGATGGTGCGACCGTCCTGGTTGACGCCCGATCCCCGAATGACCGAGTAGATTCGGTCGCCGTCGGCGATCGCGTCGGCGAGCGGGCGGAGCAGCACCATGCCCGCGCCCTCGCCGCGGCCGTAACCGTCCGCGGCGGCGTCGAACGATTTGGAACGGCCGTCGAACGCGAGGAATCTGCCCTTGCACATCGAAATGAACGTTTCCGGCCTGATCATCGTGTTGGCGCCGCCGACGAGAGCCATCGTGCATTCACCACGGTCGAGCGCGCGCACGGCCTCGTGCACCGCGACCAGCGACGACGAACACGCGGTGTCGATCGTCATCGACGGTCCCACCAGATCCAGCGCGTAGGAAATACGGTTGGACAACAGCGTGTGCGACGAACTGGTCGCGCTGTGTGCATTGATGAAGGCTCTGCCCATCTGCGAACCCCGCAGTCCCGCAGAGTCGTTGGTGAAACCGCCGACGTACACACCGATCGATTCACCCGACACCCGTCCGGCATGGCCGGCGTCGTCGAGAGCCTCCCACGCGACCTCGAGCAGCAACCGTTGCTGCGGATCGGTGACCGCAGCCTCACGCGGAGAGATGCCGAAGAACTCCGGATCGAAATCCCACAGCGACTGCGTCAGAAAACCGCCCTTGCGCGTGTACATGCGGCCTGGAGCATCCGGATCGGGGTCGTAGAACCTGTCCGCATTCCACCTGTCCGCAGGAATGTCCACGATGCCGTCGCCCTTGGAGACCATGAAGTCCCAGAAACTCTGCCCATCGTGAACTCCGCCCGGGAACCTGCAACCGATACCGACAATCGCAATCTCGACCATGATTCTCCCCCGATACAGTGTCGACCAGACCATGGACGGCTCCCGAGAGCGCACGGACAACACCCGCACCCCCGAACAGACGCCCCCCGAAACGCCGTCGAGCACGGAGAACGCCGTCGATGTGCGGTCCGATCTCCGTGCTGGGTGAAATATAAGCAGACTCCACCGACAACCGCCATAGGGAAATCAATTGCGAGCGCGCGGTCTTCGCTGTCTCAATGACCGATGACAAGGTCCAGTTTTCAACAGTGTGTCCCGAACCCCGGTCGGGAGTGTTCTACGGTCGCGAACGACGAAAACTTGTGATGGTGAGCATTTTTCGATAACTGGGCGCGGAACCATCTGTCGTTCAGTGGATTTCCAGCTTTCCCCTCCGCGTGCCCCGGCGCCCTGGTTTTCCGGACCGAACGTGGCGTTCGGTCACTTGGAGTGACTGAACGGCACGTTCGGTCACTCCGAGGGTGCACATGTGCCGCGTGATCGAGCGGGGAGTGTCGGTCGGATGGTGTGCATGTGTCGGCGGCAGGTGGCCGGGTCGGCATTTCCGACGAGTCCGACTCGTGCCCCCGGGGGAGCGAACGTGGCGTTCGGTCACTTGGAGTGACCGAACGTCACGTTCGGTCAGGCGTCGGCGGGCGGGGCTGGGCGGGGGGCGGGCGAGGGTGTGAACGGACCGATCGGGATGGTTGTGAAACGGGCAGTGGGTGCGAAAGTCGACGGTTGTTCCTCTTGACGCCGGGGCGCGCAGGGGTCACTCTTGTCCTGACGAAGGCACCCCGAAGCGATCGTGGAAGACGATTGCTCGACCGCGACACGCCGTGTTCGAAGGCGACGCCGGTTCTTGGCTCGGGTGCTACTTTTGATGCCCCTGTTGCGCCCTGCGCACATTTGGGGTACCTTTGGACGTTGCGCTGGCTGCCTCCTGTCCACCTCTCGATTGCCGTGTCTGCGAAGTGTTACTTCGAAGAGATTGCAGTGGGGATTCGGTCTGGTTGTGACCAGCGAATTCGCCCCACATTGAAGCAAGCAGATACAGCGGCGGTCGCACTGCACGAGCGGCCCGCGTGAGGTGCTGGAAGGACGCATCTTGGCAGTCTCTAGCCAGACCAAGGCAGTTGTCGGAACACCGGGAGCCCCGAGGAGGGTTTCGTTCGCGAACATTCGCGAACCGTTGGAGGTACCCGGTCTCCTCGATGTACAGACGGACTCTTTCGAATGGCTGGTAGGCGCGCAGAGTTGGCGTGACCGTGCCGCCGCGCGCGGGGACAGCAATGTCTCCGGTGGTCTCGAAGACATCCTCACCGAACTTTCTCCGATCGAGGATTTCTCGGGTTCGATGTCTCTTTCCTTCTCCGACCCACGGTTCGACGAGGTCAAGGCCTCGCAGGACGAGTGCAAGGACAAGGACATGACGTACGCGGCTCCGCTGTTCGTCACTGCCGAGTTCATCAACAACAACACCGGCGAGATCAAGAGCCAGACGGTGTTCATGGGTGATTTCCCCATGATGACCGACAAGGGCACCTTCATCATCAACGGAACCGAGCGCGTCGTCGTCTCGCAGCTCGTCCGTTCGCCCGGCGTCTACTTCGATCACTCGATCGACAAGACGACGGAGAAGGACCTGCACAGCGTCAAGGTCATTCCTGGCCGCGGTGCATGGCTCGAGTTCGACGTCGACAAGCGCGACACGGTCGGTGTTCGTATCGACCGCAAGCGTCGCCAGCCCGTCACGGTGCTGCTGAAGGCTCTCGGCTGGTCCACCGAGCAGATCACGGAGCGCTTCGGCTTCTCCGAGATCCTCATGGCGACGCTCGAGAAGGACAACACCGCCGGTACCGACGAGGCTCTCCTCGACATCTACCGCAAGTTGCGTCCGGGCGAGCCGCCCACGAAGGAGTCGGCGCAGACTCTGCTGGAGAACTTGTTCTTCAAGGACAAGCGCTACGACCTCGCTCGCGTGGGCCGCTACAAGATCAACAAGAAGCTGGGCCTGAACTCGGGCCAGCCGATCGTTGCGTCGACCCTCACCGAGGAAGACATCGTCGCCACCATCGAGTACCTGGTGCGTCTGCACGCAGGTGACACCTCGATGACGGCGCCGGACGGCGTCGAGGTTCCCGTCGAGGTCGACGACATCGACCACTTCGGCAACCGTCGTCTCCGTACCGTCGGCGAGCTGATCCAGAACCAGATCCGCGTGGGCCTGTCCCGCATGGAGCGCGTCGTTCGTGAACGTATGACCACTCAGGACGTCGAGGCGATCACGCCGCAGACCCTGATCAACATTCGTCCCGTCGTCGCCGCGATCAAGGAGTTCTTCGGAACCTCCCAGCTGTCGCAGTTCATGGACCAGAACAACCCGCTGTCGGGTCTGACGCACAAGCGTCGTCTGTCGGCCCTCGGCCCCGGTGGTCTCTCGCGAGAGCGCGCAGGCCTCGAGGTTCGTGACGTTCACCCGTCGCACTACGGCCGTATGTGCCCCATCGAGACCCCTGAAGGCCCGAACATCGGCCTGATCGGTTCGCTGTCGGTGT
Organism: Rhodococcus sp. 114MFTsu3.1; assembly: GCF_000383555.1. Lineage (NCBI taxonomy): Bacteria > Bacillati > Actinomycetota > Actinomycetes > Mycobacteriales > Nocardiaceae > Rhodococcus > Rhodococcus sp. 114MFTsu3.1. Next base: position 152,185 of record NZ_KB911556.1, on the reverse strand, counting down.
ACGCACGGGTCAACCCGTTCGGTTTCATCGAGACGCCGTACCGCAAGGTCGTCGACGGACAGGTCACCGACGAGGTCGACTACCTGACCGCGGACGAAGAGGATCGCCACACGCTCGCGCAGGCCAACTCGCCTGTCGATGCAGGCGGCCACTTCACCGAGGACAAGATTCTGGTCCGTCGTAAGGGTGGAGAGGTCGAGTTCGTCTCGTCCTCGGACATCGACTACATGGACGTGTCGCCTCGTCAGATGGTGTCGGTCGCGACCGCGATGATTCCGTTCCTCGAGCACGACGACGCCAACCGTGCCCTGATGGGCGCGAACATGCAGCGTCAGGCTGTTCCGCTGGTGCGGAGCGAGTCGCCGATCGTCGGAACGGGCATGGAACTGCGTGCTGCCGTCGACGCCGGTGACGTCGTCATCACCGAGAAGACCGGTGTCGTCGAAGAGGTCTCCGCGGACTACGTCACGGTCATGGCCGACGACGGAAGCCGCAAGACCTACCGCATGCGTAAGTTCGCGCGCTCCAACCAGGGCACGTGCGCCAACCAGCGTCCGATCGTGGACGAGGGTCAGCGCGTCGAGTCCGGTCAGGTCCTCGCCGACGGCCCGTGCACCGAGAACGGTGAGATGGCGCTCGGCAAGAACCTGCTGCTCGCGATCATGCCGTGGGAAGGCCACAACTACGAGGACGCGATCATCCTGTCGCAGCGCCTCGTGGAAGAGGACGTCCTCACCTCGATCCACATCGAGGAGCACGAGATCGATGCCCGCGACACCAAGCTCGGTGCCGAGGAGATCACTCGCGACATCCCCAACGTCTCCGACGAGGTCCTCGCCGACCTCGACGAGCGCGGCATCATCCGTATCGGTGCCGAGGTTCGTGACGGTGACGTCCTCGTCGGAAAGGTCACGCCGAAGGGCGAGACCGAGCTGACCCCGGAAGAGCGCCTGCTGCGCGCGATCTTCGGTGAGAAGGCGCGCGAGGTTCGCGACACGTCGCTCAAGGTTCCTCACGGCGAGAGCGGAAAGGTCATCGGCATTCGCGTGTTCTCACGCGAGGACGACGACGATCTGCCTCCCGGCGTCAACGAGCTCGTTCGCGTGTACGTCGCGCAGAAGCGCAAGATCCAGGACGGCGACAAGCTCGCCGGCCGCCACGGAAACAAGGGCGTCATCGGCAAGATCCTCCCGCAGGAGGACATGCCGTTCCTGCCCGACGGCACCCCGATCGACATCATCCTGAACACCCACGGTGTTCCGCGTCGTATGAACATCGGTCAGGTTCTCGAGACGCACCTGGGATGGATCGGGAAGACCGGATGGAACGTCCAGGTCGCCACCGACGGCACGAAGCCCGATTGGGCCGAGCGTCTGCCGGAGGAGATGCTGGCTGCTCCTGCCGACAGCAACATCGCCACCCCGGTGTTCGACGGCGCCAAGGAGCATCAGCTCGCTGGTCTGCTCGAGAGCACCATCCCCAACCGTGACGGCGTACAGATGGTCGGACCGGACGGAAAGGCCACGTTGTTCGACGGTCGTTCCGGCGAGCCGTTCCCGTACCCGGTGTCGGTGGGCTACATGTACATCATCAAGCTGCACCACTTGGTCGACGACAAGATCCACGCTCGTTCGACCGGGCCGTACTCGATGATCACGCAGCAGCCCCTCGGTGGTAAGGCTCAGTTCGGTGGTCAGCGCTTCGGTGAGATGGAGTGCTGGGCAATGCAGGCGTACGGCGCTGCCTACACGCTGCAGGAGCTCCTCACCATCAAGTCGGACGACGTCGTCGGCCGCGTGAAGGTGTACGAGGCCATCGTCAAGGGCGAGAACATCCCGGAGCCCGGTATTCCCGAGTCCTTCAAGGTGCTCCTCAAGGAGCTCCAGTCGCTGTGCCTCAACGTGGAGGTGCTGTCCTCGGACGGCGCAGCCATCACGATGGCCGACGGTGACGACGAGGACCTCGAGCGTGCCGCAGCCAACCTGGGAATCAACCTCTCCCGCAACGAAGCTGCCACCGTCGACGACCTCGCGCAGTAGATTTCTCGGTCCCGTGGGCCTCACCGCACTGCCGACACGCAGCAGGTGGGCCCACGGGGCGATCGACTTGATCTGATTCGCACAGCACAACACCCATCACGGGGAAAGGAAGTTACGTGCTCGACGTCAACTTCTTCGATGAACTCCGCATCGGTCTCGCGACCGCGGAGGACATCCGCAATTGGTCCTACGGCGAGGTCAAGAAGCCGGAGACCATCAACTACCGCACGCTCAAGCCCGAGAAGGACGGCCTCTTCTGCGAGAAGATCTTCGGCCCCACCCGGGACTGGGAGTGCTACTGCGGCAAGTACAAGCGCGTCCGCTTCAAGGGCATCATCTGTGAGCGCTGCGGCGTCGAGGTCACTCGCGCCAAGGTGCGTCGTGAGCGCATGGGCCACATCGAACTGGCCGCTCCGGTCACCCACATCTGGTACTTCAAGGGTGTTCCGTCACGCCTCGGTTACCTGCTCGACCTGGCACCGAAGGATCTCGAGAAGATCATCTACTTCGCTGCCTACGTCATCACCACGGTCGACGACGAGCTCCGCCACAACGAGCTCTCGACGCTCGAGGCCGAGATGGAGGTCGAGAAGAAGGCTGTCGCCGATCAGCGTGACGCCGACCTCGAGGCACGCGCTCAGAAGCTCGAAGCCGACATCGCCGAGCTCGAGGCGGAGGGCGCCAAGTCCGACGTCCGTCGCAAGGTCAAGGACGGCGGCGAGCGCGAGATGCGTCAGCTCCGTGACCGCGCGCAGCGTGAGCTGGATCGTCTCGAGGAGATCTGGAACACCTTCACCAAGCTGGCTCCGAAGCAGCTGATCGTCGACGAGCTCATCTACCGCGAGCTCATCGACCGGTACGGCGAGTACTTCACCGGTGCCATGGGTGCCGAGTCGATCCAGAAGCTCATGCAGAACTTCGACGTCGACGCCGAGGCCGAGAACCTGCGCGAGACCATCCGCAGCGGCAAGGGCCAGAAGAAGTTGCGCGCTCTGAAGCGTCTGAAGGTCGTCGCCGCGTTCCAGGCCGGCCGCAACTCGCCGATGGGCATGGTTCTCGACGCCGTCCCGGTCATCCCGCCGGAGCTTCGTCCGATGGTGCAGCTCGACGGTGGACGTTTCGCGACGTCCGACCTCAACGACCTGTACCGCCGTGTCATCAACCGCAACAACCGACTCAAGCGACTGATCGACCTCGGTGCTCCCGAGATCATCGTCAACAACGAGAAGCGGATGCTGCAGGAGTCGGTCGACGCCCTGTTCGACAACGGCCGTCGTGGACGTCCGGTCACCGGACCGGGTAACCGTCCGCTGAAGTCGCTGTCCGATCTGCTCAAGGGCAAGCAGGGTCGTTTCCGCCAGAACCTCCTCGGTAAGCGTGTCGACTACTCGGGCCGTTCGGTCATCGTCGTCGGCCCGCAGCTGAAGCTGCACCAGTGTGGTCTGCCGAAGCTCATGGCTCTCGAGCTGTTCAAGCCGTTCGTGATGAAGCGTCTGGTGGATCTCAACCACGCGCAGAACATCAAGTCGGCCAAGCGCATGGTCGAGCGTCAGCGTCCGCAGGTGTGGGACGTTCTCGAAGAGGTCATCGGCGAGCACCCCGTGCTGCTGAACCGTGCACCTACCCTGCACCGGTTGGGCATCCAGGCGTTCGAGCCGCAGCTCGTCGAGGGCAAGGCCATCCAGCTCCACCCGCTCGTGTGTGAGGCGTTCAACGCCGACTTCGACGGTGACCAGATGGCTGTCCACCTTCCGCTGTCGGCCGAGGCTCAGGCCGAGGCACGCATCCTGATGCTGTCCTCGAACAACATCCTCTCGCCGGCCTCGGGCCGTCCGCTCGCCATGCCGCGTCTGGACATGGTGACGGGTCTGTACCACCTCACGCGTCTCGACGCGGGTGCCGTGGGCGAGCGCGTCGATGCCAAGACCGACGAGCCGGAGTTCGGTGCGTACTCGTCGCCTGCCGAGGCTCAGATGGCAGTGGACCGTGGCGCTCTTCGGGTGCAGTCGCAGATCAAGGTTCGTCTGACGAACCAGCGTCCGCCGCTGGACCTCGAGGCCGAGCTGTTCCCGAACGGCTGGAACCGCGGCGATGCATGGACCGCGGAAACCACTCTGGGACGCGTCATCTTCAACGAGCTGCTCCCGGCGGACTACCCGTTCGTCAACGAGCAGATGCCGAAGAAGCGTCAGTCGACCATCATCAACGATCTCGCCGAGCGTTACCCGATGATCGTCGTCGCACAGACTGTCGACAAGCTGAAGGACGCAGGCTTCTACTGGGCCACGCGTTCGGGTGTCACCATCTCGATCTCCGACGTCCTCGTGCCGCCGGAGAAGCCGCAGATCATGGAGACCTTCGAGGCTCAGGCCGATCAGATCGAGAAGAAGTACCAGCGTGGCGCACTCGACAAGGTCGAGCGCAACTCTGCGTTGGTCAAGATCTGGCAGGACGCGACCGAGCAGGTCGGTAAGGCCATGGAGGCGCACTTCCCCGACGACAACCCCATCCCGATGATCGTGAAGTCCGGCGCAGCCGGAAACATGACTCAGGTGCGGTCGCTCGCCGGCATGAAGGGTCTGGTGACCAACCCGAAGGGTGAGTTCATCCCGCGTCCGATCAAGTCTTCCTTCAAGGAAGGCCTGACGGTCCTCGAGTACTTCATCAACACGCACGGTGCTCGTAAGGGTCTGGCCGACACGGCGCTTCGTACCGCCGACTCGGGTTACCTGACGCGTCGTCTCGTCGACGTGTCGCAGGACGTCATCGTTCGCGAGGTCGACTGTGGCACCGAGCGCGGAATCGTCACGACCATCGCCGAGAAGCTCGCCGACGGCACGATGATCCGCGACGCACACGTGGAGACCAGCACACGTGCTCGCACGCTGGCCACGGATGCGGTCGACGAGAACGGCAACATCATCGTCGCTCGTGGACACGACGTCGGCGATCCTGCCATCGATGCTCTGATCGAGGCCGGCATCACCGAGGTCAAGGTCCGTTCGGTGCTCACCTGCACCACCGGCACCGGCGTCTGCGCTACCTGCTACGGCCGTTCGATGGCCACCGGCAAGCTCGTCGACATCGGTGAGGCCGTCGGTATCGTCGCCGCACAGTCGATCGGTGAGCCCGGTACCCAGCTGACCATGCGTACCTTCCACCAGGGTGGTGTCGCCGGAGATGACATCACCGGTGGTCTGCCTCGTGTGACGGAGCTGTTCGAGGCACGTGTGCCGAAGGGCAAGGCTCCTATCGCGGACGTGTCGGGACGCATCCAGCTCGAGGACGGCGATCGTTTCTACAAGATCACCATCATCCCGGACGACGGCGGCGAAGAGGTTGTCTACGACAAGCTCTCCAAGCGTCAGCGTCTGCGCGTCTTCAAGCACGACGACGGCACCGAGCGCCTTCTGGCGGACGGTGACCACGTCGAGGTCGGCCAGCAGCTCATGGAAGGTGCTGCCGATCCGCACGAGGTGCTGCGCGTGATGGGTCCTCGCCAGGTCCAGATTCACTTGGTGAACGAGGTCCAGGAGGTCTACCGCAGTCAGGGCGTGTCGATCCACGACAAGCACGTCGAGACGATCGTGCGCCAGATGCTCCGTCGCGTGACGATCATCGACTCCGGCTCCACCGAATTCCTGCCCGGTTCTCTGACCGAGCGCAGCGAGTTCGAGGCGTCGAACCGTCGTGTCGTCGCCGAGGGTGGCGAGCCCGCAGCCGGACGTCCGGTTCTGATGGGTATCACCAAGGCGTCGCTGGCCACCGACTCGTGGCTGTCGGCAGCGTCCTTCCAGGAGACCACTCGTGTGCTCACCGATGCGGCTATCAACACCCGCAGCGACAAGCTCATCGGTCTCAAGGAGAACGTCATCATCGGTAAGCTCATCCCGGCTGGTACCGGCATCAACCGGTACCGGAACATTCAGGTGCAGCCCACCGAGGAGGCACGCGCTGCGGCATACGCAGTGCCGTCGTACGACGATCAGTACTACAGCCCGGACGGCTTCGGCCAGAACACCGGCGCCGCAGTGCCGCTCGACGACTACGGTTTCTCCAACGAATACCGCTAGGACTCACAGCAAGAGCCCCGCATCCGATTGGGTGCGGGGCTTTTGCGTGTTCCCAGCCGAGTTCCCAGCCGAGTTCTCAGCCGTGGTGGCAGACGGCTTCGAGATCGATGCCATTGAGATCGCGTACGAACGAACCGTAGTAGGTCGCGTGGTACTCCGGCTGCAACCCGGGAGCCCTGAGTTCGGTGGCACCGGCCGCGAGTGCGGCCACGTGAAACGCGTCGACCGTCGCCCGGTCCGGTGCACTGAAGGCCATGTGTGTGTGCGGACCGATCCGTGAGCCTGGTGCGTCGACGATCCAGAAGAACGGTTTCACCGCGGCCCAACCGAACGCGATCATCGCGAGCTGATCGGGTCCGACCGGCACTCGCATGATCTCGGTGATGCCCAACGGTTCGAGGGCTGCACTGTAGAACTCCGCGCTGGCCGCGAGATCGTGGACGCCGAAGTTCAAGTGGTCGATCTGGGATCCTGTGCGATCGAGTGATGTCATGAGTCCAGAATGCACGGTATTGCGGACACCGACAGTCCGCGTTCATCGAAATGTCGGACGCCCGACAAGTCCAGTTCGTGCCCACGAGAGAGCCTCGGAGGATGGGGCAACGAGACGTGAACATCGGACGGGACATCTCTCTGCGAGGAGGGGCGACGAGGCGACAGTTTCTGACGTGGAGTGCGCTGGTCGGGGCGTTGGCGTTCGCTCCGGAACTGAACCCCGCCACGGCGAGTGCGCAGTCGGGAACGCCCAGCAGCTATCCGTTCCGCCTCGGGGTCGCGTCCGGTGATCCTCTGCCGGATTCGGTGGTGCTGTGGACGAGACTCGCCACGGATCCGTTCGCGCCTGCCGGTGGTATGACGCCGGGTGTGGTGCCGGTGCAGTGGCAGATCGCGGCCGACGAACGCTTCACCCGGGTGACGGCGCAGGGCGTCGAACTCGCGACGGAGTTCGACGGGTGGTCCGTCCACGTGGATGTGCGTGGCCTCGAGCCTGCACGCGAGTACTTCTACCGGTTCCTGGTCGGCCCGCACGCCAGTGCGGTCGGTAGGACGAAGACTGCGCCGGCCGCCGGGCAGCCGCTGAGCAGGCTCGATTTCGGGTGGGCGTCGTGCCAGAAGTGGGAGGACGGGTACTTCGGTGCCTACGCGGATCTGGCGGCGTCGAACCTCGACGTCGTGTTCTTCCTCGGGGATTACATCTACGAGTACGCGGTCAAGGACGAGGGTGCCCGGGCCGGTCGACCGAGGCCGGAGTCCGCGAGCCGAGAAACCATGCAGCTCAGCGACTATCGTGACCGGTACGCGATGTACAAGGCCGACGAGAACTTGGCGGCAGCGCATGCGTCGGCGCCGTTCGTGTCGGCGTTCGACGATCACGAAGTGGACAACAACTGGGCTTCGCAGATCAGTCAGGACGACGACGATCCGGTGCTGTTCCTGAACAGGAGGGCCGATGCGTTCAAGGCATGGTGGGAGAACACTCCGGTGCGTGCCAATCTGAAGCCGCAGGGCCCGGACATGAAGGTCTACCGCCGTCTGAGTTTCGGTGACCTCGTGGACTTCTCGGTGCTGGACACGAGGCAGTACCGCAGCGACCAGGCCAACGGAGACAAGGAACACGCGCAGAACGCGGAGACGGCCGATCCGTCGCGCACCATCACCGGCGCCGAGCAGGAGAAGTGGATTCTCGACGGTTTCGCGTCGCCGTCGAAGTGGAATTTCCTTGCGCACCAAACGGTCATCTCGGATCTAGCACAGGGCTTGGACGGCGATCGCAAGGTCGGAATGGATCCGTGGAGCGGATACGAGGCGTCCCGTCATCGGATTCTCGACGGCGCACGGGAGCGCGGGACGACGAATGTCGCGTCGATCGTCGGCGACATCCATCGCACGATCGTGTCGGAACTCCGGCGGGACTACCAGGATCAGGCGTCTCCGGTGGTGGGTGTCGAGATCGCGACGACGTCGATCGCGTCGGGCAAGGACGGCGCCGACGTGGACACGACGGGTGCGGCGATCGCGAACGGCTCGCCCCACGTGAAGTACGGCAATGCGCGTCGCGGTTACCTGCGGTCGACGCTCACTCCGGGTGAATGGCGTTCGGAGGTAAGGGTTCTCGACGCGGTGTCGACGCCGGGGGCGTCCGTCCGGACGGCGACGACGGTCACCGTTCCGGACGGTCGCCCGGAGATCCAACTGGGTTGAGCGGCACGGGCGGCGGAGCCGCTCTACCGCCCGTCGGCGATGATCCGGGCGATGTTGCGCTCGGCCAACGCCGTGATGGTCAGCGAAGGGTTGGCGGCGCCCGTGCTGCCCGGGATGAGGGCGCCGTCGACGACGTACACGCCGTCGTGTCCCTTGACGCGGCCGTAGGAGTCGGTGACGTCGCCGATGACTGCGCCGCCGAGGGGGTGGGCGGTGAAGGTGTCGTCGACATCGCGGGTGAACGGCTCGGCGGAGACGACGGTGCCGCCTGCTTCGGCCATCCGGTTCTGTACTGCGCGTAGTGCTTCCACGGTGTCTCGGCTGCCGCCCTTGGGCCAGGACAGAGACATCGAGTCGGTGGCCGAGTTGTAACTGAAGTTGGCGCGCAGCGGGTCGATCGTCATCCCGAGGGATCCGATGAACCCGAGATCCCACGGGACTCCGGGCACGTACCAGTTCTCGACGGTCAGGGGTAGGCCGGAATCGTCGACGATGCGTGACGCGCACGGCGCGGCCTGGGGGACTCCGGCCGCGGGGCCGAGAGATCGGGTCATGGAGGCGTCGCCGTTGGTCCCCCACCCGCGTCCGACGAATTCGTTGAGGTTGCCCAGTGCGCCGGTGGCCTGTGCGCGCAGCAACAGTTCGGTGGTGCCGATGGATCCGGCGCCGAGTACCAGCTTGTCGCATGTCAGGGTGCGCGTTTCGAGTACGTTGCCCTCGGGATCGACTCGGCGTACCTCGACGCGGTATCGGCCACCGGATTCGGTGCCGATGGACGCGACCTCGTGGCTGTGAGCGACGAGTGCATTGCCGGTGGCTTCGGCCTGCGGGATGTAGTTCTGGGTGAGGTCGTGCTTGGCGCCGTTGGAGTTGCCGAACGTGCTGGCGCCGACGGTTGCCGACGGGCGGGATCGGCCGGCGATCTCGTCGCGGACGACGTTCCAGTTCCAGTTGCCGTCGACGGCCTCGGGAGTGAAGCCTGCTCGTCGGGCATGGTCGTCCCATGTGCGCGAGTGCGCGAAGTTGGGACTGCCCAGGATGTCGGCAGGGATCGGCGACGGCAGCAGCATCGACCGGGCTTTCGGGTACCAGGTGCCTGCCATCTCGTCGTAGGACAGGCGTCCACCGAAGGACATGTCGAAGAATCGGCGATCCGGTGCGATGGTGACGCCGGTGTAGACGACGGAACCTCCGCCGACTGCGGCGGCGCGCCAGACCGACAGGTTCTCGAAGCGAGTGGTGTCGAGGACACCACCGAAGTGATCGACGGGCCCGACGGGTAGTCCGGTGATGTTGGTGAACGAGCTCTGACGCCACAGGCCGCGTCCGTCGGCGGTCATGTCGGAGGTGAAGATGTCCCGCCACGGGTCTCGCGGCCACCGCAGGCCACGTTCGAGGACGGTGACCTTGGTGCCGGACTGGGCGAGGCGCAGCGCCGCAGCACTGGCGCCGAAGCCGGATCCGATCACGATGACGGGGGAGTGGTCCGGTGGGCGAGGGGGGTCGGCGAAGAGTTCGGGAACGAGGCCACGGATGGACCCGACCCCGATGGGAATGGCACCGGCTCGACCTGCCGAGGCGAGCGGCGGTACTGCCAATCCGGCGATTCCAGCTGCCGCCAGTTGCAGCAGTTGACGTCGCTTCACGTGTGTAGCCCCCTGCAGTTCTTGAACCCTGTTCGTCCCGACCACCGGCCATTGTTCCTCATTCGGACACCGAAAAGCGACCGGATGTCCGTGACCTTGGGATATTTCCAGATCGGCCGTGCCGGGGGCCTCAATACTGTGGCAGCTGCTGGACGGCCCACTTGTTTCCGTCGGGGTCCGCGAAGAACACGAACTTGCCCCAGCCCATGTCGACGACGGGGTCGATGTCGAGTCCGGCGTCGATGAGGTGTGCTCGAGCTTCCTCCGCGTCGGCGACGACCACCTGGAGTCCTTCGACGCTGCCGGGGGCGGCGTCGGTGATGCCGCGTCCGACGGCGATGGAGCAGGCGGATCCCGGGGGAGTCAGCTGCACGAACCTGATGTCCTCGGTGGGACTCGAGTCGTGATCGGCGTTGAATCCGATCTTCACGTAGAAGTCCTTCGCGCGGTCGACGTCGGAGACGGGAATGATGACGAGTTCGAGTTTGATGTCCATGCCGATCATTCTGAACCCGATCGCGGACAGAAACGGTCCTCTTCGGTGACTGAAATCCCGTACGAAATATGCCCGACGCGATACTGGTTGGTGTGAGTGTGCGCGTCTCCGTTCTCGATCGTTCTCGAACCCGTCTGGGGTCGCCGGACGCTGCTGCGCTGACGGCGACGATCGAACGTGCTGTCCACGCGGAGCAGCTCGGCTTCCACCGATTCTGGGTCGCCGAGCACCACGGTGTCCCCGGTATCGCGAGCGGAGCTCCTCCGGTGTTGCTCGCGGCGATCGGAGCCAGGACGTCGACCATTCGACTCGGGTCGGGCGGGGTGATGTTGCCCAACCATCAGCCGTTCGTCGTGGCCGAGCAGTTCGCCGTGCTCGAAGCGTTGTATCCGGGTCGTGTCGACGCCGGGGTCGGGCGGTCGTTGGGATTCACCGGTCCCGTGCGCGAGGCCCTTCGTACGAGCGCTGCGGATACGTTCGAGGACGATCTGGGCGAGCTACGGCGATATCTCGACGGGTCGGGTCCGGTGACGGTACGGCCGGCGACCGCGTCGCCTCCGGTGTTCGTGCTCGCGACGGGGCAGGGGTTGGCGATCGCGGCTCGCGCGGGGTTACCGGTGGTGGTGGGTGGACCGATACTGAAGGGCGACGCGTCGGCGATCGAGGTGTACCGACGTCGCTTCCGGCCGACCGAGTCCAATCCCGAACCGTCAGTGGTTGTTTCGCTGGACATCACCATCGCCGACAGTGCCGAGCGGGCGCGTGAACTGGTGCTGCCCGAGGCATGGGCCATGGCGCAGTCCCGGCGGACCGGAGAATTCCCACCGTTGATGTCGCCGTCGGACATCGATGTGGATTCGGCGCCGCCACGGACGCGAGAGCGCGTCGAGCGGTCCATCGCGTCAGGTGTCCACGGAACTCCGGACGAGGTTGCGTCCCAGCTGGACAAGCTGATCGACCGGACGGGCGCCGACGAGATCCTCGCGTCGACGTCGACGTACGACAGGGATGCACTGTGGCAGGCCGACGCGGCGCTGATCCACCTGGTGCGTTCGCTGTCCCGCTAGGTCTTTCTGTGCTGCGGCGGCGCACAGCCGATGCGCGCTACTGTGGAGAACACGGCATAACGGACTCGCCTCGGACGTCCGCGACACAGGGAGGTTCCCCATGGCTGGCAAGAAGATCGATCGCGTTCATGCGCAGACGGCACTCGAGACGGTTCGCGAGAACCCGGGCATCGCCCTGATCGCCGCAGCTCCGGCGCTCATGGTGTTTGCCGTGGTGTGGTGGCTGGCAGGCTTCGGCACTGCGCTGCTGTTGCTGATCGCTCTCGGCGTCGTCGGGTTCGTGGCCGCCAAGCTCAAGAGCTGACGCGCGCTAGCGGGGTACGTGGTAGCGGGTCAGTAGCCCGGTGCCACGTCCGATCTCGGCCCACGACGTGTCGAATGTCAGAACGGCGATCGCCGACGTCGGGAACTTCCTGCCGATCTCGATGGCGGCTTCCGAACCATCGGCTTCGGCCAATTCCAGTGCAGTGAACGGTATTCCAGGCGCATGCCCGACGACGAGGAGTGTGTGCACCGCGTCGTCGGTCAGCGCGATCTCGTCGATGATCTCGTCCGGTGATGCGCCGTAGATACGCTCCTCGAAGGTCACGGGGGCCTCGATTGCCGTCGCGACGAGGGTCTCGCGGGTGCGGGTGGCCGTCGAGCACAGAACTGCGTCGACCGTGCCGACGTCCGAGACGATCCACTGACCACCGAGCGCCGCTTCACGCTGTCCACGCTCGGCGAGCGGGCGATCGTGGTCGGGAACACCGTCGGGGTAGCCGGACTTGCCGTGTCGCATCAGGACGAGGGTGCGCGTCATGGATACCACCGTATCGGGACACACGCAGTGAAGCGGACCTGCTACCTTGAACGCCGTTCAAGTTTGCATCACGAGGAGTGGTCATGTCAGGTTCCGAAGGCGTACAGGAGTCACCGGTGGCGGGTTCGAGGTTTCACGTCTCCGCGAGAGACATGGCGCAGGTCGCCGTGTTCGCCGCGCTCATCGCAGCTCTCGGACTCGCCGGGGCCATCACGGTCGGCTTCAGTGGTGTTCCGATCACGCTGCAGACCCTCGGTGTCATCCTGGCGGGCGCCGTTCTCGGACCACGCAAAGGCGTCATCGCGGTCGCGGTGTTCATCGCGTTGACCCTGATCGGGCTGCCGCTGCTCTCGGGCGGCCGTACCGGGCTCACCGCGCTGGCGGGGCCGAGCGCCGGCTACCTCGTCGGCTGGATCCCTGCCGTCTTCGTGATCGGGTTGCTGACCGTACGGATCCTGCCGAAGTACCCCGTCGTGCTCGGACTGCTCGCCAACGCGATCGGCGGCATCGTCGTGGTCTACATCTTCGGAACCATCGGTTTGCTGCTGCGCACGGACCTGAGTGTGTGGGCCGCGGTCTCCACCAACTTCGCCTTCGTTCCCGGCGACCTCGTCAAGGTCGTCATCGCCACCGTCGTCGCGAAGAGTGTTCACCGGGCGTACCCGGGCATCGTCCACACGTGAAGTTGCCGCATTCCGCGGACGCTCTTGCGATCGACTGGGCAGGCACCCGGCTGACCTACGCGCAGTTCGACGCCGCGGTCGAAGCCTGGCCCGCACCTCCGCTTCACGAACACTCGGCACACGACGCGTCGGAACTCGCTGTTCCCGATGCGTTGATCTGCGTGTTCGCGGCAGCCAGGCAGGGCCGAGCGGTGCACGTCGAGGACCCTGCAGCCAGGCCCGATCGACAGTCCGTGCCTGCGGACGCCTGGTTGCTGATCGGCACGTCCGGGTCGACGGGTAGGCCTCGGCCGCTTGCTCGCACCGTGCGGTCCTGGACGGACAGCTTCGACGAGTTCACATCCGTCACCGGAATCGTCGAGTCCGACCGGGTGCTCGTCACCGGTCCGTTGCACGCGACCATGCACTTGTTCGCCGCCGTCCACGCCCTGTGGGTCGGTGCGTGCGTCACCGACGATCCGCGTGGCGCGACGGTCGCTCACGCAGTGCCCGCGGTCCTCCGAACTCTCGTCGAGACCGCCCCGGAACTGCGCCTCGCAGTCGTAGCAGGCACGACTTTCGATTCCGGGGCAGCCGAGGGCTGGAGTGGAGCCGGCAGGAACGACCGATTCGATCGACGACATCTCCGTGTGGTCGAGTACTACGGGGCGGCCGAACTGTCGCTCGTCGCTACCCGCGTGGTCCCGGAGCCGCTGCGGTTGCTTCCAGGTGTGGACGCGGAGATCCGCGACGGCCTGCTGTACGTCAGGTCGCCGTACCGCGTTCTCGGTGCCGACGAATGGGTCGGCGTCGGGGACCTGGCCGATCTCGGGTCGGACGGCGAACTCGTCGTTCACGGCCGAGGGGACGCCGCCGTCGACGTCGGTGGCACGACGGTCATCGCCGAGGACGTCGAAAGACTGCTCGACGCGATCGACGGAGTGCGCGCGTCGGCGGTCGTCGGGACACCACATACGGTCCTCGGGGCGACGGTGACTGCCGTCCTCGAACTGGACGACCCGGTCGTCCTCGATTCCGTCAAGGCCCGTGCTCGCGCCGCACTCCAGAAGGAAGCAGTCCCGAGGCGATGGGTTGTCGTCGACCGTCTACCTCGCACCGGCAGCGGAAAGATCGCCCGCGCCCGAGTGAGAGACTCGTTGCCATGAGTCGGTCTGCGTACAAGGCTGCTGCGCCGGTCCTCGTTGCCCCACGTCGAACACCGATCGGCAACGCCGGCCACGGATTCTCCCGGCTGACCACGACGGATCTCGCGGCACCGGTCCTCACCGCCGTGCTCGATACGCTGCGCGACGCCGGGGCACCGGACCAGGTGGACGACGTCGTCCTCGGCAACTGCCTCGGCCCCGGCGGCGACCCGGCGCGAATCGCATCCCTGGCCGCCGGGCTCGGCGTCGACGTGCCCGGCGTGACCGTGGACCGGCAGTGCGGTTCCGGCCTCGACGCGGTCGCACTCGCCGCCGCCCGAATCCGCAGCGGCGAGGACGACCTGATCCTGGCCGGCGGCGTCGAATCCGCCAGCACCGCACCGTGGAGACTCTGGCCGGAGACGCGCGAGCGCTACACCCGTGCCCCGTTTGCTCCTCCCGGTTTCCCCGACCCCGACATGGGAGTCGCGGCGGACGATCTCGCCAGGATTCGAGGGATCAGCCGAGAACGTCAGGACGCCTATGCGGCACGTTCGCATGCGCTGGCCGCGCAGACGGAGTTCTCGTCCGAGATCGTTCCGATAGCAGGCGTCGACCGCGATCAACGAATTCGATCGAACATGACCGAGGCCAGGTTGAGCCGACTCCGTCCGGCATTCACGCCGGACGGCACCGCGACCGCGGGCAACTCGTGCGGAATCTCCGACGGCGCAGCCGTTCTCGCCGTGGCGACGCAGGCGGGTGCACACGGCTTACCAGCGCTGCGTGTTCTCGGATCCGCGGTGGCGGGGTCGGATCCGTCGCTGCCCGGTCTCGGCCCGGTTCCCGCCATCGAGAAAGTGTTGCGCCGTAGCGGAGTTGCGCTGTCCGATGTCGGGGTCGTCGAGATCACCGAGGCGTTCGCATCCGTCGTACTCGCAGTCGCCGACGAACTGGACATCGACGAGGATCTGCTGTGCCCGCAGGGCGGTGCCATTGCGATGGGGCACCCGTGGGGTGCGTCGGGCGCAATCCTGCTCGTGCGGTTGGCGACTCGGATGTTCGCGTCGGACGGGCCGGAACTGGGATTGGCCGCGTGCGCCATCGGCGGCGGCCAGGGAGTAGCAATGATCGTGGAGCGTGTGCAATGAGCGAGATCGTGTTCGAGCAGGTTCGTCACGCCTTCGGTGAGCGAGAAGTGTTGCGGGGCGTCGATCTCACCATCACCGAGCGCCGTGTGGGCATCATCGGGTCCAACGGATCCGGCAAGTCGACGCTGGCGCGGACGATCAACGGGTTGCTCGCGCCGACGTCCGGGACAGTGACCGTCGACGGCATCGACGCAGCGAAGAAGGGCGCCCAGGTCCGTAAGAAGGTGGGGTTCGTCTTCACCGACCCGGACACGCAGATCGTCATGCCCACGGTCGCGGAGGATCTCGCGTTCTCGCTCCGCAGATCGGGACTGAGCAAGCCCGAGATCGCCGAGCGAGTCCAGGACATACTGACGAGGTTCCGCCTCGACGGACACGCCGAGCACCCCGCGCATCTACTGTCCGGCGGTCAGAAACAGCTCCTGGCAATCGGAGCCGTCCTGATCCGCAGGCCGGAGGTCGTCGTCGCCGACGAGCCGACCACTCTGCTCGATCTCCGCAACGCCCGAGTCGTCGCCGACGCGTTGGACTCCATCGATCAGCAGGTCATCGTCGTCACTCACCAGCTCGCTCTTCTCGAGTCGTTCGAGCGCGTCATCGTCGTCGACGACGGTGTTGTTGCGTTCGACGGCACCCCCGACGCGGCGGTTCCGGCATATCGGGAGTTGGTCCTGTGATCGGGCTGTACCGGCCGGGGAACTCTCTGCTGCATCGGTTGCCTGCGGGTACCAAGCTGCTGCTCCTGCTGGCGTCGATCATCCTCGCCACGATCTTCGCGCGCACCCCCGTGGACGTCGGGGTGATCGCACTCGTCGTGGCCGGGTTGTTCGGCGTGGCACGTATTCCGCTGAAACTTGCTACGGCGCAGCTACGTCCCGTGCTGTGGATGGTGCTGATCATCGGTGTCTTCCAGGTGATCATCACCGACTGGAAACGCGCGGTGGTGGTGTGCGGAGTGCTCGTGATCTCCGTTGCCCTCGCCGCACTCGTCACGTTGACGACCCGAGTGACGGACATGCTGGACACCGTCACTCGCGCGCTCGGGCCACTTCGGCGGTTCGGTGTCGACCCCGACCGCATCGGTCTGATGCTCGCCCTCGCCATCAGGTGCATCCCGGTGCTGGCCACCATCGTGCACGAGGTGTCCGAGGCGCGCAAAGCGCGCGGATTGCAGTGGTCCATGACTGCACTCGCCACGCCCGTCCTGGTTCGCGCACTCCGCACCGCCGACGCGATGGGCGATGCCCTCGTCGCTCGTGGCGTCGACGATTAGCGGGGCGATCAGCGCGTGAGCCCGCTACTCACCGACCGCATCGCCGGTCACGCACGCGAGAATCCCGAGGCGATCGCCGTCGTCGACCGTCGGGAATCGGTGACGTACGGCGATTTCTGGGAACGGGTCCGCCGCACCGGTGCCGGGATGAACGGCATGCGACGCGTCGCGGTTCTTCCGACGTCGGACGTCGGCTCGCTCGTCGCGGTGACCGCGGCGATGGCGTCGGGAATCGGTGTGGTGTTGTTGCACAGGCACTTGCTGCCCGGTCAGTTCGGCAGGGTCGTCGAGCTCGCCGCCCCGGACGTGGTGATCGCTGCGCAGCAACAGCATCGACGGGTGGCATCGCTCGGCTGGCCCGACCCGGTCGTCGGTCTGGACGGGCGGGGGCCGCACGGGAGTCCCACCGAGGGCGGTGAACTCCTGGTCGGGATCACGTCGGGAAGCACCGGTGAGCCCAAGCTCTTCGTACGGAACCAGCGTTCGTGGGCCAGGACGCTGGACCGCAGCGACGCCGTGTTCGACGTTCGGCGGGGAGATCGCGTGTCGACGCCGGGGGTGCTGGACCACACGCATTTCCTGTACGGCGCGCTGCACGGGCTGACACGGGGTGCGGCCGTCGACGTCCGGCCCGTGGTCGACGCACTGAACAGTGGCGCGACGCATCTCTATTCGGTGCCGACGATCGCGTGGGACGTCGTGCGCGCCGATGTCGGCCCGGTAGGGAGTGTGCGTGAAGTGCTCTCCAGTGCGGCCCGCTGGCCGGAGTCGGGGCGTCGAACACTGCAGAACGTGCTGCCGAACGCGTCGCTCGTTCACTTCTACGGCGCCTCGGAGCTGAGCTTCGTGTCCTACGATCGCGGCGTGAATCCCGGTGCGGGCACACTGTTCGACGGTGTCGAGGCGCGGATCGTCGACGGTGTCGTTCACGTGCGCAGTGACATGGTGTTCGACGGGTACCTGACCGACGGGGGACTCGCAGGCGGACCGGTCGACGGCTGGATGACGGTGGGAGACAGAGGAAGTGTGGACGGGTCGTCGCTGACTCTGTTCGGTCGTGATTCCGAGACGCTGATCCGGGGAGGGCTCAATGTCGAGCTCGCGCCGATCGAGCATGCAGCCCTGAGCATCTCCGGTGTTCTCGAAGCGGGAGTCGTTGCGATTCCCGACGCACGATTCGGTGAGGTACCCGCGCTCGCACTCGTCGTGAGCGCGGGCGCACCGCCCGTCGAGCGCATCCGTCGGTCGTTGCGTGAGGCCCTGCCCGCCCCCAGTGTGCCGACGCGGATCCTCGTGGTGCCCGCCCTGCCCCGCACACCGCGCGGCAAGCTGGACCGTCAGGCCCTCGGGGCGACCTTCGCGACGGAGCGCACCGCATCGTCGACGACGAACCACACGGTGAGCGCGCCGCCCTCGAAGCGGTGACGAATGGTCACGTGGTCGCCCGCCAGAATGGGGGAGAGATACTCGATGACGGCCCGGTGCGGGGCGTGCAACAGATCGGCGTGATCGACCAACAGTTCCTCGACGGCGTGCCAGTACGCGGCGTTGTTGACGTGGTTGAACGGGTCGATGTCGGTGGCGCGCAAGGGAAACTGCACGTCGGTGTGCGCGGGTGACGGCACCGGCTCGGTCAGCCAGGCCTTCCACCGCAACCGATGCTCGTCGGTGGTGCGTGCCAGCAGGGCCAAGGCCTCGTCGCTGATCCGGGTGGGCATACCGGTACTGGCACTGATGTTGATCCAGAATCCCTCGGTCTCGATGGACGCGCCCTTGTCGGTGGTGATGTTCACGCGCATGTTCGACCACCTCGTCGACATCGACGAGCACCACCGTCTCATGTGCACTCGGTCCGGGAACTCGACCGGGGTGTGCACGTCGATGACCGTGCGCCGCACGATCCAGAACGGGTCCGTGACGCCGAGCGAGGTGGCATCGAGATTGTCCGACCCGATGTCCTGCAGGTAGCGGGCCATACCGTCGAACCGCAGGCGGTTGTTCGGGTCGACGTCTCCGGTGCGGACGGTCCAGTTGGTCTCGAAGCCCTCGCCGTCGGCCGGCGCCGGAGCAAGAGGGTCGTCGAAGCCGACAGGTTCGGGGCTCCGCTGCGTTGCGCTGGTTCCGTCGGTCATGGTGAACGAACCTACCCGGCCGAGCGTGTCACAGGACCCGGCGCGCCTTCATTCCGTCGAACACCGGCCCGATCTTGACGACGTCGCCGAAGGTGGGCGCGTGCACCATCTGCCCGTTGCCGACGTAAATTGCGACGTGCCCGGGACCACCCGCCTGCCAGTTGCCGAACAGCAGGTCGCCGGGCTGAGCCAGCCCGAGCGGGATTTCGGTGCCGACGTTCCACTGCGTCTCCGACGTCCGCGGGAGGGTCACCTTGCCGCCGGACGCCTTGAAGATGGCGTAGGACGTCAGACCGGAGCAGTCGAACCCGCCGCCCGACGGTCCGTTGATGTTGCCGCCGCCCCACACGTACGGCAGGCCGAGATAGTTCATGGCGGACCGTACGGCGTTCGCGCCTGCACCGGCAATGTCCAGGGCGGAGAACGGGTTCAGTATCGCGGAGAACTGCATTTCCGTCGCCCGGATCTTCGCGACGTACGGCTTCGTCTGGTTCTCGTAATCCGGTGTACCGGAGGGCATCCCGCCGGAACGAAGGACTGCGCCCGCACCCGCGTTGTACCCGGCGATGGTCAAGTCGAGGGTGTCACCACTGACCCTGCCCTCGGACTTCCACTGCGAGACCTGACTGTGGATGTCGCACAACATGTTTCCCGACGCCATCACCGAATCCGCGATTCCGTTGATGTCGGCCACACCGTCACCGTCGGCGTCCTTGCCGTAGGTCGCCCACGTTCCCGGCATGAACTGCCCGGGGCCACGTGCCCCACTCGAGGACACCGGGGCCGTCGGACCGTGCCGGAACCCGTTCTCCGCGGCGTACAGCGCGGCAATGACGGGTGCCCCCACGCCGTCGCAGATGGCCCCGGCCTTCATGAGCCAGGGAACGAACGCGGTGATCGCACCGATAGGCGACGCGGACACTCCGGTGAACGTGGCGGGTACCCCGGGGAACAGCGCACGCCGAAGTGCCTCGGCGGCGGGCATGAACGCAGTCTGGGACACCAGATCGCCCAGTGAATACGTCGACGTACCGAACTGCAGGGCGCCGCTCGCGCTCGGTATCAGGGCTCCGAGCGATGTGATGGGCGAGCTCGTCACCGAGGCGACGGGCACCTGCGCCAGAGGCGGTGTGGGCGGTGCGTCCGTCGCGGCGCCCGCGTCCGCCGGTTCGGTCTCCTCGGTCTTTTCGGTGTCCGGCTCGTCCGGAAGCATCGGGTCGGCCGCGGATTCGATCGCGGCCGCGGCATCGTCGAGCATGGCGGAGGCGTCGTCGCGCTGATCGTCGGGAAGGGCCCCGAGAAGGTCGTCGAGTTGCTGTTGCAGACCGGGTGCGGCGTTCTCCGCGGATTCGGCGACGCCCGCAGCTCCGTCCTGGATCGGTGGGGGAAGGTCGGTCCCTGCTGCCGCCCCCGCTGCGGACACGATGACGGCCACGATGACTGCGATCGGATCGCCTGCCATGTAACAACTCCTGGTGCTGTGCGTCTCTCCCCAAAATGCTTCCATGCCCACTCATCCCCGCGTGAGGTGGCTCACATCATCATGCCCTGCGACGGCGCTCCGTGGTTCGGAATGCGCGGACGCAACCTACGCGTCGCATCTTCCATTGCGGCATCGGTGCGTAGGTTGGCGGTGCGTAGGTTGGCGGTGCGGACGAGAGGAGACACGAATGGACAAGCGAGTGGTGTCACCCGTGAGCGTGTGGGATCCCGGCGCTCAGTTGTTGTCTCAGTGTGTTGCGGTGGAGAACGCGTCGACGACGCTGTATCTGTCGGGCCAGACGGCGATCACGGCGGACGGTCAGTTCGCGGGAATCGGGGATGTCGAGGCGCAGATTCGTCTGGCGTTCGAGAACATTCGCCTGATCGTCGATGCAGCCGGTGGAGCCTTGGAGAACGTGGTCAAGCTGACCGTGTACTTCGTCGACATGGCACACCTCGACACCTACACCGCGGTTCTCGGTGAGTTGTTTCCCGAGACCAGGCCCGCTCAGACCGTCGTCGAAATCGTTCGGCTTGCGATGCCGGAGTTGCTGATCGAGATCGACGCCGTCGCGGCCCTTTAGACGAGCGTCGACCAGTAGTCCGAGAACCTGATGCCGACGAGGGCGATCACCACGGCGTACCAGAGCGCGAGGATCGTCCAACGCCATTCGAGCAGCAGCCTCGGGACGGTGCCTGCGCGCTCGCGGTCGACGAGTTGGGACAGCGTGACGACGAATATCGGCATCGTGACTGCCCAGACGACCATGCAGTAGGGGCACAGTGCGCCGATCTCGTAGAGGCTCTGGTCGATCAACCAGTGGATGAACACCTCGCCGAGCAGGGTGCCCAGCGACAGTCCGAGCCAGTACCAGTGCGGTAGTGCGACCTTCGCGAGGGTCAGGATTCCGGTGACGAGTACCACCGTGAAGGCGACGATCCCGATGATGGGATTGGGAAACCCGAACAGTGCGGCCTGATCGGTGGTCATCACCGAACCGCACGACAACACCGGATTCAAGCTGCACGACGGCACGTAGGACGAATCCTCGAGCAGTTTGAATCGTTCGATCGTCAGGGTCAGTGCCGCGAGGAGTCCGAGTACGCCGCCGACCGTGAGGACCCAGGCGGTGACCTTGCTGGTGGGCACTGCTCTACTGTGCCGCGGTGATCGCGGCCCGCAGGTTGTCCGGCGTCGGGACGTCGACGACGGTGCCGTTGACCGAGACGGTCGGGGTCCCGGTGACGCCGGAGTCGATGACGTTCTGCGTCTGGCTGGCGACGTAATCGGTGTAGGTGCCGTCGGTGATGCAGCTGCCGACGTCGACCTGAAGTGTCCGGGCGATTCCGTTCAGGTCGTCGTCGCTGAGGCCTGCGCCGCCCTCGGCGGGCTGCTGCTCGAACATGGCCTTGTGCCATGCAGGCCACTTGGAGATGTCGGCCTGCGCGACGCACATGCCCGCATTGGCTGCGCGCGTCGAGTAGTTCGTCGACGACATTCGGTCCAGGATTGCGATCGGCTTGTAGTCGACGGCAATGGTGTTGTCGGCCACGAGCTCGGAGAGGGTGTCGCCGGAGATCGCCTCGAACTGCTTGCAGGCTGGGCACTGGAAATCCTCGACGGCGGTGACGACGACGGAGGCATTCGGGTCACCGATGCGGATCGCACCGTCCTCGGTGACGACCGACGGCGTGGCAGCCGGGGTTGCGGTGGTGTCGTCGGAATTCTTCGACGCGATGTTGAAGCCGATGACGGCGATCAGCGCCACGAGAACGACGGCGACGCCGACCTGGATCAGGGTGCGGCGCTGTTTGTCCTTCTTGCCCTGCAGTGCCGCCGCAGCTGCCTGTGCCTTCTTCTTGCTGTTGTTGCTCGCCCTGTCTTTGCTCACCGATATCCCTCGTTCAGCCGAAATGCTCGACCCAGCATATGCAGGTGAACCTGAGGACTAGGTGAGAGAGACGAGCCGTTCGATGGCGAATCCGTAGCCCGCAATTCCGAGTCCGGCGATGACCCCGGATGCGATGGGGGAGACGAACGAGTGGTGACGGAACTCTTCTCGCGCGTGAACGTTGCTGATGTGGACCTCGATGATCGGTACTTCCGGGATCACCAGAGCGTCGCGGAGGGCGACGGAAGTGTGGGTGAGGCCACCGGGGTTGATGACGATTCCCGACACGCGCCCCCGTGCTTCGTGGATCCAGTCGATCAGGTGGCCCTCGTGGTTGGACTGCTCGGCTCGGACGGTTCGTCCGTGCGCGGCGGCGGTCTTCTCGCACAGTGCGACGACGTCGGCAATCGTCTCGTGGCCGTACACCTCTGGCTGACGCGTTCCGAGCATGTTCAGGTTCGGTCCGTTCAACACCAGGATGGGGTCGGCCATGGGCTTGCTCACTTTCGTCTTCGTCGCGTCCTGTCGGATTCGATCCTTGCACAGGGCACCGGGCAGAATGTGGGCAGTGAGAAGCGTGTGGGTGGTCTGGGGTGTCGGTGTCTTCGCATACATCGTCGCCGTGCTGCACCGCACCGCCTTCGGTGTCGCAGGGCTCGACGCCGCCGACAGGTTCGTGATCAGTCCGTCACTGCTGTCGTCGTTCGTCGTTCTTCAGGTCGTCGTCTACGCGGCGATGCAGATACCCGCTGGTGTGGTGCTGGATCGCGTCGGGTCTCGGAAGATGATCGCACTCGGCGCGCTGCTGATGACCGTCGCGCAACTGGTACTGGCATTCACCGATTCGCTTCCCCTGGCTGTGACGGCGCGTGCGTTCGTCGGAGTCGGGGATGCTCTGACGTTCATCTCGGTGTTGCGTCTGGTCCCGCAGTGGTTCCCGCCGAGGCAGGTTCCCATCGTGTCCCAGCTGACGGGTCTGCTCGGCCAGATGGGACAGATCCTGTCCGCGGTGCCGTTCCTCGTACTGCTCAACGGTCCGGGGTGGACGGTCGCGTTCGGCAGCGCTGCGTCGCTGGGACTCGTCGCCTTGGTCCTGACGCTCGCCCTGGTTCGTGATTCACCTCCCGGCACCGAGATCACCGAGAAGGCGACGTCGGTGCGTGAGACGTTCGCGACCATCGCGCAGGTGTGGAAGCGCCCCGGGACGCGGCTCGGGTTCTTCTCCCACACCGGTACGCAGTTCTCGATCACCGTGTTCGCGTTGTTGTGGGGTATCCCGTACCTGACGTCGGCGCAGGGGTTGTCGTCGTCGACGGCCGGCGCGCTGCTGTCGATCTCGGTGGTGGCAGCAGTGTTCTCCGGCGTCGGGCTCGGCATCCTCACCGGGCGATATCCGATGCGACGGTCGTGGATGGTGCTCGCCATCATGATCAGCAATGCGGCGATGTGGGCAGTCGTGCTGGCACTTCCCGGTCCTGCTCCGCTGTGGCTGCTGGTCGTCCTGGTGGTCGTGATCTCCGTCGGCGGACCCGGTTCGGTCATCGGATTCGACTACGCACGTACCTTCAATCCGAGCGCCAACCTCGGCACCGCGCAGGGCATGGTCAACATCGGCGGATTCACCGCGTCGCTTCTGGTCATCGCATCGATCGGATGGATCCTCGACGCGTTCGGTGGCTACACGTTCGAGGGCTTCCGGGTCGCGTTCCTCGTCCAGTACCCGGTGTGGATCGTCGCGATCACCGGCGTCGTGCTGACCCGTCGCAAGACCCGCAGGCAGCTCGCCGACGAGGGTATCTACCCGCACACGATGCGCGAAATCCTCCAGCGCTTCCGGGACCGCTGAGCCGCGGAGCCGCCGGGACCGCTAAGCGTCGGAGACCGCCGAGACCTCGACCGGCGTCTGATATCCGCGCAGCTCCACCGGCCCGGTCGACTGCCAGTGACGCGCTTCGTCCGCGCCTGCGTCGTCGACGAGTCGGCTGCTGACCAGCACTCTGCCCGGCGCGAGTTTGGCGAGATCGGACAACCTCGCTGCGCAGTTCACCGGCTCTCCGATGACGGTGTACTCGTATCGCTGCAGTGCTCCGATGTCCCCGGCGAACACATCACCTGCAGCAACGCCGATCCCGAAGTCCATAGGAGCGGCGCCGGCTGGGTTTCCGGCGGAGTGACCGGGGGTGGTGCGGGTGTCGAGGGATCCGAGTGCGAGGCGTAGGCGTCGGGCAGCTTTCAAGGCGGCGGCAGCCGGATTGTCGATGGGTTGGGGCGCGCCGAAGACGGCGAGTGCGGCGTCGCCTTCGAATTTGTTGATGAAGCCGAGGTTGTCGTCGACGGTGTCGACGACGATGGCGAGGAATTCGTTGAGTACTTCGGCGACGCGTTCGGGCGGATGGTCGACGGCGAAGGCCGTCGACCCGACGAGATCGATGAACAGGACAGCGGCGTACTGGACGTCGCCGCGGGGGAAGTCGGATTGTTCGAGTGCTCTCGAGGCGACCTGGGTGCCGACGTGTCGGCCGAAGAGGTCTCGTAGTCGTTCACGTTCGGTGAGTCCGCGCGACATGCTGTTGAACCCGCGTTGCAGGTTCCCGATCTCCGAGGAGTCGTAGACCGGGACGGCTACGTCGGTCCGTCCCTTCTCGATCTCCGTCATCCCTTGGCTTACTTCTCGCACCGGCTCGGACACCGATCGTGCGACGAGGATGGTTCCGCGGAGTCCGGTGCCGAGTGCGATTGCGGAGACGATGAGGATGGGCAGTTCGATCGGGGCGGGGATTGCGACGGGCTTTCCGGTCGAGTGCACGATGACGATCAGCGTGATCGCTGCCACCGGAATGGCCGTGCACACCAACCAGGTGAGGATCAGTCGTGCGAGCACGCTCAGTTCACGTCGCGCCGGGGTGCCCGTCGACGCCAGCACGGTGACGGGACGCAGTGACCTCTCGGTCAACAGGTATCCGGTTCCGGCGGTGGTGACCGCACCGAACACGGTGCCGATGACGATGAGTACCGTCACGTCGTGTTCCGCGTCGTGCGTCAACGCTGCCATGGAGAACCCGAATGCCAGCCACAGCGCGAGGTGCGACGCGGTGTGGTGCAGCGGAATCCGTGTCGCACGTTTCGATTGCTCGACCGTCGGGATGTCCTCGTGTGCGAACCACCGCAGGGTGGGCAGGATCAGCACGATGCCTGCGAGGGCTCCGACCGTGATGCCGAGCGGGACGATCCATCGGAATGCGCTGAATGCGGGGTCGGTCAGAATGCTGCCGACCGTCGCGGTCTCGGATCTCGCGAGCAACGCCACGACGAAGATCACCTGCACCGCAGCGGCGATGTTCAACGCGATCAGCGATGCCCCGTACTTGACGGCGACACGTCGGGCTTGCCGGGCGGTCACCGCAGTCCCCGAGGCTGCGACGGGGTGATTGCTGCGACGAGGGCGGTCATCGCGGACTGTGCGCTGTCGGTTTCCGTCGGCCCGAGCGCGGCGAGGGCCGCGATCAACGCGGCGATCTCCTCGAACGACAAATGCAGGGGAGCAGGCTTGTCGTGGCTGGGAAGTCGGCTGCCGCCGCCTGTTCCCGGTACCGACACGATCGGGACGCCGGATTCGACGAGACGGCGGCGGTCGCGTTCCACGGTTCTGGCGCTGACCTGTAGTTTCTCGGCCAGATCTTCCGTCGGTACGGGCAGTGGCGAGTCGGCCAGGATTTCGATGAGACGTTGCTGACGCACCACGCGTCGCAGCGTCAGGTGGTTGTCGCGTGAGTCGGAGCTCGTTTCGCGGGGCACAATCGGAGATTCTTTCCGATTACCGTCACCGGCGTGGCGGTAATCAACCGTAGGTTCTCCGTTCATGACCTCCACCAGCACCGAATCGATAGAGGACTTCTTCGACCGCTACACCGGTTACCTGTCCTCGGGCGACATCGACGCCCTCGCGGACATCTACCACTATCCAGCTCTCGCGGTGTCGCCTCGCGGCTGCCTCGCCGTCACCGATCCACAGCAGACGCGTGACTTCTTCAGCCAGGGGCAGCAGTTCTACCGATCCCGCGGAATCCAGGGCGTCCGAGCGAAGGACATCGTGACCGACATCGAGGGCAACGGGATCTGGGTGGGACATCTGCTGCTCGAGAACCTCGATTCCGGCGGCAACTCCGTCGGCGTGGAGCGCAACGCCTACCAGATCGTGCTCGACGCCGATGGAGCTCGCCGTATCGCGGTCATCACCCCTCTGGACGGTGTCTGACGCGTTCGACCTTGTCTGCGGTCCTTCACAGCATTTCTCGAGGTTGTTCCCAGCGGGGACGAACCCGGCCCGGTCACTCTGGTCCTCGACACTACCGACGGAGGACCTTTTCGTGACCACAACACTTCTGCCGCCGACACCAGCGGAACCGCAACCTCGGCATCGTAAGGCTGCGAGGTATGCGCCGAACCGCCACCACGTAGTGCTGGGCGTGCTCCTTGCGGCGACCGCCGTGCTGTACCTGTGGAACCTGACCGCCAGCGGATACGCCAACACCTTCTATGCCGCTGCGGCGCAGGCTGGTTCGAAGGACTGGACTGCGTGGTTCTTCGGTTCGCTCGACTCGGAGAACTTCATCACCGTCGACAAGCCGCCCGCATCGCTGTGGGTGATGGGATTGTCGGCTCGGATCTTCGGGTTCTCCAGCGCCAGCCTTCTGGTGCCGCAGGCATTGATGGGTGTGGGTGCGGTCGCCGTCGTCTACGCCGCAGTCAAGCGGGTCGCCGCGCCCACGGCAGGGCTCCTGGCGGGTGCGGTCTTGGCGTCGACGCCGGGGGCGGCGTTGATGTTCCAGTTCGACAATCCCGATGCACTGCTGGTGTTGCTGATGTCGATCGGCGGATACTTCGTCGTGCGCGCCCTGCAGACGTCTGTCGGTCGCCGAGCGGCGATGTGGCTCGCGTTCGCCGGCGTCGCGCTGGGTTTCGCGTTCCTGACCAAGATGCTCCAGGGTCTGCTGGTGCTCCCGGCCTTCGGGTTGACGTACCTGGTTGCAGGGCAGGCGCGTCTGGGTGCTCGGTTGCTGCATCTCGTCGGTGCGTTCGCCGCGCTCGTCGCCGGAGCCGGGTGGTGGGTTCTGACCGTTGCGCTCTGGCCCGCCGATGCGCGCCCGTACATCGGAGGTTCGACGGACAACACCGTCATGGATCTGGTGCTCGGCTACAACGGACTCGGCCGCATCTTCGGATCCGACGGCAATGCCGGTGGCGGAATGGGCGGCGGTGGAATGGGAGGGGCCGCGGGTTCCAGTTTCGGCGGCAGCACGGGACTGGACCGGCTGTTCGGTAGTGAGATGGGCATCCAGATCTCGTGGCTGATCCCCGCCGCGTTGGTGGCACTGGTGTTCGGGCTCATTGCTCGGGGACGCGCACCGCGCACCGATCTGCTGCGCGCTTCGCTCGTTCTGTGGGGCGGTTGGTTCCTGGTGACGGGTTCGATCTTCAGTTACATGTCCGGAACCATCCACCCGTACTACACGGTGGCCCTCGCGCCGGCTGTTGCAGGCATGGTCGGGACCGGCGGCTATGCATTGTGGATCGCACGCGAATCCGTGTGGGCGCGTCTCGGTCTGGCGTCGATGATGCTCGCGGCAGGCGGATGGGCCTGGGTTCTGCTGCACCGCAACGCTGACTGGCTGCCCGCTCTGAAGTGGATCCTGTTGCTCGGAACCGTCGTCGCTGCTGTCGCGATCCTCGGTGCGGGTCGGTTCCGTGTACTCGCCGTCATCGCTGCCCTCGTCGGCTCGATCGCAGGTCTCGGCGGCGGTGCGTCGTATGCCATCGCCACCTCGTCCACCGTCCACAGCGGATCCATCCCCACCGCGGGTCCCGTCGGTGCCGTCTCGGACTCCGGCATGGGCGGCGGTACCCCGGGTGGAGGTATGCCGGGTGGCGGTATGTCTGACGGCGCGGTTCCCTCGGGTGGGATCCCAGAGGGTGGTATGCCCGGTGCTGCCGCAACAACCGATGGTGACGGTGCAGGTGCCGCCGGCCAAGTCCCGGACAGTCCGGTGGCCGGAGACGAAGCAGGTGTCATGGCTGGTGGCCCCGGTATGGGTGGAGGTTCCGCTTCCAGTGATCAGGTGAACGCTCTGCTCGAGTCGGCCGACACCAAGTGGTCCGCTGCGGTGAACGGATCGCAGACAGCCGCGACCTACGAGTTGGCCACGGACACAGCGGTCATCGCTATCGGAGGGTGGAGCAGTGATCCCGCGCCGACTCTCGATCAGTTCATCTCCTACGTCTCGAATCACGAAGTCAAGTACTACATTTCCGGTGGCCGAGGCGGCGGAATGGGCGGCGGCATGCCCGGTGGTGGTAACTCGCAGTCCACATCGTCCGACATCGCGGAGTGGGTCGCAGCGAACTTCACCGCCACTACCGTCGATGGCGTCACCGTGTACGACATGAGCGGATACACAGGCTGACCGACAGTCCATGGACGCCGATTCGTCCGAGCCCCTGCACCGTTCAGAACGGTGCGGGGTCGTCGGTGTCATTTGTCGTTGGGGTGTGGGTGTTGTTTGCCGTGTTGTTGTTGGTGGTGATGATGGGTCTGCGTTTGCGGGGTATGTGGGGGATGAGTGATTGTGCGGCGAGGTCGGTTGTTCCGTAGGTGTTTCCGGGGAGGGTGACTGCGGTGGTACCGGAGTTCGATTGCCAGTGTTCGGCGGCTCCGGCGAGCATGGTGGGTGTCCAGGCGCCCATGGTCTTGAGGGAGTGGTGGTACCTGCAGAGGCAGTGGAGGTTGGTGAGGATGGTCCAGCCGCCGCGGGTGGGGTCGCGGTGGTCGAAGGCAATGACGTGGTCGATCTCGCAGCCGGCTGCGGGGACGTCGCATCCGGGGTGGCGGCAGGTGCGGTCGCGGTGTCGGACGAGGTCTGCGAGCGAGGCGCCGGGTCGGTAGGTCAGTGCGCCGGGTGGTGGGGTGGTGAGTCCGCCGTGGCCGTCGGGGTAGAGCGGGACTGCCAATGCGGGGTTGGTTTCGATGGCGGATTCGAGTGCGGCGATGAGTGTGTATCGGCCTTCGTACTGTCCGGCCGGGGTGTCGGTGTCGGTGTCGGTGGGTGTGCGGGAGGGGTGTGGGGCCGGCGGTGTGGGGAGGTCGAGTCCTCGGCGTCGTCGGCCGCGTCCGAGTGGATGGAACGTCGGGTGTGCGGTGGGGCGTGGTGTGCGTGTGGGCTCGGGATCTGTGTCTCGTGCGGCGTCGGCGTTGTTGTCGGGGTTGGGGTTGGTGATGTGGCCTAGTTCGTGGGCGAGGTCGAGGGCTTCGGTGATGAGGATCTGCAGGTCGCTGTTGTGGGCTAGTTGTCGGGCGTAGTCGGCGTCGATGGTGCCGTGGTCGGCGAGGTAGGCGGGGAGGTCGGCGAGGCGCAGGAGGGTGTCGATGTCGATGGTGACGGTGGTGAGGGGTCGGCGGCGGTCGGGGGGTTCGGGGTTGGCGGTGCAGGGGTGGTCGTCGTCGGGTTCGCAGGTGCAGGCGATGTGGGTTTCGCTGCGCATGAGGGCGGTGTACGCGGCGGCGCGGCGTTGTCCTCGGGTACGGGGGTCGCGGGGGCAGAGGGTGTCGGCTACTTCGTTGATGCGTTGCCAGCTGGCGGCGGCGTCTGCGGCTTCGAGGTCGGCTTCGATGGTGGCGATCATGTCTTTGTCGCGGTATTTCACTGTGGTCAGGCGGGTGAGGTCCGCGCGTAGTTGTGCGGCTTCGTCGGGTGCGCAGCGGTGCATGATGGCGTTGATTTCGGTGGCGAGTGGTCCGGGGGACAGGTGTAGTGCGGCGGTGAGGATGTCGGTTTGTGCGTGTTCGACGGCGGGGGTGCTGTAGGGGCCGGTGACGCGGTGGATGGCGCGTACTCGGGGTAGATCGAGGTCTCCGGCGTCGAAGGCTGCTTTGATGTGTGGGAGGCGTAGGCGCAGGTCCATTCCGATGTCGGAGTAGGTGTCTGCGACTGTTTTCGAGCAGCCGAGTGCGGCTGCGGTTTCGGAGGATGCGTAGTTGCCGGCGTCGGTGATGCGTTCGCCGATGTGGACGGTCTGTTCGATGCAGGTTTCCCAGATGCGTGCGGCGTGGGCGACTTTGCGTGCGCAAGCTTTGTTTTCTTCTCTGGCTGCGTCGGCAAGTTCGGTCAGGAGTGTTGGGTCGATGGTGGGTGGTGTGTGCGGGCCCAGGTAGCGGGCGTATCTGCTGGGCGTGGTGGTGTGTGGCATGTGGTGAACCCCCCGGTTCATGGGAACGTATGTTCGAATATACCGCCCGTTCTGTTCGACTGCAAGGCCTTTCGGTTTGCGGGGCAACCGTTTTCGAAGTTCGATCTACTAGCGCACGACACCGACAAAAATGCCTACAAGGCGCCGTTCGACTAGCGGGGCTGGATCAGTCGAAAGGATTCCAGAACTACTTTCGTGTCGTCGTCGATGTCTTCTTGCCGTCGAGGACAGTCTTCACGAGGGAGTCGCGCAGCGGACCGGGGAAGGCGAACTCTACTGCGGGTGGCTGGGTCATGGCGTAACGGGCCGAGGGTCATTGCCGGTGTTCTGAATACGAAAGCTGATGGCTTCGAGTGTAATTCGGCGTATCTCGTTCACGGCCTGTCCGATCACGACGGTTCCTATGGCCATGGCCTCCACGGCGGAGGCGCGGTCCGGTCGCGTACGGGCGTAGTTCACCTCACCCCAGGCAGTTGCCTCGGCAGCGTCGGCCACGTCGTCGAAGTAGTTCAAGTCGATCGGGAAGTCGAAGCGTCTCAACGTCGCCACGAGTTCTGCCAGCCTGAAGGGAGCGGGAGCCGCAGGATCCACGTGCCAATCACGCGCGGAAATCCATTCTCGCACTTCGTCGTAGGTTCGGGCGACGTCCGGTGCCGCGTCGTCGGGGTCGATGTCGTCCAGCCCGTGCATCACGGCTCCGAACGTGTCGTGAGCGGAGGCTGATTCGTGATCGATCGTTGCCAAAGTGGCGCGGGCGACGGAAATGGAGAGTCCGCCGACGTCGATCAAGGCGCGGATGAGGCGCAACCGTCGTACGTGCTGGTCGTTGTAGTCGGCCTGATTGGGTGCGGTCTGCTTGCCTGCGGGGAGGAGGCCCTCGCGCAGGTAGAACTTGATGGAGGCTGTCGACACGCCGGAGTGCTTGCTCAGCTCGGAGATCCTCATCCGAGCACCCTTGACTTCACGAACGGAGAGTATCACTATCTATTACAGATAGTTCCTCTATCCATAGTCTGGAGGTTCGACATCGTGAACCGCAACGGAGTGCAAGCCGGCCGCTACACGGCCTCGATGGACGGCGATTTCGTCGTCTTTCTCATCGGCATGCGGATAAACAAGCTGTGGAAGGTGCACA
This sequence comes from Rhodococcus sp. 114MFTsu3.1, assembly GCF_000383555.1. NCBI lineage: Bacteria > Bacillati > Actinomycetota > Actinomycetes > Mycobacteriales > Nocardiaceae > Rhodococcus > Rhodococcus sp. 114MFTsu3.1. The sequence goes on along the minus strand of NZ_KB911556.1, from coordinate 120,747 downwards.
AGTGGTTTCCGCCGTTCGTCGCCATGCCGAAAATGTTGCGCGAGTTGAGGAAGCATCCGGAGAAGGGGCTCTTGGGCGCTCGCCTGTCCTTCGGCGGACGTACGGTAACGGTGGTCCAGTACTGGCGGAGCTTCGATCGGCTCGAGGCGTTCGCCCGGAACCCGAGTGATCCACACTTGCCGTCGTGGAGGGCGTTCAACACCAGAGTCGGCAGTAGCGGTGACGTCGGCGCTTATCACGAGACCTATCGGGTGGGCCCCGGCAGTCACGAGTCGATCTACTCGAACATGCCCATCATGGGTTTGGCTGCCGCGGGAACTTCCGTCGTCGTCGGAAAACGAACCGAATCAGCAAGGGCGCGAATCTCGAAGTGACTGTGCGACGGCATCCTGCGTCAGGGCATGTCCGCAATGCTGTCGATTCTGTGGTCGAACTCGCCCCTCGCATCGTCCACCGAATGATCGATTCGGCCGAATTCCAACGGGCGATGAACGAACACGGTCTTCATGCCGACGGCCCTGGCGGCCCGGAGGTCGTACGGGTGTGATGCGACCATCGCTGCACGGTCGGGTTCGACCCCGAGGTAACGACACGTTCGCTCGTACAGGAAAGAAGCCGGCTTGAAAGCGCCGAACACTTCGGCGGTCAGCACTGCGTCCCAGTCCATCCCGGCTCGCTTGAACAGATGCACCATGGTCGCCATGTCGGTGTTGGACAAGCTCGCGACGACCGAGGTCTGTCGTAGATCTCGCAGGCCGTCCACTGAATCGGGCCACGGCCGCAGGTTCTTCCATGTATCGGCCAACGCCGTCCGGGCAGGAGAAGGGATCTGTAGCCCGAGTTTTTTCGCGACCGAATCCAGGCCGTCTCGGTAGACGTTCTGCACCGGCTGCCAATGCTCGGCCGACTGCGTCAGGGTGGACGTTCGCTCGAAATAGTCCTGACGCCAGGCTCGCACTGCATCGCCGACGACTTCGTCGTCCACCCATTCGGACAAGGCGTCGGCTACCGGCCCGAAGAAGTCGAACAGTGTGCCCTGAATGTCGAAGACATACGCGTCGTAGACCCCCATGGGCATCGATGGTACCGACGAGAGCCCTGGCCGAACCGTCAGGCGCGATCGTGGAGGGTGATGTGGTAGCCGTCGGGGTCGGCGAAGGTGAAGGTGCGGCCGAAGGGGCCGTCGATGGGTTCCGACACGATGACCTGAGTGTTGCTGTCGGGGTCGCTCTGCGCACTCCGCTCCTGGTCCGCTACGAGGGTGTCGTGGATGGATTGAACGTCGTTGGCGTGCAGCCAGATTGCGGCGCCGATGCCCGGCCGGTCCGCGGAGGCGAGATCGGTTCCGGCGACGATCTCCCGCAGAGCGAAAGCGATGGGAGTGGTCTCGAAGACCACGGCGTGGGGTGGGCCGGCGGGCGAACGCACGAGGCCGAGGTACTTCTCGTAGAACGCCTGCGATGCGGCGAGGTCGCTTACTTGGAGGGAGATGAAATCGGGACCGGTGACTACCATGGAAACTCCTTCGACGTGTGTCAGTTATCTGACACGAACGAATCTATGTCAGAATGCTGACATGAGTCAAGCCGACCGAGGGATCGACCTGAACACCTCGTTGGGGTACCTGCTGAAGGAAGCGTCCAGTGTCCTGCGGGCCGCGATGGACGAAGTCCTTCGGCCGCTCGGGATGAGCGTGACGCACTACTCGTGCCTCGAACTGCTCGCTCAGCGGCCGGGCCTGTCCAACTCCGAACTCGCCCGCGGCGCCTTCGTCACCAGGCAATCGATGAACGTGCTGTTGCAGGCTCTCGAACGGGACGGGGTCGTCGTCAGGCCGACGGAGGCTCCCGTCGGAAAGGCCCTTCCGGCCCGGCTCACCGAACGCGGCCGGCGGGAGCTCGAGAAGGCGACTGCCGCGGTCAGGTCCGTGGAGGACCGGATGCTGGCCGGTATGTCCGGCGACGAACGCGAGACGGCGTTCCGGCTCCTCGGCGGAATGATCCGATCGCTCAACGACCGCGGAGACGCATCCTGAGTCAGAGCTTCAGATCCACCCACACCATTCGGTGATCCGAGGGGTGCGAGGCATCGGTCGGCCAGAAGACCTCCGAGCCCGTGACGGTCAGGTCAGCCGACGGCAATGCGTAGTCGACGCGTAGGTCGCCGGGAGTCGGGTCGGAAAAGTCGGCGGTATCGGTGTTGCCGTCGGCTCCCGACGTCGGCGCCGGATCCTGGATGCGGGGGTTGTCGAGCAATTGCTGAATCGACCCTGCTACCGAGTCGCCGTCGACCGGATCGCTGTTCTGGTCGCCCAGAACGACGAACGATGCGTTCTGCGTCAAGCCTCCGCGAACGCCGTTGTCGTCGTACAGGTATCCAGCGCCGTCGATGTAGTCGGCGGTGAGGCGGATCTCGTCGTGATTGCGTTTTCCGTTGCGGTCCTCCGGTCCGTCGAACGACGGGGGAGTCGGGTGCGACGCCAGAATGTGCACGGTCTTGCCGTCGATGTCGACGGGCACGTCCCAGTGAGACTTGCTCGACAAGCGCAGTGCGTCCGAGTTCGCGCCGTAGTAGTCGCGAGGCAGAAGCGAATCCGGCATGTCCTTCCACAGGAAGTTCTGGAATGTCCGGACGTCGGAGGTGTCGATCGGGAACTTCGACAGCACGACCATGCCGTACTGGCCGGGAAACTGCCCGAAACCGAATGCGTCGTTCGGTCCTCCGGTAGCACCGTCGGAATCGAGGTCGAGTCCGGAGTCGACGCCGGTGTTCACGGGTGCCGTGAAGGAGTAGGGGTACGCGCCACCCAGGTAGTTCTCACGAAACAGATCCAGTGCCTCGGGCGAATAGTCGAATTCGTTGATCAACAGAACATCCGGCGAATTGTGGTCGATCACGTCGGCGACGGCTCGGGCCTGCGCGTTCTCGCCGTGCAGTTCGGTGGCCAGTTGTCCCTCGGCGGGTCGGTTGAGGCTTGCATTGAACGTCGCGACGCGTACCTGACGGGGCTCGGCGTCGCTCGCTCCCGGCGTCGAACATCCGGCGAGTAGTCTAGTGGCAAGTAGGGCTGCGGCAAGTCCGGCGGTCTTCACGATCGGAGACCGTACCGACGTTGTCTGAACAACACGTAAATTAACAAGCAGGCATGCTTGCTTTTTACGCGGTGTGGTGTGAAGCTGTTCCCATGGCCGACCTCGACTCGATCATCGATGACCTCCGCGCCGAGGGTGACGACCTCGACGCCCTGGTCAGCGACCTGACCGACCAACAATGGTCGACGCTCACGCCCGCCGAGGGCTGGACCGTCGCCCATCAGATAGGTCATCTGTCCTGGACGGACAATGTCGCCGAGCGCACGACGTCGGGTGCCGCAGGAGACGATCGCGCCAAAGCCGAGTTCGACATCGTTCTGAAGCAGGCCTGGTCCGATCCGACCGGTTTCGTCGACGTCGCGGCCGAGGAGGAAGCGCGGCGGCCCGACCTCCTCGAAACTTGGCGCTCACGTCGTCACGCAATGACGGATGCCCTCGCGACGGTGCCCGCCGGAGTGAAGATTCCGTGGTTCGGACCGCCGATGAGCGCGGCCTCGATGGCGACGGCACGACTGATGGAGACGTGGGCACACGGACAGGACGTCGCCGACGCACTCGGCGTCCGCCGCGAGCCCACCGAGCGCATCAGAGGCGTCGCGCACATCGGAGTCAGAACCCGCGACTTCGCGTACGCCGTCAACCAACAGACCCCGCCGACCGAGCCGTTCCGGGTCGAGCTGACCTCCCCCTTGGGTGAGCTCTGGACCTGGGGCCCCGGTGACGCGTCTCAGCGCGTCACCGGCTCGGCGGCGGACTTCTGCCTGCTCGTCACTCAGCGCGCCCATCGCGACGACCTCGACGTCCACGCCGAGGGCGCCGACGCCCAGCACTGGCTCACCATCGCCCAAGCCTTCGCAGGCCCTCCAGGACCAGGACGATCCCAGAAATGAGTACCCCCCACGTCAGAATCGGCAACTGTTCCGGTTTCTACGGTGACCGACTCTCCGCGATGCGGGAGATGCTCGAAGGTGGTGAACTCGACTACCTCACCGGCGACTACCTCGCCGAACTCACGATGCTCATCCTCGGCCGCGATCGCATGAAGGACGCATCCCGCGGATACGCCAAAACCTTTCTCCGCCAGGCAGAGGACTGCCTCGGTCTCGCTCTCGACAGGGGCGTGAAGATCGTCGCGAACGCCGGCGGACTCAACCCGAAAGGCCTCGCCGACGCGCTGACCCAGCTCGACTCCGTTGCGAAGATCGCGTACGTCGACGGCGACGATCTCCTGTCCCGCGCGGACGAGCTCGGCCTGGGTAGCCCTCTCACCGCCAACGCGTACCTCGGCGCGTGGGGAATCGTCGAAGCGCTGAAGTCCGGCGCCGACGTCGTCGTCACCGGCCGCGTCACCGACGCCTCGGTCATCGTCGGCCCCGCGGCGTACCACTTCGGTTGGAACAGAACCGACTACGACGCTCTGGCCGGTGCCGTGGTGGCCGGTCACGTCATCGAGTGCGGCACCCAGGCGACCGGTGGCAACTACTCGTTCTTCACCGAGATCGCCGACATGGGACGTCCCGGGTTCCCGATCGCCGAGATCCATGCCGACGGATCGTCGGTCATCACCAAGCACGACGGCACCGGCGGCGCAGTCAGCGTCGGAACAGTCACCGCGCAGTTGCTCTACGAAATCACCGGCGGGCGATACGCGAACCCCGACGTCACAGCTCGTATCGACACCGCTGTACTGACTCAGGAGTCCAGCGACCGCGTCAGGATCTCCCAGGTGAAGGGCGAGGCCCCGCCGCCCACGCTGAAGGTCTCGCTCAACTCGCTCGGCGGATTCCGCAACGAGTTCACCCTCGTTCTGACCGGTCTCGACATCGACGCGAAAGCCGAACTCGCGCAGAAGCAATTCGAATCCTGGCTGCCGACCAGACCCAAGGAACTCGAATGGACGCTGGTGCGGACCGACAAGCCCGACGCGCCCACCGAGGAAACCGCAAGCGCGCTCCTGAGGTGCGTGGCCCGCGACAGTGATCCGAACATCGTCGGCCGCCAGTTCTCATCGGTAGCAGTGGAGCTCGCTCTCGCCAGCTATCCCGGCTTCTCGTTGACCGCGCCGCCCGGACACGGTGCGCCGTTCGGTGTCTTCACCGCCGGATACGTCGATGCAGGCGAGGTACCGCACACGGTCACCCTCGCCGACGGCACCCGGGTCGACATTCCACCGGCCACCGACACTGAAGTACTCGAACCGCTCCCGGAGCCCGGACTTCCACCGAAACGACCTGGCGAGTCGACGATCACAGTGCCACTCGGTACCGTCGCCGCCGCACGAAGCGGCGACAAAGGCGGCAACGCGAACGTCGGAGTGTGGGTGCGCAGCGACGACGAATTCGCCTGGCTGGCCCACGCTCTCACCGTCGAAGAACTGAAGTCGCTGCTCCCCGAAGCCGCAGACCTCACCGTCACCCGGCATGTGCTGCCGCACCTCAAGGCCCTCAACTTCGTCATCGAAGGCATCCTCGGCCAAGGCGTCGCATCGCAGGCACGATTCGATCCACAGGCCAAGGGGTTGGGCGAATGGCTCAGGTCCCGGCACATCGCCATTCCCGAAACTCTCGTATTCCAAGGACAGATATGACCGTGTGGACCACGCCGGAGCGTGAACAGCTCCGCAAGACCGTGCGCAGTTTCGTCGAACAGGACATCCTGCCGCACTTGAACCAGTGGGAGTCGGACGGTGAACTCCCACGCGATCTCCACCGTAAAGCTGCGGCTCTCGGTCTCATCGGAGCGGGCTTTCCCGAGGAGGTCGGCGGCGACGGGGGAGACCTCGCCGACGCTGTGGTCATCTGCGAGGAAATGCACCAGGCAGGCGCGTCGGGAGGACTCTTCGCTTCGCTGTTCACCAGCGGAATTGCGTTGCCGCACTTGGTGGCCGCGGGTGATCCGGACCAGATCGAGAAGTGGGTACGCCCTACCCTCGCAGGCGAGAAGATCGGATCGCTCGCGATCACCGAACCGGGCGGCGGATCCGACGTCGGACATCTGCGGACGAGGGCCGTCAAGGACGGCGATCACTACGTCGTCAACGGTGCGAAGACGTACATCACGTCGGGGTGCCGCGCAGATTTCGTGGTGACGGCGGTCCGCACCGGCGGTGACGGCGCCGGAGGGGTCTCGCTTCTGGTCGTGGAGAAGGGCACGCCTGGATTCGAGGTGACGAGCAAGCTGGACAAGATGGGCTGGCGGGCGTCGGACACGGCCGAGCTCTCCTTCGTCGACGCCCGGGTGCCCGTGAGCAATCTGGTGGGCGCGGAGAACACGGGCTTCGCGCAGATCGCGCAGGCGTTCCTGACCGAACGCATCGCGCTCGCCGCGCAGGCCTATTCGAGCGCTCAGCGGTGCCTCGACCTGACGCTGCAGTGGGTTCGCGACCGCGAGACGTTCGGAAAGCCGCTCATCAAACGGCAATCCGTACAGAACACCGTCACCGAGATGGCGCGCAAGATCGACATCGCGCGGGTCTACACCCGCAGCATCGTCGAACGGTCCATGACCGAGAACAACGACTTCATCGCCGAAGTGTGCTTTGCCAAGAACACTGCCGTCGAATCCGGCGAATGGGTCGCGAACCAGGCCGTCCAGTTGTTCGGCGGCCTCGGCTACATGCGGGAGAGCGAAGTCGAACGTCAGTACCGCGACATGCGCATCCTCGGTATCGGCGGAGGCACCACCGAGATCCTGACCGGACTGGCTGCAAAACGATTGGGGTACCAGGCATGAGCGTGCTGAAGTCCACCCTCGACACCGCGTCGGAGCAATTCACCGGTGCCGCCGAGGCGATGAACACCAAGCTGGCGGAGATCGACGTCGAGCACGGTAAAGCGCTTCTCGGTGGCGGTGAGAAATACGTCGAGCGGCACCGCAAGCGCGGCAAACTCCTGGCGCGTGAACGAATAGAACTACTGATCGACGAGGACTCGGCGTTCCTCGAGCTGTGCCCACTTGCCGCGTGGGGCAGCGACTTTCCTGTCGGTGCGAGCACGGTCATGGGCATCGGCGTCGTCAGCGGTGTCGAATGCCTCATCGTCGCCAACGATCCGACGGTGCGCGGCGGTGCCAGCAACCCGTGGACCCTCAAGAAGGGTTTCCGGGCCAACGACATCGCGACGCAGAACCGGTTGCCGGTCATCTCCCTCGTCGAGTCCGGTGGTGCCGACCTGCCGACTCAGAAGGAGGTGTTCATTCCAGGCGGACGCATGTTCCGTGACCTGACGCAATTGTCCGCCAAAGGAATTCCGACGATTGCCCTGGTTTTCGGCAACTCCACCGCCGGCGGTGCCTACATTCCCGGCATGTCGGATCACGTCGTCATGATCAAGGAACGCTCCAAGGTTTTCCTGGCCGGACCGCCACTGGTCAAGATGGCGACCGGTGAGGACTCCGACGACGAATCCCTCGGCGGCGCCGAGATGCATGCCCGAAAGTCCGGTCTCGCCGACTACTTCGCGGTCGACGAGCAGGACGCCATCCGCATCGGTCGCAGCATCGTCAAGAGACTCAACTGGAAGAAGAAGGGCCCGGAACCGCGAGCAGAGGTCATCGAACCACTCGCCGATCCCGAGGACCTGCTCGGCATCGTGCCGACCGACTTGAAGATTCCGTTCGATCCCCGTGAGGTCATCGCACGCATCGTCGACGGCAGCGATTTCGACGAGTTCAAGCCGATGTACGGCGGGTCGCTGGTGACCGGCTGGGCCGAACTGCACGGCTACCCCATCGGCATCCTCGCCAACGCACGTGGCGTCCTGTTCAGCGAAGAATCGCAGAAGGCAACCCAGTTCATTCAACTTGCCAATCGATCGAACACGCCGTTGTTGTTCCTGCACAACACCACCGGCTACATGGTCGGAAAGGAGTACGAGGAAGGCGGCATGATCAAACACGGCTCGATGATGATCAACGCCGTCTCGAACTCCAAGGTCCCACACATCTCGATTCTGCTCGGAGCGTCGTACGGCGCCGGCCACTACGGCATGTGCGGCCGCGCCTTCGATCCCCGGTTCCTCTTCGCGTGGCCCAGCAGCAAATCCGCTGTCATGGGCGGAGCCCAACTTGCGGGCGTCATTTCCATCGTCGGACGGGCAGCAGCGGAAGCCCGCGGCCAAGCATTCGACGAGGAAGCCGACGCAGGCCTGCGCGCGATGATCGAGAACCAGATCGAAGCCGAGTCGCTGCCGATGTTTCTCTCCGGACGCCTCTACGACGACGGCGTCATCGACCCCCGTGACACCCGCACGGTGGTGGGAATGTGCCTGTCGGCCATTGCCACCGCCCCGATCGAAGGCACCGAGAACTTCGGCGTCTTCCGGATGTGAAGCGCAGATGACAAACCAATCTGGTCACTCCGCAGGCTCCGCTCCTGCCACTTCGGTACTCGTCGCAAACCGCGGTGAAATCGCCCGCCGTGTCTTCGCTACCTGCCGCGCCGAAGGCATCGACACCGTCGCAGTCTTCTCCGACGCCGACGCGAACTCCCCGCACGTCCGGGAAGCCGACGTCGCGGTCAACCTGCCGGGGAACTCGCCCGGCGAGACGTACCTGCGCGGTGAACTCGTCATCGCCGCAGCTGTACAAGCAGGCGCCGACGCGGTTCACCCCGGCTACGGATTCCTCTCCGAGAACGCCGAATTCGCCCAGCAGGTCCAGAACGCCGGACTGACGTGGATCGGACCACCCGTCAAAGCCATCGAACTCATGGGCTCGAAGGTGGAGTCCAAAGCGATGATGGCCGACGCCGGGGTGCCGGTCCTGACCCGACTCGATCCGTCGCAGATCACCGAGGACGAACTGCCGGTGCTCGTCAAGGCGTCGGCGGGCGGTGGTGGACGCGGCATGCGTATCGTCCGCGATCTGAAGGACCTGCAGCGGGAAATCGAGACGGCAGGGCGAGAAGCTCTTTCGGCCTTCGGCGACGGAACGGTGTTCGTCGAGCGGTACATCGAAACCGGCCGACACATCGAAGTTCAGGTCATGGCCGACCGCCACGGCACCGTGTGGACGGTCGGAGAACGCGAGTGCTCCATCCAGCGTCGGCACCAGAAGGTGGTCGAGGAGGCGCCCTCACCGCTCGTCGAACGTATCGACGGGATGCGCGAGAGGTTGTTCGACGCCGCCAGACTCGCCACCGAGGCCATCGGGTACGAGGGCGCAGGTACCGTCGAGTTCCTCGCCGACGAGAAGGGCAACTTCTTCTTCCTCGAGATGAACACCCGTCTGCAGGTGGAGCATCCCGTCACCGAATGTACGACGGGCCTCGACCTGGTTGCGTTGCAGATCAGCGTGGCGTCGGGCGAACCTCTCCCGGCCCATCAGCCGGCGACGCGGGGGCACTCCATCGAAGTTCGGCTGTACGCCGAGGATCCCAGTCAGGACTGGCAGCCCCAGAGCGGGCCGGTGCACACGTTCGACATCCCCGGCGAGCGGTTCTCCGTGCTGAACAAATCCGGAATTCGTGTGGATTCCGGCGTCGAAACAGGGTCACACGTGGGCACCTTCTACGACCCCATGCTCGCGAAGGTGATCTCGTTCGCGCCCACCCGAGAGCAGGCCGCGAATCTGCTGGCGAAGTCGCTGCAGAAAGCCACGATTCACGGGCTTGTCACCAACCGAGATCTGCTCGTCAACGTCCTGCAGCACCCGGCATTCCTCGCCGGTGACACCGATACGGCGTTCTTCGACACCCACGGTCTGGACGTCCTGGCGCAGCCGATCGCTCAGGGACGTGCAGTGCGGCTGTCGGCACTGGCAGCCGCACTGGCCGACGCCGCCCACAACCGGGCGTCGGCTCGCGTGAACAAGGGGCTCCCCAGCGGCTGGCGCAACCTCCCGTCGCAACCGCAGCGAAAGCAGTACGGGGATGAGATTGTCGAATACACCCTCGGGCGCTACGGCCTGAAGACCGATCTCGACGGCGTCGCGCTGATCGAGAACACTCCGAATCGAGTGGTGCTGGACGACAACAAGCTTCGTCGAACGTTCCACGTCGCGCGGTACGGACCGGATGTCTTCATCGACTCCTCGCTCGGTCCGGTGCGGCTGGTCAAGGCGCCGCGATTCGTCGATCCCACCGAGGAGGTCGCAGCCGGATCGTTGCTCGCTCCGATGCCGGGCAGCGTCGTCAGAGTGGCTGCAGCGCAGGGTGACACCGTCACGGCCGGGCAGCCGATTCTCTGGCTCGAAGCAATGAAAATGGAACACACCGTCACTGCGCCGGCCGACGGTGTGCTCACCGAACTGAACGTTTCCGAAGGCCAGCAAGTCGAGGTCGGCGCCGTCCTAGCAGTCGTAACAGCAGGAGTGGAGCCCGCGGAATGACCATTTCAACAGGAGTGGAGCCCGCGGAATGACCATTTCAAAAGGAGAATCATGAGTTTCATCGAAACCGAAGAGCAGAAGGGCCTGCGGACCTCGGTCTCCTCGCTCGGCAAGCGCTACAACTACATCGACTACGTGCTGCCGAAGGCTCGCAAGGGTGAACCCCTCAGTGAATTGTGGAACGAGGCAGGCAAACTCGGATTCCTCGGCGTGAACCTGCCCGAGGAGTACGGCGGCGGAGGCGCAGGGATCTACGAACTCGCCCTCGTCCAGGAGGAACTCGCGGCACACGGGGCGGGGTTGCTGCTGGTCGTCGTCAGCCCGGCGATCTGCGGCACCATCATCGGGAAGTACGGCACGGCGGATCAGAAGCAGACGTGGCTCACCGCTCTCGCCGACGGTTCGAAGATCATGGCCTTCGGCATCACCGAACCCGACGCCGGATCCAACTCGCACCAGATCACCACGACCGCCAGGCGAGACGGTGACGACTGGATCCTCAAGGGCAGCAAGATCTACATCTCCGGCGTCGACCAGGCCGACGCGGTGTTGATCGTCGCTCGCACCGAAGATTCCAAGACCGGCAAGCTGAAGCCGGCGCTGTTCATCGTCCCCACCGATTCCGAGGGCTTGCAGAAGACTCGGATGGAGATGGACATCATCGAGCCGGATCATCAGTTCACGTTGTTCCTCGACGACGTGCGGCTCCCGGCAGAGGCCCTCGTCGGTGAGGCCGACGCCGCGCTGATGCAGCTGTTCGCGGGTCTGAATCCCGAGCGCATTCTCGGCGCGGCGATGGCCGTCGGGATGGGCCGCTACGCACTCGACGCGGCGGTGAAATACGCCAACGAGCGCACGGTCTGGAAGACGCCGATCGGCGCGCACCAGGGCATTTCGCATCCGCTGGCGCAGGTCAAGATCGAACTCGAGCTCGCCAAGCTGATGATGCAGAAGGCCGCGGTCCTGTACGACTCCGGCGACGATTTCGGTGCTGCCGAGGCCGCCAACATGGCCAAGTACGCGGCCGCGGAAGCGAGTATCAAAGCGCTCGATCAGGCCATCCAGACCCACGGCGGGGCGGGCTTGACCGAGGAATACGGTCTCGCCGCGATGCTCGGTGCAGCGCGGATCGCGAGGGTGGCGCCGGTCAGCCGGGAGATGATCCTCAACTTCGTCTCCCAACACTCCCTCGGACTACCCAGGTCGTACTGATGGCAGTTCAGGTACATACAGCCGACGCAGTCACCACCCTCACTCTCGACACCCCGCACAACAGGAACGCCCTGTCCACGGCCCTCGTCGACGAACTGACGGCAGGGCTGCACGATGCGGGCGAGGATCCCGACGTTCGGGCAATCGTCCTCACTCACACCGGTGGAACGTTCTGCGCGGGGGCCGACCTCACCGAAGCCGGCGGAACCGTCGAAGGACGCACGGCGCAGATGCTCGGACTGCTTCGTACACTCCTCGAGACCCCGAAGCCTGTCGTCGGACAGATCGACGGCCACGTGCGCGCGGGAGGCATGGGGCTTGTCGGTGCATGCGACATCGTCGTCGCAGGACCGAACTCCACATTCGCGCTGACGGAGGCCCGCCTGGGTCTGGCCCCGTCCATCGTGTCGCTGACGCTGTTGCCTCGGATGAACTCCCGCGCGGCAGGCCGCTACTTCGTCACCGGTGAGAAGTTCGGCTCCCACGAGGCCGAGGCCATCGGCCTGATCAGCGAGGCCGCAGCCGACCCGGCATCCACCGTCGGAGACATTCTCGAGGCTCTCCGGAAAGGATCCCCGCAGGGCCTCGCCGAGTCGAAGCGGCTCACGACGTCGGCGATTCTGGCGGACTTCGACGCTCACGGAACCGACTTGTCGGACCGTTCTGCGAGGCTGTTTGCATCCGAGGAAGCGCGAGAGGGGATGATGTCCTTCTTGGAGAAGCGACCGCCCAGGTGGGTGGCCTCGCGAGTGGCGCCCGCGGAATGAGCGGGCCGGTGCAGAAGTAGGGAGAAGCAGGACCGATGGTGACGGCGCGGGAACCCAAGCAGGATCGAAGTAGGGCGACGCGTCAGCGGCTGTTGGAGTCCACTATCGACTCGCTCGCCGAGCAGGGATGGGGCCCGACGACGGTGGGCGTCGTCGCGGCGCGAGCAGGAGTCTCCCGCGGGGCGACCCAGCACCATTTTCCCACCCGAGAAGACCTGATCACCGCGGCGTTGGACTACATGTTCGACACTCGCATGGACGACGCACGCCGTGAATCCGCGGCGCTGCCACACGGCCCGGCCCGCACCGAACGCGTCGTCGAAAGGCTCGTCGAGTACTACACCGGTTCCGTCTTCAAAGCGGCCCTGCAGGTGTGGACCGCTGCCGCCGCGGACCCGGACATGCGGGCCAGGGTGCTGCCGCTCGAGGAGAAGTTCGGTCGAGTTGCCCACCGCATGGCCGTCGACCAACTCGGCGCCGACGACAGCGACCCGCAGACACACCGGCTCGTGCAGGCGACCCTCGACCTCGCGCGCGGGCTCGGCCTCGCCGACGTCCTGAGCGACGACTCACGCCGACGCAGCGAAATCGTCAAGGCATGGGCAGGCGTCCTCGACGCAAGCCTGAAGATCGACCACGCCACCACCGCGGCCGGGTAGGCGAGCGCTCGATCTGCGGCGGTGCCAGGTTCGTGGTTCGCTCTCACCGTGAGTCGGATACGCAGTGCACCTGAAAAACACAGCGCACCTGAGAAACACAGCGCACCTGAAATACATCGGGGCCATGTTTTCCATATCGCCGGATCGCCGACGGTGACCGCTGCTGCGGACGCGTTGGTCTCCATCCCCGACGGTGCCCTGGTGGTCGACGACGACGGTGTCATCACCTATTCGGGACCGTTCGACGCGGTCACGGTCGGGGGCGGCACCGTCGTCGACCATCGTCCTGGTTTTCTTCTTCCCGGGTTCATCGACACTCACGTGCATTTCCCGCAGACGTTCGCCGGGGACGCCTACGGCGGCGGGCAGCTGCTCGAGTGGTTGAACACCTGCATCTTCCCGTCGGAATCGATGTTCGAGGACCCGGAGTTCGCGGCGGAGGCGGCGGCCGCGTTCTGCGATCGACGTATCGCGGCCGGTACGACGCAGGCCATGGTGTTCGGGTCGGCGTTCCCGCACGCGCAGGACGCATTGTTCGAGGAGACCCTTCGTAGAGGACTGCGCGTCGTCAGCGGCAGGGGAGTGCAGACGACGGGCCCCGACTCGGCGAAGGCACTCGTGACCACCGAACAGGACGCGGTACGGCTGGTGTCGGAGGAGATCGAGAAGTGGCATGCCGCCGACACCGGGGACGTCGACACCGCTCTGCTGCACGTCGCCGTCGTTCCACGGTTCTCTCTGTCGGTGACCACGGAGACACTGAGGAACCTCGGCGAGCTGTACGACTCCGTGCGGGACCGCGGCGTCTACTTCCACACCCACCTCAACGAGAACAACAGGCCCGGTACGGGCGAGATCGCAACGACACTCGAGACCTACCAGGTCGACTCGTACCTCGATACCTACGACGGCAAGTTCCTCCCCGGCTCGGTGGCCGGTGGCAAGAGCTTTCTCGGCAAGCGGACGATTCTCGCCCACGCCGTGCACTGCCAGGACGACGAGCTCGCACGGATGGCGGAGACGGGCACGTCCATCGCGCACTGCCCGACATCGCAGCAATTCCTCGGGTCGGGCACCATGCCGTGGAACCGAACCGTGGCCGCAGGGGTGAACATCGCCCTCGGTTCCGATTACGGAGGCGGTGACGAGTTCCTTCTCTCTCGCGTGCTCGGCGACGCGTACAAGGTGCACATCTCCGAACCCGGAGACGCGGGCGTACCCCTGCATCCCGCCGAGCTGCTCTTCACCGGCACCCTGGCCGGGGCGCGGGCGCTCGACATGGAGGACCGCATCGGCAACCTCGACGTGGGCAAGGAAGCCGATTTCATCGTCGTCGATCCGGCGAAGTGGCAGCCCCTCGACGATCTGATTCGTCGTGGCATCCGTTCCGTCGACCCGGACATGGCTCGCGACCAGACTCTGTTCGCCCTGCTCATGGCGATGCGCGAGCCTGCGATCACGGAGGTCTACGTGCGGGGTCGACGCGTCGACTCCACCTGATCGGTGTCGGTCGGACTGGGTAGGGTCTGAAGACCATGCGGCGGACGGTGATTCTCCTGGGTGTGCTGTCTGCCGTTCTGGCCGGATGCGGAACGGGTGACGACGCCTCGCCGCAGCAGAACTCCACGTCGGCGTCGCCGGGGGAGGCCGGTCCGTTCTTCGGGCAGTGCGGTTCGGTGAACGACGACGAAGTTCTGAGTACCTTCGCCGTGCCGGCATTCACGATGATCACCAGGAATTCGGTGGGGTGCGAATGGGAGGTCGCGGGCAGCACCGGCCCTTCGGTGAGTTTCTCCTGGTACCGCGGCAGCCCCATCGATCGGGAGCGGTCCGGGTCCGAGCTGATCGGTCGACCCGCCGACGACATCGAGATCGACGGGAACCCTGGTTTCTCCGCGGCCACGGACGACTACCTGTGCGAGGTCGGGGTTCAGTTCGGGAAGGATTTCATGCACTGGTCGGTTACGTACGGCGACCAGCCGCCGTCGTCCGATCCGTGCGACGTCGCCACTCGATTGGCAACCCTCACCGTGGAGCGCGCGCAGTGAAACGGCTGTGGATGTCCGCGCTCGTCGTGGTGCTGGCGGGATGCGGTACGACGGTTCAGGGCACCGCGACACCCGAAACGTTCGACAGCGGCGGCGACACGGAGTTCCGAGATCTCCTGACCGAATGCGACGCCGTCGCCGACGATCGAATCGCCGCGACGGTGGGTGGCGACGCCATCGCTCGCGGTTTCTTCGGGGCGATCTGCCGGTGGGACGTGGCCGGTCCCAACGGCATCGTGAAGGTGACGTTCAACTGGTTCGAGAACGGCTCGCTCGACGCCGAGCGAGAGGCCAACGAGAAGATGATGTACCTGGTCCAGGACATAACCGTGCAGGGCCGCAAGGCAATTCGAACCCAGCCGCCGAACGAGCCGACGTCCTGCGGTGTCACGGCCGGGTCTCCGGACTCCGGAGTGGTCGGATGGTGGGTGCAGTACCTGCCTGGATCGGGCGCGCCTGATCCGTGTGAGGCTGCGACGACGCTGATGGATCTGACGATCAATCTGAGTCGGTAGCACGGCGGGGCCCGTTTTGACCCGAAGGCGCGCCGCCGGGTATCGTTATGGGTCGTGTCCGGCCTGGCCGGTCCGTCTGTGTGCCTATGCGAGGTACAGCCGTGCTCATGTTCAGTTCCGAGCGTGCGATGCGGCTGCCGTGTGGGGGTATGCGACACACCCGACCGCGGGGTGCAAGAGACCCGCGGTATGCAGTACAAGAACGACAGTAGTACGGGTGAGGAGCAGTGTTCTCTTGCTCCAACTGCTAGATCCCTGGGTCTTTCGAGAAGAAGACTCGCGACACAAAGAAAGCCGGTTCATGCCAACTATCAACCAGCTGGTCCGCAAGGGTCGCACCGACAAGGTTGCGAAGCTGAAGACCGCTGCCCTCAAGGGCAGTCCCCAGCGTCGTGGTGTGTGCACTCGCGTGTACACCACCACTCCGAAGAAGCCGAACTCTGCTCTGCGTAAGGTCGCGCGTGTGCGCTTGACCAGCTCGGTAGAGGTCACCGCCTACATCCCCGGTGAGGGCCACAACCTGCAGGAGCACTCCATGGTGCTCGTTCGCGGTGGTCGTGTGAAGGACCTCCCGGGTGTGCGTTACAAGATCATCCGCGGCTCGCTCGACACCCAGGGTGTCAAGAACCGCAAGCAGGCTCGCAGCCGCTACGGCGCCAAGAAGGAGAAGAGCTAATGCCACGCAAGGGCCCAGCACCCAAGCGGCCGCTGATCAACGACCCGGTCTACGGATCCCCGTTGGTCACGCAGCTCGTCAACAAGATCCTTCTCGACGGCAAGAAGTCCACCGCCGAGCGCATCGTCTACCAGGCTCTCGAGCAGGCTCGTGAGAAGACCGGCACCGACCCCGTCGTCACGCTCAAGCGTGCACTCGACAACGTCAAGCCGGCCCTCGAGGTTCGCAGCCGTCGCGTCGGTGGCGCGACCTACCAGGTCCCCGTCGAGGTTCGCCCCGGTCGCTCGACCACGCTGGCACTGCGCTGGCTGGTCACCTTCTCGCGCGCTCGTCGTGAGAAGACCATGGTCGAGCGTCTGGCCAACGAGCTTCTCGACGCCAGCAACGGCCTCGGTGCCGCTGTGAAGCGTCGCGAGGACACGCACAAGATGGCTGAAGCCAACAAGGCGTTCGCGCACTACCGCTGGTGACTTCCGGCCGGGAGGGTGCGGTGAAACTTTCCGCACCTTTCCGGCGTTGTACCGAGTACCTGGTCCGGCCCGGCTCACCGTTCACATACTGGTGACAAGCTGGCCCAGTCCCACTTCTTCGACTTACAAGGCGGGATGAATTCCGTGGCACAGGACGTGCTGACAGACCTCAACAAGGTCCGCAACATCGGCATCATGGCCCACATCGATGCTGGTAAAACCACCACTACCGAACGCATCCTCTTCTACACCGGTATCTCGTACAAGATCGGTGAGGTCCACGACGGCGCAGCCACGATGGACTGGATGGAGCAGGAGCAGGAGCGTGGCATCACGATCACCTCTGCTGCCACGACGTGCTTCTGGAACGACAACCAGATCAACATCATCGATACGCCCGGACACGTCGACTTCACCGTCGAGGTCGAGCGTTCGCTGCGTGTTCTCGACGGCGCCGTCGCAGTGTTCGACGGCAAGGAAGGCGTCGAGCCGCAGTCGGAGCAGGTCTGGCGTCAGGCCGACAAGTACGACGTCCCGCGCATCTGCTTCGTCAACAAGATGGACAAGCTGGGCGCTGACTTCTACTTCACCGTGCAGACCATCAAGGACCGCCTCGGAGCCAAGCCGCTGGTCATCCAGCTGCCCATCGGCGCCGAGAACGACTTCGAAGGCATCGTCGACCTCGTCGAGATGAAGGCGAAGGTCTGGAGCGGTGAGACCAAGCTCGGTGAGAAGTACGAGGTTCAGGACATCCCGGCCGACCTCCAGGAGAAGGCGGAGCAGTACCGCCAGGAACTCCTCGAGATCGTCGCCGAGTCCGACGAAGCTCTGCTGGAGAAGTTCTTCGGTGGCGAAGAGCTCTCGATCGACGAGATCAAGGGCGCCATCCGCAAGATGACCGTCAACAGCGAGCTGTACCCGGTTCTCTGTGGCTCCGCGTTCAAGAACAAGGGCGTTCAGCCCATGCTCGACGCGGTCATCGACTACCTCCCGTCGCCTCTCGACGTCGAGTCGGTCCAGGGTCACGCACCCGGCAACGAAGAGGAACTCCTCCTCCGTAAGCCGTCTGCCGACGAGCCGTTCTCGGCTCTCGCGTTCAAGATCGCGACCCACCCCTTCTTCGGCAAGCTGACCTACGTCCGCGTGTACTCGGGCAAGGTCGACTCCGGCGCTCAGGTCATCAACTCGACCAAGGGCAAGAAGGAGCGTCTGGGCAAGCTCTTCCAGATGCACTCCAACAAGGAGAACGCGATCGCGACCGCTTCGGCAGGTCACATCTACGCCGTGATCGGTCTGAAGGACACGACGACGGGTGACACCCTCTGCGATCCGCAGAACCAGGTGATCCTCGAGTCGATGACCTTCCCGGACCCGGTCATCGAGGTCTCCATCGAGCCCAAGACCAAGTCCGACCAGGAGAAGCTGGGAACAGCCATCCAGAAGCTCGCCGAAGAGGATCCCACCTTCTCGGTGAAGCTGGACGAGGACACCGGCCAGACCGTCATCGGCGGCATGGGCGAGCTCCACCTCGACATCCTGGTCGACCGTATGAAGCGTGAGTTCAAGGTCGAGGCCAACGTCGGTAAGCCGCAGGTTGCGTACCGCGAGACCATTCGCAAGAAGGTCGAAAAGCTCGACTACACCCACAAGAAGCAGACCGGTGGCTCCGGCCAGTTCGCGAAGGTCATCATCAGTCTCGAGCCTTTCGAGGGCGAAGACGGTGCGACCTACGAGTTCGAGAACAAGGTCACCGGTGGTCGTGTGCCGAGGGAGTACATCCCTTCGGTGGACGCCGGAGCTCAGGACGCCATGCAGTACGGTGTCCTCGCCGGATACCCGCTCGTCAACGTCAAGGTCACACTGCTCGACGGTGCATACCACGACGTCGACTCGTCGGAAATGGCCTTCAAGGTCGCCGGCTCACAAGCGTTCAAGGAAGCCGCCAAGAAGGCCAGCCCGGTCATTCTCGAGCCCGTCATGGCCGTCGAGGTCACGACCCCCGAGGATTACATGGGTGAGGTCATCGGCGACCTGAACTCCCGCCGTGGTCAGATTCAGGCCATGGAGGAACGTAGCGGCGCTCGTGTCGTCAAGGCACAGGTTCCGCTGTCGGAGATGTTCGGCTACATCGGAGACCTTCGGTCGAAGACTCAGGGCCGCGCTAACTACTCCATGGTGTTCGATTCCTACGCCGAGGTTCCTGCGAACGTCGCGAAGGAAATCATCGCGAAGGCGACCGGAGAGTAGATCTCTCCCGAGCTGGACACGCTGGATCCGTAACACCGCACGACCATGCAGCTCAAAAGAGCTGTACGAGACAACCGCACTGCTGCATTTCAAGCAAGCACCAACAGTCCAGGAGGACACACAGTGGCGAAGGCGAAGTTCGAGCGGACGAAGCCGCACGTCAACATCGGGACCATCGGTCACGTTGACCACGGCAAGACGACGCTGACGGCAGCAATCACCAAGGTTCTGCACGACAAGTTCCCGGACCTCAACGAGGCCTCGGCCTTCGACGAGATCGACAAGGCGCCTGAGGAGAAGGCTCGTGGTATCACGATCAACATCTCCCACGTCGAGTACCAGACCGACAAGCGCCACTACGCGCACGTCGACGCTCCGGGACACGCCGACTACATCAAGAACATGATCACCGGTGCTGCCCAGATGGACGGCGCAATCCTGGTCGTGGCAGCTACGGACGGCCCGATGCCGCAGACGCGTGAGCACGTGCTCCTCGCCAAGCAGGTCGGCGTTCCGTACATCCTCGTCGCCCTCAACAAGGCCGACATGGTCGACGACGACGAGATCATCGAGCTCGTCGAGATGGAGGTCCGCGAGCTCCTCGCTGCGCAGGACTTCGACGAGGACGCACCGGTCGTCAAGGTCTCCGCACTGAAGGCACTCGAGGGTGACCCGAAGTGGGCCGAGAGCGTTGCAGAGCTCATGCAGGCTGTCGACGACTCCATCCCGGACCCCGTCCGTGAGACCGACAAGCCGTTCCTCATGCCCGTCGAGGACGTCTTCACGATCACCGGTCGTGGAACCGTCGTCACCGGTCGTATCGAGCGTGGCGCGATCAACGTCAACGAAGAGGTCGAGATCGTCGGCATCCGTCCCGGCTCGACCAAGACCACGGTCACCGGCATCGAGATGTTCCGCAAGCTGCTCGACTCGGGCCAGGCAGGCGACAACGTCGGCCTCCTCGTTCGTGGCATCAAGCGCGAAGACGTCGAGCGTGGACAGGTCATCATCAAGCCGGGCACCACGACTCCCCACACGGAGTTCGAGGGCAACGCTTACATCCTGTCCAAGGACGAAGGCGGCCGCCACACGCCGTTCTTCAACAACTACCGCCCGCAGTTCTACTTCCGTACCACGGACGTTACGGGCGTCGTCACCCTCCCCGAGGGCACCGAGATGGTCATGCCCGGTGACAACACCGAGATGTCCGTCACGCTGATCCAGCCGGTCGCCATGGACGAGGGCCTGCGTTTCGCTATCCGCGAGGGCGGTCGTACCGTCGGCGCCGGTCGCGTCACCAAGATCATCAAGTGATCTAGTTTCACCAGCAACACCGAGAGCGGCACTCACCTTCGGGTGGGTGCCGCTTTTCGTTGTGCCAAGGGGCGTTTCGCACAGGTTGCAGGCCCCCGCACAGGATGCAACATGAGCGAGGAACTGGAAACTGTGCGAGTAGCAGCCGTCCCCTGGGGTGCAGCTGCGCACTCAGACGTGCAGCTGTACCCGTAGGGCTACGTCGCTGCCCTCGACTGCGCCGGCGAGGTATACGGCGCGCTCTTCGGCAGTACGAGTGAATGCCTCGATGTCGATGCCCGGTGAAGTCTGCACCGTGACGGCCAACGTCGGGGTGCCGCGATCGTCGATGGCTCGACCCCGGGCCGATTCGACGCCGGGGAAGTCGGCGAGGTCCGCGGCAATGCCACGGGCCAACGCGCCCAGGTCGATTCGTAGGGAATGAGATTCGCTCGTCGAGATCTCGACGGTGCCTGTTCTTCTGGGGGAGAGGTTCCCGATCAGGAGCGCGACGCCGACGAGTGTGCCGACGACGGCGGTCGCGGCCAGTGCGGCCTCCCACCACGATTGCGCAGGCAACGCCGCGAAGACGTCACGGTCGAATCTGGACAGGGACTCCACGGCGAACGGAACGTCGTAGTACCACGCGACCGCGAACGCCCCTGCGCCGACGAGTGCGACGCCGAGAAGCGTGACCAACAGGCGATCGATCAACGTTGTCGCGCGCTTCACGCCTTGCTCTCCTTCACTCGGACGCGGACGGTCCTCGTGTCGGCCAGCAATGCGATTGTGGGTTCCACTGCAGCGCGGACGGATTCGACCGCAGCGGTGGAACCGTTGGTACTGCCGGCGGCACGATGCACGTCGACGGTCACCCGCTTCGGCGTCACGGTGGTCCGCGCGGAATCCACGCCGGGCACCGAGCCTGCATGATCGCTACAGATCCGGGCGACGTCGGTGGGACGCAACCACACCATCGGATACTGCGACGCCTTCGACCCGGCGCCCGTGTGAGTTTTCGTCCGCGGCTTCAGACCGAGAACGACGAGTATCGCACCCACCACGACGCAGGCAGCCGCCGCACCGATCATCCATGGCTGCCAATGCAACTCCGCGATCCAGTTCACGGCGTTGGCGATCCACGGTGAGCCGTCGATGGTGTCGTGCGCGATCAGGAACTCTCGTCCGGCGACGAAGGCGACACCGAGCAGAACGAGCGACAGGACAAGAGCGACCGGTACAGCGGCCGGGCTCGCCGTCGGGGGCCTCGGACGAAACGCAGCAGCGTCGGACGGCGCAGACGGTTCAGGCGAACCAGCGGGCGACGTACCGACCACCAGAACGTTGAGCTGATGCAGCGGCAGACCGATGATGTCGTTCAACGCGCGTCCGACCTTCTCGGCGATCGCAGCCCCGGCGTCGGCGATCCGGCAGGGCCAGGCCAGTGCCACGTACAGGTTGACCGACACCGAATGCTCGCCGACGGACACATCCGCACGCGGCAGTTCACGTCCGGTCAGCTTCGACATCCCGCCGACCTGCCGTACGACCGCAGGAACGGTCAGCGCCGCGGCGACCGCGACACGGGAGACGGCGCGCTCCTTGATGACCAGCGTGCCGGGGCCGCCGGTTCCCGGGACCTCCTCGGCCACGAAGTCCGGATCGACACTCGGGGTCGCTACGTCCTTGCCGCCGTCAGCCACGGCCGCGGCTGCGCAGCAGGGACGTCAGATCGAGGCGACCGTCGAAGTGAGCGCCGACAGCCAACCCGACCGCGCCGAGGAACAGTGCGAGCACGAATCCGCTGAACCCGCCGATGATCCCGGCGAGAGCGAGCAGCAGACCGGTGAGCAGTCCGACGACGGTGTAACTCATGAACTCTCCCCTGAATCGATGTCCCCTGAATCGATGTCCCCTGAATCGATGTCCTCGACGACGACCGCGACGGGTACCGACACCAGCTGCCCGATCGCTGCCTGGACTCCGCGGGCGACGCCGTGTACGTCGGACGGGTATTCGGCGGTGATGTGCACTTCGCACCGCTCGTCGTCGACGCGGACACCGACGACCTTTCTGCCGGGCAGATAGGTCGCGATCTCGCCGAACTCCCCGGCGTGCAGGCCTGCTACACCGGACACGGTCGTCGCGGCGGCGGCGATGGCGTCGGCGAGCTGGTAATCCGCTTCGGCGCTCACTGGACCCGAGGTGCGATGTCCGGGTCCACGCCGGTCTCGAGCTCGTCGAACAGGATGACGTCGTAGACGGTGATGTTCACTTCGGTGACCTCGAGGCCCGTCATCCGCTCGACGGCGGTGATGACGTTGCGTCGGATGCCTGCCGCGAGTTCGTGCAATGCGACGCCGTACTCGGCGACGATGCCGATGTCGATGGCAGCCTGTTTCTCACCGACCTCGACGGCGACGCCCTGGCTGTGGTTGACGCGGGCGCCGGGGATGCGGTCCCGGAGCGCACCGACGACCCGAGCGGTTCCGCCACCGACGTCGTGGACGCCGTCGATCTCACGCGTCGCGATTCCGGCGATCTTCGCGACGACCGCGTCGGCGATGATCGTTCGACCCTGCGTGGTGGTCAGCGCGGCCGAACTGGCGGCCGCGAAGCTGGGGTCTGTGGTCATGGTCTCGATCGTAGACGCGCAACCGAGCCTCCGTTGCTCAGTGGACGGAGTTCGTTCTCTGGTAGAGATCTCCCCATGACGATCGTGATCGTAGGAGCAGGCCTCGGCGGATTACGTACGGCTCAGGAACTGCGCAAACAGGGGTACGACGGCGGTCTTGTGCTCGTCGGAGACGAACCGCACCTTCCGTACGACAGGCCGCCGCTGTCGAAGGAGGTGATCCGCGGGGAGCGGGAGGACACCACCTTCGAAAGCGAGGAGTACTTCGCCGAGAACCGCATCGAGCTGCGGTTGGGTGTGGCAGCGGTCCGAGTGGATACCGAGAACACGACGCTCGAGCTGGCCGACGGCTCGACGCTCCCTTACGACCAGCTGGTGATCGCGACGGGCCTACGGCCGAGACGGGTGCCGTCGTTGCCGGACCTGCACGGAGTGCACGTCCTTCGCAGCCGCGACGACGCCGAGTCGTTGCGCCGTGACGCCTCTGCTGCCGCACGCGCCGTCGTGGTGGGGGCCGGATTCGTCGGGTGCGAGGTCGCCGCAGGCCTACGGCACCTCGGCGTCGATGTCACGCTCGTCGAGCCGCAAGCCACCCCTCTCGCGTCGGTCCTCGGCTCCGAGGTCGGCGAGCTGGTGTCGAGGCTTCACCGCGACGAGGGCGTGACGGTGCGCACCGGAGTCGGCGTCGACACTCTGCGCGGAACGGACCGGGTCACGCACGTCGTGCTGAGCGACGGAACCGAAGTCGAGGCAGACCTGGTGGTGATCGGAATCGGGTCGACACCGGTGGTCGAGGTGCTGGAGGCGTCGGGAGTCACCGTCGACAACGGCGTCGTTGCCGACGCGTACGGGCGCACCGATGTCCTGGGCGTCTGGGCGGTCGGCGACGTCGCAGCCTGGGATCACCCGCAGCACGGTCGCCGACGGGTCGAGCACTGGAGCAATGTCGGTGACCAGGTTCGCGTCATGGTTCCGGCTCTACTGGGCAAGGAACCGGCGGCCGCACCTCGGCCTGTCGTTCCGTACTTCTGGAGTGATCAGTACGACGTCAAGATCCAGGCGTTGGGCAGCCCATCCGCCGATGATTCCGTCGAGATCGTCGAGGACGACGGCAGAAAATTCCTGGCATACTACGTCCGTGACGGAATTCTTACGGCCGTGGTCGGCGCCGGTATGGCAGGAGCAGTGATGAAGATGCGTGCGAAGATCGGTCAGCCCACGTGAGCGGTGCGCTGCTGACGGCGTCGGACATCGCCGACGCCGAGGAATTGCTCGAGCCGGTCATGCGAAGAACCCCTGTCGTGGCGTCACGGATTCTGTCCGATACGACCGGGCACGAAGTGCGACTCAAATGCGAGAATCTGCAACGCACAGGCTCTTTCAAGCCCCGCGGAGCGTACAACCGCATAGCACGGCTCTCACCGGAGGAACGCGCACACGGTGTAGTGGCCGCCAGCGCGGGCAACCACGCGCAAGGTGTCGCCTGGGCTGCGACGCAGCTGGGTACGACGTCGACGGTCTTCATGCCTACCGGCGTCTCGTTGCCGAAGCTCGTCGCCACCAAGGCCTACGGCGCGGACGTCCACCTGACCGGCCGCACGGTCGACGAAGCGCTCATGCACGCGCACGAATTCGCCGCTCGCACCGGCGCCGTGCTGATCCACCCGTTCGACCACGCGGACATCGTTGCGGGACAAGCAACTCTGGGGACCGAGCTACTTCGTCAGATGCCCGACGTCGGCACCATCGTCGTTCCGACGGGCGGCGGTGGATTGCTGGCAGGCGTCGCAGCCGCGGTTCACCTGCACAAGCCGAACGTTCGCGTCGTCGGCGTGCAAGCCGAAGGCGCCGCCGCCTGGCCGGTGTCGCTGAAAGCCGGGTATCCCGTTGCCGCACAGTCGATGTCGACGATGGCCGACGGTATCGCCGTCGGCCTACCCGGTAGCGTTCCGTTCGACCACGTGGTGGACCGCGTCGACGAGATCGTGACCGTCTCCGAAGACGCGCTGTCCCGAGCGCTGCTGCTCTGCATCGAACGGGCGAAGCTGATCGTCGAGCCCGCGGGCGCCGCCGCCGTTGCCGCGCTGATGACCAGGCAGGACCTCCGGCTGGACGGACCGGTGTGTGCCATCCTGTCCGGCGGCAACATCGACCCCCTTCTGCTGACCCACGTCATCACCCACGGATTGCGAGCCGCAGGACGCTATCTCGCTGTCCGCGTCACCATTTCGGACAGGCCTGGCGGACTGATCGGGCTCCTCGACGTCGTCAAGGGAGTCGGCGCGAGCGTCGTCGACGTCGTTCACTCCCGCACCGGCGGTCAGCTGGGACTCGAGGAAGTCGATGTCATGCTCACCGTCGAAACCCGCGGCCCGGCACATCGCCAGGACGTCCTCGACGCACTCGGCGCCGCGGGATTCGCCGTCGACATCTCGTCCTAGGCGCGACGCGGGTACTCCCGGTCCGGTCAGAAATAGCGCTTCGTGATGATCTCGAGGTAGTTCCCGCCCGGATCGAGGAAATACACTCCTCGTCCGCCGTGCTCGGTGTTGGTTTCACCCGGACGGGTCCGTTGCGGATCCGCCCAGTGTGGGGCGCCGCGCTCCCGGAGACGGGCGTACGCCCGGTCGAACAGTGCGTCGTCGACCAGAAATGCGTAATGCTGAGGGTGGTAATCGATCGGTGGAGTCGCGAATTGGAGCATCACCGAATCGTCGAGAGTGATGTTGACGAACGGACCCCAGGACGGGGCGTGTTTCGCTTCGAGAACGTCGACGTAGAACTCTGCGGTCGACCGTGTGTCGGTAGTGGCAATGATGGTGTGATCGAACGTGATCGACATGGTGTGCCTTCTGCTAGGCCCATCGGGGGCGCAGGTGCGAGACTAACGCGAGTCACGGCGGCGAAGCAAGAGATTGTCGGTGGCTGCACGTAGGATCTCCGTCGTCGGTTCTCGGGAGGGCCGATGAGTTCTCGTCGGGCATCGAGTCTGCAGTACGTAAGCACCAAATGAATGGGGAACAGATCATGGCGAACGCCATCGAAGTCGAGAATTTGGTACTCGAGTACGGCAAGAACACGGCGCTGAACGGAATCAGTTTCTCCGTGCCGGAGGGCACGGTTCTGGGCGTCCTCGGACCCAACGGGGCGGGGAAGACGACGGCGGTCCGCATTCTCGCGACCCTCCTGAAAGCGACGTCCGGGTCCGCGCGGGTGCATGGAATCGACGTCGGCGACAACCCGAACGAGGTCCGTAACACCATCGGGCTGACGGGACAGTTCGCGGCCGTCGACGAATACCTGACCGGGTACGAGAACCTGGAGATGGTGGGCAGGCTGTTCGGCCTGAAGAAGTCGGAAGCGAAGACACGGGCGGACCAGTTGCTCGCGCGCTTCGATCTGGAATACGCACGTGACCGCACCGCGAAGCAGTACTCCGGCGGTATGCGTCGTCGCCTCGACATCGCGGCCAGCCTCATCGGCAGGCCGAAGGTGGTGTTCCTCGACGAGCCGACGACAGGCCTCGACCCTCGAAGTCGAATGGCCATGTGGGACTTCATCTCCGACCTCGTCAAGGACGGTACGACGATTCTGCTGACGACGCAGTACCTCGAAGAAGCGGACCGCCTCGCCGATCGGATCATCGTCCTCGACAAGGGGTCGATCATCGCCGAGGGCACAGCGGATCAGCTCAAGGCGCAGGTCGGTGGTGAACGCCTCGAATTCGTCCTCACCGACGAATCGCAGAAGGACCGGGCGCTCGAGATCCTCACGCCCATCGGCCTCGACGCGCCGTCGTACGACGCGCAGACCCGGCGACTCGGCATGCCGGTCAGCGGCGGAGCCGACGATCTGACGACCGCTCTCGTCGCACTCAAGGAAGCCGACATCCACGTCGTCGACGTCGGGCTACGACGGCCGAATCTCGACGACGTTTTTCTCACCCTCACCGGCCGCGCCGCCGAGGACGAACAAGCAGTGGAGGAAGAGAAATGAGCGTGCTGCGCGATTCCCTCATCATCACCAAACGGAACCTGATCAAGCTCAAGCGAGTTCCGGATCTACTGTTCTTCGCGACGCTGTCACCGATCATGTTCGTGTTGCTGTTCGCGTACGTGTTCGGAAGCGCCATCGACATCCCCGGCGTCGACTACAAGAGCTTCCTCATGGGCGGCATCTTCGTGCAGACCATGATCTTCGGTGCATCCATCACCGGGTCCTCGCTCGCCGAGGATCTGCAGAAGGGCGTGATGGACAGGTTCCGGTCCCTGCCGATGGCACGGTCCGCCGTCGTGATCGGTAGAACCGCAGCGGATGTCGGCAACAACATCGTGACGATCACCATCATGTCCATCACCGGTTTGATCGTCGGGTGGCGCATCACGTCGTCGTTCCTCGAAGCCGTCGCCGGCTACGTCTTGCTGCTGCTGTTCGCGTACTCCATCTCGTGGGTGATGGCATTCGTCGGATTGACCGTCCGATCGCCGGAGATCTTCAACAACGCGTCGTTCATCGTGATCTTCCCGTTGACGTTCATCGCGAACACGTTCGTACCCATCGAAGGCTTCCCGACGGTCCTCAAGACCATCGCGGAGTGGAACCCGATCTCCTCGGTGGCTCTCGCCGTACGCGAGCTGTTCGGCAACACCAACCCGCTCGCCCCACCGCCGGAAGCCTGGCCACTGCAGAACCCGATTCTGTACACGCTCATCTGGGTTGTGCTGTTCCTCGTCATCTTCGTGCCGCTGTCGGTGCGCAAGTACGAGAGAACTCTCACCGCCTGAGACCGAGACACGAGAAAGCCCCCGACCACGAACGGTCGGGGGCTTTCTCGTACGTCGACTCTTAGGTGTGGTACGGCTCGGCACTGAGCAGCGTGACCTTCATGGTCTTGCCGTTCGGCAGAGCGTATTCGCGAGTGTCGCCGACCTTGGCGTCGATGAGAGCGCCACCCAGCGGCGAGCTGGGGGAGTAGACCTCGAGCTTGCCGTCGCGGGCACCCTCTTCACGGGTGGCGATGAGGAACGTCTCGGTATCGGACTCGTCACCGTCGTAGTAGACCTTGACGACGGATCCGGGCAGTGCCACACCGGACTGAGTGGGCGCCTCGCCGACCTTCGCCGAGTTGAGCAGCTCCTGCAGCTGCCGGATACGAGCTTCCTGCTGACCCTGCTCCTCGCGTGCAGCGTGGTAGCCGCCGTTCTCCTTCAGATCGCCCTCTTCGCGTCGCTCGTTGATCTCGGCGGCGATGACCGGGCGATTGGAAATGAGTTGGTCGAGTTCGCTCTTGAGCCTGTCGTGGGATTCCTGGGTAAGCCAGGTCACCTGGGTCTCGGTCATCTCGATCACTCCCTTGTAGTCGAAGTCGCGGTGGACTCCCGGTCTGTTGCTGACGGAGGGCATGCCTCTAGGCGGGTCCCCCTGGAATTGGGCGGATCCCCCTGGTGCGGCCCACTGCCTGAGCCGGCTGCTCCAGCGGTCGCTGTCGGCGTCGTGCAGGGCCAACTCGGCAACCCCGCAGGCCTGAAGGGCCGTCAATGCAGCAATACACGGTTCCAGTGCGGAACCGTGTACAGGCCTATCTTACCACGAGACGGCGGGAGGTCAGCCTGCCCGTAAATACTCGGGAACATTCGTGCTGCATCCGTACACGTCACCGACGGCAGGAGGCTGCGATGTGCGCAGAACGGTGGTCACCTGGACCTCCTGATCCGAGGAACCCGGTACGAAGACCTCGCGGCGGCCGGTTTCCGAGCCGTCGCGAGAACGCGCTCGAACGATGCAAACAGCTTCCTGCTCCGGGTCCGCCCGGGTGACGCTGAAGCTGATGGAGATGGTCTCGTCGTCCACCAGATCGAACGTCAACGCCTTGCCCTCGACGTCCTGCACCGCGAATCGCTGGTACGCGAGGTATGCGACCACGAGCCCGACCACCACGGCCACGACGAGCAGAAGATTTCTCGTCCGGGGTGCCACTCCCCGCCGCGAGCTGGACGCCGGGTAGCGGCCTTCGGGAAGGGTGGCAGTCATGGGAACGTCGCTTTCGAGGGGGAACCGTCGATTTCCTTGCGGCAGCCGGTGCGTGCAGCGTCGGCGCCAAGTGGAACTATAGGGGGAGGATAAGTTTCCGGTGAAGCTGAGGTGAGGAAAGAACGTGTCCGGACTACGGCTCATGGCGGTGCACGCCCATCCCGACGACGAGTCGAGCAAGGGTGCCGCAACGACGGCTCGGTACGCAGCCGAAGGTAACGACGTCCTGATCGTCACCCTCACCGGCGGCGAGCGCGGCGACATTCTCAACCCCGCGATGGACATTCCGGGTGTCAAGGACCGAATCAACGAAGTTCGGCGGGAGGAGATGGCCGAGGCCGCTCGCATTCTCGGCGTCCGGCAGACGTGGCTCGGCTACGTCGACTCCGGCCTGCCCGAGGGTGATCCACTACCGCCGCTTCCCGAGGGATGCTTCGCACTGGTGCCGCTCGAGGAATCCACCGAAGCGCTTGTCAAAGTAGTTCGCGAATTCAAACCCCACGTCATCACGACCTACGACGAGAAGGGCGGCTACCCGCACCCGGACCACATCCGGTGCCACGAGGTGTCGGTCGCGGCGTACGAGGCAGCGGGTGATCCCAGCAAGTTCCCCGACGCCGGCGAACCCTGGACGCCGTTGAAGCTGTACTACTCCCACGGATTTCTGCGGAAGAAGATGCAGCTCTTCCACGATTGGTTCATCGACCGCGGTGAGGAAAGCCCCTTCGTCGACTGGCTGAAGAGGTGGACCACGGACCGCGACGAGATCATGGAACGCATCACCACGCAGGTCACCGTCGGCGACTACTTCGAGCAGCGGGACGACGCACTGCGCGCGCACGCAACACAGATCGATCCCAACGGATCGTTCTTCGCCGTGCCGATCGAGGTGCAGCGCAAGCTGTGGCCGACGGAGGAGTACGAGCTCGCTCGCACCCGCGTCAAGACGTCCATCCCGGAGACCGAGCTCTTCGCCGGGATCGATCCGGAGACCGCCACATGATCGTGTCGCTGCTGGCGCAGGGCGCCCCAGGCCCGGAGTTCGGTAAATCCTCGCCCGTCGGCCTGGTCATCATCGTCGCCCTGCTCGTGGGAACAGCGTTGCTGATCTGGTCGATGAACAAACAGATCAAGAAGCTGCCCGAGTCCTTCGAAAAGGACGATCCGGGGCCGGACCAGGCGCTCGACGAAGGCACGGACCGCGGCGCCGTACGCGAAGAGGCACGCGAGACCAAGCCCGGCGAGAGCTGATCGTGCTCGGGGCCAACGCGCTCGACAGGTCCACCAGCCCCTACCTGCGTCAGCACGCGGACAATCCGGTGCACTGGCAGGAGTGGACGACGGAGGCGTTGGAGTCCGCCCGCGAGCGCGACGTCCCGATCCTGCTGTCCATCGGGTACTCGGCGTGCCACTGGTGCCACGTCATGGCACACGAATCGTTCGAAGATGCCGAGACGGCCGCGTCGATGAACGCGAACTTCGTCTGCATCAAGGTCGATCGCGAAGAGCGTCCCGACCTGGATGCCGTGTACATGAGCGCAACCGTCGCGATGACCGGCCAGGGCGGTTGGCCGATGACATGCTTTCTCACTCCGGACGCCGAGCCGTTCTACTGCGGAACCTACTTCCCGCCCCGACCGCGAGCGGGAACCCCGTCGTTCACACAGTTGCTCGAGGCAGTCTCGGACACCTGGACGACCCGCCGCGCCGAGGTGTTCGACGCCTCCGCCGCGATCACCGAGGCCCTCCGGGACAACTCCGGCCGGCTCCCGGCGTCGGGCAAACCCGTCGACGCGGACCTGCTCGCGGATGCAGTGTCCTCGGTGTTGGCCGACGAGGACGCAGAGAGAGGCGGATTCGGTGGCGCGCCCAAATTCCCGCCGAGCTCGCTGTTGGAAGGTCTGCTCCGACACTACGAGCGAACCGGGTCGACGTCGGTGCGGGGCGCCGTCACGCGCACCGCGTCGGCGATGGCTCGCGGCGGGATTCACGATCAGATCGGCGGCGGATTCGCGCGATACGCCGTCGATGCGGAGTGGATCGTTCCGCATTTCGAGAAGATGCTCTACGACAATGCCCTGCTGCTCAGGTTCTACGGTCACCTCGCCCGCGTCACCGGTGACGCGCTGGCAACGCGGGTAGCCGACGCCACCGCTGCTTTCGTTCTCGGCGCGATGCGCACCGAGCAGGGGTGTTTCGCCGCTGCGCTGGACGCGGACACCGAAGGCGTCGAGGGTCTCACGTACGTGTGGACTCCCGAGCAACTCGTGGAAACCCTCGGCTTCGAGGACGGCGTCTGGGCAGCGGGGCTGTTCGCCGTCGACTCGTCGGGCACGTTCGAGGCCGGCATGTCGGTGCTCCAACTACCGGAGGATCCCGACGACACCGAACGCTTCGAGCAAGTGCGCGCAACCCTGATGGCCGCTCGTGACCTGCGCCCACAACCGGGACGCGACAACAAGGTGATCACCGCGTGGAACGGCCTGGCCATCACCGCTCTCGCCGAGGCAGGCTCCGGACTCGGACGCAGTACCTGGGTCGATGCCGCCGCCGAATGCGGCGAACAGATCTTCGCCCGGCACGAGGAGAACGGCCGGCTGCGTCGGGCATCGCTCGGACCTCACGTGGGCGAGGCGGCCGGAGTGCTCGAGGACTACGCCTGCATGGCCGTCGGATCGCTGTCGCTGCTGTCCGCGACCGGGGACACGGTGTGGTTGGAACGCGCCGTCCGACTCGTCGACGCAGCCATCGCGCACTTCGCCGACCCGGACAACCCCGGCAGCTGGTTCGACACCGCCGACGACGCCGAAGCATTGGTCACCCGGCCCAGGGACCCCCTCGACAACGCCACCCCGTCCGGCGCGTCGACCATCACCGAGGCATTGCTCGCGATCGAAGCGCTCGTGCCGTCGGAGTCCGCCGCCACGTACGGTGACCTGGCGGCAGCGGGCCTGGCTCGGGCGTCGGTCGTGATGGAACGCGCGCCTCGGTCGGCAGGGCACTGGCTGGCCGTAGCCGAGGCATCCGTACGCGGTCCGCTGCAGGTCGCGATATCGGTCGACGGTGACAGTCGACTGCTGGATGTTGCTCGCAGACACGCACCGGGCGGCACCACCATAGTTGCAGGCGCCGTCGATTCGTCTCCGCTCCTCACGGACCGGCCGACCGTCGACGGCAACGAGGCAGCCTACGTGTGCCGCGGGTTCGTCTGTGACAGACCGGTGACGACGGAGGAAGAACTGGTTGCGGCGTTGCGCCGCTAGAACAGCACGAGCCACACCGCGACGAGGTGGCAGATCGCGGCGAGAACCGTAGCGGCGTGGAAGAACTCGTGGTGGCCGAATGTCGTCGGCCACGGGTTCGGCCACTTCGTGGCGTACAGAACAGCTCCCACGCTGTACAGAATGCCGCCGACCAGCAGCAGAACGAACGGTGCATAGCCGACGTGATCGATAAGCGTCGGCGCGACCGGGACAATCGCCCACCCCAGAATGAGGTAGAGCGGAACACCGACCCACCGCGGCGCCTGCGGCCACAACATCTTCAGCGCAACCCCGCCGAGAGCACCCAGCCAGACGATGATCAACAGGGTCCGGCCGGTGCTCGTCGGTAGGCCCAGTATCGCGAACGGGGTGTAACTGCCCGCGATGAACACGAAAATCATCGAATGGTCGGCGCGTTTCATCCACACACGGTGGGCCGGGTTGTCCCAGTGGACACGGTGGTAGGTAGCGCTGACGCCGAACACGCCGCAAACGGTGACCGCATACACGGCCGTCGCGATCCCCGCGCCGACCGACACCAGTGTGAAGGCCAACGTGACCAACACGATGCCGGACACCACCGCCACTCCGAACGCATAGAGATGGATCCAACCGCGCATGCGTGGTTTGACCGGTAGCTCGTCGATCCCGAACATCGTCATAGCCCCACCTCCGACTCGAAACGCAAGATCCGCTCCCTGCAGAACCTACGCAACCGTAAGTTCGCTGCCTACTGTACCGGCGAGTAGCTCGACACGGTCGAACGAGACGGTCATCCCGCAGGCTCCACTCCTGCTTCCCGGGTCATTCCGCAGGCTCCACTCCTGCCGGGCGTAAGGTTGTGCCCCGTGGTGATGTCTCGGTGAAGATTCTCCCGACCAAGGTGCGCAGCGTCCTCTACAACGTGTACGAGCGACGCCTGCTGACACAACTCGACGACGTGGCGCATCCCCGCCACGTCGCTGTGATGTGCGACGGCAACCGCCGCTGGGCTCGAGAGAACGGCTTCACCGACGTCGCGCACGGGCACCGGATGGGGGCCTTGAAGATCGCCGAGATGCTGGGCTGGTGTGACGCAGCAGGCATCGAGATGGCGACGATCTACCTGTTGTCTACCGAGAACCTTCGACGCGACCCCGACGAGTTGGAATCGCTGCTCGAGATCATCACCGACGTCGTCGAGGAAATTTCCGGCCCGGAACAGAACTGGACCGTGAAGATAGTCGGAACACTCGACCTTCTCCCGGCCGCAACTGCACGTCGTCTCAAGGAAGCCGCGGAACTGACGGCCGGTCGGACCGGAACCCACGTCAACGTCGCAGTCGGGTACGGCGGCAGACAAGAGATCGCCGACGCCGTCCAAGCGCTGCTGAGCGAGAAGATCGCCGAGGGATTGACCGGCGAAGAGCTCATCGGCTCGGTCAACGTCGACGGCATCGACTCCCACCTGTACACATCGGGCCAGCCCGATCCGGACCTGGTGATCCGGACCTCCGGCGAACAGCGGCTCTCGGGGTTTCTGCTGTGGCAGAGCGCGTACTCGGAAATCTGGTTCACCGAGGCGTACTGGCCGGAATTCAGGCGCGTCGACTTCCTGCGCGCACTGCGCGACTACGCCGCCCGGCACCGCCGCTTCGGCATCTAGATGAGCGGAAATGTGCCTCGTGGTCACCCCGCAGGCTCTGCCCCTGCCGACCCTGGCCTGGATTTCCGCTCACAGCTTGCGTAGCCGCAGCCTGTTGATGGTGTGGTCGGCGTCCTTGCGCAACACCATCGTGGCGCGCGGACGCGTCGGAAGAATGTTCTCCACCAGATTCGGCAGGTTGATCGAGTGCCACAGGTCTTCGGCCGCGATCTTCGCGTGCTCGTCCGAAAGATTCGCGTAGTGGTGGAAGTGTGCGTCCGGATCGGCGAACGACGTCTCGCGCAGTGCAAGAAAGCGTTTGACGTACCAGTGCTCGATGTCCTCGATGCGCGCGTCGACGTAGATCGAGAAGTCGAACAGGTCCGACACCATCAACCGTGAACCCGTCTGCAGAACGTTGAGGCCCTCGACGATCAGGATGTCCGGCTGGCGAACCATGTGGAACTGGCCCTTGATGATGTCGTACGACACGTGCGAGTACACCGGCGCCGACACTTCCTCCGCACCGGACTTCACCTCGGTCACGAAGCGCAGAAGCTTGCGTCGGTCGTAGCTCTCCGGAAAGCCCTTGCGGTGCAGGATTCCGCGGCGCATCAGCTCGGCCGTGGAGTACAGGAAACCGTCGGTCGTCACCAGGTCGACACGAGGATGGTGATCCCACCGTGCCAGAAGCGCCTGCAGCACACGGGCCGTCGTCGATTTGCCGACGGCGACGCTTCCCGCCACGCCGATGACGAACGGCACCTGTCGATCCGGGTGTTTCTCACCGAGGAACGTTGCGGTAGCCGCGAACAACCGTTGCCGCGCCGCGACCTGAAGGTGGATGAGTCTGGCCAACGGCAGATACACCTCGGCCACCTCGTCGAGGTCGATCTGCTCACCCAGTCCGCGAAGCCCGACCAGTTCCTCTTCGGTCAGAACCAGAGGGGTGGACTGACGGAGCGTTCTCCACTGCGCACGGTCGAACTCGACGTACGGGCTGGTCTCGCTCATGCGCGCCGTCCACCACGATGGGTCCGTTCCTGCAGGCGTGAACTCCGGGGGAGCGCGAGTCGCATGAATGACGATTGTGCTCGGTGCCACGAGGACTCGCACGGGCGGGGTAGTTCACTGGTTGTTCACCCGGTCGGTGACGCTAGTGTCGGACAGCATGAACGCCGATTCCTTCGTCCGCGACTACCTCACCCTCGGCCTGAAATTCGATCGCCTCGAAGAGGGGTTCGTCGACGCGTACACCGGTGACCCCGAGCTACGACGGCAGGTGGAGAACGCACCGGCGCCCGAGCCTAAGGAGCTTGCGCGTCGAGCAGGGGAGCTTCGCAAGGAACTCGGCAACACAGGCCTGCCCGAGCAGCGTGCCGAGTTCGTCGACGTTCATCTTCGGGCGCTCGAATGCTCGGCCCGCAAGTTCGCCGGCGAGGACATCGGCTTCGTCGACGAGGTCTTCGCGTACTTCGACGTCCACATCGAGCCGGGCGATCAGGACGAGTACCGCCAGGCCCACCGAAAGATGGACGACGTGTTGGCCGGCCCCGGTTCGCTCGCCGAACGTCTTGCCGCACACCGGGCGCAGGACGTCGTACCCGCGGATCGGTTGCAGGAGTGCGTCGACGCCTTCTCCAGTGCCCTGCGGGACCGCGTGCGTGCCGAATACACGCTGCCGGACACCGAACAGGTCACCTACGAGGTCGTCGGAGACAAACCGTGGTCGGGGTTCAACTACTACCTCGGTGATTACAAGTCCACCGTCGCGATCAACTCCGACCTGCAGCAGCAGATGGCGAACCTGCCTCACCTGATCGCGCACGAGGCGTACCCGGGTCATCACACCGAGCACTGCCGCAAGGAAGCCGGGCTGGTGGCGTCGGGCCAGACGGAGCAGACCCTGTTCCTGGTCAACACTCCGCAATGCCTGATGGCCGAGGGGCTCGCCGACCTCGCGTTGAAGTCGATCGTCGGGCCGGGGTGGGGTGTGTGGGCGCAGGAGATCTACGCCGACCTGGGGCTGCGCTTCGACGGTGAGAAGGCGGAACGGTTGTCCGAGGCGTCGGGGCAGCTGCTCGGTGTGCGTCAGGACGCGGCGTTGCTGCTGCACGATCAGCACAAGTCGCAGGACGACGTCGCTGCCTACCTCGAACGCTGGTCGCTGACGTCGCCGCAGCGCGCCCGGCAGAGTCTGAAGTTTCTGTCGTCGCCGTTGTGGCGCGCGTACATCAGTACCTACGTCGAGGGCTACAAGCTTCTCGGTGGGTGGCTCGACAAGGGCAAAACGGTCAGCGAGCGATCCGCGCTGTTCGGCCGCCTGCTCGACGAACCGCTCATCCCCAGCGCGCTGCGTGAGCACTGAGGTGCATCTCGTAAACTGAATGCGCCAATCCCGCAGCTCACCCTTGGAGACACCTGTAATGACCGACGTCAACACCCAGTCGCTCGCCGAACTCGACCCCGAGGTAGCCGAAGCCATGGCTGGCGAACTCGGTCGTCAGCGCGACACGCTCGAGATGATCGCGTCGGAGAACTTCGTTCCACGCGCAGTCCTCCAGGCACAGGGCAGCGTGTTGACGAACAAGTACGCCGAGGGCTACCCGGGACGTCGCTACTACGGCGGGTGCGAGCACGTCGACGTCGTCGAGGATCTGGCGCGCAATCGTGCCAAGGAACTGTTCGGTGCCGAATTCGCCAACGTGCAACCCCACGCGGGCGCGCAGGCCAACGCCGCGGTCCTGATGGCACTGATCAACCCGGGTGACAAGATCATGGGCCTCGACCTGGCGCACGGCGGTCACCTGACGCACGGTATGAAGCTGAACTTCTCCGGCAAGCTGTACGAGGTCGAGTCCTATGGAGTCAGCAAGGAAGACCACCGCATCGACATGGACGAGGTGCGCAAGCAGGCACTGACGTCCAAGCCGCAGGTTCTCATCGCCGGCTGGTCCGCCTACCCGCGCCACCAGGACTTCAAGGCGTTCCGTTCCATCGCCGACGAGGTCGGTGCCCTCCTGTGGGTCGACATGGCCCACTTCGCCGGTCTGGTCGCCGCGGGTGTCCACCCGTCCCCCGTGCCGTACGCCGACGTCGTGTCCTCGACGGTGCACAAGACGCTCGGTGGCCCCCGCTCCGGCCTGATCCTCGCCAAGAAGGAATGGGCCAAGAAGATCAACTCCGCCGTCTTCCCCGGTCAGCAGGGTGGGCCGCTCATGCATGCCGTCGCAGCGAAGGCCGTTGCCTTCAAGATCGCGGCGACGCCGGAGTTCAAGGAACGTCAGGAGCGCACCCTGCTCGGTGCATCCCTCCTCGCCGATCGGTTGAACGCCAAGGACGTCGCGGACAAGGGCATCTCCGTCCTCACCGGTGGCACCGACGTCCACCTCGCGCTCGTCGACCTGCGTAGCTCGGACCTCGACGGCCAGCAGGCAGAGGATCTGTTGCACGAGGTCGGAATCACCGTGAACCGCAATGCCGTTCCGTTCGATCCTCGCCCGCCGATGATCACCTCGGGTCTGCGCATCGGAACCGCGGCACTCGCTACCCGCGGATTCGGCGAAGCCGAGTTCACCGAGGTCGCGGACATCATCGCCACTGCTCTCGCCACCGGCGAGGCAAGCGACTCGCTCAAGGAGCGCGTCGTCAAGGTCGCTCAGTCCAAGCCGCTCTACGACGGTCTCGAGGACTGGGGACTGCTGGGATAGGCACCCGTCGTCGCACGAAAGGCCCACTCGTTCGAGTGGGCCTTTCGTGCGTTCTGGTCCGTTTTTCGCCGTTTGGTCCCGCCCGGACAGTGCGGAGGTGGTACATGTAGAAGAAGGAGCAGTCGAACGTCGAGTGCTCACCGACCGGGCGCCGCAGAACGTACGCGGACACGCCTGGTTTCGTTGCGTTTCAGCCATTCTGGTACGCCTGACCCGGTTAACGTGTTGTTCACCGACACGCCCTGAACTCGCCGAGCCAATTGCTGGTTTCGGCTGTACCGTCGGCAGTAACAGGCAGCGGGGAAGCTACCTGTGCGGGAGGTTCTGATACGTGACTGAGCTAGTGAGCGCGAGAGGGCCGGCACCCGGCCCTCGTGTCATCTGACACGCCAGGACCGACCGGCCGAGCGACAAATGTCCGCGCGGTGCCGCGCCGGACGTAGGAGCCCCACGTGACCACTTCACGCTCCGTTTCCGCCCCCCTTCGGACATTCGTGCTGGACACCTCGGTTCTGCTGTCGGATCCCTGGGCTGTCATCCGGTTCGCCGAGCACAATGTGGTTCTTCCGCTGATCGTGATCAGCGAACTGGAGGGTAAACGCCACCACCACGAATTGGGATGGTTCGCGCGGGAATCCTTGCGTATGCTCGACGATCTTCGCGTCGAGCACGGCCGCCTCGATCAGCCGGTTCCCATCGGAACCGACGGGGGCACACTGCAAGTCGAGCTCAACCACACCGATCCGTCCGTGCTTCCCGTCGGGTTCCGCACCGACTCCAACGACTCTCGCATCCTCGCCTGCGCCCTCAACCTAGCCGCCGAAGGCAAGGACGTCGTCCTGGTCAGCAAGGACATCCCACTTCGCGTCAAAGCAGGTGCTGTGGGCCTCCCTGCCGACGAGTACCACGCACACGACGTCGTCCCGTCGGGCTGGACCGGAATGGCCGAGCTCGACGTGCAGGCAAGCGACATCGATCGACTGTTCGCCGAA
Organism: Rhodococcus sp. 114MFTsu3.1; assembly: GCF_000383555.1. Taxonomy (NCBI): domain Bacteria; kingdom Bacillati; phylum Actinomycetota; class Actinomycetes; order Mycobacteriales; family Nocardiaceae; genus Rhodococcus; species Rhodococcus sp. 114MFTsu3.1. The sequence continues at coordinate 82,188 of NZ_KB911556.1, read as the reverse complement.
GGCGTCATCGACCTCGACGGTGCACGGGACATGCCGTGCCACACCGGTGTTCGACTGCTCGGTGGACGCTCGAGCGCACTCGGACGCGTCACGGCAGATAAGCAGATCCAGCTCGTCCGCGGCGAGCGTGAAGCATTCGGGTTGCACGGTCGATCAGCGGAACAGCGCGTCGCACTCGACCTTCTGCTCGACGAGAGCATCGGCATCGTCTCGCTCGGCGGCAAGGCCGGAACCGGCAAGTCCGCGCTGGCGTTGACCGCAGGTCTCGAAGCCGTCCTCGAACGCCGAACCCACCGGAAGGTCGTCGTGTTCCGACCGCTGTACGCCGTCGGTGGTCAAGAGCTGGGTTACCTGCCGGGCAGCGAAAGCGAGAAGATGGGTCCGTGGGCCCAGGCAGTCTTCGACACCCTCGACGGTCTCGCCAGCCCCGAGGTGATGGAAGAGGTCATTGCCCGCGGAATGCTGGAAGTGCTGCCGCTGACGCACATTCGCGGCCGTTCGCTGCACGACTCCTTCGTGATCGTCGACGAGGCACAGTCACTCGAACGCAACGTGCTGCTGACCGTACTGTCCCGGCTCGGAAGCGGCTCACGCGTGGTCCTCACCCACGACGTCGCGCAGCGAGACAACCTGCGCGTCGGGCGTCACGACGGCGTCGCTGCCGTCATCGAAAAGCTCAAAGGTCATCCGCTTTTCGCGCACATCACCCTCACCCGAAGCGAGCGGTCCCCGATCGCGGCACTGGTGACCGAAATGCTCGAAGAGTTCGGCCCCGCCGGCGCCTGACATGAGTGGAAATGTAGGCCCTGGCCTACATTTCCACTCACAGCGCGCGGAGCGCGCCTCTGATCAGGCCCTTGAGGAAATCGACGTTGTCGAAGTAATCACGCCAGACGAGGATTTTGCCGTCGCGTAGTTCGAAGGTGCCGCACACCCAGAACTCGATCCGCAGCCGCCGCCAGATCAGCACGTCGGTTCGTTCGGTGAGCACGGTGTCGCCGTCGGACGCGATGTTGTGGATGGTGACGTCGAAGCCGTACTGGGGTTTCGCGAGAAGTCGCATGAACTTGCCGACCCTTCTCTTGCCGCGAACCCGAGGCAATCCCACGTTGTGCCACACCACCGCGTCGTCGAGACGGTCGACGACCCTCTCGACGTCGCGGTTCCTCAGGGCGTCGAACATGCCCTCCACTACCTCGTTCGCCTTCGTCGTATCGATCACTCGGTCCGCTCCTTCACCTAGGACGTGAGCCCGCAGTCTATGAAAGTTCACAGACGTCCGGGGCACTACTCCGCGCTCACCGGGCCAGACGCTACGGTTGCTTGTATGTCTACGAATCTGACGGACGGTGACCTGCTGCTTCGACTCGAGCCAGCCGTCGAAGAGAACCTCAGCCGCCACATCGAGGAGGCGGAGGACTGGCATCCGCACGACTTCGCACCCTGGGACGAGGGCCGCAACTTCGCGTTCCTCGGCGGCGAGGACTGGGCTCCCGAGCAGTCGCACCTGTCCGATGTGGAGATCCTGTCCGCAACCGTCGGGGTACTGGTCGCAGACAATCTGCCCGCATACCACCGCGAACTCGCTCGTGCGCTCTCCGGCCTCGGCGCCTGGTGGAAGTGGACGGGTCGCTGGACGTCGGAAGAGAACCGTCAAGCCATCGTGCTGCGCGACTACCTGGTACTGACGCGCGCAGTGGACCCCGTCGCGCTCGAACGGGTGCGCATGGAGGAAATGACGAGGGGCTACAGCGCCCCGAGCCTGCACGTGCTGGACATCATCTCGCACTTCGCCATCGACGAGACCGCGGCAGCGTTGCGCAACACCAACACCGTCGCCCTCGGCGGCGACGAGGTGCTGGGCAAGATCCTGACCAAGATCGCGGCCGACGACACCCGTCAGGCAACGTTCTACGTCAATGTCGTCAACGAGGCGTTCGGCGTCGCACCGGACCAGATGGCTCGTGCTATCGCGGATCGAGTGAGCGGCTTCGCGATCCCCGTCGTCGACCTGCCGAGCAAGAAGAACAGCACCGAGGCTCTCGCGGAAGCCGGCATCTACGACGAGGACCAGCAGCGAGACAAGGTGTTCAAGCCGCTTCTGGAGCGCTGGAACTTCTTCGGCCGCGACGACCTCGGCGACGACGGCAAGAAAGCTCGTGAGGAGCTAGCTCACCTCGCCTGAGCTCGACCCCCCCGAACATGACTGTGCCACCGCAACTGTATGACCGTTGCGGTGGCACATTCATGCCGGAAGGGAGCGGACGAAACTAGTCCTTGACCTTTGCCATGGCGAGGACGTCGAGACGCTTGTCCAGTTCTTCCTCGCTGAGCTTGTCGCCGATGAGCCCGCGGTCGATGACGGTCTGACGGATGGTCTTCTTCTCCTTCAGAGCCTGCTTGGCGACGGCGGCTGCTTCCTCGTAGCCGATTGCGGAGTTCAGCGGCGTCACGATGGACGGCGAGGACTCGGCGAGGGTCTTGAGGTGGTCGACGTTGGCTTCGAGGCCGACGATGCACTTGTCCGCGAAGAGGACCGAGACGTTGGCGAGGAGCTTGAACGACTCGAGGACGTTGCGCGCCATCATCGGGATGTAGACGTTGAGCTCGAAGGCACCCGATGCACCGCCGAATGCGACGGCGGCGTCGTTGCCGATGACCTGTGCGGCGACCTGCGTGACTGCCTCGGGCAGAACGGGATTGACCTTGCCGGGCATGATGGAGCTACCGGGCTGCAGGTCGGGGAGGGCGATTTCGCCGAGGCCCGTGAGTGGTCCCGAGCCCATCCAGCGGACGTCGTTGGCGATCTTGGTCAGCGACACGGCGATGGTGCGCAGTGCGCCCGATGCCTCGACGAGGCCGTCGCGTGCTGCCTGTGCCTCGAAGGAGTCCTTCGCTGCGGTCAGGGCGTCGATTCCGGTCGACTTCACCAGTTCGGCAACAACTTTGGGGCCAAAGCCGTCGGGTGCGTTGAGGCCGGTGCCGACGGCGGTGCCGCCGATGGGCAGCTCGCCCAGGCGGGGAAGGGTGGCCTCGACGCGCTCGATGCCTGCTTCGATCTGACGGGCGTAGCCGCCGAATTCCTGACCGAGCGTGACCGGCACGGCGTCCATGAGGTGCGTGCGGCCGGACTTCACGACGGTCTTCCACTCGGTCGCCTTGGCGGCCAGTGCCTCGTGCAGGTGCTTCAGCGCAGGCACCAGTGAGGTGACGGCTGCCTCGGTGGCGGCGACGTGCGTGGCCGTCGGGAAGGTGTCGTTGGAGCTCTGCGACATGTTGACGTGGTCGTTGGGGTGAACCTCGACACCGTTGGCCTTGGCGATGGACGCGATGACCTCGTTGGCGTTCATGTTGGAGCTGGTGCCGGAACCGGTCTGGAAGACGTCGATGGGGAACTGATCGTCGTGCTTGCCGTCGGCGATCTCGGTTGCCGCGGAGATGATGGCGTCGGCGAGGGTGCCGTCGAGCAGCCCGAGGTCCTTGTTGACCTGTGCGCAAGCAGCCTTCAGCAAGCCCATTGCGCGGATCTGAGTGCGCTCGAGGGGGCGGAAGGAGATGGGGAAGTTCTCCACCGCGCGCTGCGTCTGTGCACGCCACAGGGCGTCGACGGGGACGCGAACCTCTCCCATGGTGTCGTGCTCGATCCGGTACTGCTGTTCGTCTGTCTGCGTCATGAGCCTTACTTTGCCAGTTGAAGTTGCGGAGGGGTGAGCGCGCCCTGGGCCGGGAGTGGAGCCTGCGGGAACGACCCGGATCAGAACGACGGAGCTTGCCCTGATTCGTCGCCGTCGAAGTCGACGGAACTGTATTCGCGTAGCTTTTCGAGGCGGTGGTAGGCGTCGATCATGCGCACGGTGCCGGACTTGGAGCGCATCACGATGGACTGGGTGTGTGCACCACCGCCTGCGTAGCGGACGCCGCGCAGAAGGTCGCCGTCGGTGACGCCGGTGGCAGTGAAGAAGACGTTCTCGCCGGAGACCAGGTCGCGGGTGTTCAGGACGCGATCGAGGTCGTGACCTGCGTCGATGGCCTTCTGTCGCTCGGCGTCGTCGGTCGGGGCGAGGCGTCCCTGCAGGGCGCCGTCCATGCACCGCATCGCGGCGGCGGCGATGATGCCCTCGGGAGTTCCGCCGATACCGATGAGCAGATCGGTGCCGGAATCGGGGCGTGCTGCGGCGATGGCGCCCGCGACGTCACCGTCGGAGATGAGACGGATGCGGGAGCCGGCGTCGCGGACCTGCTGGATCAGTTCGGCGTGGCGCGGACGGTCCAGGATGCACACCGTGACGTCGGATGCGGAGCCCTTCTTGACCTTCGCGATCCGAGCGATGTTCTCCTTGACCGGTGCAGTGATATCGACGACATCGGCGTACTCGGGGCCGACGGCGATCTTCTCCATGTAGAACACCGCCGACGGATCGAACATCGCGCCGCGCTCGGCGACAGCCAGCACCGAGATCGCGTTGGGCATGCCCTTGGCCATCAACGTGGTTCCGTCGACGGGATCGACGGCGAAGTCGACGTCGGGACCGTTGCCGTTACCGACCTGCTCGCCGTTGTAGAGCATCGGCGCTTCGTCCTTCTCGCCTTCGCCGATGACGACGACGCCGCGCATCGAGACGGAACTGACCAGCTGACGCATGGCGTCGACAGCGGCCCCGTCGCCACCTTCCTTGTCGCCACGTCCCACCCAGCGACCCGACGCGAGCGCACCGGCCTCGGTGACACGAACGAGCTCGAGGGCGAGGTTGCGATCTGGCGCCATGGCGCGAGTGGACTCGGTGCTGGCCGTCATCGGTTTGTAGCCTCCTGGTAGATGGGGGTCTTACCCAGGCGCGATTATCTCATTCGTGAGCCGCGTCATGCGAGCTAGGGCATGCGCCGACCGAGCGCTGGCATGCAGCGGACACCCTGGGTCGTTCCGCAGGCTGCTCTCGCGGGATACTGGAGGCGTGGCGAACAGCAAACCCCGGATCCTCAACAACAACCGCGACATGGTGTGGTCCCTCATTCCGCTTGTCATCGCCTGTCTGCTGATCGCCGGTATCGCCTCCCAGTGCTCTCTCAGCCCCGGCGGACCGACGCAGGGCCCCATCCCGAACTTCGACGTCGACGCTGCCCTGCAGTACGACGCCTCCGAGCTGAACTTCCCGGTCCGCAACCCTCGGGTGCCTGAAGGGTGGACTCCGAACTCCGGCAGCCGCCAGTCCATCGCGGGGGATCAGGGCGGCGACGTCAGCAACGTCGGTTTCATCTCCGACGCTGGTCGCTACATCAAGTTGACGCAGTCCAGCGCGAGCGAGGAGGTCCTCGTTCCGTTCGCCGTCGGCGAGGCGCGCTACGCGTCCGGCACCGAATCGATCGACGGTGCGGAGTGGATCGTCTACGACCAGGAGGGAAGCGAGGCGGTATGGGTCACCGATCTGGGTGACGTCCGATTGTTGGTGACCGGTAGCGGCAGCACCGAGGAATTCACGACGCTTGCCGCCGCAACGACGAGCGCCGAGCCGCTCACTCCCTAGTTCTCTTCTTCCTCGATGTGCGCGAGTGCGTTCTCGACGCGCTTGCGTGCACCGGCAAGGTGTTCCTCGCACCGGGTGGCCAACTGTTCGCCGCGCTCCCACAGCGCAAGCGAGGCGTCGAGATCCAGTCCGCCCTGCTCCAGGACCTTCACCACGTCGACCAGTTCGTCGCGGGCTGCTTCGTAGCCGAGTTCGGTGACCGGTGTTTCCTCGCTCATGGTGTTCCTCTCATTTGACTTTGCCCATGACCGCGGCGGTGACTGCGCCGTCGGCCACTCGTACTCGGATCTGGGTACCCGGAGGGGCGTCGTCCACCGACCTCAACACCTCTGGATCGGTGCCCGCCACCACGCGCTGGACGACGGCATAACCCCTCGCCAGCGTCGCTGCGGGCCCGAGCGTCTGCAGACGTGCCCGCAGATGTTCGACGAGAGTCTCCTGCTTCGCCAACTCGCGCAGGACGTCGCGCCTCCCTGCGTCGACGAGTCTGGTGATCTCTTCGCTGCGCCGGTCGATGCCCGCGACGGGGTCGGCCAGTGCGGGCCGGTGTCGGATCATCTCGAGCGCACGTGCTTCACGTTGGACCCAGTTGCGCAGTGCAGCAGCTGTTCTGGAGCGCAGCTCGGCGATCAGATTCTGTTCGGCGACGGCGTCGGGAACCACCAGCTTGGCCGCGTCGGTCGGTGTTGCGGCGCGGAGATCGGCGACGTGGTCGCTGAGCGGGCTGTCGGGTTCGTGTCCGATGGCGCTGACGATCGGGGTCGTGGCCTTCGAGATGGCACGGCACAGGGCCTCGTCCGAGAACGGCAGGAGGTCTTCGACGCTGCCGCCGCCGCGAGCGAGGATGATGACGTCGACAGTGCCGTCGAGGTCGGAGAGTGCGTCGAGGATCGCCGGTACTGCGGTCGGCCCTTGGACCGGGGTGTGCCGAACCTCGAAGTGCACTGCGGGCCAACGCCGTCGGGCGACAGTGAGAACGTCCTTCTCGGCTGCCGACGCGCGGGCCGTGACCAGTCCGATGGTGCGGGGGAGGAACGGCAACGGGCGCTTGAGGCGAGGATCGAACAGTCCCTCGGCGGCGAGAAGGGCCCGCAGGCGTTCGATGCGTGCCAGCAGTTCGCCGACGCCGACGGCGCGAATGTCGGTGGCGCGCAACGAGATAGTTCCACGGCCCGTGTAGAACGACAACTTGCCGTACAGGATCACCCGCGCGCCCTCGGTGAGCGGGACGGGGGAGCGGTCGAGCAACTGAGGCGAACACGTCACCGACAGCGACATGTCCGCGGACGGATCACGAAGAACGAGAAATGCAGTGCGTGTACCCGGCCGAGCGTTGATCTGCGTCAGCTGACCTTCGACCCATACGCTGCCGAGCTTGTCGATCCATCCCGCCACCTTCATGGCGACGGTTCGGACAGGCCACGGCTCCTCTGCAGTACTTGCGGTCACTTGGCCTTCGCGGTGGTGATTCGATTGTCGAGCATGGTCAGAAACGGAGCGCGGCGCAGCGACGCATCCTCGTACTCACGCAGGGCCTCGAGGTCCGCGAGAGACAGCGACCGCAGCCGGGCACGCAGCTGAGCGAGGGCGAGGGTGTCGTAATCCACCATCTCGACGATTTCCGGACGGTCGGCTGCGACCGTCGGCACGTCGTCTTTCTGGATCTCCTCCGGAGGCGTCGAGTACAGCGCGAAGCGCCCTGACGCAGCGACCGGCTCGCCGGCGACATCGTCGTGATCGGGGATGTCGACGTCACCGTCGGTGGCCCCGGGAACGTCGTCCTCGAACACCGCCCAGGACGGCTGCTCCTGATCCGGTGTCCCGATGAGCGGAAGCGACGAGATCGCCTGATCGCCCTTGATGGCCAGCGCCGTCACTTGCTGCTGAAAGCGCATCGTGCTCGCCAGGACTTCGCTGACGACGGTCATCGGAAGCGTGATCGCAGTACTGGGGAGTTTGCGAGCTTCTTCGACGACCGTCACGGCCACACCGGCAGCTACGCGTGCGGCGAACGGAACACGAGTCATGCGCACCAGAGTGCCTGAATTCCGAGTGTTTGGGTAGCCGACATGCTGTGCTCGGCCGGTGAAGCCGAGCCGGGCACGTATCCTTGGGGACATGTCTTCGGCTGTTCCCTTGAATCTCGGTATCGCACGTCCGTCCGGCGACGGCGCACCTGCGTACTCCGGTGCCAAACGAGTCCTCCTCGCAGAGCCACGCGGCTACTGCGCTGGGGTGGACCGCGCCGTCGAGACGGTGGAGAAAGCGCTGGAGAAGCACGGTGCGCCCGTCTACGTCCGCAAGGAGATAGTGCACAACAGGCACGTCGTGGAGACGTTGGCGGACCGCGGCGCCGTCTTCGTCGAGGAGACCGACGAAGTTCCCGAGGGCTCTCTGCTCGTCTTCTCCGCGCACGGGGTGTCCCCGGCTGTGCACGCATCGGCGGCCGAGCGCCAGCTCCGCACCATCGACGCCACCTGCCCGCTGGTGACGAAGGTGCATCAGGAAGCCAAGCGCTTCGCCCGTGACGACTACGACATTCTGCTGATCGGTCACGAAGGACACGAAGAGGTCGAGGGCACAGCAGGCGAGGCTCCGGACCACGTTCAGCTCGTCGACGGCCCCGACTCGGTCGACAACGTCACCGTGCGCGACGAGAACAAGGTGATCTGGCTGTCCCAGACGACGCTCAGTGTCGACGAAACGATGATGACGGTTGCTCGCCTGCGCGAGAAGTTCCCGACGCTGCAGGATCCGCCGAGCGACGACATCTGCTACGCGACGCAGAACCGTCAGGTCGCCGTCAAGGCGATGGCACCCGAGTGCGACCTCGTCATCGTGGTGGGATCGAAGAACTCGTCCAACTCGGTGCGCCTCGTCGAGGTCGCACTGACGGCAGGCGCTCGCGCCAGCTACCTCGTCGACTACGCCAAGGAGGTGGACACCGCCTGGTTGGACGGCATCACCACCGTGGGCATCACCTCGGGCGCGTCGGTGCCGGAGATCCTGGTGCAGGGCGTCATCGAATTGCTCGCCGAGCACGGCTTCGGGGATGTTCAACCGGTCACCACGGCCAACGAAACCTTGGTGTTCTCCCTTCCCCGCGAGCTGCGCCCGGCGAAGGCCTGAGCCGGTTCCGGTCAGCCCCGATCGCGACGCCTCAGGCGTCTCCGCGATCGCGGTAGCGCACCTGCGGTACGGGATGCGGCGGGATGTGCGCGCCGCCTTGCGAAGCGGGTCGGGGTGTCGGAGTCGGTCTGGGTGTGGCAGCGCGAGGGGCCGAGTACGGGTCCACCTCGGGTGGCCGAGGAACCCGCGGGGGCTGTGACCTGGGGACAGGTCGGCGCGCGGGATCTGCAGCAGGCTGTTCGGTCCGCGCAGGCCGGTACGGATCAGCGGCCGGCCGATCGAGCAGAGGATCGACGCGTTCGCGACGGCTCCTGCGACCCTCGCCTGCATCGGCACGCGTCGCGGTCACGGCTTCGCCGCGGCCGTGGGCAGCGCGAGTGTCGGCGCCCCGGCGCTCGGCAGCTCTGGTCTGCGTCCTCTGGCCGCCGTCTCGGGACGTCCGACGACTGTCCTGTGCCGCCCGGCGGTTGTCTTGTGCTGTCTGACGGTTGTCACGGGCGCGCTGGCGGGTTTCCTGCGCTCGGTCACGGATGGTTCGTTTGGCAGCGCCTGCCGGTGCGTGGCTCGCCTGCTTCTTCAGGAAGATGCGTGCCCCGCCGACGGCAAGGGCAAGTACCGTGCCGAGCAGCATCAGCGGGAACCGGTTGACCAGCGGAATCGCAACGTTCAGCAGAATGTCGCGCAGGCTCGTCCCTGCGTTCTCGATCATGAACTGATACGAGAGCGGCACAGCGACGAACAGAATCAGCGGTGCTTGCACCATCGCGGTGAACAACCCGCGGTAGCGCACCAGCACGACGGCAGCGACGGTGCCGACGATGTAGAAGGACGCGAAAGCCGACGTCAGTTCCGATCCGCGTGCAGCATCGATGGCGACACCGAGAAACGTCGCGCCGACGGCGATGGCCACTGCCCCCCAAGCAGGGACGCCGGGCACGGAAGCGAGAGCTGAACGTTGATCCAGCGGTACCCCGGAACGGGCACGTTGGGAGGTAGACACCCCTCGAGGTTAGCGGCTGTTCACCCCACCGCGTCGCTGACATGACCGAACTGCCCCCGAGAGTGCGACGAATCGGACGTTCTCGGGCGTTGATCGATCCGCTTCACGTCCACGACGTCCGCGTCGAACAGTTCCAGTTCGTGAAGCTTGCGGGCGGTGACGCCTACACGTGCGTCCACCGAGGACACCGTCGAGTTGAAGGAGTCGACGGCCTTGCCGAGATGCGATCCGAGCTTGTCGAGGTGCGAGGACACGACGCCGAGCCGGGTGTACAGCTCGCGTCCGAGCTGCTGGATACGAGCAGCGTCCTCGGCGAGTGATTCCTGCTTCCACGTGTACGCCACCGTCCGCAGCAGCGCGACCAAAGTGGTCGGGGTGGCAAGTATCACGTTCCTGGTGAAGGCGTACTCGAGAAGCGACGAATCGGATGTCAACGCTGCGTCGAGGAACGGGTCTCCGGGAACGAACAGAACGACGAACTCCGGCGTCGGCTCGAACGAACGCCAGTACTCCTTGGCCGCCAACTGATCGACGTGGGTCCTGAGGTGGCGTGCGTGACGCGTCATCGCTTTGCCGCGCCGCTCCGGGTCCTCCTCCTGCGCTGCGTCGAGGTAGGCGGCGAACGGAACCTTGGCGTCCACGACGATCTGCCGACCACCGGCGAGCCTGACGATCATGTCCGGACGAATCCCGTCCTTGGAGACCTGCGTGTCGAAGTCGCAGTGTTTGACCATGCCTGCCAGCTCGACCACACGCTCCAGCTGCATCTCACCCCACCGGCCGCGGATCTGCGGAGCCCGCAGCGCAGTGACCAACTGCGAAGTCTGGGTCGACAGCTGCACCGACGCACGGTGCATACCCGTCACCTGCTCGCTGAGCCCCGCGTAGGCGCGGATGCGATTGTGCTCGACCTGGCGAACGTGCTCGGTCAACGCGTCGACAGCGTCGTGCAACGGCTCGACGAGATGCGAGACCTGCTGGCCGATGGCTCCCGAGTGTCTGCGTGCCGAGTCCTCGTTCACCGCAGCGAGAGACCGACGAAGAAGCGCCTCGTTGTCCCGCAACGCGGCCAACTGCGCTTCGGCTCGAACCGCGCGATCCCCGGTGCGGGACGCGTGCAGCAGCCACCCGATGGCGGCCCCGACGAGCAGCGCCAGCATCATCCCGAGGGCAGTCAGAGCGTTCATGACGCCGATGATGCACGAGGGCACCGACACACCAGCCGCTCCGCAGGCTCCACTCCCGACCCTGTAGGTCGTTCCGCAGTCCGACGATTGCGGCACACAGTTCCGCCGGACGCTCCACTCCCGCCCCCCGGGTCGTTCCGCAGGCTCCACTCCCGCCCCCCCGGGTCGTTCCGCAGGCTCCACTCCCGCCCCCCGGGTCGTTCCGCAGGCTCCACTCCCGCCGACAGGCCGCGCCACGTCACGGAGTTTGTCGGTAGGTGAAGTTAGCGTCTTGTTCCATGAGGATCCTGCACACGTCGGACTGGCACATCGGCCGCACGTTTCACGGCACCGATCTGCTTGCCGACCAGGCTGCTGCGTTGAGCGCCATTGCAGATCTGGTTGCCGAGCGCACTGTGGACGTCGTCGTCGTGCCGGGCGACATCTACGACAGGGCGGTGCCCAGCGCCGACGCTGTGCTCGTGTGCAACCGCGGGCTCGAGGCCATCCGTGCCGCGGGAGCGGTCATCGTCGCGACGTCGGGCAACCACGATTCGCCTGCACGCCTGGGCGCTGGGTCCGCGTTCGCCGCTGCAGGCGGGTTGCATCTGATGACCCGCGTGTCCGAGGTGGGCACACCGGTGCTGCTCGAGGACCGGTTCGGCCCCGTCGCGTTCTACGGCATCCCGTATCTCGAGCCGGAGACCACCCGCGGCGAGCTCGACATCCCGGGCGCACGTAGCCACGCCGAGGTGCTCGAGGCCGCGATGAGTCGAGTGACGGCAGACCTGGAGCAGAGACGCAGCAACGGTGATGCGGTGCGGTCGGTCGTACTGGCGCACGCGTTCGTCGTCGGCGGGGAAGCAACCGGCTCGGAACGGTCGATCTCCGTCGGCGGGGTGGAGACGGCGCCGGCATCGGCGTTCGACGGTGTGGACTACGTGGCGCTGGGTCACCTGCATTCTCCGCAGACTCTGACGGACCGGGTCCGCTACTCCGGGTCGCCGCTGCCGTATTCGTTCGGCGAGCGCAGCCACCGTAAGGCCGTCTGGATTCTCGATCTCGACGCTCAGGGTCTCGCCGACGTCGAACGCGTGGACCTTCCCATCGTTCGCGGACTGAGCCAGGTCCAGGGGACGGTCGAGGAACTGCTCACCGACGATCGCTTCACCGAGGCCGAGGATCATTACGTCTCTGCCGTGCTGACCGACGCCGTACGGCCGGTCGACGCGATGCGTTCCTTGCAGACGAGGTTTCCCCATGCAATTCACCTCGAATGGAAGCGTCCCGCAGACGATTCCACTGTTCGCTACCGTGACCGCGTGCGCGGCCGGACCGACAGCGAGATCATGGCCTCGTTCGTGACGGACATGCGCAGCGCGCCCAGTGCGTCGGAGATCCGCTTGCTCGAACGCGCCCTGGCCAGCGTTCAGCGAGACGAGGTCACAGCCGACGAGGCGACCGGCCAGTACGAGCTGTTCGGGAAGTCCGCGTGAGGCTGCATTCTCTGGAGATCACTGCATTCGGGCCGTTCGCCGGTACGGAGAAAGTGGATTTCGACGCTCTCGGAGCAGACGGGCTTTTTCTGCTGCACGGTCGTACCGGCGCCGGCAAGACCACTGTGCTCGACGCCGTTGCGTTCGCCCTGTACGGGACGGTGCCCGGTGCCAGGAAAGAAGGCAAGCGTCTGCTGTCCGATCACGCGGAGATCGGCGCCGTCCCCACGGTCACATTGGAAGCGACGTTGGGCGGCAGGCGGATTCGCATCGTTCGCAGCCCGGAGTTCCACCGCCCGAAGAAGCGCGGAACGGGCACCACGAAGCAGAACGCCAAGGCGTCGATGACGTGGCTGGACGGCAAGAGTCAGAACTTGACGCGGCTGGACGAGATCGGCGACGCCGTCGGCGCGGCTCTTGGTATGAGTGCGGATCAGTTCTTCCAGGTGGTGTTGCTTCCCCAGGGTGAGTTCGCCCGGTTCCTCCGGGCGGACAGCGACGAGCGCGGCAACTTGCTCGAGCGATTGTTCGACACGGCACGGTTCGGTGACATCGAGGAATGGTTCGCGGAGCAACGTCGTACCAGCGCCGCGGCTCTCGAATCGAGCCGGATTGCAACGGACAAACTACTGGGGCAGATTTCCACGGCGTCGGGCGTGGCGGAGGAGCTGGATCGACCGCCGGTGGAGTGGGCGGGCGACGTTCTCGAATCGGCGCGGCACGCATCGGTGGACGCTGCGCGCACGCTGGCCCTCGCCCGTGAGGTGTCCGAGTCGGCAACCAAAGAACTCGCGGCACTGGACGCAACTCGGCAACTGCAGACACGCAGAGAGCTGGCCCGGCAGCAGCTGGCGGAATTCCACGCCGCCGCGTCCGCGAGGGACGCACTCGCCAAGGAACTGGAGCAATCCGCAGCGGCAGGCCCCATCGCAGCTCTTGCCGCGGACTGCGCGCGTATCACCTCGGCGAGCGAGGCCGCGACGCGGGAATTCGACTCCGTCCGAACGCTGTTCGAGCGCACCGAAGGATCGACCGTCGTGCTCGACGCCCTGGCGGTGGATCGGTCGCCCGACGCCTCGGACACGCCCGAGGCCCGGGCCGTCGTCGCGGCAGCAGTACGGCAGTGGACGACGGAGGTCGCGGCCTTCGAAGAGCTTCGTGTGCTGACGCGCAAGGCCGACGCAGCGGACAGATCGGCTCGGTCTCTTCTGGCCGAGCACGCAGCCGTCGAGAAGAAGTCGAGCGCTCACCGCGCCGATCGCAACGTCCTGCCCGAGCAGATCGCTCAGGCCGAATCGTCGTTGCGCGCGGCCGTGCACGCGGCTGCCGAAGTGCCTGCGCTCGAGGCAGAGTGGTCTCGTATCACGAGCGCCGTGGAAGCAGCGATCGAACTCGCGAAGACTCGGAAGCGGCTCGTTGCTGCGGAGAAGGCGCATCACGTAGCGGTCGCGTCGTTCAACGATGCGCGCGCTCACACCCTGGACCTGCGCGAGCAACGGCTGTCCGGAATGGCCGCCGAGTTGGCGTCGAGCCTGGTCGACGGTGCGCCGTGCGGAGTGTGTGGGTCACTGTCGCATCCCGCGCCGACCCGCGCCGAGGAGTCGACCGTCACCAAGGACGACGAGGCGGACGCCGCAGCCAGCGAGCGTCGGGCGGGAACCATCGCCGAGAAGAAGGCGGAGGAGGTCACCGCCCTGCTGCGTACCCGCGACGTGCTGGTTCAGCAATCGGGAGACCGTGACAGCGCAGAGTTGGTCGCTTCCCTGGACAAGGTCTCCGTAGCGCTCCGATCCGCACGGACGGCCGCGGAGCAACGAGAGAGCCTGGACGCACGGCTGACGCACCTGCGCGGCGAGGATCAGAGACTCGCCGCCGCGATAGCCGATGAGCAGGCCGCGGCAGCAGGATTGAGTGCGCGGGCCGCGCAGATGGCCGACGACGTGGCGCAGATGAGAGCCACGATTGCCGCAGCCGTCGACGGGACGGAGGGAATCGACGCCGAGGTGAAGCGGCTGGAGACGCTCATCTCACTGTCGTCCGTCGTCGTCGAGCGGCGAGAGGAGGCTTCGCGCGCGCTCCTCGACATGGAGGACGTGACTCGAAGGCTGGATGCGCTGATCGCGGAGTCGGGCTTCTCGACTGCCCGCGAGGCTGCGGCCGCCGTGGTGTCTCCGGCGCGGGCGCAGTCCATCGAAAAGCAGCTCGCGCAAGCCAACGACATCCGCGCCCACGCCGAGCAAGTGCTCGCCGAACCCGCGATCGCGGCCGTCGCGAACCTCGACCCCGTCGACACCGCGGCGGCGCGGGTCGCCGTCGAGGACGCGCAAGTACGCTTGCATGCTGCCGTTGCCGAGCACGCCGAGTGCAAGCGGCGGGCCGAACAGTTGGAGGAGTTGACGGCAGGCTTGTGGGCGGCCATCGACCGTGCTGCGCCCATGCAGACCAAGCACGACGAACTCGCGGCACTCGCCGACGTAGTGGCCGGACGCGGTCAGAACTCGCGGAAGATGTCCCTCCGGTCGTACGTGTTGGCGTCGCGGTTGGAGGAGGTCGCGGAATCCGCGTCGGCGAGACTGCGTCGAATGTCCTCGGGCCGATACGATTTCGTCCACTCCGACGAGGCGGAATCGCGGGGTCGACGCGGTGGGCTCGGTCTCGACATCCGCGACGACTACACCGGTGCCGTGCGCTCGGCGAAGACTCTGTCCGGGGGCGAATCGTTTCTGGCCTCGCTGGCTTTGGCACTCGGCCTTGCCGACGTCGTCGCAGCGGAGAGCGGCGGTGTCGTCCTGGACACCATGTTCATCGACGAGGGCTTCGGCACGCTGGACGCCGACACCCTGGAATCGGTGATGGGAGTTCTGGACGAACTACGTGCAGGCGGCCGGGTGGTGGGCATTGTCAGCCACGTCGACGAGATGCGTCAACGCATCCCGACGCGCCTGCACGTCATTCGTGAGCGAGAGGGATCGAGGCTTCAGCTCTTCGCGGCGTCCTGATCCTTCTGTTTCTTCTCCTTGGAATCCTTGTTGACACCGTCCTCGTCGGTGACGAGATCCTCCGTGTCCGGAGCCTGTTCCTCGAGCTCCACTCGGTCTGATTCGTTGGAGTGCCTGTCGATCTGTTCCGACACGTAGCGGATCAGCACAGCTGCCACGGCTGCTGCGGGGACAGCCAGGAACGCGCCGATGATGCCGAAGACGGAACCACCGCCGGTGACCGCCAACAGAACGATCGCGGGATGCAGGTTCATGCTGCGGCTCTGCAGAATCGGTTGCAGCACATTACCTTCGAGTTGCTGCACCGCGATGATGATGACGAGCACGATGAGTGCCGTAGTCGGCCCGTTCGCGACGAGCGCGACCAACACGGCCAACGCACCTGCGACGAACGCACCGACGATCGGGATGAAGCCACCCAGGAACGTCAACGTCGCCAGCACCAGGGCCAGCGGCACGCCCAGAATGACCAAGCCGAGGCCGATGAAGAAGGCGTCGATCAGACTCACGATGGCCTGAGTGCGGATGAAGCCGCCGAGCGTCGCCCACATACGCGCGAGGACCTCGGCGAGGTGGCGACCAGCGCGGCCGCCGGCGATTCCGTGCAGCCACGGAATGAACCGGACGCCGTCCTTGACGAAGAAGAACGACAGAACGAGCACCAACGCGAGCGTGACGAGAATCGAACCCGCAGCGGAGACGCCGGTGAACACGCCCGAGGCGATCGCGGTGCCACTGTCCTGCAGTCGCGAGGTGATCGCCGACACGGCGTTGTCGATCTGCTCGTCCTGCAAGTTGACCGGCGGGCCCTTGAGCCAATCCTGAACCTGCGCGACGCCGTCGGTCGCCTTGTCAGCGAGTTCGGGTGCCGAGTCCACCACCGACGGCACGATCAACGTGATGATGCCGCCGATGACGAGGAAGAACACGACGAGTGCGGCAGTCGCGGACAACGCCGGAGGCAGCCCGACGCGCATCATCCATTTGGTCGGTGGCCACAGGACCGTCGCGACGATGATCGCGAGCAGAGCCGGCAGGATCACCACCCACAACGCCGAGATGAGCCAGCCGAGAACCCAGGCACCCGCCGAGACGGACACCAGGATCAGCGACCATTTCGCCAACCAGATTCCGCCGACACCGATGAGGTCGCCACGATCACGCCCCGGTTTCACTTCGGGCGCTGTCTTGTCCGTCACGCTGCACGTTCCTTCCGTCGCCCCGCCGCTCGGTGCATCGTTCGATCCACCCGAGTGACCTTAACGTTTCATGACTCCACTCCCGCTCCCCTGGTCATTCCGCAGGCTCCACTCCTGCCTCCACCGGTCATTCCGCAGGCTCCACTCCTGCGTGCCTGGTCATTCCGCAGGCTCCACTCCTGCCTCCACCGGTCATTCCGCAGGCTCCACTCCTGCGTGCCTGGTCATTCCGCAGGCTCCACTCCTGCCTCCACCGGTCATTCCGCAGGCTCCACTCCTGCGTGCCTGGTCATTCCGCAGGCTCCACTCCTGCTTCCCTGGTCATTCCGCAGGCTCCACTCCTGCTTCGTGTGTCAGGAGCCATTCCTTCGCCGGCAGACCCCATCTGAATCCGCCGAGCGCGCCGCCGATTCGGAACACTCGGTGGCACGGCACGAACAGTGCGGCAGCATTGCGCGCGCAGGCGGACGCAGCCCCTCGAATTGCCGCCGGGCGCCCGGCCATTTCCGCGAATTGCGAGTACGTCACCGGCGACCCGGCAGGCACTGTCCGCAGAACCTTCCAGGCGTGGACCAGAAATTCTCCCGACTGTTGCGATACCGGTACGTCGTCGATGGCGTGCACGTCGCCGCGGTGATAGGCGTCGACGGCTGCGGTCACGCTGCCGAGCGTCGAGGCCTGCCGAAGATCGGTAGGCCGGAGACTTGCGTGGATCAGCGGGCCCAGATTGTCGATCGAGTCCGTCCATCCGGCGGCGAGCACCGACCCCGCGTCGTCGACGACGGTCGTGAACGGGCCGATCGGGGTGTCGGTGGTGGCGAACGATGCAGTCATGCTGCTCTCCTTGTCAGGGCGATGTTCCACAGGTGCATGGAGACGTAGGACCGCCACGGCGCCCAGCGGTCCGAGTCCTTCAGCGAAAGTCCGAGTGCCTCGGCGCCCTGGCGGACGACGAGATCGGTGTCGAGCAATACATCCGGGTCGGCGAGAGTGCGCATGACGACGTACCGCGCCGTCCACGGGCCGATCCCTTTGAGCGCGAGCAAGTCCCGTTCCAGCTCCTCGGCCGGCCGGGCCGGATGAAGGACGATCTTGCCCGACGCCACCGCGTCGGCGACGCCGATGATCGAACTGACCCGTGCACGCGGGCCGGTGAGTACCTCGTGTCCGCGTTCGGCGATGACGGCCGCGCTGGGAAACAACCGCGTGACGGTGCCGCCGAGTGGATCCTCGATGTGGTCGCCGAGCGCGTCGACCAGGCGCGCGGTGTGGGTGGCGGCGGCGCGTAGTGAGATCTGCTGCCCGATCATGGTGCGCAGCAACAGTTCCTCACCGTCGATGCTGCCGGGCGCTCGCATCCCGCGGTGTGCGGCGATGTTCGACGCCAACGCCTGGTCCTCGGACAGCGCGGAGTCGACGGCTTCGGGGTCGGCGTCCAGATCGAGCAGGTGACGGATCCGGGCGACGGCGGGGGCGAGGTCTCGCATGTCCATCAGGCTCAGCGTTGCCTCGACGTACCCGTCGACGAAGCGCATCCCGACGACGGCATGACCGTGGGGGAGACGCAGTGACCGCCGGTAGAGGCCGTTCTCGAACGATTCGATGCCGGGTACCGCGTGGCCTTCGAGGAACCACTCGAGCCACCCGGTGTCCATCGGCTGCCGATAGGGGAGTCTCACCGACACGGTTCCGTTGGACGAGATGGTCTTTCGGCGATTCGCTTCGTCGCGCAACGTCGTGGGGTTGACGGCGAATACTTCCCGAACGGTGTCGTTGAACTGCCTGATGCTCGAGAACCCCGATGCGAATGCGATGTCGCTCATCGACATGTCGGTCGTCTGGATCAGGGTGCGGGCCGTGTGGGCGCGGTGGGCCCTGGCCAGCGCGAGCGGGCCCGCGCCGATCTCTGTGGTCAGCACCCGCGTCAACTGCCGGGTCGAGTACCCGAGAGTATCGGCGAGGGCGTCGACGCCACCGCGCTCCACCGCGCCGTCGGAAATCAAGCGCATGGCGCGCGACGTCAGATCCGAGTGGATGTTCCATCGCGGTGAGCCCGGAGTGGCGTCGGGCTGACAGCGTCGACACGCACGGTATCCCTCGTGCTGCGCGGCGGCAGCGGTCGGAACGAACGTGACGTTCTGTGCCTTGGGGGTGGTCGCCGGGCACGACGGGCGACAGTAGATGCCCGTCGTGCGCACGGCAGTGAAGAACTGCCCGTCGAAACGGGTGTCTCGTGCCGAGACGGCGCGGTAACACCGGTCGAAGTCCAATTCCATGGACTCCACTGTGTCACCGCGCCCCCTGTAGTCGCTAGCGGGAATCGGACACGCATGTACGACGCCAGTTCACCTCAACAGCAGCGGGCGCCGGGGTTCGTGTCGGCGTCGGCGTAGCGGTCCCGCCAGAACTGACGTTCGGACGGAACCGGTTCGTCGGGGTGGACCCGCTGCATGTGGGCGACGTAGCGCTCGTAGTCCTTGTCGCCCATCACCGAAGTGATCCACCACAGAAGCCCGCGCATGTCAGTGATGCCCTGCGTGCGCCGCACCCGGTGCGCGGACGGTGCCGTCGGCGATGAGCTTGTCCCATTCGCCCTGGATTTCCTTCTCTGCCGCGGTCGGGACGAAGCCTGCGGGTCCGAAGATCTTCGACGGAACCTCGGGTTCTTCGTTGTCCGGGAGTCCGCCTGCTCGAACAGCCTTGATGCAGACCAGAATGCCGGCTGCGGCGACGATGATGACCAGCACGGCGAAGATGATCGACAACGTTCCCTGGATGAACGTGTTCCTGATGACGGCGTCGATTGCTTCGGCGGACTTGGCGCTGCCGAATTCGGTGAGGCCCTGGTTCTTGGCGTCGACGAACTGGGAGTGCTGCGCCCAGTATCCGATGGCGGGCACCGACGAGAAGATCTTCTGGTACGACGCGGTCATCGTCACGATCAGATCCCAGGCAAGGGGGACACCGGGAATCCAGGCCCACTTGAACAGGCCGCGCTTCATCACGATGGTCAGGACCACCGTCAAGGCGATCGCGGCGAGCAACTGATTTGCGATGCCGAAGAGCGGGAACAGCGTGTTGATGCCGCCGAGCGGGTCGGTGACGCCCATGAGAAGGATTGCGCCCCACGCTGCGACGACGATGAATGAGCACACCCATGCGCCGGGTCGCCACGACGGGTCCTTGAACTTCTTGGCCGACGAGCCGGGCAGGTTGCCGATGCTGTCGGAGAGCATGAAGCGTGCAACGCGCGTGCCTGCGTCGACCGTCGTGAGAATGAACAGTGCCTCGAACATGATCGCGAAGTGGTACCAGAACGACTTGAGGCTTTCGCCGCCGAAGACCTGATGCAGCACCTCGGACATACCGAATGCGAGCGTCGGTGCACCACCGGTGCGGGAAATGATCGATTCCTCGCCGACGTCGGATGCCGCCTGGCTCAATTCCGCTGCGGTGATGTCCCCGCCGCTCAAGCCGAGCCCGTTGACGTAGTCCGCCGCGGTTTCCGGGGTTCCGCCGGTGAGCGTCGCCGGAGCGTTGAGCGCGAAGTAGATGTGCTGATCGAGAACACATGCGGTGACGAGCGCCATGATCGCGACGAAGGATTCGGTGAGCATGCCGCCGTAGCCGATCATCCGCATCTGCTTTTCCTTCTCCAGCAGCTTCGGAGTGGTGCCGGAGCAGATGAGGGCGTGGAACCCGGACAGGGCGCCGCAGGCGATGGTGATGAACAGGAACGGGAACAGCGAGCCGGAGAACGCAGGACCGTTGCCCTCGGTGGCGAACGACGTCATCGCGGGCATCTGGATCTCGGGCCGTGCGATGAGGATGCCGACGGCCAGCAGTGCAATGGTGCCGACCTTCATGAACGTGGACAGGTAGTCACGCGGAGCGAGAAGCAGCCACACCGGCAGGATCGAGGCGGCGAGGCCGTATCCGATCAGGCACCAGGCGACGGTGACCTTCGAGAGAGTGAACCAATCGGTGCCCCATTCGGTTTCGGCGACCCAGCCGCCGGCGACGATGGCGAACAGCAGCAGCACGACGCCGATCAACGACACCTCGGACACCTTGCCGGGACGCAGGTAGCGCAGGTAGACGCCCATGAACAACGCGATGGGGATGGTCAGTGCGATGGAGAAGACGCCCCACGGGCTCTCCGCGAGAGCGTTGACGACCACCAGCGCGAGCACGGCGATGATGATGATCATGATGACGAAGACGCCGATGAGTGCCGCGGTGCCGCCGACCACTCCCAGCTCGTCCGCGGGCCATCTGGCCGAGGCTGCGGCCCCGGCGTCGCGTCGAGATCCACAGGACGAGGAAATCCTGCACGGCACCGGCGAACACGACGCCGATGATGATCCACATCGTGCCCGGAAGGTAGCCCATCTGAGCGGCCAGAACAGGGCCGACGAGGGGGCCTGCACCGGCGATCGCGGCGAAGTGGTGACCGAAGAGCACCCGCCGATCCGTCGGCATGTAATCCTTGCCGTTCTCGAGGATCTCGGCAGGCGTGGCTCGGTCGTCGCGAGGGAAGACGATCTTACGCTCGATCAACCGTGCGTAGAACCGGAACGCGATGATGTAGGTGCAGACCGCTGCGATCACGAACCACACCGCATTGGGGTTCTCGCCTCGGACGATCGCGACGACCGTCCAGGCCACACCACCGAGCAATCCGATGAGGACGAACAGGACGCGTTTGGCGGGAGTCATCGGAGATTTGTCGACTACTCCGACCGGGGGCAGATCCGCATCGGTCTTCAACAACTCGATGTTCGGATCGTCTGCCGCTTTCAAAGCCATGGGGACCGCTTTCAGCATTCGCGAATGTGACAGCGATCACCCTAGACGCTCCTGGTGACAGCCCGGCCACATTCCGGTGTAGCTGCGGTCAATGGTTCCGATCCTGCGCCGAACGGGAGAAGCGCCGTGGGCGGACGTCAGCCGCCCAGTGCGTCGTCGACCGCTCGCGCGCTCAGTACCTGGTCCAATACCATTGCCGCGCTACCTATGACACCGGAGTAGTCGCCGTGTGTTGTCGCTTGAATGGTCAAGGCCTTGGTGGCCAGTGCCGTCGCATTTCCGTAGACGGTCTCACGTAACCCGGCGACGAAGATGTCGTAGGCCTTGGCCATGTCTCCGCCGACGATGAGGACCTCGGGGTTGAGTAGGTTCACGGCGCCTGCCAGCGTCTCGCCGATGTGGCGGCCGCTGTCGCGAATGAGCCGACGCGCCTCGGGGTCGCCGCTCACCGCCAGGTCGACGACGCCTCGAATGTGGCCGACACTTCTGCCCTGTTCCTGCAATGCGCGTACCAGTGCCCAGCCGCCTGCGATGGCTTCCAGGCAGCCGCTGTCTCCGCATCGACATGCGACTCCGGCCGCGGCGGAGGTTTTGGTATGGCCGAATTCTCCTGCTGCGCCGAGCGATCCGCGCTGCAGTTCGCCGCCGGCGACAATCCCCGCGCCGAGACCCGTCGACGCCTTGACCAGCAGCGCATTCGTGAATCGATGCCGGTTGTCGCGGCGTTCGGCCAGCACCATCGCGTTGGCGTCGTTGTCGAGAAAGACCGGCGCGTCGGTCGTGTCGGCGAAGAACGGTGCGAGGGGAACTCCGTCCCAGCCGTGCATGATCGGGGAGTCGAGACTGCACCCACGAGCGGTGTCCGCGGTGCCGGGGATGGACAGGCCGACTCCGAGAATGCGGTGATCACTGCGTGCAGCGTCGTCGACGAGCGCTTCCAGTCGCTTGGTGATCTGCGGCATCAACTCGTCCGGTCCGATGCCGATCTCCTGGTCGACGGTGTCGCCGAGGAGGAATTCGCCACCGAGGGTGAACACGCCCAGTTGTGAACGACTTCGGCCGATGGCTGCAGCGAGCACGATTCCCGCGTCGACGTCGAACGACAACCGGGCAGGTGGCCTGCCCCCGGTCGAGAGAGTGTCCTCGGTTTCGACGATCAATCCGAGTGTGGTGAGCGCAGTGACGCGTGCGGCGACGGCCGATCGCGACAGGCCGGTCGTCTTTCCGAGGTCCGCTCGGGTGTCGGCATCACCGTCACGGATCAGCGCGAACATCTCACCTGCTGTCGCAGGTGGAGCACTTGCACGTGACATTCGCATATACGTCATTCAACCAATCCGCAACCTTTGCGGCAACAACGCAAGATCGCGGACTTAGGACTTTGAAAAACGTAAGTTGGGTTGTCGTGACGCGTAAGTGCCTCTAGTCTGAATCGTGAAAGACCGAACAGGGAGACACCTCATGGACACCATCCACCCGGTCCTGCGTCAGGTCACCGACCGCATCGCAGCCCGCAGCCAGTCCGCCCGGGCCACCTACCTCGATCGCATCGCCGCAGCAGGAAGTCGAGGCCCCGCTCGCGGGCGGCTTGCCTGCGCCAACATCGCCCACGGTTTCGCCGCGTCGGGAAAAGCCGACAAGCAAGCCCTGCGCGGCATGGTGAAGCCGAACATCGCCATCGTGTCCGCGTACAACGACATGCTCTCGGCGCACAAGCCGTTCGAGACCTACCCGGCTGCACTCAAGGCCGCTGTCATCGAAGCAGGCGGAATCGCGCAGTTCGCCGGGGGAGTGCCCGCGATGTGCGACGGCATCACCCAGGGCCGCGACGGGATGCAACTCTCGCTCTTCAGTCGTGACATCATCGCGATGTCCACCGCAATTGCGCTGTCGCACGACATGTTCGACGCCACCCTCATGCTGGGCGTGTGCGACAAGATCGTGCCAGGAATGCTCATGGGCGCCTTGAGCTTCGGCCACCTGCCCGCCGTGTTCGTCCCCGCGGGCCCGATGACCTCCGGACTTCCCAACGGCGAGAAGGCGAAAGCTCGCCAGCTCTACGCCGAAGGCAAGGTGGGACGAGAAGCGTTGCTGGACGCGGAGGCGGCGTCGTACCACGGCAGTGGCACGTGCACGTTCTTCGGAACTGCGAATTCCAATCAGTTGCTGATGGAGGTCATGGGTCTGCACCTACCCGGCTCGTCCTTCGTCAATCCCGGAACCCCGTTGCGCGACGCCCTGACTCGCGAAGCCGCCCATGTCGTCACCGGTCTGACCGATCTCGGTGAGAACTACACACCGGTCGGCGAAATCGTCGACGAGAAGGCGATCGTCAACGGCTGTGTTGCACTCCTGGCCACCGGCGGCTCGACCAACCACACCATGCACCTCGTTGCGATCGCCCGCGCCGCCGGTATCACGCTGACCTGGCAAGACCTGTCGGATCTATCGGCTGTCGTGCCACTGATGGCACGGATCTACCCCAACGGCAAGGCGGACGTGAACCACTTCCACGCCGCAGGCGGCCTCGGTTTCGTGATCGGTTCGCTTCTCGATGCCGGTCTGATGCACGACGACGTGAAAACCATTGCGGGATTCGGTCTTCGGCGTTACACGCAGGAACCCAAGCTCGACGGCGAGGGTGTGATGTGGCAAGACGGTACGCGAATGAGCCACGACGACAGTGTGCTTCGCGGCGCCGACGAACCGTTCAGCGCCGACGGCGGCCTGAAGATGCTGACCGGCCCGATCGGGAAGAGCGTCATCAAGACCTCCGCGCTGGCGGCCGAGCACCGCGTGGTCACCGCGCCCGCGAAGGTGTTCGACGACCAGGCGGACTTCCTTGCAGCGTTCGACGCAGGAGATCTGGAAGGCGACTTCGTCGCAGTGCTGCGTTACCAGGGGCCGCAGGCCAACGGAATGCCTGAACTACACAAGCTGACGCCGGCCTTGGGAATCCTGCAGGATCGCGGCTACCGCGTCGCGCTCATCACCGACGGGCGCATGTCCGGAGCGTCCGGGAAAGTTCCTGCAGCAATTCATCTCACGCCCGAAGCAGCCAGTGGGGGTGCGATCGCGAAGATCGAGGACGGTGACATGATCACCCTCGACTCCGTCGCCGGAACGCTCGACATCGACGTGCCACTTGCGGACTTCGAGGTCAGAGTGGTCACCGGCCGGGCGCCGGCGCAGGACGAGTGGGTCTCCACCGGCCGAGACCTGTTCTCCGGCATGCGCGCTCTTGTCGGCCCCGCCGACGAAGGCGCCATGTTCGTGATGCGCTGACAGTTCCGCCGTTCAGAAGACCCGACGCACAGAAGAAGGACTACACATGACCGAATCCCTGCTGGACCGCGTACCCGTCATCCCCGTGGTGGTGGTCGAAAATCTCGACCACGCCGTGCCGATCGCCCGCGCCCTCGTCGCCGGCGGCCTGCCCGTCATCGAACTCACCCTGCGCACCCCGGTGGCCCTCGACGCGATCGAACGCATTGCCGCCGAGGTGCCCGAGATCCTTCTCGGTGCGGGCACGATCGTCACGCCCGGCCAGGCGAAGCAGGCATCCGACGCCGGCGCGCAGTTCCTCGTCTCACCCGGCAGCACACCAGGGTTGACACAGGCGATGCGCGACACCGGTCTGCCCCACCTACCCGGTGCCGCCACCGTGTCCGAGGTGCTCGCCCTGCTGGAAGCCGGCTACACCGACCTGAAGTTCTTCCCGGCCGAGGCGTCGGGCGGCGCGAACTTCCTGAAGTCGATCCACTCACCCGTTCCAGCGGCCCGCTTCTGCCCGACGGGCGGGATCTCCACGGCCAATGCGTCGACGTACCTGTCGCTGCCGAACGTCGGATGCGTCGGAGGGTCATGGATCACCCCGGCGCCCGTTCTCGCTGCCGAAGATTGGGACGCCGTGACCACCCTCGCCCACGCGGCACGCGCCCTCACCTAGGGTGGCGATGATTCTCCCGTCGTCAC
Organism: Rhodococcus sp. 114MFTsu3.1; assembly: GCF_000383555.1. Classification (NCBI taxonomy): domain Bacteria; kingdom Bacillati; phylum Actinomycetota; class Actinomycetes; order Mycobacteriales; family Nocardiaceae; genus Rhodococcus; species Rhodococcus sp. 114MFTsu3.1. The sequence continues at coordinate 56,893 of NZ_KB911556.1, read as the reverse complement.
GTCCTCCGACGAAGATCCTGGGCGACGCGGTGCTGGTCCCGACGTCAAAGTAGACTCCATAGACCGTGAGCCTCACCCTCGGAATCGTCGGACTGCCCAACGTCGGCAAGTCCACCCTCTTCAACGCATTGACCAAGAACGATGTGCTGGCCGCGAACTACCCGTTCGCGACCATCGAGCCCAACGTCGGTGTCGTGCCGTTGCCGGATCCGCGGCTGGGCAAGCTCGCTGAGGTCTTCGGCTCCGAGAAGGAGGTTCCGGCGCTCGTGTCGTTCGTCGACATCGCCGGCATCGTCAAGGGCGCGTCCGAAGGCGCTGGCCTCGGCAACAAGTTCCTCGCCAACATCCGTGAGGCCGACGCTATCTGCCAGGTGGTGCGCGTCTTCGCCGACGACGACGTGGTGCACGTCGACGGCCGCGTCGATCCCGCCGCCGACATCGAGGTCATCGAGACCGAGCTCGCGATCGCCGACCTCCAGACGCTCGAAAAGGCCATCCCGCGCGTCGAGAAGGAAGCGCGGATCAAGAAGGACCGCAAGCCTGCACTCGACGCCGCCATCGCTGCGCAGGCAGTACTGAACGACGGCAAGACTCTGTTCTCCGCGAAGGACAAGCTCGACTTCGAGCTCCTCAAGGAGTTCCAGCTGCTCACCACGAAGCCGTTCCTCTACGTCTTCAACGCCGATGAATCGATCCTCACCGACGACGCACGCGTCGGCGAGCTCGCACGATCCGTCGCACCCGCAGACGCGGTGTTCCTCGACGCCAAGATCGAATCCGAGCTCCTCGAACTCGACGCCGAATCGGCCGCCGAACTGCTCGAGAGCGTCGGCCAGACCGAACCGGGCCTCGATGCTCTCGCCCGCGCCGGCTTCCACACCCTCGGTCTGCAGACCTACCTCACGGCAGGACCGAAAGAAGCCCGCGCGTGGACGATCCACCAGGGCGACACCGCTCCCCAGGCTGCGGGAGTCATCCACACCGATTTCGAGCGTGGCTTCATCAAGGCCGAAATCGTCAGCTACGACGACCTCATCGAAGCCGGCTCCATGGCCTCGGCCAAGGCCGCAGGCAAAGTCCGTATGGAGGGCAAGGACTACATCATGGTCGACGGCGACGTCGTCGAATTCCGCTTCAACGTCTAGACAACGCCTAACCCGCTTCGAATATCCTTTCGGAGAACGGAACGTACGGCGGTCGGTGATCACGGACGAGGCGATCGATGAAGAAGACCTTGGCGGCAGTGGCGTGTGTGCTGTTGGTAGGCGGATGCGCTACTGCGACGGACAACCAGCCCGAACCACGGGACCCTCTGTCCGTGGACACCACGACGGGCCTGCTGCGCGGTAGCGAGGTCGGTGGCACGCGGCAGTTTCTCGGAGTTCGATATGCGCAGCCACCAGTCGGTGATCTGCGGTGGGCGTTGCCGGAAGCTGCTCCGGACACCGAGGACACCGTCGACGCCACGTCGTTCGGCGCGCGGTGCCCGCAGGGGACAGGTCCGGATGTGCAGACCGACGAGGACTGCCTGTTTCTGAACGTGACGGTTCCTTCGGACGCGGGTGACGGTCAGCTCCCGGTCGTCGTGTGGTGGCACGGGGGCGGTTTCACCAGCGGCGCGGGCTCGGACTACGACGCCACGCGTTTCGCCGAACAGGGCAACGTGATCGTAGTGACGGTCAACTATCGGCTCGGAATGCTCGGCTATCTCGGTCTTCCCGGCCTGGAGGGCTCCGGTAACTTCGGGCTCGCCGATCAGCTCCTTGCGCTGAAGTGGGCGAACGACAATGCCGAGGCGTTCGGTGGCGATCCCGACAACGTGACCGTGATGGGGGAGTCGGCCGGAGGAATGTCTGCCTGTGCAGCGCTGGGATCCCCTGCTGCGGAGGGGCTCGTCGACAAAGCGATCATCCAATCGGGGTCGTGCCTGATCGACTGGCCCGCCGGAACTCTCTACCCGGGGCTGCCCGAGTTGACGCCGTACGCTCCGCTTGCCGAAAGCGAAGCAACGGGCAGTGCAATCGCAGACGCTCTGGGCTGCACCGACGATCGGCTGCGTTGCCTGCGGGAGTTGCCCGTCGAGAAGGTTGTCGAGCAATCGTCGTCGTTCGGCAATGGTCTGGCCTACGGTACGGACCTACAACCGACAAATCCGGCAGACGCAGTTCGAGACGGACGCACGATGCCGATCCCAGTGATCATGGGTGGTAACGCGGACGAGCACCGATCGTTCGTCGGGGGTGCATTGCTGGCAGATCCGACGTCCGTCACCGACGAGACCTACAGGTCGCTCATCCAGCAGGCATTCGGCACGCGTGCGGGCGAGGTGGAACAGCGCTACCCGAGAACCGAATTCGACAGTGCAGCGCTGGCATGGTCCACCCTGGTCACCGATGCGGCCTGGTCGTGCCCGATGCTGAACACGTCCGCGTTGCTTTCTACGAACGCCGACGTGTGGTCCTACGAATTCGCCGACGAGACAGCCCCGGATGTGAGCGGTGTATCGGCCACGGGATTGGCTCAGGGCGCTGCACATGCGACCGATCTGCCGTACACGTTCGACCTGAACGGCAGTGACCTTCTCACCGGTCCCGGCCAGAAAGACCTGTCGGAGAAGATGATCGAGGCTTGGTCCGAGTTCGCACGATCCGGCGACCCGGGGGAGGGCTGGCCGAAGACAACGGACGCCAGCGGTCCGGTGTTGGAATTCGGCAACCCGGACACCGTCGTGGGCAACTACTACGACGCGCACCAATGTGGGTTCTGGAGCGATCGGGGTTAGCCCATCATCGGCTTCGCGTCACCGCGTCTTCGACCATTTCGACAGCCTCTGCCGCTGTCGACGCCAGTCGCACTGTGTCGAACCGATGTAGGTATGCGCTGTAGATGCCGGACACCTTCTTGTTCGCGTTGTCGAGTGCAACCACTCGCTTTCCCATCATCGCGGCCAATACGGCCGCGTGAAGTCTGTCCGTCAGGACGACGGAACCTTGATTCAGAATGCGTTGAGCAACACGAAGATTGAGCTGCGCGGCGAAGGGGTAGGACCGGGCGAGAGCCGGACAGAGAATCCGGGTGGTTCGTGGCACGTTGTACGCAATTCTGGTGGGCAGCGTGATCGCGTTCCACAGCGCGCGATCCGGTCCGCGTAGACCCCAATCTGCTTGGACTGAAGACGCGCCGAGGTCGAGGGCGCCGTGGTCGATGCCCTCGGAATCGACGCGCAGCAGCTTCACGACATCCACCGCCGAGCCGCCTGGACTGCTGTCGATCTGCGCGCCGAAGGCCAGGTCGGGGCAGTATTCGACCCGATTGTCGGGGAATGCGGCTATGGCGAGATCGTAGGATTTTCGTTCACGGAGCAAGAGCGTCAGATCGGAATGCTTCGAGTACAGGTCCGCCGTCCGCCTCAGTGCCGCGGGATCGGCGTAGTCGATTCCTTGCGGAAGGCACACGATCGTGTTGTGCGGGAAGCGCTCTACGATCCCCTCACGAAACCGTTGATGCGCAGGCCATCGGTCGCCGAAGTTGCCACCGCCGTGCAACAAGATCGTTCGGCTGCCCACTCGCTGTCGAAACAGACTGTCGTCATGAGTGACGAGATCCGAGATGAAATCGACTCGAACATTCAGTTGCGACAGGTAATCGATCTCGCCCGCATAGATGAGCGAGTCGCCTGCGTTGTCGTGAATGGGGAAGTCCAAGAGAGCAATACCCTCGCCGGGAGCGACGTGATTGCGCAAGACCGCCAATGTCTCGTCTCGAATGGATGCGAGTGCACGCTGGGTCATGAGGCGCTCACGATTCCTGCCATTGTCCCTCGATTTCGGTTCGAACACGCGGATTGAGCAGGCGCAGACGCATCACCATCGCGCCGTACTGAAGGCCGAGGTGCTGAGCCCAGATCTCGCGCGGCACTGAGTGGGATCGTCTGCGCAACCACGGATTTCGAGCGACCAACATGAACGCAAGGCTGGCCAGATGTGCCGGAACCTGTACGAACGGGGACAACTGCGGGCAGCCACGCGACCGATGCTTGACGGCAACCACGCAGGCTGCCCCACCGTATTTGCGTCCCTGTGCGAAACATCCACCGAGCGTAGTCCTCAGGCGGTACGCGACGACGGCTTCCGGTGCGTGCCCCAGCGTCAATCCGGCCTCTTGAATCCGCCACGAATAGTCGACGTCGTCGCCGCCGCTGGTCAATTCTTCGTCGTAGTAACCGACCTGTTGCACGACGGTGCGCCACATACCGAAGTTGTTGCCCTGAGCCCACGGAAGGTGGAAGGTGTCGAGGCGTTGTTCCGGAGTGGGGGCGCCTGGCCAGGACGCGACCTCGGGGGAATTCAGTGAATACAGCTCGATCGGGCCCCCTACTGCGTCGAAGTTCTCCGCTTCGCGGGTCAGGGCGGTCAGCCAACCGGGATGGACCGAATCGTCGTGGTCGACGATGGCAATGAACTCGCCTCGGGCGGCGTCCATGCCGACGTTTCGTGCATGCGACACACCCCGGATCCGGGACGCGTCGACGCAACGGACTGTGAGGGATGAAGACAGGCAGGCGACGTACTCACGCGTACCATCGGTCGAGCCGTTGTCGCTCACGATCACCTCGAACGCGCCCTTGTAATCCTGAGCCTCCAGGGCCCTGAGCTGCACGTCCAAGTGCGGCAAGCCGTTGTAGACCGGCACGATGACGGAAACGAGACTGATCGGCATGGTTTAAAACTGTACTGGGTGCACTTTCGCATCGAGTCGCTTACCTACCGCGCAGTCGTTTTTCCAACGGCGTCGGGAAGGACGGTACGACGGCGGTGCCGTCGAGGAGTGTTGTGATCCGCTCGGCTTCGGCGGTGACGTCGGCGGTGTTGGATCCGATGTCCTCGAACAGTTCGGTCGCGACTTCGCCTGCCGGAGTGACTGCCCATCCGCCGACGATTCGGCCGTCGAGCCAGATGGTCGGACCGATGTTGCCGAAGGTGTCGAACAACGGTGGCTTGTAGTCACCGAGGTACCAGTCGCGGTGCTTCCAGCCCATCGGCGTCGGGTCGAGGGCGGGGAGCAGCACGACGCCGCGCGCGCAGCCGGACAGGTCTGTATCCGGCAGCATGATGCCTTCGCCTGCGGTCAGTTCGACGGCGACCGTGTCGATGGCTGCCGCCGCCGCACGTGTCTGGGTCTTGTTCCATCCGGTCCACCATTGGATGTCGTCCATGGTGGCCGGACCGAACACTTCGAGCCACCTGCGCACGAGTTCTCGGCGACTGTCGGTCTCGTCGACGGCGGGGATGCCGCCTGGCCACCAGTGATCGATCGGAGCCCATGCGTGCCGCCGTGACGTCCAGGCGCCGCGAGGTTCGACCCTCACCATTTTTCCTTCGGCTGCCATCATCACCAGGACTTCGGAGGTGACGTAGCGCCTGACGTCGTACGATTTGTCGGTCGTGGGCAGAAACGCGGTCTTGAGCAGTGGAACCGCGGCGGACAACTCGGCTCCCGTTGCTGTGCCGACGGCCTTCAGGCGTGTCTCGGTCTCCTGTTCGACCTGCGCGATCCATGCCGCGGGGTTCTCGACCACCGGATCGGTCGGTCCCTTCTCGACTTGGGTGAGCAGCCGTTTGCGCATCGTTCGTGCGACGCCGAGACTCGCTGCGGCATGGACGAGCGGTAGGTCGTCGTGTGCGAGAACGAACAGCGTGCGGCGCATCGCCATCGAGCGGACCAATGTCCGACGCTCGTACATCGCGGCGCGGACGTCGTCGATGCCCAGCGACCGGGCACGCGCGAGAACGGACAGGTAGACCGTCGCCGGATCGGTGGCGTGCAGGGCCAACACGGACTCGACGACGGCCTCCGGCGTCGATGCCGCCGCGAACTGCCGTGACACCAACCGGGCGCGGCGTTGTGCATCGGTGATCTTCATCCGAACAGTGTGCCTCGCGGGGCCGACATGGCACGATCCGTGCGTGGACGAATCGCAGAACTTGAAGGATCTCGCGCGGCTGCGACGCGTGCGCGACCGGATGGATCGCGACTACGCTCAGCCGCTGGACGTCGAGGCGTTGGCGCGCGGTGTGCACGTGTCGGCCGGCTACCTGAGTCGGCAGTTCAAGCGTGCCTACGGCGAATCTCCTTACTCGTACTTAATGACTCGCCGGATCGAACGTGCAATGGCGCTGCTGCGACGAGGAGATCTCTCGGTCACCGACGTGTGCTTCGAAGTGGGGTGTTCCTCGCTCGGCACGTTCAGCACGCGCTTCACCGAGCTGGTGGGAATGTCGCCGAGCGTCTACAAGCGACGTGCGGCCGGAGACGCGGCAGGCATACCGTCGTGCGTCGTGAAACAGGTGACGAGGCCGATCAGAAGCGGCGCACGCCGATGACGTGTCGAGATGCTCGCCCGTACAGCTCCGTCTACAACTCGATTCCGGTTGCCTCCACCACCGTCGACCACAGGGCATCCCTGGCGTCGGGGGAGTCCTTGCGCCACGACGGGTAGTGGGTCGGCCGAATGGCTCGGTCGTGCCAGAACTTTCCGGTGCTGGTGAGCGCTTCGTCGCCGGCGGCGAGCCAGACGATGGTGTCCGCGCCTTCGTCGGGTGTGCGGAGGATGGGTTTCATGACCGTGCCGAACATCGGAATCGAATCGGTCACTCCCGGTGTCGCGGCCCAGCCGGGGTGCATGCTGTGCACCACCGGATCGTGTTCTTCGGTCATTCGCTGAGCCAGCTGCTCGGCGACGACCACCTGCATACGTTTGGTGCGGGCGTACGCCGTCATGCCGGAGTACTTTCCGGAGGCGAACTCGAAGTCGCGCGTGTGCAACGGCACCGGATACATGCCGCCGCTGGAGACGAAGACGACTCGGGATCCGGCGTCGAACAGTTCCCTGGCGCCGACGGTCAGGGCGACGGGGCCGAGGACGTGGGTCGCGAATGCGGCCTCGTGGTTCTGTGCTGTCGACGTGCGCTCCTCGGGCATGACGCCCGCACAGTGGACGATGGCATGCAGCCCGGTCAGCTCCGACGTCAGGTCCGTCACCAGCCGTGCGACGGAATCGAGATCGCTGACATCGCATTCTCGGACGACGATCGACGCTTCCGATGCAGCTGTCTTGATGATCCCGGCGGACTTCTCGAGTCTTTCGGCCGATCGCCCGACGAGGTGTACCCGGGCGCCGAGTTTCGCGAGGGACGTCGCTGTGGCGGCCCCGAGCCCGGAGCTGCCGCCGGTGACGACGACGTCGATCGGTTCGGGAAACGGTGCCGGGTCCGACGCCCAGAACCTGCTGCGCACCGTCGACCCGATGCGGGAGTAACCGGGTACGACGGTTCGATCGAGGACGGTGTCGAGGATGCGCGTCACGGAGACCATGCGTCCTTCGTACCCCACCGTGTCATCATGCAAGCATGGTTCTCTCCGAGGAGGCACGCGATCTGCTCGCGGATCTACCTGCGCACAGACGTCAGACGTTCGAGCTGCGTCTGCAGCAGTGGGGGCCGGATCTGCTCGACGCGGTGACCGCGCTGTATTCCGCACCGGACGACGTGGCGTCGGCTCTCGTCACCGTCGCGGCCCGGGGGTTCGCCGCGCGGTCCGACGAGTTGCACCGGCTCGACGAACGCAGGTTGTTGCAGCCGGACTGGTTCCAGCGGCCGAACATGTTCGGGTACGCCTGCTACGTCGACAGGTACGCGAAGACGTTGAAGGGCTTGGGGGACAGGCTCGATCATCTGACCGACCTGGGGGTCACGTATCTGCACATGATGCCGTTGCTGAAGCCTCGTCCCGGTGACAACGACGGCGGATATGCCGTCATGGACTTCTCCTCGGTGCGTGAGGATCTCGGTACCAACGAGGATCTGGCGCAATTGGCCGCCACGTTGCGTAGCCGCGGAATCAGCCCCGTCGTCGACCTGGTTCTCAATCACGTTGCTCGCGAACACGACTGGGCGGTCGCCGCGCGCGCAGGTGACGCGAAGTATCGTGACTACTTCCTGATCTATCCCGATCGCGACACTCCCGACAGGTTCGAGCGCACCCTGCCCGAGGTGTTCCCGGACTTCGCGCCCGGTAGCTTCACCGAGGTCGACGGCGAATGGGTGTGGACGACGTTCAACGAGTGGCAGTGGGACCTGAACTGGGCGAATCCCGCCGTGCTGCTCGAATTCGCCGAAGTAGTGGTGCATCTGGCGAACCTGGGAATCGAGGTGCTGCGCCTCGACGCCATCGCATTTCTGTGGAAGAGGCTCGGGACCAACTGTCAGAACCAGCCGGAGGTGCACGCCGTCACGCAGGCGCTGCGGGCGACCTGCCGGTTGACCGCTCCTGCGACGTTGTTCAAGGCCGAGGCCATCGTCGGGCCCCGCGAACTCATGCCCTATCTGGGCGAGGGGCGCCATGCGGGACGCGTGTCGGACATCGCCTATCACAACAGCCTGATGGTGCACGTGTGGTCGATGTTGGCGTCCGGCTCCACCGATCTGGCCCGGCACGCGCTCGCTGGGTTGCCGCCGACACCGCCCGGCGGTACCTGGGTGACCTATGTCCGCTGTCACGACGACATCGGCTGGGCCATCGATGATTCCGACGCCTCCGCCCGGGGTGTCACCGGCGTCGGGCATCGGCAGTTCCTCGCGGACTGGTACTCCGGCGAGTTCGACGGATCGTGGGCGGAAGGGCTTGTCTTCCAACACAACAGGGAGACCGGTGATCGGCGGATCAGCGGCACGGCCGCGGCCCTCACCGGTCTCGGCCCGTCGAGGAAGGATCCCGCGGGCGGGTTCGCGCGCATTTTCCTCGCGCACGCCGTCGTCGCCGCATGGGGAGGCATTCCCGTCGTGTGGAGCGGCGACGAGATCGGGTCACCGGGCGACCCCGAGTGGGCGTCGGAGGACGGACACTCCGCCGACAACCGCTGGGTTCACCGGCCGCGGATGACCGACGCCGACCGAGCCCGCCGCCACGAACAGGGCTCCGACGCCCAACGCGTTTTCGACGGTGTAGCTCACATCGCACGTGTCCGAGCCGGCCTGCCGATGCTTCATTCCGAGGCTCCGACGCGGGTCCTCACCGACGCGGACATCGACGACGGCCTCCTCGTCGTACAGCGTCGACACCCGAGCGGGACTCTCGTCGGTGTCTTCAACGTGACTGCCGATCACCGACCACTCGCCCGTGCCCGGTTGGCGGACCTGGGGTCGGTCGATGTCCGCGAAGTGCTGTCCGGCCACGATCTGGCAGAGCACGGACTGCACGATCCCGGCGGAACGCTGTGGGTCCCGCCGTACGCCGCGTGGTGGATCGTCTGAGAATCGGCGAAGAGGCGCAGGCGTTATATCCCTGTTACCCTGCCTCCCGAAGGTCGTCGGATTCGGACGTTAGGGACTCGTTGATGTTTTCTCGTGCTCGTAGCTCGGTCGGCGTGCTCCGGGGGCTGCGCTCCCGCCTGCTGTTGGGTCTCGTCACCGTGCTGGTCGCTGCATTCGGCGCCACCTTCGTGGGGACGGGTGTTGCGCAGGCCGATTCCGCTCTGGTCTACGTCCACTCGGATGCAATGAACAAGGACATCCCCGTCAAGGTCCTGAAGGCTGCAGGTGAGGGTCCTGCTCCGACGATCTACCTGCTCGACGGCCTGCGCGCGCCGGACGACAACAACGGCTGGCTCATCGAGACCGACGTGGAGCAGTTCTTCGCCGACAAGCACGTCAACGTGGTCATCCCGTTCGGTGGCGGCGGAACGTTCTACACCGACTGGGAGCGCCCCGACCCCAAGCTGGGCGTCGTGAAATGGGAGACCTTCCTGACGCAGGAGCTGCCGCCGGTCATGTCCGCGCAGTTCGGCAGTGACGGCGTCAACAATGCAGTCGCCGGTCTGTCCATGAGCGGCACCTCCGCGCTGAACCTGGCCGCGAACCACCCCGACTTCTACAAGGCCGTTGCATCGTTCAGCGGCTACCCGACGGCCAGCAGCCCCGGCTACGCGCAGGGCATCCAGGTGTCGGTCGGCGAGATGGGCGGCAACGCGCGCAACATGTGGGGCGCATGGCCGTCGGCGTCGTGGCTCGCCAATGATCCGCTGCTCAACGTCGGCAAGCTCCGCAACACCAAGGTGTTCGTCTCGGCCGGTACCGGTTCGCCGTTGACCGACCCGACCGTCAACCCGGTCAGCGCCAGCTTCGACCCGGTCAAGTTCGCACAGATGGTTCCACTCGAGACTGCGTCGGGTCTGTCCAGTCGCGCCTACGTCGGAGCTCTCCGCGCAACCGGCAACAACCCGGAGGTGCGCATCACCGGAGTCGGAACGCACTGGTGGAACTTCTGGGAAGAGCACCTGAAGGACGCGTGGTTCACCACCTTCGCACCGTCCCTGGGACAGTAGGCATTCCCTCGTATTAGCGTGCACGCATGACTGCACCCAAGATCGAGGTCGACTACACCGTTCTGGACTGCCCGGACCCGGCTGCACTCGCCGGGTTCTACGCGAAGGTTCTCGGATGGAAGCCCACGAGTGACGACGGCGACTGGGTCGTGATTCAGGGACCGGGGGAACTTCGCCTCGCGTTCCAACGAGCCCCCGAGTTCACACCGATCGACTGGCCGTCCGACGGCATCAAGATCCACCTGGATTTCGTCGTCGACGACATGAAGGAAGCCGAGGACTACGTTCTCGAAATCGGCGCGACGAAGGTCGAGGGCAACGAGAACCACCCCGGCTTCGCCGTGTTCCGGGATCCTGTCGGCCATCTGTTCTGCCTGTGCCGCAGAGGGTGACTACTATTCGCGCATGAGTTCCTTCCTGGTACAACGCACTACGGTGGTCAACGCGTCGCCGGACAAGATCCACCCGTTGATCAACGACTTCCGTGAGTGGCGTACCTGGTCACCGTGGGAAGGCGCCGATCCTGATCTGTCACGGACCTACACGGGTCCGAGCAGTGGCGTCGGCGCCTCCTACGCCTGGTCCGGCAACCGCAAGGCAGGAGCGGGATCGATGACGATCACGGATTCGAAGCCGGGGCAGATCGTCGTCCTCGACCTGGTGTTCACCAAACCCTTCAAGGCGAAGAACGTCACCACGTTCACCATCGACCCGGGCGCGAACGGATCCGAGATCACCTGGTCCATGACCGGCGAGAACAACCTCTTCTTCACTCTTCTCGGGAAGATCTTCCCGATGGACAAGGTCGTGGGGAAGGACTTCGACAAGGGTCTGGCTCAGCTCAAAGCACGGGCGGAAGGTCAGGCGACCAGTTCGTGACTGCGGGGTGACCGATGATCGGCGTGCACCTGCAGCCACTGCGCGAGTAGCTGGCAGCCGGTGAGGCCGCTTCCGTCGACATCTGCGGCGTCGAGCGGTTCGGTCGCGTACGCGATGTGGCGGTCGCCCGACGGATTGGCCACCGACCAACGACGCCACGCCAGGGTCTTCGGAAGGTACCCCGAAAGTTCCCGCAGGGCGACGCGTACGCGTCGGGCATCCTTTCTCCATTGCCGCGGCGAGAAGCTGGTCTTCGACGCGTTCTGAAAACCGTTGGTGCGGATGAGATGCCACACCTGTCGAAGCCACAACCGGGTCGTGCGGAACGACATCCACCTCGTGAGATCGGCGATGTCGCGGATGTAGCTGTCCTCGCTGGCGTTGCAGATCATGTCGTGTGGGTGCCCGATCCACATCGTCTCGACCTCGGCCGGTACGTTCGGGCCGACGCCCGCGACTCCGCGACCGGTACAACCGTCGACGGCACCCGCGGGTTGCTGAGGATCGGAGATCAGCCCCGCTGCCGTCACCGTGGGCAGGTGGATCGCCCCGGAAGCCATCTGTCCCAGAACTTCGCGGATGACCGAGCAGCCCTGCGAGTAGCCGATCAGTGCGACCGGGCCTGGGGTCGCTTCGACGGCAGCGATGAGTCGGCGGACTCCCAGTGCGGTGCTGTGCCGATAGCTCAGCCCACCGACCGCGACGGGACCGTACGACGCCGGGTATCCCACCCATCGGCAGGCGAACCGATCGTCCAGCGCGCCGGTGACGTGGCCGAGCAGTCCCGTGACGAAAGTACGGTGGTCGTCCGGTCGGGACTCTCCGGTTCCACCTACGGCGAGAACGGTCAGCTGGGTCATGTCCTCGACTATGACGCGGCATTCTGTGAAATCTCTGGGAAGACGACCGCTACCGGGCGCAGCTCCGGCGAAGCGCGGTCGAGACCTCGTCGATCGCGCGGTCCAGGAACGAGCAGTAGACGTCGGGATCCGGCATCGCCGACGCCGCCGATGTCACGCTGACGGTCACGGCGTCGCCGATGCCGTGGACTCCGTGCGTGAGGCCCATGATCGGAGACAGCGCGGGGAAGCCGGCGGTGAAACGAACCGGTCCGCCACCGACCTCGAGGTCCGCGGCACCACGCGCGACGCTCGACAGGACCGTGTTTCCGGTGACCGTGTCCGGAACGGCGGTGGCGTCGAACTGGCGGACACCCCAGTGCAGCAGTACAGCTGGAACGGCTTCGGATGCGAGCGACTGAGCCTCGGCTGCGGGATGGGCTGCGCGGCGACGACGAGCCTGCAGTGACTCGGAGATGGCGTGCGCTCGGGCGGCGAGATCGGTGATGTCGGGGCGTAGGTCCACTCCGGCATTGCCGAAGTGGTTGCGCGCCCGGCGTTCACCGTGCTTGCCTAGTGTCGCCTCGGCACCGAGCTCGGGAGGTACCGGGTCTCCGTGGTGTGCGAGGTAGCGTTCCAGGGCGAGTGATATCGCGGTTGCGGCACCGACCGTGACGCTGATGCCCGGGGCGGTGAAGTCGCTGCGATCACGAACGAGGCATCGCACGGACGTGCGGCCCGCCGGTGCGACGTTGACTCGGATCCTGGGCCTACCCGGCGCAGAAGCGGGGACGGTTCCCGCGGCGGTGTCGGCTGCCAGTTGTCGTTCGAGATCGTATGCGCGAGTAGCTCTTCGGAAGAATTCGCGCGGGCCGATTCGGGTCCGGTCGGCGATGGGGGCCGGCGCGGACCGGTCGTCTCCGAAGAGTCTTCGGGCCAGGCTCGACGCGACACGGCCGTCGCCGAGCGCATGTGAGATCTGCAGTATCGCAACGAGTGCCGGGCCGTCGCACCGCGGAGCGCCGGTGACGCCACCGACAAGGTGCAGACGCCAGACGGATCGGTGGGGGTCGAGCTGATCGGTGAATGCCTCGGCAACGGTGTCGAGGCAGTCCCTCCACGTGCGGCCCGTCTCCCGGATGTGTACGAGGTCCGTTGTGTCGGGTGCCCGAAGAAGACTCGGATAGCGAAGCGAGAGTGGGAAATCGACGATCCGCATACCGAGGTCGCTGATCTGTTCCGCGCGGCGCAGCAGTTCTTCGCGGACGGACTCCGCAGGCGAGTCGGTGTCGAAGCAGTACAACAGAAATTGATCGTTGGGAATCTTCGCGGACATCCAGTACGTCTGGGCATCGGTGGGATGCAGACGAACGGTCACCTGCCGAGACCAGCTGCGGCAGGTGACCGGTGCGTGGACGACGTGAGAGACGTCAGGCTACGTTCACCAGCCCGACCGTCGGGAAGAAGAAGCAGCTCTTGTCGCTACCGTCGACTGCCTTGTGGTTCACGGTGCCGAAGACCGCGGCGAGTACGGTGCCGGCGCCGGTCTCGACCGGGACGGCCCGCGCGCCTGCAGCGGGCAGCACGGCGAGTGCGTCGGTCAGTGGTCCGCGAACCAATTCCTTGACGGCCGGGTTGACGTCGAGGTTGTCCAGAATCGACTGCACCAGAGTCGATGTCGCGCCGCCGAAGTCCGCGAAGCCGCCCTTCAGGGTGTTGACGTTGAACCACGCCACCTGCATGCCGCTCTTGTCGCCGGAATCGTCGACGATGCCTGCCGGAACGAATGCGAACAGTGTCTCTCCGGCCTCGGCCGCATTGAGTGCCGGCAGCGGGACGGGCGAGGGGATGGTCAGGTTGGGCCACGGGCCTGCGGCCCCGCCTGCCACACCGGGCACGATGCCGAGCGGTGCGCCGGGCGCGGCGGCGCAGTTGATTGCAGCCGTCGGGTAGAAGAACGGCGTGATGCCGACTTCAGTCAGAATGCCGTTCACCGTGTCGAGTGCAGCGAGCGGATTGGCGCCGGTCGGTTCGGCGACCTCCGTGCGAGTCGCCGCGATGGCGTCGGCAGCAGCCTGGGACACGGCATCGAGAGCTGCGGGTGCAGGCGACGCGGGGCCGGGATCGGCCGCCGCGGTCGCGGGAACCGCGAGTAGAGCCGCGCACGACAATGCGACGGTTCCCGCTAAACGGCTGAGGCGACGAGACATATGTGACTCCTGGGACTCATGAGGTCAAAGTTACGAATGGGGTGATAGGACCACAATTCTTACGAAGTTCTCAAGCCCAGGAGTTCACGGTTATGCAATTGCAACGTCCGCCTACGCGGAGTTCGGTGCGTCAGCTTGCGTTGATTCCGTAGTCACGCACAATGCCGGCGAGGCCGGAGGCATAACCCTGGCCGATAGCTCGGAACTTCCATTCCTGGCCGCGGCGGTAGAGCTCGCCGAACACCATCGCGGTCTCGGTGGAGGCGTCTTCGGTCAGGTCGAATCGCGCGAGTTCACGACCGTCGGCCCGGTCCACGACACGAATGAATGCATTGATGACCTGGCCGAAACTCTGCCCCAACGCGTCGGCGTCGTGGATGGATACCGGAAAGACGATGGAATCGATCTGCGGGGACAGTGCGACGAGGTCGATGTCGATCGACTCGTCGTCGCCCTCACCTTCACCGGTGCGGTTGTCGCCGGTGTGCTCGATGGCGCCGTCGGGGGAACGGAGATTGTTGTAGAAGACGAAGAACTGATCGCCCGCGGACTTCTTGTCCGCGCCGAGTCCGATGGCGCTGGCGTCGAGGTCGAAATCCCCGCCCGTCGTGCTGCGCACATCCCAGCCCAATCCGATGGTCACGGCAGTCAGGTTCGGGGCTTCCTTCGACAGCGATACGTTTCCGCCCTTGGCCAGGGTGACGCCCATTCACTTACTCCTTCATTCGTAGATGAATTGCCTGCTCTCCACAGTAGGTGGTGAAGAGAGGGGAGGGTGTGACTAGCGATGCTGGAGTGATTGTGGTGAAATACCGAAACCGAAAAAGTTATCAGGGCGGCCGGCGTGCGCGTCGGCGACACGCCGAGCGAAACTATCGATCTGGGGACTTACGTGCACGTATCGCGTCGAGACTTGTTCAAGTACGCCGCTGTGGGATCGGCGGCCGCCGTCGGTCTGGCCGCAGTGTCCACCCAGGCGGCACGCGCCGACGGGCTGGGGACGTTGATCGATTACTCGGGCGGGGTTCCGTCGCCGGAGTCCATCCGCGCTGCCGGGCACCTGGGCGCGATCAGATACGTGTCGGACCGTAGGCCGGGAGCCGAATGGATGCTCGGCAAGCCCATGAAGCGTGACGAGGCGGACGCCCTCACCGAGGCAGGCCTCGAAGTGGTGTCCAACTACCAGTTCGGCAAGGGCGAAACCTCGGACTGGAAGGGCGGATTCGCGGCCGGCGTCAAGCATGCGAAGCGCGGCCTCGAACTGCACCGAGCAGCAGGGGGACCGGAGAATCGCCCGATCTACGTCTCCATCGACGACAACCCCACCGCGGTGCAGTTCGCGACCCTGATCGCGCCGTACATCCTGGGCTGGGAATCGATCGTCGGCCCGGAGAACACCGGCATCTACGCCAATTCGCCCACGATCGAACTGGCGTCCATCGCCGGGCTCGGTCAGTGGTACTGGCAGCACAACTGGGGCACTCCGAAAGGATTCCGCCACCCGGCTGCGCATTTGCATCAGGTTCAGATCGACAAAGCGAAAATCGACGGAATCGGCATCGACCTGAATGTAATTCTGAAGCCCGATTACGGCCAGTGGTCGTTGGCCTGAACCGGAAAGAATTCCGCAATGAATCTCATCGATGTCATTTATTCGATCGCGGCGTATTTTTATCAGCTACTCTCGGATTCGCTCGGCTCCTGATTCGCTGTCGTTCTTCCGAACAGCAGAATCAACGACACGACGGCCAATGCTGCGACCGCCGCAGAGAACACGACACCTGCGGTGACCAGACCCCACGCCGTCGCTGCAGCACCTGCGCCGATGACGGGGACAGAAATGGCGATGTAGAGGACGACGAACAGCGTCGACGTCACCTCGGCGCGGCGGTCCGGGGGTAGTTCCTCGGTCACCGACGCCAATCCCTTGCTGAACGTGATGCCCTGACCGATGCCGCACACCACCGCGGCGACCAACAGTACGGGCAGGGATGCGGTGGCCAGAGCCAGGCACAGAGCGCCGACGCCGACGATCAGCGTGACGCACCCACCGCGTAGTGCGACGGTGGTGTCGAGACCGCGCAGGGCGATCTGCGCGGCCGCCGAGGACGCGAACGTCACGAAGACGACGGCGCCGACGACGGCGTGGTTCTGCACTCCCAGAATCTGCGTGACGAAGCCGGGGGAGACGCCCGTGAACAGCCCGAGAACGGCGAAGCCGGCGAACCCACCGATCGATGCCCGGACGAACGTGGCCCGGACCGGGCCGGGCACGGACAACCTCTGCATGTGCGGACGCGCTCCGGGCAGCACGGTCACCGGCTCCGGAGTCAGGAACACGGCGACGCCTGCGACCGCCAGCAGGACGAGGTTCACGACGAACGTCAGCTGCGTCGGCTCGGGGAGGTACTCGACCAGCAGTCCCGCCACGAGCGGTCCGAGCCCGAGTCCGCCGATGTTCGCTGCCGTGGCTATCGCGGGAGCCCGGGACTTCCACGTCGAGGCGCTCGAACCTGCAGGCCTCGGACGTGGATCGGGAGCCAGTTCCACCAGGGTGACCGTGGCCGTGCCGACGAAGATGCCCGCGGACAGGCCGGACAGGACACGTCCGACGAGAAGGGCAGCGAGGGACCCGGCGAAGACGAACACCAGTGCGCTGGCGATGCCGAGCGCAATGCCTGCAAGCAGGAGCGGGCGCCTACCCAGCGAATCGGACCAACGTCCGAACGCCAGGAGGGCGGCGAGGACGCCGAGCGCGTACGCCGCGAAGATCACGGTCACGACGAACACCGAGAACCCGAACTCGGCCTGGTACAGCGAGTACACCGGGGTGGGCATCGTCGTGCCCATCATCGCGATCGTGAACGCGTAGGTGATCGCTACGAATGCAACAGGTTTGCTCACCAGCAAACCTTAGTGGGCAATGCCGGCCAGGGAACGACCAGGCTCGGTCGATCAGGGAACGAACACGGTCCCGATGGTCGGCAGGAATCCGCACGTGCGTGCCGGAGCGGCCGGATCTTCCTTGGACTGCGTCGTGATGGAACCCGAGACGACGGCGAGCACGCGGCCGGGGCCGGTGTCGGCGATAGCCGAGACGGTGGCCGGTCCGTCCGGGTTGATGTTCGATGCCCCGGTGAGTTCCGTGGTGCCTGTTCGACGGTTGTCGAGGTTGAGCCACGTGACCGTCAGCGGAGCTTCCTGGACCTGCGCGATGGGCGCGGTGCCGAGCGCGGTGAAGACGAAACCTGCCTGGCCGGCGGGCGGACCGGGAGGGGGCAGCGTTGCCGGGCCGGGTACTGCGAGTGCTGTGCCGACCGAGTCCGCGCTGTCGGAGATGCATCCCTTACCGATGGTGGGGTACAGGAACTGCGCGATGACCGGACCGTCCGCGGGAGGAAGCTCCGGGCCACCGCCGCCGGAACCGTCGAGGAACGTGATGACCCGCTCGAGGGTGGACTTGACCTGATCCGGCAGAGCCGAGTTCTCGAGGAGCGCGCGCGCCTGGGCGAGAAGATCCGCCTGAGGTGCGGCGGCGACATCCGTCGGACCGGCTGCAGCGCCGAGAATGGCCGGCGCGAACGAGGCGAGAGCTTCGATCTGTGCGTAATCGGGAAGCGGCTGATCCGGAGTAGGGAGGAAGAAGGGAGGTACCTGCGTCCCGGGAGTCGGGGACTCGGGAGCGGTGGGGGCCTGCAGTGCAGGTTCGGCCGATGCGGTGGCCGGCACTGCCAGCGCGGCAGCGATTGTCACAGCCACTGCGGTGACGGTCCTGCGCGTTACCCCGTTACGAAGCACTTGATTTCCCCATCCTCATCGAAAGCGGGCCGTGGAACTGTTGCTGGCTCGAGGGGTCACTCTATGTATACGGCCCATCGTTGTACAGCCGATGCCGATGCCAGACTGCCACCGTAGATTAGCCTGTTACAGAAGTGAATAGTGTTACTGGTGATGAAACTGTTATTTGTGACAACCCAACACGAGGCCGCGGAATTGTTGTGAACGGCTGTTTCGGAACCGGATCCGGCGGCCTATAGGCTCAGGCGTCAATCGCGGTCGAATCGAACGGGAGCAGTTACTTCAGTGAACCCCCCGCCCCGTCTGTCGCTCCTCCGGCTCGCACCTCTCCTGCTGGCTGTGTCGGTGATCGCGCGTCTCGTCTGGGCGTTCGCAACCGAGAACGGCATGAACCTCGTCGACCTGCACGTCTACGTCGACGGATCCGCGGCGCTGCTGCGGGACGACCTCTACGACTTCACGTATTCCGAAGAGACTCCGGACTTTCCGCTTCCGTTCACGTATCCGCCGTTCGCGGCACTCGTGTTCTTCCCGCTGCACTACCTGCCCTTCACGTTCGTCGGCGTGTGCTGGCAGCTCGCGACGATGGCCGCACTGTGCCTGCTGATCAAGCTCGCACTCGAGATGATCCTCGGCGACGACGCGGCAACCGTGCGACCCGCCATGGCGTGGACCGCGCTGGCTCTGTGGACCGAACCGGTACGCACCACGCTCGACTACGGGCAGGTCAACGTCTTCCTCGCCCTGGGGGCCGTGCTCGCGGTACGCAGCTCCAGATGGTGGGTCGCAGGCGGCATCGTCGGTTTCGTCGCCGGCATCAAGCTGACGCCCGCGATCACCGGACTGTTCTTCCTCGCAACCCGACGATGGAAGGCCGCTGCATTCTCGGCCGTCGCGTTCGGGGCGACTGTCGCCGTCAGTTACGCGGTCCTCGGACACCAGGCGGGCACGTACTTCACGACTCTGCTGGGCGACGCCGACCGCATCGGTCCCGTCGGATCGGTGTGGAACCAGTCGCTCCGAGGGGCGATGAGCCGCATCGCGGGATACGACGTCGAATCGTCCGTCGCCTGGATCGCCGGCGTACTGGTGATCGCTGCCCTCGCGGTCGCTGCGTGGCGGGCGCTGCCCCCCGGTGACCTCCTCGGCACGCTGATCATCGTCCAACTGCTCGGGCTCGCCGTCTCGCCCATCTCCTGGTCCCATCACTGGGTCTGGGTCATGCCGATGCTCGTGTGGTTGCTGCACGGCCCCGACCGCCGACGAATCGGAACCCGCATCGTCGCCGGATACTGGCTGCTCACGACGCTCGTCGGAGTGCCGTGGATACTCAGCTTCTTTCAGGAATCGATCTGGCTGGTCTCCCGGCCCGGAGTGCTCGCCTGGTTCGGTGCCGTCGACATCGTCGGAATCGTGCTTGTCTACGGCTGGGTCGTCTACCTCGGTCGAGATCGCCTGCGCGAGCAGTTGCTCAGTCTTCGGGCAGCAAGGCGTCGATCCGATGCGCCAGATCCACATCCTTCTGCGTGAGCCCGCCCGCCGAATGCGTCGACAGAGCGAACGTCAGCTTGCGCCATCGAATGTCGATGTCCGGGTGATGGTCGGCGGCCTCCGCGGCAGCCGCCACACTGGAGACGAACTCGATCGCGGACGGGAAGGTCGGAAGTTCGACGGTGCGGACGATCGACGAGTCCACCCGTCGCCACTGGGGGAGGGCGCGAAGGGCGTCGTCGACATCGGAATCGGAGAGTAGGTCGTCCATGACTGACGATGGTGGCACGAAGAAGCGTCTCGTGGTGGCAGGAGCGATCGTCTCCGACGGATTGTTGCTGCTCGCGCAGCGCTCGCGGCCCGCCGAACTCGCCGGCCTGTGGGAGCTTCCCGGCGGGAAAGTGGAGCCGGGCGAAACCCCCGAGGCGGCGTTGGCGCGCGAGCTGCGTGAGGAACTGGGCGTCGAGACCGCCGTAGGCGATGCGTTGACCGGTGATGTCGGTCTGGCCGAAGGCCGTGTGCTCCGCGCCTACCGCGTCGAGTTGATCTCCGGTAACCCGGTACCGCTCGATCACTCCGCGCTTCGCTGGGTGGATGCGTCGGCGCTGTCCACAATGGACCTCGTCGACGCCGATCGCGCCTGGGTCCCCGAATTGAGTGCCTTTCTCAGGCAGCCCGGGCCTTCTTGAGGCCCTTCTTCAAGTCCTTGCCGGTGGCGCCAGCATCTTCGAGTTTCTTCATACGCATGATGACGACGGGGCACTTCAAGCACCGTGTTTTCTTGCGGCAACACTTCTTCTTGGGCTTCAGACCCGAGATGTCCTTGGCCTTGACCTTGCCCATTTTGGTGGCTCCGCTTTGCTCGACTCGAAGGTGAATTCCTACCCAACAGTACTGCGTGGTGCAGGTCACCCTGTGCGAGCGGGTAAACTCGATCGGTCGCGAGAACCTCGCGGTGCAGCGCGCTTCTCTAGCGACATAAGCCCGCTAGCGAACAAGAGCCCGCATTCGACCCAGGAGAATTTTTCGCGTGAGCGCCCCAAGCAGTGCAGACAACATCGACAGCACCACAACCTTCCGCAACGTAGCCATCGTTGCACACGTCGACCACGGCAAGACCACGCTGGTCGACGCCATGCTGCGGCAGTCGGGAGCGTTCGAGGAACGCGCCGAACTCGTGGACCGAGTCATGGACTCCGGTGACCTCGAGAAGGAAAAAGGCATCACCATCCTGGCGAAGAACACCGCCGTTCACCGCCACAACCCGGACGGCACCATCACCGTCATCAACGTCATCGACACCCCCGGCCACGCCGACTTCGGTGGAGAGGTCGAACGCGGCCTCTCGATGGTCGACGGCGTCGTCCTGCTCGTCGACGCGTCCGAAGGCCCATTGCCGCAGACGCGCTTCGTGCTCCGCAAGGCGCTCGCCGCGTCGCTGCCCGTCATCCTGGTCGTGAACAAGACCGACCGTCCCGACGCGCGCATCGAAGAGGTCGTCTCCGAGAGCCACGACCTGCTGCTGGATCTGGCGTCGGACCTCGACGACGAAGCGTCCGAGGCAGCCGAGCTCGCCCTCGACCTTCCCGTTCTGTACGCCTCCGGCCGTGAGGGCAAGGCATCGAAGGTGCAGCCCGAGAACGGCAGCGCACCGGACGCCGAGAACCTCGACGAACTGTTCGACGTCCTCCTCAACTACGTTCCCGCGCCCAAGGGCAACGTCGACGCGCCGCTCCAGGCGCACGTCACCAACCTCGACGCGTCGGCCTTCCTCGGCCGCCTCGCGCTCGTCCGTATCCACAACGGCACGCTCAGCAAGGGCCAGACCGTCAGCTGGATGCGTGAAGTCGACGGCGAGCCCGTCGTCCAGAAGACCAAGGTCACCGAGCTGCTCAACACCATCGGTGTCGAGCGCGTCCCCGGCGAGAAGGGTGTCGCGGGCGACATCGTCGCTGTGGCCGGTTTCCCGGACATCATGATCGGTGACACCCTGGCCGACCTGGAAAACCCGGTCGCCCTGCCCCGCATCACTGTCGACCAGCCGGCCATCTCGGTCACCATCGGCACCAACACGAGCCCGCTCGTGGGACGCGTCAGCGGCCACAAGCTCACCGCTCGCATGGTCAAGAGCCGTCTGGATTCCGAGCTCGTCGGCAACGTCTCGCTCAAGGTCCTCGACATCGGTCGTCCCGACGCCTGGGAGGTGCAGGGTCGTGGTGAGCTCGCCCTCGCCATCCTCGTCGAGCAGATGCGCCGCGAAGGCTTCGAACTGACCGTCGGCAAGCCCCAGGTGGTCACCCGCCAGGTCGACGGCAAGATCCACGAGCCCTTCGAGGAGCTCACCATCGACACCCCCGAGGAATTCCTCGGCAGCGTCACCCAGCTCCTCGCGGCACGCAAGGGCAAGATGGTGCAGATGACGAACCACGGCGCAGGCTGGGTTCGGATGGAGTTCATCGTCCCGTCGCGAGGCCTGATCGGTTTCCGCACCGACTTCCTCACCGACACCCGCGGCACCGGTATCGCCAACGCCGTCTTCCACGGCTACGCACCGTGGGCAGGCGAGATCCGTGCACGCCACACCGGCTCGCTCGTCTCGGACCGCAGCGGAAGCGTCACCCCGTTCGCCATGATTCAGCTGGCCGACCGCGGAACGTTCTTCGTCGAGCCCGGCGCGGACACCTACGAGGGCATGGTCGTGGGTATCAACCCGCGTCAGGAAGACCTCGACATCAACGTGACCCGCGAGAAGAAGCTGACCAACATGCGTCAGTCCTCCGCCGACGTCATGGAGACCCTGGCCAAGCCGAAGAAGCTGGACCTGGAAATGGCCATGGAGTTCTGTGCAGGCGACGAGTGCGTCGAGGTGACCCCCGAGGTCGTTCGCGTCCGCAAGGTGCACCTCGACTCCAACGAGCGCGCTCGCGAGCGTTCGCGTAGCAAGTCCCGCGACAAGGCTGCTCTGTAATCAGCCTGTTTCGGTAAATTCTGGGCTGATGTCTCAGGTTCGAGCGTGGTGACCCTGCAGAGGGCCACCACGCTCGTGACAGGAGTGGAGCTCGAGGAGTGGACAGGTGCTGTGACGACGAAGGAGCGGCCATAGTGCGGCGGACGAAGAGTGGCATTGCAGTCGCAGCCATTGCACTGGCGTTGGCAGCCTGCACGGCCAATCCGCCGCCTCCCGTCGAGAGCGAACCCACTCCCGAGACCACGACGACCACTCCGGCGCCGACCGAAACCGGCGATCGGGTGGTCGTGGCCATCGACGACGTGGGGATCGGTTTCAATCCCCACCTGCTCTCGGATCAGTCGCCGGCCAATTCTGCTGTCAGTTCCCTCGTCCTACCGAGCCCCTTTCGTCCGATCGCCGATCCGAACGATCCGGCGAGCACCGTCTGGGCTCTGGATTCGACTGTCCTCGTGTCGGCCGAGGTGACGTCGCAGAACCCGTTCACGGTCAGATACCAGCTGCGCAACGACGCACAGTGGTCCGACAGTGCGCCGATCGCCGCCGAGGACTTCAGATACCTGTGGCAGCAGATGATCTCGCAGCCAGGCGTCGTCGATCCCGCTGGATACGCGCTGATCGAGGACGTCGCCTCGTCCGGTGGAGGCAAGACCGTCGACGTCACCCTGTCTCAGCCGTACCCGAACTGGCAGCGACTGTTCACCGACCTGCTGCCGAGTCATCTGCTCAAGGACTCGCCCGGCGGCTTCGAGACCGGCCTCAGCGACAACGTTCCCGTCTCCGGCAGTCAGTTCAACATCAAGTCCATCGACCGTGGGCGCGACGAAATCCTGCTCGAGCGCAACGACCGCTATTGGGGTGAGCCCGCCCTGCCGTTCCAGATTCTGCTTCGCCGGGGCGGAACTCCAGCTCAGCTCGCGGATTCGCTGCGTTCGGGCGACGCACAGGCTGCGCAGGTCCGAGCAGGAACGGCTACGGAAGCGCAACTGTCGGCAATCCCCGGTATTCGCACCGGCATTCGGTTCCAACCCCGCGTTCTGGATCTGACGCTGAACGGGCGCACGCCCGTGCTGGCCGACCCGGTCGTGCGGCGAGGGATGCTGGGTCTGCTCGACTCCTCGCTGTTGTCCACCGTCGCAGCAGGATCCGGATCTGCCGATCATCCTGCCCGTGCGCATCTGACCTCTCCGTCGGACACGCGCTACGACGCCACCGCGCCGGCTCCGATCTCTCGCGAGGCCGCGGTGACGCTGCTGGAACAGGCCGGGTACGTTCCCTTGGCCGACGGGTCTCTCGGAAAAGCCGGTGTGCCTCTCGATTTCGTGATCGGTGCCGTGGAGAACGACACGGTGTCGATCGCCGTCGCGAACACCGCGGCGGACCAGCTGTCCGGCGCAGGAATCAAGGCAACGGTCACTGCGCTGCCCGCGGAGGAGTTGTACAGCACCGCTCTGACCGACAGCGAGGTCGACGCGATCGTCGGGTGGTCCGCGGCCGGAGTGGATCCGGCAACCGTCATGGCGTCTCGATTCGGTTGCCCGGCAACGCAGACCGACGCGCCCGCGCAAGTGGAGACCGAGGGCGACGACGCGCCTCTGCCGTCACCGAGCAATCTGTCCGGGCTGTGTGTGCCGGAGCTCGAAGGCTCGGTGGACCGCGCGCTTCGAGGGGAACTACCGGTCGACCGCCTCGTCGCCGAAGCCGAGCCGAAGCTCTGGGAGTTGGCCGCGGTGCTCCCGATCATGCAGGATTCTTCCGTCGTCGCAGCGGGCACCGGCGTGGAAGGTGCGTCGTTGACCGGTCCCATCGAAACGGGGATCTTCGGCGACGCATCGAAATGGGTGAGGACACCGACCAAGTGAAACTGCTACTCGTTCACGCACATCCGGACGACGAGACCATCACCACCGGAGGCACCATCGCGCGTTACGCGCGAGCAGGCGTGGAAGTGACGGTCCTGACGTGCTCGCTCGGCGAGGAGGGCGAGGTCATCGGAGACACGTGGGCACACCTCGTGGTCGACGAAGCGAACCAGCTCGGTGGATACCGCATCCTCGAATTGGACAGGGCGCTGGCAGTTCTCGGTGCACAGCCTCCGAGATTCCTCGGTGGAGCAGGGAAGTACCGCGACTCGGGAATGGCCGGAACGGCGGCGGCGGCCAATCCGCGGGCGTTCGTCAACGCGAATCGAGACGAGGCGCTCGAAGCGATGCTGTCGGTGGTACGCAGTGTGCAGCCGGACGTGATCGTCGGCTACGACCCGGAGGGCGGCTACGGTCACCCGGATCACCAGCAGGTGCATTCTCTGGTGACGGAAGCGTTCGACCTGGCGGGAACGGACCACTATCCGGACGCGGGTGCGCCCTGCACGCCGAGGAAGTTCTACTGGACCGTCACCGGCGAGAAGCAGCTGCACGACGGTATCGACGCGATCGGCGAGGTGCCCGACGGTTGGAGGATGCCGGAGGACGGTGAACTCCCCTCGGTTCCGGAGAGTGTCGTGACGACGTCGATCGATGTGCGTGAGGTCTTCGACCTCAAGCGTGATGCCCTGCGTGCCCACGCCACTCAGGTGACCGTGGCGCCGTCGGGTGTCGAGTACGCGCTGTCCAACAACATCGTGCAACCCATCCTCGCCGACGAGCAGTACGTGCTGGTCCGCGGCGAGCCGGCGGACCTCGATTCGTCGGGTAGGGAAACGGATCTGTTCGCCGGCGTACTAGGATATGGCGTGAATCACTAATTTGATTGCATCTGGGGTGGGTCACACATGTACAACTGGATCGTGCAGGACGCCATAGTCGCGTTCGTCAACTCGCTCATGCCGGACTTTCCGCGGCAGGAAATGCTCTACCAGCAGGGACTGACCGATATCGCGTCGGCGCTGAGCAACCTACTGACCTCGTTGGGATACCCGCCGGTCTCCTGATCGATCTCGATACGTCAGTATTGGACGCATGATCTCGAAGGCCGCATCCAATGCTGTCGTCCTCGTGTCGAGGGCAACTCTCGCAGTACTGATCTTCGACGGTTTTCTGTGCGGCGTTCTGTCGATCCTGTTTCTTCCCACCTACCTCGGCTCGGTGCCGTTCCCGGTGAGTGCGCTCCTTGCCGGGGCTGCGAACGTTGCGTTGCTGTTCGCGGCCCGCAAGGTCGCCGAGGAACCGGTTGCCGTCGCGTCGCCGCTGATCGCGTGGTTCGTGGCCGTCCTGCTGTGCATGTTCGGTGGCCCCGGCGGAGACGTCCTGCTCCTGGCGGACTGGCGCACGGCGGTACTGCTTCTCGGCGGACTCGTTCCACCGGGTGTCCTGCTGTTCAGCTGGAGGCTGCAACGCCTCACAGCAGCCCCGCATGCTCACCCGCATCCCGGAGCACATTCTCGATCATCGTCGGGGTCAGCCTCCCGGTGAACGTGTTCTGCTGGCTGACGTGGTAGCTGCCGAACAAGCGGACGCCGTCGAGTTGGACGTGCACGCCGTGCCCGAACTTCGGCCGCGGTCGCGGGACTTCCCACCCGTTTCGTTCGAGCATCGGCAACAGTGATTGCCAGCCGAAGCCGCCGAGGACGACGATCGATCGCAGTGTCGGCTTCAGCAGGCGCAGTTCGATATCGAGCCACTTCTGGCACCGGTCACGCTCGGTGACCGTCGGCTTGTTGTCCGGGGGAGCACAGTGCACGGGAGCCGTGATCCGTACACCTCGTAGCTCGAGGCCGTCACCGATATGGGTCGACGTGGGCTGGTTGGCCAGCCCGACGGCGTGCAGCGCCGCATAGAGAAAATCTCCGCTTCGGTCGCCGGTGAACATGCGCCCGGTGCGATTGGCTCCGTGAGCTGCGGGCGCGAGCCCGACTATCAGAACGCGTGCATCCGCCGGCCCGAATCCAGGGACCGCTCTGCCCCAGTAGGTTTCGTCGCGGAACGCCGCCCGCTTCTCGACGGCCACCTTTTCACGCCAGTTCACCAGGCGTCGGCAGGCCCTGCACTGCGATACCGCCGCGTCGAGCTGAGGAATGTCTCGTGGGGTCATCGAGCCCACTTGTCACCGGCTCCCGGAGTCACCGCCTCGACGAGTGACCACGCCTGGTCGACGGGTACGTCGAGGATTTCGTAGTGCCCGACACCTGCGGGAGTCGCGGCGACGATGGTCGCGACCCCGGCGCGGCGCTGGAAGAAGCTCTGGCGCACGGTCCACCCGATGATTCCTGCAGCCTCGAGGCTGTGGCGCTTGCGATCCAGCGAACCGTGCTGCGTGATCAGCCAACCCGGTAGAACGGCGTGGCCGAGACCCCGACAGCGGTCCCAGGCAACCAGGAGTGCGCCGACGAACAGAACGGCCAGTGCGGCCCAGACGAGGATGGGGATCGGTGCACCTGCGTACTCCGCGACGCCGACGCCTGCTGCGACGACGGCGACAGGTAGCACCGCCCGTGTGTAACGCCGACGCTGTGCAGCCGGGCCGTGCACCACCAAAGGTTTTCTGGCGTCCCCGTGAAGTCCCGCGTCACCGAGGACGACGGTCATCATTCGTCTGGCTTCGACAGCGGGAGCCTGGGGGAGCAGCAGTGACGACTCCTTCTTCTCCGCACTGACACCGGTCATGATGGCGTCGAGCTTCGCGCCTTTCGCGACCCGCAGCAGCAGCGGCTCGGACAGTGACGTCCCGCGCAGACGTTTACGGTCCAGTGTCGTCGACCGGGTCCTCAGCAGTCCGTGTGCGACGTGCAGTCGAGTGCCGTCGTCGGTGACCGTCAGGTTGCCGTACGCGATCAGGTAGCGGACGCAGGCGAACACGCTCGCTATCGCCAGCAGGACGAGGAGTCCGACCACGATCACCACTGCGATCCCGAATCGCTCGGCGGAGTCGATGCTGTCGGTGACGACCGAGGACTCGGTGATCGTTTCCGCGAATCCGTACTGGAACAGGACACCGATCGCTGCGGCGATGGTGACGACGCCGGTGAACGAGAACGGTGCATAGCGCACCCACGACGTCCGCCAGTGCGCGATCTCGTTCTCTGCCGGTGGCGCTTCGTTCGGAGAGTCCGGTCGTCTCGTGACTCGCTCGAGCAGCTCTTCGCGCAGGGCAGGTACGACCTTCGAGTCGAGTGCGTTCAGCTCGAACTTCTCACCCTTGCCCGCCTGCTGACCCGTGCCGATGCGCAGGATCGACAGACCGAGCACGCGGTGGAGCACACCGGCCTCGATGTCCACGGACCGAATGCGGCTGCGCGGCACCGACAGGAGCTTCTTCTGAAAAACGCCGGTACGCAGCTGCACGTGCACCGGGCCGATTCGGTAACTCGTGGTGAACCAGCGCAGAATCGCGAACACGACGACCACCGCGACGATGATCAAGCCCCACAGATGATTGCCGCTCTGACTACCGACGATGAACGACACCAGCAGGACCGGCAGAACCTTCACTGCCTCGTTGACCGGATGCACCAGCAGCATCCGCTTGTCGAGCCGCAACCACGGTTGCTGCTCTTCCTCGGCGAGAAGTTCGTTGCTCATGTGGCGTCGCCCAACGTCCGTCCCGCGATGTCGGTCAGCTGTGCGACGGTCTTGTCTGCAACCTCCTTGTCGAGGGCCGTGATCTTGACAGCACCCGCGGAGGACGCCGTCGTCACCGTCACCGTGGACAACCCGAGCAGGCGATCGATCGGACCACGCTCGGTGTCCACTGTCTGCACCCGGCTGATCGGGGCGACACGTCGCTCCTGGTTGAACCACCCCGTGCGGGTGTAGACCGCGGTGTCGCTGATCTCCCAGCGGTGCACTCGATACCGCCAGATCGGCGTCACCACGATGTCCAGTACCGCGAGCACAACCGACACCCCGAACACCGTGACGTGCGGCCACGTCGTCCACGTATCAACGACCACCGCCCACACGACCTGTGCGACGAACACCGGAATCCAGATCAACGTCGCATTGATCGCCCACAACTGCTTGGCACGGGGACTCGGACGCCACGCCGGGTCGGTCATCGTGATCATGCCTACAGACCCTATCCGCACACCCTGGCCGCGCGGGTTGTAGCGGGAGCGCGGGTTGCAACCTGCGCGGTGGAACGGAACGTGCGCGGGGAGTGCGGTGACGAGGGATGTTGCGCCGAGCACGTTTGCAGCGGGAAACCCCTGCAGGGTGATCCGGTCGTTGTCGTGACGATTCACCCGCGAAGCGGTCCCGGTGGCACGTCCGTGTGTCGGAGGAGCATGATCGACTGGTGACCATGTTGCCCGATCCCGTTTCCGTGCCGTCCGCAACAGAGAAAGCTTCCGCAGCCGAGAAAGCTCCTGCACCGTCCGCTATGCGTCGGGTGCTCCGGCGCGCGCGTGACGGTGTCAGCCTGAACGTCGACGAAGCCACTGTGCTGCTGCATGCTCGCGGTGACGACTTGGTGGACCTGATGGCGTCGGCGTCTCGGGTTCGCGACGCCGGTCTTCTTGCGGCCGGGCGGGAAGCCACCGTCAGTTATTCGCGCAAGGTGTTCGTGCCGATCACGCGGTTGTGCCGGGACAAGTGCCATTACTGCACGTTCGTGACGGTCCCGGGAAAGCTGAAGGCAGAAGGCCACGGGCTGTTCATGGATCCCGACGAGATCGTCGAGGTCGCTCGGCAGGGTGCGGCATTGGGCTGCAAGGAGGCGTTGTTCACGCTCGGTGATCGTCCCGAGGAGCGGTGGCCGGAGGCGAAGGAATGGCTCGATTCGCGTGGCTACGACTCGACGTTGGATTACGTGCGTGCCATGGCGATCAAGGTGCTCGAGGAGACCGGTCTTCTGCCGCACCTGAATCCGGGTGTGATGTCGTGGCAGGAACTCTCGCGTCTCAAGCCTGTCGCGCCGTCGATGGGCATGATGCTCGAGACCACGTCCCGTCGGTTGTTCGAGGAGAAGGGGCAGGCGCATTACGGCAGCCCTGACAAGGATCCCGAGGTGCGCTTGCGCACGCTGACCGACGCGGGCCGGTTGAACATTCCGTTCACCACGGGAATCCTCGTGGGTATCGGCGAGACCATCCGTGACCGCGCGGAGTCGATCATGGCAATCCGTAAGGTGCACAAGGCGTTCGGGCATGTGCAGGAAATCATCGTGCAGAACTTCCTCGCCAAGCCGGACACCGCGATGCGCCAGGCGCCGAATGCCGGCATGGAAGAGTTCCTCGCGACCATCGCGGTGACCCGGATCCTGCTGGGGCCGGCCATGCGAATTCAGGCTCCGCCCAACCTCGTCGAGGCAGCGGAGACGGCTGCGTTGCTGGGCGCGGGCGTCGACGACTGGGGCGGTGTGTCACCGTTGACGCCGGACCACGTCAATCCCGAGCGGCCGTGGCCGAATCTGGACACCCTCGCCGAGCTGAGCCAGGCCGCGGGATACACCCTCGTCGAGCGGACCGCGGCGCAGCCGCAGTACATCCTCGCCGGCGCGCCCTGGATCGATCCGAGGATCTCCGCGCACGTCAAGGCGCTGGCCGACCCCGAGACCGGGATGGCGCGCGAAGGCGTCATCCCGGAAGGGCAGCCGTGGCAGGAGCCGGACGAGGAGTGGGAATCGTCGGGACGTGTCGACCTGAACACCGAGATCGACACCGAAGGCCGAAACACCGACACTCGAAGCGATCTCGCGAACGCGTTCGGTGACTGGGAGTCGATCCGTGAGCAGGTTCGTGACCTGGCGGGCCTCGAGCGGGTCGACCGAGACCTGGTGTCGGCGTTGAATGCGGCGGAGAAAGACCCGGCAGGGCTGTCGGACGAGCAGTATCTCGCGTTGGCGACGGCCGAGGGCCCTGGCATGGATGCCGTTGCGGCGTTGGCCGACGATCTGCGCAAGCAGGTCAACGGAGACACCGTCACCTACGTCGTCAACCGGAACATCAACTTCACCAACATCTGCTACACCGGTTGCCGATTCTGCGCGTTCGCGCAACGTAAGGGCGACGCCGACGCCTTCACGCTGTCGACGTCCGAAGTCGCCGATCGTGCATGGGAGGCGCACGTCGCGGGGGCGAGCGAGGTGTGCATGCAGGGCGGCATCGATCCGGAGTTGCCGGTCACCGGCTACGCGGATCTGGTGCGTGCGGTGAAGGAGCGGGTGCCGTCGATGCATGTGCACGCGTTCTCTCCGATGGAAATCGTCAACGGGGCCTCGCGCGGCGGTCAATCGATCCGTGAGTGGCTGACGGAACTCCGGGCGGCAGGCCTGGACACCATCCCCGGCACCGCCGCCGAGATTCTCGACGACGAGGTCCGCTGGGTGTTGACCAAGGGCAAGTTGCCTGCAGCCGAGTGGATCGAGGTCGTCACCACCGCCCACGAAGTGGGACTGCGCTCGAGCTCGACGATGATGTACGGGCACGTGGACAACCCGTCGCACTGGGTCGGACACATGAACGTGCTCAAGAAGATTCAAGACAAGACCGGGGGATTCACGGAATTCGTGCCGCTGCCGTTCGTGCACCAGTCCTCGCCGTTGTACTTGGCGGGTGCGTCGCGTCCCGGCCCGACAAATCGGGACAACCGCGCTGTTCATGCGTTGGCGCGCATCATGCTGCACGGACGGATCGACTCCATCCAGACGTCCTGGGTCAAGCTCGGTATCACGGGAACTCAGGTGATGCTGAACGGCGGAGCGAACGACCTCGGCGGAACGCTGATGGAGGAGACCATCTCGCGGATGGCGGGCAGCCAGAACGGGTCGGAGAAGACCGTCGCCGAGTTGCACGAGATCGCTAACGGCATCGGGCGCCAGGCACGCGAGCGCACGACGACCTACGAACTCGTCGACCGTGTCCCTGCCGTGGAGCTGGTCTGACATGGAGGATCGCACCGTAGCGGCGGCTCTGGGGCGCGCCGTCGCCATCATCGACCCCGTACTCGACCTGCTGGCCCAACGGGACCCGGTGGGACTCAAAGGCAGAACGTTCAGGACATCGACGGACACCGACACGGCGCTCGACAAGGTTCTGGACACACTGGCGTCGGCGCTCGATGCGACCGACTTTCCGGGGACCAAGGGGTGGGAGGCTCTCGACGAGGACGCGCGATCGCAGTGGTGGGTGGCGCGCATCGGCGCGTTGAACACCGTCGCGGTCGCGTTCCCCGGAGTGTTCGGCGTTCTCGTCAACCGGCTTCCGCTGCAGGACCTGCTCGGTTTCGCCAACCAGGCGATGGTCCTGGTCGCGGTGGCGCGCGAGAGCGGCGTCACCGACCGAGCGGATCACGTCCGGATGCTCGCGTCGGTGCTGTGCGAACGTGAGATCGATCTCTCCGCCCCCGAACCCGAGCGTCCTGCCACACCGAGAGGTCGCGGTCCTTTCGCGTTGTTGCGCGGAATGTGGGACGTGGCGAACGTGCTGCGCGATGTGTCGGGCGAGCTGGCGAAACGCCCACGTAGCCGGGGTGTGCTCCGGGTGCTCTCCGCCATCCCGGTCGTCGGGGGCGTCGCCGGATACCTGGGAGAACGTGGTGCCCTGTCCCGGGCTGCGGAACAGGGGAGGCAGTGGATCCGTGCGCACCGGAACGACGCGAGCCACGTAGGCTCGAAAGTGACTGTGCGTAAGTGAGGACACCCTGCGCTGGTTGTCGGAATTCTCCGGCGCGATACTAGGATCTTCAGGGCGCCAGGTTCGATCGGATCGTGGCGCCGACTTTGCGGAAAGGGAGGGAGAGCAGCAGTGCCCTACACGATTGCGGAACCGTGCGTGGATGTGATGGACAAGGCATGCATCGAAGAATGCCCGGTGGACTGCATCTACGAGGGCAACCGAATGCTGTACATCCACCCCGACGAGTGCGTCGACTGCGGTGCCTGTGAGCCGGTCTGCCCGGTCGAAGCCATCTTCTACGAGGACGACGTTCCGGATCAGTGGAACGGCTACATCAGCGCCAACGTCGACTTCTTCGACGAACTCGGTTCGCCCGGCGGCGCGGCCAAGCTCGGCCGGGTCGACCACGACTCGCCGTTCGTCAAGGCACTTCCCCCCATGGCCGAGAACTGACGTTGGCGCGCATCTCCGTTGCCGCTGGACTCCCGGATTTTCCGTGGGATTCGCTGACCGCGGCCAAGGACAAGGCGTCGGCGCACCCGGACGGCATCGTCAATCTGTCGGTGGGCACTCCGGTCGACCCCGTCGCTCCGATCATCCGTGACGCTTTGAACTCGGTCTCGGACCAGCCCGGCTACCCGACGACCCTGGGAACGGATGCGCTGCGGAGCGCAGCAGCCGAGTCGTTGGCTCGCCGCTACGGAGTCACCGGTATCGACCCGTCCGCGGTGCTCCCGGCCATCGGTACCAAGGAAATGATCGCCTGGTTGCCGAAGCTGCTCGGCCTCGGCGCCGACGATCTCGTGGTGATCCCGGAACTCGCCTACCCGACGTACGAGGTCGGCGCTCTGCTCGCCGGCGCGCGCGTCACCCGGGCCGACGGGCTCAACCGTCTCGGGCCCGAGAACGCGTCCCTGGTCTTCGTGAACTCGCCGTCCAACCCCACCGGCAAAGTGCTGCCGGTCGATCACCTGCGGAAGGTGGTCGCGTGGGCGCGGGAGCGGGGTGCCGTCGTCGTGTCCGACGAGTGCTACCTCGGTCTGACGTGGGAGGCGGACGCCGTGTCCGTCCTCGACCCGCGTGTGTCCGACGGAGACCACACCAACTTGCTGGCGGTGCATTCGTTGTCCAAGACGTCGAACCTGGCCAGCTACCGTGCCGGGTTCGTGACCGGTGACCCGGTGCTGGTGAAGGATCTGCTCGAAGTGCGTAAGCACGCAGGCATGATGGTGCCTCTTCCGGTGCAGGCGGCCATGACCGCGGCCTTGAACGACGACGCGCACGAGAACGAGCAGCGTGAGCGATACCGTGCACGCCGTACCGAACTGAAGTCTGCCGTCGAGAAGGCCGGATTCACCGTCGACCACTCCGAGGCCGGTCTGTACCTGTGGGCGACGCGCGGCGAGTACTGCCGTGACACGGTCGACTGGCTCGCCGCACGGGGCATCCTTGCTGCGCCGGGGGAGTTCTACGGCCCGGACGGGACCCAGCATGTGCGCATTGCGCTGACGGCCACCGACGAGAGAATCCACGCGGCAGCGGAGCGGTTGCTCTCCTGACGTCGAACTCTACCCTCACGTGAGGGTAGAGTAGCGCTACGTGCCGACCGACGTACTGAGCGCGCTGCGTTCACCCAAGATCCTCAAAACCGAGATTCTCGCCGGACTCGTCGTTGCCTTGGCGTTGATTCCCGAGGCGATTTCGTTCTCGATCATCGCCGGTGTCGATCCACGAGTCGGTCTGTTCTCCGCCTTCACGATGGCCGTCACCATCGCGATCGTCGGCGGCAGAACCGCAATGATCTCCGCCGCGACGGGTTCCGTCGCACTGGTCATCGCCCCGATCGTCCCGAAGTACGGTCTCGACTATCTGGTCGCGACGGTCTTGCTCGGTGGACTGATGCAGATCGTCCTCACCGCGTTCGGGGCAGTGAAGCTGATGAGGTTCATTCCCCGCAGCGTCATGGTCGGATTCGTCAACGCGCTGGCGATCCTGATCTTCATCGCCCAGATCCGATACTTCGTCGACGTGTCGTGGCTGGTGTTTCCGATCGCCGCGGCCGCGATCGTCATCATGGTGGTTCTGCCCCGACTCACCACCGCGATTCCGGCGCCGCTGGTTGCCGTCGCGGCTCTGACCGTCGTCACCATCGTGTTCGGAGTTCAGGTCCCGAACGTCGGCGACGAAGGGGAGTTGCCGTCGTCGCTGCCGTCGCTGTTCTTCCCGGACCTTCCGATGAACCTCGAGACGCTGAAGATCATCGCGCCCTTCGCTTTCGCCATGGCGCTCGTGGGACTGCTCGAATCCCTGTTGACCGCGAAACTCGTCGACGACGTGACCGACACACCGTCGAACAAGACGAGGGAAGGCGCCGGGCTCGGTGTCGCGAACATCGTGACCGGCACGTTCGGAGGCATGGGCGGGTGCGCATTGATCGGCCAGACGATGATCAACGTGAAGATCTCCGGAGCCCGGACGAGGATTTCGACGTTCCTCGCGGGAGCGTTCCTGCTCGTCCTCGTGGTGGTCTTCGGCGACGTCGTCGCGCGCATACCGATGGCCGTTCTCGGAGCCGTCATGATCATGGTCTGCTTCGCGACGTTCGACTGGCACTCGATCGCGCCGAAAACCCTGCGCCGCATGCCGCTCAGCGAAACCGCCGTGATGGTGGCGACGGTGGCGGTCACGGTCGCCACCGACAATCTGGCCTACGGCGTCATCGTCGGTGTCGTCGTCGCGATGATCCTGTTCGCACGTCGCGTCGCGCACGTCACGGAGGTCGTCGAGATCGCGCATCCCGACGACGACACTCGGGTCTACGGCGTACGCGGCGAACTGTTCTTCGCGTCGAGCAACGACCTGATCCACCAGTTCGACTACGCGACAGACCCGGCCAACGTCGTCATCGACCTGTCCGACGCGCACATCTGGGATGCGTCGACCGTTGCTACCCTCGATGCCGTGACGACGAAATACGCCAAGTACGGCACGCACGTCTCCATCGTCGGACTGGCCGGGGCAAGCAAGGAAAGGCATGATCGACTGACCGGACGCCTCGGCGGAGAAGGCTGAATCATGGCTGCGCACATGCAGATCGGTGAAGTCGCCGAACGTACCGGCTTGTCCATCAGAACGCTCCGCCACTACGACGAGGTGGGCTTGGTGCCGCCGTCGGAGCGCAGTGCCGGCGGGTTCAGGTTGTACACCGACACGGACGTCGAGCGACTGCTGGTGATCCGGCGCATGAAACCACTCGAATTCACGCTCGACGAGATGAGCAGACTACTGGCCTCGCTGGACACCATCGAGTCGGGCGGCGACGACGCCCAGGAGGCAGGCGCTTTCGTCGACGAATGCCATGCCAGGGCCGAGGCAGCGTGCGCGAACCTGCGGAAGAAGCTGGCGTACGCCGAGGAGTTGACCGCGGTTCTGGCCGCTAACCGACATCCCAGCCGCCGCGCCTGATACGCAGGATGTACACCAGCTCGGTGCTGCCGAACGCCTCGACCGTCGTGAACCTCTTCGGTTCGGTGTTCGTGGACGGGTTGCGGGCGAACTGCTCCTCGTAGAGTTGCCCGGCCCGAAGGTCGGCAAGTTCGACGCGTGTCCAGAAATCGTCGGACTGCACCGAATACACAAGCCGCGGCGCACTGTCGGTGACATGGTCGAAGTCGAGATCGTCGTCGTCGGCGATGTCGTCCGCCAGTTCGTCCGACTCCTCGTCGGTATCGACGTCCTGTTCGGCGTCGGTGCCGATGAGGTACACCCCGGGTTGCAAGCTGCCGGCCGGGACCGTCAAATACTCGGCGTAGTCGCCGGAGTCGATTCCATCGGCGTCCATGTATGTACGGTAACCATGTGCTGCTTCGTTCACTGAACCCACTCGCCGTTGCGCGCGGAGACGATATTCCCGACGCCGTCACCATCGACGGAGTCTCGCTGTCACGAGGAGACATTCTCGGGGCGGCGACGTCGGTGGCGGAGCGTGTCGCCCAGGCGGACCGGCTTGCCGTGCTGGCGACGCCGTCGGTGAAGACGGTGCTGGCAGTGGTCGGGTGTCTGATCGCAGGCGTGACGATCGTTCCCGTGCCCCCGGACGCGGGGCCGGCGGAACGGGCTCACATTCTTCGAGACTCCGGTGCCCAGGCGTGGCTCGGAGCCGCTCCCGACGACACCGCCGGGTTACAGGTGCTGCCCGTGCGTCAACACGCTCGGTCGTGGCACAGCTACCCGGACCCGCACCCGTCGTCGACGGCGTTCGTTCTCTACACCTCGGGTACCACCGGCCCACCGAAAGGCGTGCTCCTCTCGCGTGAGGCCATCGCAGCGGGAATCGACGCCCTCGCCGAGGCCTGGCAGTGGACGTGGAAAGACACACTGGTGCACGGCCTTCCGCTGTTCCACGTACACGGACTGATTCTCGGTCTGCTGGGACCGCTCCGGGTGGGAAGCCCCGTGATCCACACCGGCAAGCCGACGCCGGAGCTGTACGCCGCCGCGGGCGGCTCGCTCTACTTCGGAGTTCCGACTGTCTGGTCGAGGGTCGCCGCGGACGCCGACTCCGCTCGCGCACTGTCCGGTGCTCGTCTGCTGGTATCGGGGAGCGCGCCGTTGCCGGTACCCGTGTTCGAGAAACTGCGCGAGTTGACCGGTCAGGCACCGGTCGAGCGGTACGGCATGAGCGAAACGCTGATCACACTGTCGACGCGTGCCGACGGAGAACGCAGGCCGGGATCGGTGGGTCTTCCCGTTGCCGGCGTCGATACCCGGTTGGTGGGCGAGGACGGCGCGGTGCTGCCGCACGACGGTGACTCCATCGGTGCGCTCCAGGTCCGCGGACCGATGGTGTTCGACGGCTACCTGAACAACCCCGAGGCAACGGCCGAGTCCTTCACTGCCGACGGCTGGTTCGACACCGGGGATGTCGCGGTGATCGAGCCCGACGGCTTCCACCGAATCGTCGGCCGCGCGTCGACGGATCTGATCAAGTCCGGCGGTTATCGCGTCGGGGCAGGGGAGATCGAGACGGTACTGCTCGGTCACGCGACGGTCGACGAGGTGGCCGTGGTGGGGCTTCCGGACGAAGACCTGGGGCAGAGAATCGTTGCATTCGTCGTCGGGACGGGTGTGGAGCCGACGGTGTTGATCGACCTGGTGGCGTCCGAATTGTCGAACCACAAGCGGCCCAGGGAAATTCGTGTCGTGGATTCGCTACCGCGGAACGCGATGGGGAAAGTGCAGAAGAAGCAGCTCAGCTAGGAAAGCCGGCCGAAACCGACTATCGCGGAATCGGACAGAACGTCGACGGAGTGCACGCGAATCTTTCCGAGTTCGTTGCCTCCCACCGTCGTTGCGGTGTCTCCGTCGACCGCCACGACGATGTTGGTGTGCTGGCCGACCCAGCTGCTGTTGTCGTACAGCACGACGTCGCCGACGGAGGGAACGTAACCCTTGGGCTCGAACGTGCCCTGCTGCTGGTAGTACTCGGTCAACGTGTACACCCCGGGGATGCGCCAACTGCCGGAATGCGGGTTGCTCAGCGGGCGGCCCGCTTCACGCATGATCCAGCTGACGAAGTTCGCGCACCAGGCCTCCTCGACGCCCTCGGAGTAGAAGGTGCCGGGGCGTTGCCGTTCGTGCTCCGCCCGAGTGAGGTCGACGACGGCCGCCTGCTCGGCAGTGAGCGCGGACGTGTCGACGTCGGGAAACGGCGTCGTGTCCCACGGCAGGTACCGGCTCGGGGCCAACCACAGCACGGCGCCCGCCACCACCACGACGACCGCGACGAACGCCACGAACCAGCGGCCGACGCGTCGGCGACCGCGTTGCGGGGCGGTGGGGACCTCGATGCTCATCCTTCGAATGTACCGGCAGGTCCGTTCGAGCCGACGGTGAAGAACCACGCTTGACCTTCGACCGACCGGAGACCCCAGGATGGGCTCGTGACCACATCGGAATTGATGACAATCGGCGCATTCGCCCGCGCAACAGGGTTGACCCCCGGTGCCCTGCGCTTCTACGCGGACTCGTCTCTCCTGGAGCCCGCCAGGATCGACGAGACCACCGGCTACCGCTACTACGCGCCGGGGCAGCTCGAGCAGGCCGAGGTGATCCGGAGCCTGCGGCAGATCGACATGCCGTTGGACATGATCGAGTCGGTCCTCGCCGGCGACGCCTCACCGATCGATCGGCACGTTGGCACCCTGACCGATCAGGCGCGGCTGGCGGCCCGTTCCGCCACCGCCGTACACGCAACACTCGACACCGAAAGCAGGAAGCCAATGTTCACTGTCAACGGCCCGGTTCTCGCCGCCGCACTCGATCAGACCCTCACCGCGACGTCGCATCACCCCGAGCATCCCGTCCTCGCCGGGGTGTACCTGGAATGGCGGGACGACACGCTGACCATGACCGCGACCGATCGATTCAGGCTGGTGTCCCGGTCGCTGGTCGCGAAAGCGGTTGCAACCGAGACCGAATGGACCGCAGTGGTCGACGGGGACGATCTGCGGTCCGCGGTCCAATCCATCAGACAGCACCATCGAGTGCAGGTGGATCGCACCCCCTCGGCGGTGACCTTCCGGCCGGGCGACGACCGTGCCCGCATCCTTGCGGCCGAGTTTCCGGACTACCGCGCAATGCTCGGCGCGCTACCGGACGTCACCACCCGAATGGTCGTCGCCAAGTCGACGTTGCTGTCGATGCTCGACACCGAGAACGAGTACATCGATTTCACCACGTCCGACATGGATGCAACCGTGTCCGGACCCGACGTGGACATGGCGTTCGCCGTGACCACCCTGTACCCGGCCGTCGTGGCAGCGCTCGGCCCCGACGTCATGATCGACGTGTCGGGTCCGGAGTACCCGGTGGTGATTCGCTCCGCGGACAGCGGCGACCTCACCACTCTCGCGATGCCCGTCGACCGGAAGCTGCTACTGTCGCGTTCGTGACCGCGACCCACGTGACAGCCGATGTGCTGGTGAGGCGTCGCACCGTCGATTTCGGACTGGTCTGCTCTTCGCGTTGTTGCGCGTCCTGATCCAACCAATCAGGTCAGCACCCAACACACCTCACGAAGGGGACAGTCATGTCCACAGCTCTGTCGCACCTCGGATCCGTCACCAGCGCAACCAAGAACGCAGTCGACGCCGATCCACACAACGCCCTCGTCGTCTTCCGTGCATCCGCAGCCGCGCACGATGCCGTCGCCAGCACGGTCACGCTCGGCAAGTTCAGTGTCGAGGTGGACGAACCGCCCGCCCTCGGCGGCGAGAACACCGCGGCCAACCCCGTCGAGTACTACCTCGCGTCTCTGCTGTCCTGCCAGGTCGTGACCTACCGGGTCTGGGCGGACAAGCTCGGTATCGCGGTCGACGACATCACCGCGCGTGCCGAGGGTGACCTCGACGTTCGGGGCTTCTTCGGCTTCGACGACTCGGTTCGGGCCGGGTTCGGCGAGGTCCGAGTGATCGTCAAGGTCACCGGGCCGGAATCGCGTGAGCGCTACGAGGAACTGCAGGAAGCGGTGGACGCGCACTGCCCGGTCCTCGATCTCACACGCAACCGGACGCCGGTGCACACGACCCTCGAAACGGCCTGACGGATGAGCGAGAGGTCGTTCGGTCTCCGAACGCGCGCGATACATGCAGGTGCCAGACCCGATTCCGAGACCGGCGCGCGGGCGGTACCGATCTACTCGACCGCGAGCTACGTGTTCGAGGACTCGGCGGACGCCGGCGACCTCTTCGCTCTGCAGAAGTACGGAAACGTCTACAGCCGGATCGCCAATCCCACCGTCGCCGCCTTCGAGGAGCGCATCGCCAGCCTCGAAGGCGGCATCGGAGCGGTCGCATTCGCCAGCGGCCTGGCTGCGGAGTTCGCAGTGTTCGCCGCGCTCGCCGGCACCGGTGACCACATCGTCGCGGCAGCGGGGTTGTACGGCGGCACCATCACACAACTCGACGTCACGCTGCGACGGTTCGGTGTGGACACCACGTTCGTTCCGGGAACCGACCCGGCGGACTACGCAGCAGCGGTGACCGACCGGACGAAGCTGATCTACGTGGAGGTCATCGGCAACCCGTCGGGTGACATTGCCGATCTGGAAGGCCTCGCCGTCGTCGCCCACGAGCACGGAATCCCGCTCGTCGTGGACGCCACCATGGCAACGCCGGTGTTGTGCCGCCCGATCGAGTTCGGCGCCGACATCGTCGTCCACTCGGCGACCAAATTCCTCGGTGGTCACGGGTCGACGCTCGGAGGAGTGGTCGTCGAATCCGGCAGATTCGACTGGGGCTCGGGTCGATTCCCGCAGATGACCGAACCTGTCGCGTCGTACGGAGGCCTGTCCTGGTGGGGGAACTTCGGCGAGTACGGCTTCCTGACGAAACTTCGCAGTGAACAACTACGCGACATCGGTGGGTCCCTGGCCGCGCAGTCGGCGTTCACCCTGATACAGGGCGTGGAGACCTTGCCGCAGCGGATGGAGGCACACGTGCAGAACGCCCGCGACGTGGCAGCCTGGCTCGACGCCGATCCGCGAGTGGACTACGTCGCGTTCTCGGGTCTGCCGAGCCATCCCCACCACGAGCGTGCCGCGAAATACCTTCCGTCGGGACCTGGTGCAGTGTTCACCTTCGGGGTCGACGGCGGCAGGGACGCCGGCCGAGCATTCGTCGAGAACGTCCGAATCGCGAGCCACGTAGCGAACATCGGCGATGTGCGCACACTCGTCATTCACCCGGCCAGTACGACACACCGCCAGTTGACCGACGATCAACTACACGAGGCCGGTGTCCGGCCCGAGGCCGTCCGCATCAGCGTCGGGCTCGAGGACATCGACGACATCGAGTGGGACCTCGACCAGGCGCTCACGGCGGCAACGGGACGGGAGCGGTCATGACCATCAGGCAGATCCTGCAGCAGACCACGTCGGTCGCGATCGTCGGCGCATCGAAAAACCCATCGCGTGCAAGCTATTTCGTGAACAAGTATCTGTCGTCGACGAGCGCGTACGACATCTACCTCGTCAACCCCACGATCACCGAGATCGAGGGCACGCCGGTGTATCCCACACTTGCCGACCTTCCGGTGAGACCGGACCTCGTCGACGTCTTTCGCAAACACGACGACCTGCCGTCCGTGTTGGCGGAAACAATTGCCGTCCAAGCGAAAACGATCTGGCTGCAACTCGGACTCGTACACGACGAGGTCGCGCGCGACGCCGAACGCGCTGGACTGTCCGTGGTGATGGACAAGTGCCTGAAGATCGAGCACGCACGGTTCCACGGCGGACTTCACCTTGCCGGTTTCGATACCGGCGTCATCGACTCACGGAGGCGTCTAGCATTATGACCATGACCGAGCAGCCCCGAACCGTCGCATTCGTGCAAGCCACCTGGCACAAGGAACTCGTCGATCGAGCACGCGAGGGTTTCGTCGCCGAATTCGGTGCCGACGTCGAGATTTTCGAGGTACCGGGCGCGTTCGAAATTCCGCTGCACGCCCAGCGGCTCGCACGGACCGGCCGCTACGCGGCCATCGTCGCCGCAGCCCTGGTGGTCGACGGCGGAATCTACCGACACGAATTCGTGGAAACCGCCGTCATCGACGGCCTCATGCGGGTCCAACTGGACACCGACGTTCCCGTCTTCTCGGTGGTACTGACTCCGCACCACTTCCACGAACACGCCGATCACACCGACTTCTTCGCCGACCACCTCGAGAAGAAAGGCGTCGAGGCGGCACGGGCAGTCACACGAACCCTGGAATCGCTGAACTCGATCGGCTAGAGCGCGCACCTGGCATCGCCGGCGCTCGGGGTGATCGAGCGCTGCCGAACCTTCATGCGCATGTTCTGCGGCTTCAGCGTCAACGATTCCTGGATGTCCAGTTCGTAGCCGTCTTCGAGGTCGAAGTCGAAGGACCGCACCAAGTGCGCGAGCGTCAGCACCGATTCGTGTAGCGCGAACTGACGCCCGATGCAGCCGCGCATTCCGGTTCCGAACGGCTTGTACGCCTGGGCCGGGCGAGATTTCGAGCGGGCCGACGAGAAACGATCAGGATCGAAGACGTGAGAATCCGGGCCCCAGATCGGGTCGCGGTGCAACCCGAGTGTCAGGACGAATGCCCACTCACCGGCCTTCATCGGATATCTGCCGTCCGCCAACGACGTGTCCTGACGCGCCTTGCGGAAGTAACCGGGAGCCGACGGCCAGAGACGTAGCGTCTCGTCGACGACGCTGCGGGTGTAGCGCAACTTGGAGACGTCCGCGTAGCTCACCACGTCGGATGCGTTGTCCGCCTCTTGGCGGACTCGGGCGGCGACATGGGGATGTGTCGCGAGGAAGTACAACGCGAACGCCAAGGTACCCGCGGTGGTTTCGTTTCCCGCGACGAGGAACGTCAGAACCTGGTGGCGAATGTTCACCTTGTCGAGCAGTTCCCCGGTCTCGGGATCGGGGGTGTGCAGCATGAGGTCGAGCAGGTCGTCGTGACGAGTCTCTGTGTCCAGCATC
Source organism: Rhodococcus sp. 114MFTsu3.1 (assembly GCF_000383555.1). Taxonomy (NCBI): domain Bacteria; kingdom Bacillati; phylum Actinomycetota; class Actinomycetes; order Mycobacteriales; family Nocardiaceae; genus Rhodococcus; species Rhodococcus sp. 114MFTsu3.1. Next base: position 14,257 of record NZ_KB911556.1, on the reverse strand, counting down.
CTTTTCCGAATGACGTCGTCGACCACGCCGTGCACGTACTCGATGTCGCGCTCGTTCCGGACCCGAGCTTTCCTGTCGAACAACCGCATGAACGGCAGGTCGTTCGACGTCCGGTTCACGTGACCGAGCACGCGGACTATCGCGGAGACGAATGCGTCGTCGTCTCGTCGGAACGAGTCGAAGCTGTAGCCGAACCCGGCGCGGGCCATGTTCTCCAGTGTCAGCTTGTTCAGATCGGCCGCCACGTCGATCGACTGATCGGAGCGTGTCCGCCAGTGCGAGGTGAGCTCGTTCGCCACGTCCTGCATGACGTGGTGATGACGTTGCATTGCATCCCGGCTGAATCCTGGCATCAGAACTCGATGTGCCGCACCCCAGTTGGGCTCGGAGTTGAACGCGGTGAACAAGCCGTCGCCACCCAGTGCGCGCAGCTTGCGATGCGGGAGTGCGAGAAACTTGGCGAACCGTGTCTCGTCGTTCAGCTCGGCGACCAGATCAGCACCGCTGACCACGACAAGGCGGTGCGACAGGATCTTCCGTTCGAATATCGGTCCCAATTCCGACGCCATCTTCAGTTCACGCTGGGTCGGTTTTGCCGCATCGATGCTGAGGATGTCACCCACTATCGGGAGGCGGAATCGAGGTTTGGGAATTGTCACGCCGACAGTGTGCCCCATACCGAGCGGATGTTCGATGTGAGAATGCGCTCGTAAGCCTGTGTCGTGGAAGGCGACAGATCAGCTGCGGTGACAGTGGATCCGGACGAGAGGTGCGGATCGTAGGGCACTTCGAGAACGTCGAAGACTCGGTCGAGGTCGCGCCGCACGTCGTCGACCGCCGAGGTGTTCGGTCCTGGAGTGCAGTGCGCGACCACAACAGTGGTGCGGCGCAGTGCTTTCTCACCGGCAGCCAACCCGATCGTGTGGAGCGCAGCCCTCGATCGTCGAACGGCATCGGGCCTCGCAGGGACCACGAGCACCACAGCTGCCGACGGCCCGCTCCGCAGTGGGTTCGCGCTGTCGCGTTCCACACTTCCGTGCCCGAAATCGTAGATCGCCGCGTCGGTCGTGCAGGTCAGATGCCAATCGAGACGGCCGAAGTCGGGGTCGATCGAGTCCGGCCACGCCCGACCCAGCACTTGTGCCCCGGTACTGGTGGTCGACAACTCGACGCCGACATACCCCGATTCGACGGTCGCTGCGGTGACAGTGTTGTCGGCGGCGCGTTCGACGAGATCACCGCCGCCGACGGTCGCGTCGACGACCACCACGGACTTCCCGTGCAGCGAAAGAGCATTGGCAAGACCGACCGACGTCGTCGTGGTCCCGGCCCCGCCGCACGCCCCGAGTACCAACGTCACACTCATGGAGCGCCTTCTCGACAGATTCGGTGCAACGTCCGGGCCGAGCGTCAAGCCGCGGGAAGCTCCCAAGCGGAAGCGCGGGGGTCAGTATACAACCGGCAAATCAGTCGTTCGCGTGCAGAGCAGCGTTCAACTCGACGCCGGTGCCCTTCCACGGAACGACCTCCACCGCACCGGACACGGAGTTCCGACGGAAGAGCAGATTGCTCTTTCCGCTGAGCGTCGCAGCCTTGACCACGGTGCCGTCGGGACCGGACACCTTGGTGCCCGCGGTGATGTAGAGACCGGCCTCCACCACGCAGTCGTCACCGAGCGAGATACCCAGACCGGAGTTGGCGCCGAGCAGGCAGCTCTTACCCACCGAGATGACGTTCTTTCCGCCGCCGGACAACGTACCCATGATGGACGCGCCGCCGCCGACGTCGGAACCGTCGCCGACGACGACTCCGGCCGAGATACGACCCTCGACCATCGAGTTGCCGAGCGTCCCGGCGTTGAAGTTCACGAAGCCCTCGTGCATGACGGTGGTACCGCTGGCCAGGTGTGCACCGAGGCGCACACGGTCGGCGTCGGCGATCCGCACGCCGGAGGGGGCGACGTAGTCGACGAGGCGGGGGAACTTGTCGATCGAGTACACGGTGACCTGGCCGCGGGCACGAAGGCGAGCGCGAACGGTCTCGAAGCCCTCCACCGCAGCCGGGCCGAAGTTGGTCCACACGACGTTGGCGAGGAATCCGAACTGGCCGTCGAGGTTGACACCGTGCGGCTGCACGAGCCGGTGAGAGAGCAGGTGTAGGCGAAGGTAGACGTCGTGCGCATCGACAGGTGCATCGTCGACGGACGCAATGGTGGTGCGCACGGCCACGACGTCGACGCCGCGAGCCTCGTCCGGGCCGACGAGTGCCGCGAGCTCGGCGGGGATGTCCGCACCGTCGAGTCGGGTGGTGCCGGAATCGGTGTAGTCCCCGAGCTCAGGGCTCGGGTACCAGGTGTCGAGTACGACTCCGCCGGTGGTGATGTTGGCAAGACCGATTGCAGATGCTCCCTGTGCGCTCACAGGTATCGAGAATACGGTGTGGGTGCGCAGGGTGTGGACACGGCCGATGGATGTCACCGCCGGGGTGTAGACATGAACGTAGGTAGCGGGGAGCCATCGACGTGTGGGGGACGAACGTGCGCGTAGCGAAACGAATTCGGACAGCAGTGACAGCAGTGACCGTGGCGGCGGTTGCCGCCACCGGCGCGGTGCTCGTCGGGACACCGGCCGCGTCCGCGGCACCGGACTGCGCGGCCGCTGCGGCACCGGTCCGAGTCGGTTCGGTCGGCGGCGCGGCGCTCGAAGGACTCGCCGTCGACTCGGCGGGCAGGCTCTACACGACGGACATCATCACCGGAGGCGTCTTCCGGATCGACGCACCTGGGCTTCCCGCCTACGAGATCGCGCGTGTCCCCGGCGGCGGTGGCGCGCTCGCCTGGATGCCCGACGGCACCCTGCTCGTCGGCTACGGAGCCAACCCGACCGTCATCGTCGGCGACATCGTCAAGGCAGCCGGGATCGTGCGGTTGAATATCGACACGCTCGAGACCAGCACGTTCGCCACCGGCCTCAGCGCAGCCAACGGTCTTGCCGTGGCCGACGACGAAACTGTGTACGCGACAAACGATTTCGGTAGCCTGGTCGGCCAGGTCGCGCCGGACGGAACGGTGAACCCCGCGTGGGCGCGGCTACCCAGTGCCAACGGCGCGGTGCTCGACGACGCTGGTCGGTACCTGTACGTCTCCAGAACGTTCGTGAACTCGGGCGTCAGCAGAATTCCCATCGCGAACCCGTCCGCACCGGAGAGCATTCTCGACCTGAACGGACTCGACTCGCTCAGCGCACCGGACGGGCTCACCCTCGATTCCGCCGGCCGTCCGGTCGTGCCGCTGAACACCCGAGGCCAGATCGTCCGAATCGATGCGCCCGGGCAGTACTGCGTCCTCGGCAGCGGAATCCCCACCTCGAGCGTCGTGATCTACGGACGGGGCGAGCAGGGCTTCTCCAGCGGACGGCTGTTCCGGGCGGGCTTCGACGGGTCGGTGTACGAGATCCCCGGCGGCCGCGACCTCGGCTAGAGCTTAAAATCGTCCGATGAGTGTTCCCCGCCTGGACTTGCACGCCGACCCGATCGACCTGACAGCCGCACTCGTCGACATCCCCAGCGTCTCCGAGGACGAGTCGGTGATCGCCGACGCCGTCGAAGCCGCACTGCGCGAGCAGACAACCGGGTTCGAGATCGTCAGGAACGGCAACGCTGTACTCGCGCGGACACACCGCGGCCTGCCCACTCGCGTGATGCTCGCCGGGCACCTCGACACCGTTCCGATCGCGGACAACGTGCCGAGCCGTCGTGAACGCGACCACGCCGACGGCGACGTGATCCACGGTTGCGGCACGGTCGACATGAAATCCGGGGACGCAGTCTTTCTGCACCTGGCGGCCACCGTCGACGCTGCCCACGACCTGACCTTGGTCTTCTACGACTGCGAGGAAATCGCGGCGTCCAAGAACGGGCTCGGCCGCATCGAACGTGAACTGCCGGAGTGGTTGCAGGCGGACGTCGCCGTTCTGGGTGAGCCGTCGGGAGGGTTCATCGAGGCCGGCTGCCAGGGCACTCTGCGGGTGCGCCTGACGGCGAGTGGCACCCGTGCGCACAGTGCCCGATCATGGCTGGGAGACAACGCCGTTCACAAACTCGGTGCAGTGCTGGACCGGCTGACGGCATACGAAGCCCGGCAGGTCGACATCGACGGCTGTGTCTACCGCGAAGGACTGCAAGCGGTGCGCATCTCCGGAGGCGTCGCGGGAAACGTCGTCCCCGACGCCGCCGAGCTCGACGTCAACTTCCGATTCGCCCCCGACCGCAGCGTCGAGCAGGCCGTCGGTCATGTTCGCGACGTGTTCGCCGGGCTCGATGTCGGCGTCGAGGTCACCGACTCGTCGCCCGGTGCACTGCCCGGCCTCGGAGCTCCTGCCGCGGCTGCGCTGATCGAGGCCGCAGGTGGCCAATTCCGCGCCAAGTACGGGTGGACCGACGTCTCCAGGTTCTCCGCTCTCGGTATCCCCGCCGTGAACTACGGGCCGGGCGACCCGAATCTGGCGCACAAGCGTGACGAGCGGGTGCCGACAGCACAGATCACCGACGTCGCAGCAGTCCTTCGTGCCTATCTCTCGAAGTCGTGAAGGGCCGCCGGATAGCCTGTCCGCATGGACGACGACAAGGCAGCTAGGCACAAGGGTTCGGTGGTGTTGCGGCGCGGACGCAACTCCGAGACGTCCACTTCGGATCAGCGCCTGCTGGATCAACGCGGCCCCGGCAACTGGATCCACACCGACACGTGGCGGGTGCTCCGCATCCAGAGTGAATTTGTCGAAGGGTTCGGTGCGCTCGCCGAGGTGCCAAGGGCCGTCACGGTATTCGGCTCCGCCCGCACCCCGCAGGATCACCCGGAGTACGAGCGCAGCCGGCAGCTCGGACAAAGCCTCGCCGAGGCCGGATTCGCCGTCATCACCGGTGGCGGGCCCGGCGTCATGGAAGGAGCCAACCGCGGCGCATCCGACGCCGACGGCTTCTCCATCGGCCTCGGAATCGAGCTGCCGTTCGAGCAGGGACTCAACGACTGGGTCGATCTCGGCGTAAACTTCCGCTACTTCTTCGTCCGAAAGACGATGTTCGTCAAGTACTCCCAGGCATTCGTGTGCCTACCCGGCGGATTCGGCACCCTCGACGAACTGTTCGAGGCACTCACCCTCGTTCAGACCCGGAAAGTCACCAGGTTCCCGATCATCCTGCTGGGCACCGACTTCTGGTCCGGTCTGATCGAGTGGATCAAGAACACCCTCGTCGCCGAAGGCAAGGTCTCGCCGTCCGACCTGGAACTCATCCACTGCACGGACAGCGTCGAGGAAGCCGTGCGGATCATCGAAAGCACAACGGGGGAGCAGTCATGAGTTGGAATGTGTGCGTGTACTGCGCGTCGGGGCCCGTCGATCGGTCGTTCATCGACTTGGCGCGCGAGCTGGGAACGGAGATCGGACGCCGAGGGTGGGGGCTGGTGTCCGGCGGCGGCAACGTGTCGATGATGGGCGCCGTCGCGGAGGCAGCTCGCGCGGCAGGCGCGAACACCGTCGGCGTGATCCCGAAGGCGCTCGTCCACCGTGAAGTCGCCGACGTCGACGCCGACGAACTGATCGTCACCGACACCATGCGCGAGCGAAAGAAGATCATGGAGGACCGCGCCGACGCGTTCATCACGTTGCCGGGAGGGATCGGGACGCTCGAGGAACTGTTCGAGACCTGGACAGCGGGTTACCTGGGAATGCACGCCAAACCGATCGTTCTGCTGGACCCGGTCGGTCACTACGACGGACTCCTGCAGTGGATCGACAGCCTGTCCTCGACGGGATTCGTGCAACAGCGGGCCCTGGACGCGCTGGTCAGAACCGACACCGTCCGGGGTGCACTGGATGCATGCGCGGAGCCTGCGGAGTGACCTCGAAAACGGCCGGGAGCGGAGCCTGCGGAGTGACCTCGAATTCGGACGTTACTCTGGAGTAAGGTTAGCAAGGTCACATCGGACTAAGGGGAGTTCATGGCTGTCGATGCCCGTCAGAAGATCAAGGTGACCGACGTCGCCGTCGCGTTGCCGAAAATGGTGACGGAGGTGCCCAGCCTGCTTCGGGGTGTCGCCGGGTTCACCCGCAAACCCCATCACAAGGCGTCGATCGGCCTCGTGTTCCAGTATGCTGCGGCGAAGAACGGTGACAGGCCGTTCGTGCGGTTCGAAGGGGAGTCCACGTCCTACGCGGACGCCAACGCGATCGTCAATCGTTACGCTGCCGTCTTCGCGGACCGGGGTGTGACGCGCGGGGATGTCGTCGGGGTGTTGAGCAAGAACCGCCCGGAGGCTCTGTTCGCGGCGTTGGCTGCGGTGAAGCTCGGTGCGACGGCTGGAATGCTGAACTACAACCAGCGTGGTGACGTGCTCGAGCACAGCCTGGGAATTCTCGATGCGAAGGTCCTGGTATTCGACGAGAACACGCAGGAGGCACTCGATTCGCTCGAGGCTGCTCCGCAGGCCGGTTCGGTGCTGCCGCTGAAGGAACTGGACGAGCTGTCGCAGAAGGCGTCGCCGAAGAATCCTTCGGTCACCGCGGAGATCCTGGCGAAGGAGAAGGCGTTCTACATCTTCACCTCGGGCACGACGGGAATGCCGAAGGCGAGCCTGATGAGCCATTTCCGGTGGCTCAAGTCGATGTCCGGTCTGGGCAACATGGGTGTGCGTCTGCGTAGCGACGACGTCATCTACTGCTGCCTGCCGCTCTATCACAACAATGCTCTGACGGTGACGCTGTCCTCGGTGCTCGCCGGTGGTGCGACGATGGCGATCGGCAAGCAGTTCTCGGTCAGCAATTTCTGGGAAGACATCAAGGTCAACAAGGCCACGGCGTTCACCTACATCGGTGAGCTGTGCCGGTACCTGCTCACCCAGCCGAAGAAGGCGACCGACCGGGACAACACGATCAAGCTCGTCGTCGGCAACGGCCTTCGCCCGGAGATCTGGGAGGAGTTCACCGAACGGTTCGGCATCCAACGCGTCGCCGAGTTCTACGGCGCCAGCGAGTGCAACATCGCCTTCATCAATGCGCTGAACATGAAGAAGACCGCGGGCATCTGCCCGCTGCCGTACGCGGTGGTCGAGTACGACGAGGAGTCCGGCAAGGCCAAGCGCGGTCAGAACGGCAAGCTGCGGAAGGTCGGGACCGGTGAGGTCGGTCTGCTGCTCTCCAAGGTCACCGATCGCGCCCCGTTCGACGGCTACTCCGACGACGAGGCCACCGAGAAGAAGCTCGTCCGCGACGGGTTCAAGGACGGCGACGCATGGTTCGACACCGGCGACCTCGTGCGTAAGCAGGGTTTCCTGCACGTCGCTTTCGTCGACCGCCTCGGCGACACGTTCCGCTGGAAGGGTGAGAACGTCGCGACCACGCAGGTGGAAGGTGCCCTCGGCGGCCATTCCGCCATCGACGGTGCCGTCGTCTACGGCGTCGACATCGACGGTGCCGACGGCAAGGCAGGCATGGCTGCGGTGACGTTGCGCGACGGTGAGTCGTTCGACGGCAAAGCCGTCGCAGCGCATCTGTACGACAAGCTTCCGACGTACGCCGTGCCGTTGTTCGTGCGCGTCGTCGACAGCCTCGAACAGACGTCCACGTTCAAGAGCCAGAAGGTCGCCCTCCGCAAGCTCGGCTACGAGGAGGACGGCGAGAGCGAGCTCTACGTGCTGCGCGGCAAGTCCGGCGGTTACGACAAGGCGTACGACGGTTACGTCGACGAGGTCGCGGCAGGTAAGGCGCCCAGCAGCAAATAATGCCCGTGCCAGTATTGAAAGCATGAGCACTCTCTGCGGCAAGCCGGTGGCCGACGATCGCGCGCTCGTCATGGCGATCGTCAACCGCACTCCTGATTCCTTCTACGACAAGGGTGCGAACTTCACCGACGAGGCGGCGATGGCGTCGGTCCATCGCGCCGTCGCCGAGGGTGCCGACATGGTCGACATCGGCGGCGTCAAGGCGGGCCCGGGTGTGCTCGTCGACGCTGCCGAGGAGATCCGTCGCGTCGTTCCGTTCGTCGAGGCGATCCGCGGTGAGTACCCGGATCTGCTGATCAGTGTCGATACCTGGCGTAGCGACGTGGCGAGGCTTGCGTGCGGTGTCGGTGCCGATCTCATCAACGACACGTGGGCCGGGGCGGACCCTGGCCTCGTCGGGGTGGCCGCCGAGGAAGGCGTCGGCATTGTCTGCTCGCACACCGGAGGTGCCACACCGCGTACCCGACCACACCGTGTTCGCTATACCGATGTCGTTGCCGATGTCGTCGAGGAAGTGACAGCCGCGGCCGAGAAAGCTGTTGCCGCGGGTGTGCGTCGCGACTCGATTCTCGTCGATCCGACCCATGATTTCGGCAAAAACACCTTCCACGGGCTCGAGTTGTTGCGTCGCGTGGACGTTCTTGTAAACACCGGATGGCCAGTGCTCATGGCGCTGAGCAACAAGGATTTTATCGGGGAGACTCTAGGTGTAGAACTCGCCGACCGGTTGGAGGGAACATTGGCAGCGACAGCATTGGCCGCAGCAGGCGGCGCCCGAATGTTCCGGGTGCACGAGGTTGCGTCGACCAGAAGAGTCGTAGACATGGTTGCGGCGATACAGGGAAACAGGGCTCCGGTGCGGACCGTCAGGGGGCTGGCATGACGCTTGCGGACCGAACCACCGTCCTGGATTCATGGGCGGACACGAATACGTGGGACACCCCGTCGTGGTCCATCGCCGAACTCGAGGCAGCGAAGGCGGGCCGCACCGTTTCCGTCGTACTGCCTGCGCTCGACGAGGAAGACACCGTCGCGGCAGTAGTGGATACCATCCACCCGTTGCTCGGTGGTCTCGTCGACGAACTGATCGTCCTGGACTCCGGGTCGACCGACGCCACCGCCGAACGTGCCACCGCCGCCGGCGCACGAGTGATCAGTCGCGAGGAAGCAATTCCCGGACTCGACCCGGTCAAGGGCAAAGGTGAAGTGCTGTGGCGAGCGATCGCTGCCTCGACGGGTGATCTGATCGCGTTCGTCGACTCCGATCTGATCAACCCGGACCCGGCGTTCGTACCCAAGCTCCTCGGCCCCCTGCTGATGGGCGACGGTATCCATTTGGTGAAGGGCTACTACCGACGTCCGTTGCGCACCAGCGGCACCGAGGACGCCAACGGCGGTGGCAGGGTCACCGAACTGGTTGCCCGGCCGATGCTCGCCGCCATGCGCCCGGAGCTCACCGGCGTGATCCAACCGCTGGGCGGGGAGTACGCGGGAACGAGAGAACTCCTCTCCGCGGTGCCGTTCGCGCCCGGCTACGGCGTGGAGATCGGGCTGCTGCTCGACACCTACGACAAACTGGGACTCGGCGCGATCGGTCAGGTCAATCTCGGTGTCCGCAAACACCGCAACCGCCCGCTGGTGGAACTGGGCGCGATGAGCCGTCAGATCGTGGGCACCATGTTGAACCGCTGCGGAATGGTGGACTCGGGGGCCGGACTGATGCAGTTCCGCGTCGACGGAGATTCCTTCGTGCCGTTCTCCACCGAGGTGTCGCTGGCCGATCGACCCGCCATCAACACCTTGCACGTGTAACGCGCAGAACCGTTCGAGAGCAGGGCTGTGAGAAGATTCTGCGATGCTGACGCTTCTGCTGTACGTCGTCGTCATCGCGGTCATCGCAGCCCTGCTCTTCTTCGTCGCAAGTGCCGTGTTCGGTCGCGGTGAAGAGCTCGAACCATTGCCCGAGGGGACGACGGCCACCGTCCTACCTGCCGAGGGCGTGACCGGCGACGACGTGAAAGACCTCAAGTTCCAGCAGACGTTGCGTGGCTACAAGCCCAGCGAAGTCGACTGGGCCCTGGAACGACTCGCCGCGGAGATCGACCTGCTCCGGTCGCGCCTGGACGATACGACGAACGTGGACAAGTGACGGCCGTACCCGGCCCCGACGGTAAGCTGCGGTGCCCGTGGCGAGCAACCGACGACGAGCTGTACCGGACCTATCACGACACCGAATGGGGTCGTGAACTCCACGGCCGAGACGCCCTGTACGAACGATTGTGTCTCGAAGCGTTCCAGTCCGGATTGGCGTGGATCACGATCCTGCGCAAGCGCGAGAACTTCCGTCGCGCCTTCGCCGGATTCGATCCGGAGAAGGTCGCGGCATTCGGCGCCGCGGACACCGAGCGGCTGATGCAGGACAGTTCGATCGTGCGCAACCGCGCCAAGATCGACGCAGCCATCGGCAACGCGAGGGTGATCCTCGACCTGGACCCCGACCTCGATTCGCTGCTCTGGTCGTTCGCTCCGGCCCCGCGAGGACAGCGTCTCGATTCGATATCGGACGTACCTGCGGTGACCACCGAATCCACCGCGATGGCCAAGGATCTCAAGCGTCGTGGGCTGCGGTTCTTCGGTCCGACCACGGCTTACGCATTGATGCAGGCCACCGGAATGGTCGACGATCACCTGACGGGATGTTGGGTGAAGTCCCCGAATACCGACTCCAGTTCCCGGTATCGGTCCCGATAGGGAAGAATGGAGCGCAAGAACCATTCTCGCTCACGGCGAGAACACTTTTTTGGCCGAAGCGCAGAGCTGGGTGGCGCAGATCTGGAGGGAGCAGAGGATGGCGGCGATGAAGCCCCGGACCGGGGACGGTCCCCTCGAAGCAACCAAAGAGGGACGAGGGATCGTGATGAGGGTGCCGCTCGAAGGCGGAGGACGCCTGGTCGTCGAGCTCACCCCTGACGAGGCAGCCGCCCTCGGTGAAGAGCTGAAAGGCGTCACCGGTTAACTGTTTTTCGTTTCTGTGCCCAGCCCCGCTTGCCGATTCCGGCAGGTGGGGCTTAGTGGTGGTCGGGGTGCGCGGTAGGCGGGGTGTGTCGTGCTCGCCGACGTGATCGACCTGCTCGTCTGCCCGCACTGCGGCTCCGACCTCGACGTGGAGGACCGCACTCTTCTGTGCGATCGAGGGCATTCGTTCGACGTCGCACGTCAGGGATACGTCAGTCTCCAACCGGGCAGCGCAGGCAAGATCACCGGCGACTCACCGGACATGATCGCGGCCCGCACCGCGTTCCTGAGCGCCGGCCACTTCGACCGGGTGACGGCGGCCCTCGTCGACGCGGTCGGTGCGTCTCGCACCGTGCTCGAGATCGGCGTCGGCAGCGGTCATTATCTGGCGGCCGTCCTCGATCGCACCGGTGGACGCGGAATCGGCATCGACGTGTCCAAGGCCGCGGCTCGTCGTGCGGCGCAGGCTCATCCCGCGATCGGGTCCGTGGTCGCCGACGTCTGGAACGGTCTACCCGTCCGTTCCGGCTCGCTCGACGCGATCACCTGTGTCTTCTCGCCGCGCAACGCCGCAGAATCCAGGCGGGTCCTCGCACCGGGAGGCAGGCTCGTCGTCGTCACCCCCACCGTCCGGCATCAACAGGAACTGATCGGCGAACTCGGCCTCATCGGCGTGGACGAGGACAAGGCCAGGCGGCTCGGTGATTCCCTGTCCGGAGGGTTCGACCAGGTGGACCGGACAGCCGTCGAATACCGCATGGAGCTCACCCACGCCGAGGTGGGCAGCCTCGTCGGGATGGGTCCGTCCGTTCGGCACACCACCGAAGCGGACAGGCGTGCCGCAATCGAATCCTTGTCCGAGCCGGTGGCCGTGACCGCGTCGGTCGTCGTCGGAACCTACGAGCGACGGGCGAGCGCCGCGGAGTAGACGTCCAGCGTCTGCTGAGCGATGGCCGCCCACGAGAATTCTGCGACGGCACGGGCACGACCGGCCTTGCCCATCGAAGCCGCGAGCGTCGGATCCAGCGCGACCTCGTTGACCGTCCGGGCCAGAGCCTGCTCGAACGCCTGCGGTTCGTATGCGTTGTAGTGCACGAGGCGACCGGTGACACCGTCGTCGACGACCTCCGGGATGCCGCCGACGTCGGACGCGACCACCGCGGTTTCCGCTGCCATGGCCTCGAGGTTGACGATGCCCAGTGGCTCGTACACCGACGGGCAGACGAAAACCTGTGACGCAGAAAGTATTTCGCGGATCTTTTCGGTGGGAAGCATTTCGCGCACCCAGTGGACGCCGTCGCGCGCAGCGGACAGCTCGGCAACCGCACGTTCGGTCTCCGCGGCGATCTCCGGAGTATCGGGAGCGCCCGCGCAGAGCACCAGCTGAATCGACGGATCGAAATGGTGCGCGGCCGCGATCAGATGCCCGACGCCCTTCTGGCGCGTGATCCGCCCGACGAACGCGACGATCGGCCGATCCAGGTCGACACCGATGGCGTCCAACGCGGAATCCGACGGATCCGCGGCGGGTCCGGCGTGCCAGTTCTCGGTGTCTATTCCGTTGCGCACCACATGAACACGCTGCGGGTCCAGGCGCGGGTAGGCATCGAGGACGTCCTTGGCCATGCCCTCGCTGACGGCGATGACCGCGTCGGCGTACTCGACGGCATTGCGCTCGGACCACGACGAGATGCGGTAGCCGCCGCCCAGCTGCTCGGCCTTCCACGGACGGCGAGGCTCGAGCGAATGCGCGGTGAGGATGTGCGGAACGTCGTACAACTCCGCGGCCAGGTGGCCGGCGAGACCGGTGTACCAGGTGTGCGAGTGCACCACGTCCGCGTCCGCCGCGGCGTTCGCCATTCGCAGCTCCGCCGACAGGGTCGTCAGCGCCGCATTGGCGCCTTTCAGTGCCGGATCGGGATCATGGACGTGCGCGGTGTCCCGCGGCGCACCCATGCAGTGGATGTCGACCTCGCACAGCGCTTTCAGCTGCGCCGCGAGTTCGGTGACATGCACCCCGGCGCCTCCGTAGACCTCCGGCGGGTATTCCCTAGTCATCATCGCCACGCGCACATCTGTAAACCTACATTCCCGCGGTGAAACGCGTGTACTGCTAGCAAGCTTCACCCAGTGCGGATAGGTTGGCTCTGTGAGGACACAACCGCATGTTCTAGGGATCGTGCTTGCCGGCGGTGAGGGTAAGCGGCTCTACCCCATGACCGCGGACAGAGCAAAGCCAGCCGTACCGTTCGGCGGCGCCTACCGACTGATCGACTTCGTTCTGAGCAATCTCGTCAACGCCGGATACCTCCGGCTGTGCGTGCTGACCCAGTACAAGTCCCATTCACTGGACCGCCACATCTCCCAGACCTGGAGGCTGTCCGGATTCGCCGGCGAGTACATCACCCCGGTGCCGGCGCAGCAACGCCTCGGCCCACGCTGGTACACCGGCAGCGCCGACGCCATCTTCCAGTCGCTCAACCTCGTCTACGACGAAGACCCCGAGTACATAGTCGTTTTCGGTGCCGACCACGTCTACCGCATGGACCCCGAGCAGATGGTCCAGCAGCACATCGACTCCGGTGCAGGCGTCACCGTCGCCGGGATCAGGGTGCCGCGCAGCGAGGCCTTCGCGTTCGGATGCATCGACAGCGACGAGAACGGCAAGATAACCCAGTTCCTGGAAAAGCCCGCTCAGCCTCCGGGCACACCCGACGACCCCAACGTCACCTACGCATCGATGGGCAACTACGTCTTCACGACGAAAGTGCTGATCGACGCCATCAAAGCGGACTCGGAGAACTCCGACTCCGACCACGACATGGGCGGCGACATCATTCCCGCACTCGTCGAAGCCGGTGTCGCCTCGGTCTACGACTTCAACGACAACGTCGTACCCGGCGCCACCGAACGCGACCGCGGATACTGGCGCGACGTCGGAACCATCGACGCCTTCTACGACGCACACATGGACCTGGTGTCCGTGCACCCGATCTTCAACCTCTACAACCGCCGCTGGCCCATCCGCGGCGCCGCCGAGAACCTCCCACCCGCCAAGTTCGTGCAGGGCGGGCTCGCGCAGGAATCCGTCGTCGGCGCCGGATGCATTCTCTCCGCCGCGACCGTCCGCAATTCGGTGCTCAGTTCCAACGTGATGATCGACGACGGTGCCACCGTCGAAGGCAGCGTCCTCATGCCAGGTGTACGCATCGGCAAGGGCGCAGTGGTTCGCCGGGCGATCCTGGACAAGAACGTCGTCGTCGGGCCCGGCGAAATCATCGGCGTCGACATGGAACGCGACAACGAACGCTTCAACGTCTCCGCAGGCGGCGTCGTCTCCGTCGGCAAGGGCGTCTGGATCTGACGGGAGTGGAGCCTGCGGAGACCCGAGGTCAGCTGCGCGAAGCCCCGGGAGTGGAGCCTGCGAAATGACCCAAGGTCAGCTGCGCGAAGCCCCGGGAGTGGAGC